>CAWAGX010000019.1:0-7850 GCA_963781425.1 uncultured Actinomycetes bacterium | reverse complement strand
GGGCCAGCCAGTGTGTCAGCAGTTGCAGGACACGACAATCGCGAGACAATGTCGAGAGAAGTGCACCCGGACCGAGGCCGACCAAGGTTAGGCACGCCCAGCCGCGCGGTCAGATAGCGCGCTCAAGATTCGGCGCCTGAACAGGTACTCGATCCGGCTGACCGGGTCGCTCTTGCACGATCACATCCGCCAGGGTTCAGAGGCATCGCCTATGCAAGGGCTTCACATCGGAGATTGCCCCCGGCATGATGTTCACCACGATCGAGTGACTGACCGGCGACGCCGAGGCCAGGACGCATGAAGGCGTACGGGTGAGCCTGGCCTCAACATTGTTGCCGGGGCAGGGAGCCAGCCAGGCATTAGGCGAGCGACGAGGGAACCGCACTCATGATGGCGCTCGGACGAGCGGGGATCGGTGCGACAGTTGTTCTGCTTGTGCCGGGCGCGTTGATTGCATCAGCGTTGCGATTGCGGTTCAACACCTTGATCACATGGGCTGCCGTACCCGTGTTCTCTCTCGCCGCTGTGTTCGTGCTCGGCGAGATCACCGATCTCATGCAGGTGCCGTTCGGGGTCCCGGCATTCGTTGCGCTTGTCGCCGCCCTCGCCGTCGGGGCGCTCGCGGCCCGACGGATCCGGCGGCGCGGAGCTACCGAGGGGGACGTCGGTCCTCAGGACACGATGGGCCCGGCTCGGTGCGATCAGAACCGACCCGAACGACTCGTGGCGTATTCGCTGCTCGCTTCCAGCGTCGCAATAAGCGCATTGACGTGGGCGCGTGGCCTTCGGGGTGTCGCGCTCGGCCCCGCTGGAAACGACGGGAGCCATCACGCGTTCTTTGTGGCGCGGATCGTGAACACCGGCACGATCGACCTGTCAGAGATCGTCGTCACCGATCCACTCGGACAATTCCGCGCCACGAAGTTCTATCCGTTGGGCACACACGCATCAGCCGCGATTGCGACGCGGCTCGTCGGCGCTGACATTGGCCGAATGCTGATCGTGTTCTTGGTTCTGTTCGCTGCGGTGGTACTCCCAGTGGGGATGTTCGTGCTCGCGCGCCTACTCGCCCCGCATCGACCACTGGTTGCCGGCTTCACCGCCTTGATCGTCCCGGCACTCACCATCTTCCCCTACGCGCCGAGCACGTGGGGCGGGATAGCGCTCATCGTCGGCATGGCGATGGTTCCCGTGTCTGTCGTGCTTGTAACGCAGGTGGTGCTATCTGGCGGGCCGTCAGCGCGGGCGTACCCGCGATTCGTTCTAAGTCTCGCTCCCGCGGCGCTCGCGCTGTTCGCTGCATTATCGGTACACACGACGCAGTTGCCGCTCATCGTGTTCTTAGCTGTCCTCGTCGTGCTGGAGCGGGCGTGGCGAAAGGGAGTTCATACCGTTCTCAGGGCCTTCTCGCGCCTGGGTGCGGCCATGCTTCTGATGGCAGTGCTCTTCGCACCCGCGCTGGTCAGCGCGGGTGGAGGCGTCTCTGAACGATCCGCCATCAATCCGGCACCCGTCGAGAGCCTCGGTGATGTCCTCGACCCCATCCTCACCCTTCACCTCAGAACGCCCGCACGCCAAGGAGCTCTGGCCGCGCTTGCGCTTTTGGGTGCCTGCATCTGGGTGATTGCCACCCGCCGCGTCGCATGGCTCATCGGGTGGGTGGCGATTCTGGTTCTCACGTTGCTAGCGAGTGTCTCGAAGGATGCCCTGAGCCAGACCTTGACGCTGCCCTGGTATCACCTGCCCCAGCGCGTCAACTACAACCAAGCGTTCTTCGTGTCGTTCTTCGCTGCGGTGCCACTCGCTCTGGCCGTCACGGGCGCGATACGTCTGCTGCGCTCTCCGCGTTGGTATGTGCCTGCGACTGCCATGGCCGCCGCTGCGCTCATCGCCGGCGTCAGTCTCCAGGGTTATCGCACTTCGAGAGCGATGGTAAACAGCGCCTATGCGGTCCAAGGCGTGAGACCGGCGTCACTCGTAGCGTATGACTGGCTCGCCCATCGTTCGCAGCCGCGCGACACGGTTATCAACGATTCCGAAACCGATGGCTCACTGTGGATGTACCCGCATGCCCAGCTCAACCCGCTCTTCGGTTTCCCAATGTATTCCACGGCGGTGACCAAGACGTCGGAGGCGGATCGCCGTCAGCGCCTCTTCTTGCGCGACAACCTCACGTCTCTCGGTCGCGACCCGTTGGTTGACGCGGCGGCACGAGCTTTGCGTGCCCGTTGGATCTACATTGACGAACGTATCTTTCCGGCTGCAGAACGCACGCTGAAGATTGATGTACTACGCCGCAATCCTCACATTGCGGAAGTGTTCCATCGTCAGCGGGTCCACGTGTTCAAGATCCGGCTCGGCCGAACAGAGGGCGACGACGTTCCACCCATGACAACCATCGTGCTGCCGCGCGACACATCCCCGGCGTCGTCGGTTTCAGGCACGCTCCTTCTCACGGCCAGTGCCCAGGACGACGTGAGGCTGGCCAAGGTCGAATTCCATGTTGGTACCGCCCTTTCGGACCGGCTCATCGGTACCGCCCGGGCTACCTACGTTGGCTGGTTCTATGAGTGGGACACCCGTTCGCTGTTGAACGGGACGTACACCGTCACCAGCATTGCCTTCGATGCCTCGGGGAACTCGAGCCGCAGCGCGGGAACGACGATTGTTATTCAGAACTAACCTCGGGCCACTGGGTGAACAAGCGGCGATCAACAGGTCGTGTGAAAAAGAGCCGCCACGCGCCGGCCCTCGGCGGCGAGGCAGTTGTATTCCTCGATCGCGACCGACGTCTCGTCACGGACCACGGGGACGTCGTGGTCCTCGAGTAGTGAGAGCGCGGCTGCCGTCGTCTCGAGGCGGCGCTGGCGCCCGCGACTCAGGACGACGACGTCGGGTTCGTACCCGAGCAACTCGATGAGATCCGTCGGTTGAATGCCCGGTCGATGTTGCGTGCCGGTCTCGTTCCAGTCCCATGCCCGACCGCCACCGGGCCAGAGCTTGGCGTCCCGAAGCTCACCGACGCCGTCGACTTCGATCGATCCCCATCGGTGACTACGCACGCGGGGCGAATCTTCGCCGCTGACCACAATCGAGACGTTAGCGCCGCAGAACGCCCACGCGCACACAGCATGGTTCGGCGCCGTCGACGGCAACGCCCTGGGCGGTCGGCAAGCCACGGGGCTATCGTGCGCCGCGCGGAGAGCTCAACCACCCTCGGCGCGTGCTCGAGAGAAGGTACGAGAGGAGTCGGGACTCAGGACGAAGGGCGGTGCGGCCGTGAAGACACTGGACGCGGACAAGCAGCTGATCAGTGATCTGTGGCTCGACCAGCGCGACGCTCACGAGCGAATCGACGAACGACTCGGTGCGGGAGAACTATCGGACGCCGAGGCCGAGAAGCTTCGCAACTTCGCTGACAACGGATACATGACCGTCTCTCTCGGGCTGGATTCGGAGTTTTCGCAGAACTTCGACGCAGAGCTCGATCGGCTGTGGCGCGAGCGCCCGGTCGACCTCGCTGCCGCGCCGAAATCCGGCGGTCGCGTCTCGTTCCGTGACATCGACGAACGCCACCGGTCGATCGGCTATCGCGTCGCCGACCTCCATTCGCATTCACAACCGGCGCTGGACCTCTACTTGCATCCCGAGCTGTTCCGCATGGTCGAGCTCATCTTTGGTCAGAGCGCGCGCGCATTTCAGTCGCTGTATTTCCAGTTCGGTTCGGAGCAGGGCCTCCATCGTGACCCGATGTTCGTCGTGACCCGGCCGCCGAGCCACCTCGTCGCAGCTTGGATCGCGCTCGAGGACATCACCCCGCAGAGCGGGCCGCTCATCTATGCACCGGGATCGCACCGGATGCCGTGGTTCGAGTTCGACGACGACACCGTCGAGTTCGCTCAGAAGGCCAGCGCACCCGAGAAGCGCCAGGCGTGGACGAAATATCGCACGCGGATGATCGAGGAGATGAACCTCGAGGTCAGGTCGTTCACGGCAAAGCGCGGCGACGCCTTCATCTGGCACGGCGGCCTACTCCACGGCGGCGCGCCGGTCGAGGACGAGCGGGCCACACGCAAGAGCTTCGTCGTGCACTACAGCACGGCGGACAACTACACCTCCCGGCGCGCCACGATGAAGATGCGGGCGGCGGAGAAGGACGACGAAGTATGGCGCGGCGTGAGCGGTGTGACCGACACGCTGCTCGTCCAAGGCGCGCGGACAGGCATGGACAATCCGCTCCGATACATGAAGGAGCGACCCATCTCTGCGCCGTCGTCGACCTGATCCGAAACGAAGCTGTGTCCAACAACCCTCTCCCGACGTTCCTCGTCATCGGCGCCCAAAAGAGCGCGACCCGATGGCTCAGGCGCAACCTCAGCGAGCATCCAGAGATCTACGCGTCGCCGCACGAGATCGGCTTCTTCAACTCACCGCAACGGTTCGAGTCCCTTGGCGTCGAGTGGTACCGGGCGCAGTTCGCGGGATGCGGCGGAGAGTCGATCGTCGGGGAGGCGACGCCCGGATACATGATGTGGAGGCACGACCCCTCCGCCGTCGCCGAGCGGATCGGCTGCACGATCCCGGACGTCAGGCTGATGGCGATCCTGCGCAATCCGATCGATCGGGCCAACTCGGCGATGGTTCACCACATCAAACACGAGCGACTTCACCCTCGTTCCAGCCTCGTTGAGCTGGTAACGCGCACGGCGCCCGACGACGACAGACTTGGTCTCGTCGCCGGGGGGCGGTACGCCGCGAGCCTGAAGCCGTTCCGAGCCCGGTTCGGCGATCAGCTCCACGTTCTGTTGCACGACGACATCCGCCAGGACCCACGCGGGGTGTACAAGTCGGCGCTCGCCCACGTCGGCGCCGCGCCCGACTTCGTCCCGGCGCATCTCGAGGAGTTCGTCGACAGCAATCAGGAGGGAGACTCCTCCGAGTGGAGGCGAGAAGTCTCACCGGCAGACCGACGCGAGCTCACCCGGTACTTCGAGGAGGACCTACGAGAGCTCGAGCAGATGACCGGGCGTGACTTCTCGATGTGGAATGCGTGACACCTCCGGAGTGATGCTCGAGATTCCACGCCGGTTCAGGCGTAGCGCAGCTGTCTCCGAGCAGTGGGAGGCGGAGTCCGCATCCTGGTTGATCGAGTACATGTGCCGGCAGGTTGGATTGGCGGACCTTCAGGAAACAGAGCTCCTCGACGTGGGTTGCGGCGTCAAGTTCACGCGGCTGTTCGTCAACGAAGGGAAGCCGATCAAACGGTATGCCGGAGTTGATGTCTACCGAGAGATGATCGAGTTCCTGCAGGCCAACGTCGAAGATCCTCGTTTCGAGTATGTGCACGTGGACGTGAAGAACGAGCTCTACAACCCAGAGGGCGGCCCGTTCTCGACGAACCTCCAGCTGCCGTTCGGCGGAAGTGCATTCGATCTGATCTGTCTTTTCTCCGTGTTCACACACCTGCCCCCAGACGACTACCGCACCATGCTCACGGTGTTGCGACGGTATGTTCGATCTGACGGCAACTTGTTCTTTACGCTGTTCATCGACGAGCTGACAGAGGGTGGCCATGGCCTCATGGACTCCGTCTCGAGGTTGTTGGCGGACGATCCGAGGCTGCTGGAGTCGAAGCCCGAGGCTCTCGACGCGGACGGTCGGCGGCGAGTGGAGAGGTTCCGGGAACTCGATTCCTCGCGACCGGGACTGCATGCCGTCTACTCCGAGGACTACGCGTGCGAGCTGATCGAAGAGACTGGCTGGAGAGTCGTCAGGCTGTCTCCGCCGAACCACTACATTCAGCACAGTTTTGTCTGCCGACCGGCTTGAGCTGGAGAGGATGACTTCACCCACCGCACCGCTGCCGACGTTCCTCATCATCGGAGCGCAGAAGAGCGCGACCCGTTGGCTGCGCGTCAACCTGGGGCAACATCCCGACGTGTACACCGCGCCGACCGAGACGATGTTCTTCCATTCCCCTGAGCGGTTCGACGAACGAGGGTTGGAGTGGTACCGCAAACAGTTTCCCGGTTGGTCTGGCGAGCCCATTGTGGGTGAGGGAACACCCGGATACATGATGTGGCGCCACCGGCCCCGATTGGTCGCGAGTCGCATCAAGGAGGTCGTTCCCGACGCACAGCTCCTCGCCATCCTTCGGAATCCAGTCGACCGTGCGGAATCTGCGATGTCCCACTTCATCAGCCGCGGGCGGCTGCCTCGCGATTCGAACCTCCTCGAACTGGTTCGCCGGACGCCCCCACAACGAGACCAGCGCAGCCTCGTCACCGGCGGCTGGTATGCGGCCAGCCTGAAGCCGTTCCAAACGCTCTTCGGCGATCAATTGCTCGTTGTCCTGCACGACGACATCGTCGAGAACCCTGAGGGCGTCTACAAGCAGGCCTTGCATCACATCGGTGCTGCACCCGGGTTCACGCCGACCGGCCTCGAGAGCGTGTTGTTCAGCACCAAGCGACCGGTTTCAGAGGGCTCCTCCGGAGCGTCGAACGGCGAGCGCGAGCTGTCAGAGCAGGAGCGTCGGGAGCTCTTCGCGTATTTCCGCAAAGACGTGAGCGCGCTCGAGAAGATGATCGGTCGAGATCTCTCCATTTGGGATCCGGGTGGGTCCTACTCGGTGGAGCTGACGGTCGATCCCTGGAGGGAACGTTCCCGTCGCCCAGCCAGGCACGAGGTCGACATCGTTCGCTGCTACGAGCAGACGGCCGACTGGATCGCGGATCTCATGGACGCGGTATCTCTCGGTCAATACGGACTGTGCACGCCGTGCCCGGATTGGAACGTACGTGATCTTGTCAACAGGATCGTCTGGCTGCCGCGCCTGGGAGCGGCGATCTTACGGGGCGCACATCCCCCGAACGGCGAGCAGGGCTTCCTCGATCCTGATGCGTCTGCTGCCTACCGAGCTGCAGCCGACGACTTGCTGAGGGTCATGGGTGCGCCCGAGTCCCTGGACGGGAGAGTCGCCGCGCCGATCGGTGAGATGCCGGCGAGGGCGTGGGCACAATTCATCTTCTTCAATCAGCTGACATATGGCTGGGATCTCGCCACCGCGACGGGTCAAGACTCCACGATCCCGCCATCGCTGCTCGAGGTTGCAGATCGGCTGGTTCGTGGCAGCTTCGCCGGCATGCCGCGGATGCCGGAACTCTTCGATGTCGAAGTGCCGGTGGGTGATGCCGCAAACCCGACAGCGCGATTCGTCGCGTTCCTCGGTCGTGATCCCGGTTTTCGCCCTGTCAATACGCGCGGTAACTGAGCGCGCGGCCTTCAGGAGCGACTGCGAATGGCGCGGCGCGCTCGGCACGTAACGCGCCCGCCGGCTTCCTTCGCGGTGCCTATTACCCCCCGCCACGCGATCGCGGACCGAAGGCGATCGGCCTGGTACCTGCCGTACATCGCCTGCTGGAACTTCAGGCGCGCGGCACGTTGGCTGTGGCAACGTTGAGTTCCGAGCCCTTTGGGAGGAGCTCGATCTCGTCTCCGCCGACGGGGTAGGGGAGCGGGATTCCTCGGAGCGGGAGGCGCCTGCCGCCGACGATGACGAACGGCGGCCCCTGTGGACCCTCGAGCACCTCGACCGGGATGCCGTCGGTCCACCGGTCGAACTCGCGGTCCGTGACCTCCTGTCGGACCCCGAACGCCTGCTCGAGCGTGGCGGCGAGCAAACCCGAGCGCACCTCGCGCCGGTATCCGCCTTCCACAAGGAACGTCCTGCCCTTCTTCCGGTGCACGAGAAACGGCTTGTGTCCCTCCGTGTCGCCGGCGAGCTGCTCGAGCCAGGTGCTGGCCGTACGCGGCGCGACGAGCACCGGCCGCAGACGTCCCGAACCCGG
>CAWAGX010000018.1:0-821182 GCA_963781425.1 uncultured Actinomycetes bacterium | reverse complement strand
CGGAGTTCGCTGTTGTCGAGGGGACACCGGTTTGGGAGCGCATCATCGCGGTCGCCAAGGAACGAGCTGTCGGCATCATCGTGATGGGCTCTCATGGGCGAAGCGGGGTGAGCTATGTGGCGATGGGAAGCGTCGCGACTGCTGTCGCCCACCATGCCGGCGTGCCGGTCTTGATCTGCCGCACCACCAACAGCTAGCGGGACCCGCCCACGGCCCTCCGGATGATCCGTCCGCCGAGGGGGGTCGGCTGGGCCTCGGTTGGCCCTCTTCTTGCGACTCGATTCGGCCGACATCCTGGGCAGCGCGGACGGACGCTCCTCCAGGTCCTCGTCGCGCGAGCCCTAGACGGCGAGGTCGCGTCGATCGAACAGCCAGGCGCCGATCGCGCCGAGCAATCCGGCCGCCACGACGACGCCTAGAAACGACCACGGGTCGATTCCGTCCTCGATGGCGTTCCCGTAGTAGCGAAACACCGAGAAGTAGCGAATGCCGTCGAGGCCGGGATCGAGGCGCCCGACCAGATCGATCACGTACATGGCGACCAGAGCCCCCGCCACGGAACCGGTGACAACGCTGGTTCGAAGCGAGAAGCCCGTGACAACGACCCCCAGCCCGGCGGCGATCAGCGCGAGCGGCCAGACATTGGCGAAGCCCGCAAGCGCGGGGCCGAAGGAGAGTCCTGCGCCAGAGATCAGGCTGCCGATCTCGGTAAGAGCCAGGGTCACCGCCAATACAGCGGCGAGCTCGATCGCCGTTGCGCAAAAGCCGGCCGCGACCAGCTGCCTGCGAGAGACCGGCGCCGAGAGCAGCACGTCGAGCCGTCCGCTCTCAGCGGCCCCCGAGAGCCCGCTCGCAATCGATCGCACAGCGAGGTAGCCCGCCGCGAGCGGGACGATCAGGCTCAGCATCTCTGCGTGCAGGTACTGCTCGACCGAGCTGAGCTCGCCGATACCGAAGGCCTGCTTCAGCGCCGCCGGGTAGTTGCGGACGGCGTCAGTGAGCGCGGACTGAATCGAGGGGAAGATCGAGACGATGAATGCGGACCACAGACCGAGAGGCAGGCCCCAGGAGAGCAACGATCGGCGGCGCTCGTAGAAATGGGTTGCCGTCAGCGCGATCAGGGTGTGTCCTGGTAGTAGCCGAGAAATACCTCCTCGAGGGTCGGGTGGGCGAGCTCGAAGTCCGTGACGTGGTGAGCGGCAACGGCCTTGATCACGGCGTCGATATCTCCGGCGACCCTGAACTCGACCTTCCTTCCGTCGGCGGCGAGATCACTCACTCCCGGCAACCCGCGCAGCTCGTTGACGTCAACTGTCTCGCTGAACTCAATCGAGGCCCGCCGAGGTGTCTTGGCGAGGAGATCGGCCACCCGCTCCACGGCGATCAGAGTCCCATCGCGAATGATCCCGACCCGGTCGCAAACCCGCTCGACCTCGTCCAGCTCATGGGAGGAGAGGAACACCGCACAGCCCCCTTCACGTTCCTCCCTCACCAGCGCCAGGAATTCCTCCTGCATCAATGGATCGAGGCCGCTGGTCGGTTCATCGAGGATGAGGAGCTCCGGGGAATGAAAGACGGCAAGGATCAACCCCACCTTCTGCCGGTTGCCGCGTGAGAGCTCCCCCAACGGTCGGTCGAGGTCGGCGCGGAAGCGCTGTGCCAGCGCGTCGACTCTGTCGAGTTCCCGCCCTCCGCGAAGCCGCGCAAGCAGTGAAACAGCCTCCCGCCCCGTCGCGGCCTTGCCGTAGCCGAAGTCGCCAGGGAGGTTGCCGAGCCGCCTCCGAATCGCGCCGCTATCGCGGCGGCTGTCCAGGCCGAACAGCCGGGCGCTGCCGGATGTCGGATGAAGCAGATCGAGCAACGTCCGGATCGTCGTGGTCTTCCCGGCGCCGTTCGGACCGAGGAAGCCGAAGACCTCCCCGGCATTGACGGCCATCGTCAGATCCTCGATGCCGCGGTGCTCGCGGAAGAACTTGCTCAGTTGCTCCGTCTCGATCGCGGCCACAGGCAGATGCTCTCATTTGCTCAGCGAACCGCGGCCGCTAGGGTCCGCTTGGTGAGTCCTGGTCCCGACAACGCTGAAGCTCGCAAGCGCCCAGTCTTGCTCTGCTATGACGGATCCCCCGATTCGGTCGAGGCGATCCAACGAGCTGGGGAGCTGACCGGCGGAGGCCCCGCGCTGGTGCTCAACGTCTGGTTGCCGCCCTCTGCGCTGATCCTGGCGGGCAGAATCGTCGGCGATGACCATCCCCTCGCCCCGGCGATCGCCGAGTTCGACGAGGGGGCGCAAAAGGATGCCGAGAGTCTGGCTGGGCAGGGCGTCGAGATCGCGAACAAGGCCGGATTTGAAGCGACGCCGCTCACGACCAGGGCAACACGCGGAACGTGGCACCGGATCGTCGAGCTCGCGGAAGAGAATGACGTTCGAGCTGTGGTTGTCGGCTCCCATGGTCGTTCCGCCGTGGCCTCGGCCGTGTTGGGGAGCGTCTCTCAGGGAGTCGTCCAACATTGCGAGCGCCCGGTTGTGGTCGTGCCTTGCAGTGCTGAACACCGAGCCGCGCAGGACTGAGCTCAGGCGCCCGTTGCGGCAGCGCTGTAGACCTCGATGAAGCGGAGGTAGTTGTCGGCGATCTGCGAGGCCGCTTCCTCGCGGGATAGGGCGCCGTCGATCCAGCCCTTCAGCGGATCACCCCAGATCGACCGACCGATCGCGAAACCTACGTACCCCTCCACCGGGGCTCCCTGCCGGAGCCAGTGGTCGACCTTGTCGTTGTCGGCACCGCGACCAAGCACCACGCAGACGACGCCGTCTCGGTCTCCCTCGCGACACTGCGCGGCGATCCGCTCGCAGTCGGCGCTTTCGTCGACTCCCTCGATCTTCCAGATGTCTGACTCGATCCCGGCGTCCTGCAACCCGGCGATCGCGCGGATCATCAGGTCAGGGCGGAGCTCGGCGTCATAGCGATCGGTGTCGCCGCCCACGGAGGCGAGCTGGGCCTCCTCCGCGGGCACCAGCAACTCGAAGAGCAGCTTGCGATCGTGCTCGTGGAGCCAGTCGGAGAGGCGTCGGAGCCGCTCTACCTGCCGCCTGTTCATCTCTCCGTCGCCGTCGGGGTTGTAGCGAACGAGTACCTTCGAGAAGTCGGGGTCATAGCGCTCGATGTGGGCACCGAAGTCCTCGCCGTACTCGAAGTCGAACTCCTTCTGGCCGCTCTTCTCCACCGGCATCGCGAGCTTGATGCCACGGGCCTTGGCCTGTTGGGGCACCTCCGTCGGTCCCCCGAATTGCTCGTCCACGAGCGCCCCGGTCGCAGACGGATCAGCGCCGCGCGCGAGCGCGGCCTCGATGCCCTCGAAGATCAGATGCTTGCCGTCCGCGAAGCGCTGGTTGTCCTCGGCAGTGGGATCGCCCTCGACACCGAACCGCTTGGTGAACGATCCGCGGTGATCGAACGCGAGGATGTAGAGACTGCCGCTGTAGCCCAAGTCCATGAGTTCAGACTATTCCCGCGTGCCGTTCGTGACATCGCGCATACCACGGGTCGCCATCCGTGGTCACCACCTAGCCAGGCGGCGCCGGCAGCGGTAATCGTGTCTGAGGAATGAGCGGCGGAACGCAACCCAAGCTCCAGGTCCCTCGAGGGGAGGGTCTGACCACGAGCGAAGCTGAGATCTGGAATCGGGGCCCGCTCGATGCCTGACGAGCCACAGGTGAATCCTGAGGAGCAGCTGGACCTGCTGCTCCAGCATCTTGGGACGCGTACGGGCGGCCTCGGTAAGCGCCAGGCGGAGCGCCGGCTCCAGCAATACGGGCCGAACGAGATCCGCCGAAGCGAGGAGCGCAGCCATCTGCGCGATCTCGCCCGCCAGTTCACCCATCCTCTGGCCCTTCTCCTCTGGGCCGCCGCGGGCCTCGCCTGGATCGCCGGCATCATTGCCGTCGCAATTGCGATTGTCGTGCGGCTTCGCCCGCCGCGAACACGCCGGCTTTCAGCGAATCGGAATCGCATATGACGGATCCGAGGAGGCCGATCTCGCCCTGAAGGAGGCCGAGCGACTCTCACGGTCTGCGGGGGCCCGGTTGCGGTTGATCACGGTTGTGCCAACGCAGACGCCCTTCTTGATGCAGGTCGCCCTTGCCGGTGAGCTGCTGGAGGACATCCGCGACGAGTTTCATCGAGTGCAGGAGCGAGGGCTGTCTCAGCTGGGGGAGAAGACGGAGTCCGAGCCCGTATTCAAGGACGGCGACCCGGCGGCCGTCCTAGCTGAGCAGGCAATCGAGCTCGACCTGCTGGTAATGGGATCTCGAAGCTACGGCCCCGTTCGAAGCGCTCTGCTCGGAGCAATCTCGTCTGCGGTTATGAGGACCGCTCCCTGTCCAGTGCTGATCACGCCCAGAGGACTTGCGCACACCCCCGTGACCGAGCAAAGGAGGGCGAGTCATGAGCTTGCCGTGGACCAGTAGGAAGGAGAAGGACATGTTCAAGACAATCGACTTGGCCTTGGATGGGTCAGACAGAGCTAAGCAGGCGATTCCTGTCGCGGCCGAGCTCGCCGAGGAGGAGAAGGCGAACATCGTCATTGCGCATGTCACGGAGTACCTGGCAGCAAAGGGTGGAGAGCTTCCGCGCGTCGACGAGGATCAGATCCGCGCCGAGATCGCGCAGGAGGCCAAGGAACTCTCGGATCGTGGCATCGAGACCAAAGTCGAACTAGCCGATGTCACGGCCGGCGGCCCGGCACATGCGATCGTCGCTATTGCCGACCGCAATGACGGCGATCTGATCGTCACCGGCACCCGCGGCCATGGCTCAGTCGCCGGTTTGATGCTCGGCAGCGTCGCGCACCGGCTCCTCCATATCGCGAAGCGGCCAACGCTGGCGGTCCCCTCGTAGATGCGAGCGACGGCGATGGGTTTCCATCGATCGGTCGCTACCGGGCTGTCGCTACCCTGCGCCGTCGTGATCAGCACCAATCAGCTCAGCGGCGGACCAACTGACTCACGATTCGCAGGCAGCGAACCGGACCGTCTCAACTCCCCCTAGGAAGTGCTGCTGGTCACAG
This sequence comes from uncultured Actinomycetes bacterium, assembly GCA_963781425.1. Taxonomy (GTDB): domain Bacteria; phylum Actinomycetota; class Acidimicrobiia; order IMCC26256; family PALSA-610; genus DASQHW01. Next base: position 816,118 of record CAWAGX010000018.1, on the reverse strand, counting down.
GTGGAGGAGAGTACGAGTAGCCACTTGAGCCTGAGGAGCCGCTCGAACCCGCCGAATAGCCGCTCGAGGAGCCGTAGCCGTCATCGCCATACGTCTGCGCGTACGGATCCCTGGTGGAGCCGCTCGCCGACGAACTGCTGCCCGAAGCGTTAGCGCCTTTCGAGGTCGAGGTTTTGCCGGCACGTTTTGCAGCCTTCGGGCCAAGCGACGGGTCGCTCCCTGCGGCCATCTGCGCAGCGATCAACCCACCGATCGCCAAGGTGGCTATGACGGCAAGCACTGCCAGCTTCGCCGTCAGAGCCTTGGTCGATTGCAACGGCCGGCGCGACTCGGAGCGGCTCCACTGTGCCGCACGCACCGTGCGGGGCGACTCGGCGTAGCGTCGCGGGATTCGCTCGCGATGTTCGCGCCTTGGGGTCATCCTGCCGGTTCGTAGTCGTAGGGGCTCCCCTGGACGGGCCTCGAAAGCTGCTCGGATGGGAGCGGAATCCGGCGTCGAGGCCGGCGTCCGGCGGGCTCGTCGCTCGGCAGCAGTCGGATTGCCGCCATCACGGCCAGCGGGGCGCCAGTCGCGATCAAGATCAGCAACAGCCAGAGCGAACGGGCATCGGTCCCAGCGCCCAGCGTGTGAACGACGGCGAGTGCGTAGACGGCCAGCGTCCAGCGGTGCATCTTGCGCCAGATCTTGGGACCGATCCACCGACGAACGTAGAAGCTGAGGCCCAACAGCGCCGCCAGCCAGCCGCCGATGATGCCGACGCCGGTCCAGAGGGGCTTGTGCGGCATGAAGAACGGAATGGCGATCCCGGCAATCCCGGGTCGCAGATAGCTGTCGCCGAGCAGCGCCAGTCCGTGGGCCGCGATGAAGATGAGCGCCGTCAGCGCGGTCGCTTCGTGGGCCTGCTTAAGCCTGGCCATCGCGCCCGGGCCCTTGGCCGCGCGCATCGCCATGGCGAGTCCCATCCCGACTGAAACTGAGGCGAGGATCAGAGCTACCACGCCCGAGGCTCGGCTGAGGATCCAGAAGATGTGCTGGCCCGGATCGCTGTAGGAGTTCATGCCGCCACCACCTCGGCTGACCCACAGGGCCGCTCGGCCAGTGGGCCGCAGAGCTCGACCCGGCCATCGTCGAGGACGATCACTCCACCGTGCTCGGAGAGAATCTCGCGCGCTCCCTCCGCCCCGGAGAGAAACGCCATCTTGGCCAGGGTCTCGGCCTCCAGGGTCGTGGTGCCGAGCGAGGTCGTCTGGATCAGGCCTGTCCAGGCGGGACGCCCGGTCGATGGGTCGAGAAGGTGATGCGCAAACCCACTTTCCGTGCGCCACAGGCGGGTTTTGATCCCGCTCGTCGCCACCGCTCCGAAGTCGAGCTGGAACTCGTGAGCGGGACGGTCGTCGAGCGGGTGGTCGATGCGGACCAGACGCTCGAGTGGCCGCTCGCCGCCGAGGCGCAGGTCGCCGCCGGCGTCGATGACGAAGGTGCCGTATCCGCCAAGGCGCTCTGCGGCTAGGTCCGCGGCGAGTCCCTTGCCACAGCCGCCTGTATCCAGGCGAACGCCGGCTGGCCTTGTCACCGCTGTTGCAACAGGGTCGACCGAGATCTCGCGCCAGCGAGAGTCCGCCCGCGGCGTGGCCGCCCCTCGCTCTGGGGCCCCGGCCAACGCATCGGCGATGCTCTCGGTGGCCTGGTCGGCGCGCGAGGTGGCATAGCCGGCGTCCTCCAGCTCTTTGACGAGGGTCGGGTCGACGAGACCACCGGAGCGCCGCGCAGCCCAAAGGACAGCCTCGATGGCAGCGGCCAGGGTTGGGCTGACGGAGCAGGATTCGCCGGGGGCAGCATTCAGGGCGCAGAGCTCGCTGTCCTTGTCGAAGCGGGTCAGCTTGCGGTGCAACAGCCTCAGGAAGAACTCGATCTGGATACCCATCGCCTCCGGTGAGGGGAGCCCCGGCCGAACCGGCGCGCCGATCAGGACACGTACATGGGAGCCGAAGAGCTTGAAGCGGCGGTCGTACTCAAAGTGCTGCTGGGCCGGGCTCGAGATCACGACCGGATAGTCGCCTGGAGCCGTGAACACCTCGTAAGCCCCCGATGAGAGTTCTCTTAGACACTCGTGACCGAGCTCGGGCGCCCTCCTAGCATTGCCCCATGCGGATCCTGGTCGTCGAGGACGAGCGTCCGATTGCCGAGTTCATCCAGCGCGGGCTTGAGGCTGAGGGCTACTCGGTCGCCTGCGCTTTCGACGGCGAGGAAGGCCTGGCGCTCGCGCGTAGCGGCGACTACGCCCTCGTTGTCCTTGACGTGCTCCTACCCAAGCTAAGTGGGCTCGAGGTTGTCAAGGGAATCCGCGAGACCGATGAGACCCTGCCGGTGATCATGCTGACCGCCCTGGCCGAGACCGACGACATCGTCACCGGGCTCGACTTCGGCGCCAGCGACTACCTGACCAAGCCGTTCGCCTTCGCCGAGCTGGTGGCGCGGATCAGGGTGCACCTGCGCCAGCCCGGCCAGGTCAACGCCACCTCATTGGAGGTCGGCGGGATCAGCCTCAACTTCCGCACCCGCGAGGTCGATCGAGACGGCCGCGGCGTGAGCCTTACCGCGCGAGAGTTCGAGCTCCTGGCCTACCTGATGCGCTACCCCGACCAGGTGCTCTCCCGCGCTCAGATCCTGAACGCGGTTTGGGGCTACGACTACGACCCGGGGACCAATGTCCTCGACGTCTACATCGGCTACCTGCGCCGGAAACTCGCTGAAGCCGACGGGGAGGCGCCGATCGAGACGGTTCGCTCGGCCGGGTACCGGCTGGTGAGCGCCGATGCCTAGCTGGATGCCACGCGGGATCCGCCTGCGGCTCGTCCTGGCGATCTCCGCGGTCAGTATCGCTGCCGTCGCAGCGAGCTTCGTCGCGCTCCATGAGACGACAGCCGCCAATCTCCGCGGCCGAATCGACCGCGAGCTGAATGAGCAGTCCGCCGAATTCCAGCAGCGCGTGCTCAGCGGCGGCAAAGTCAGGGATCCGGCAGGGCTGCGGGCGGCGAGTGAGCGCTTCGTCGCTGGGCAGCGCTACCACCCCGAAGCCCGCATCTATTTGGTCTCGCCCCAGGGACTGGCCCCTGTCACCAACCAGAGCCGGGTCGTCGACGAGGAGCTCGCCGAGAGCCGCCGAGGCGGAGAGAGCGCCGAGGCTGATGCCGGCGGCATCGTATCCGCCGGGGACGGCTTGTCAACGATCTCCACCGACGAGACCGGCAAGCTGAGGGTGCTGACCGAGCCGGTCGTGGTCGGTGGGACGAGGATCGGCACGTTCCGTGTGGCCGACCCGCTTACCTCGGTCGACCAGGCCCTGGCCTCGCTGCGCAACCGCTTCATCGCAGTCGGGCTCGGAGCCCTGCTGCTCTCCGTGGCGATCGCGATCTGGCTCGCCAACGTGATCTCGCGGCCGCTGCGGCGTATGGCGGCAGTGGCCTCGGCGGTTGACTCCGGGGACCTCTCGCACCGGATCGACTACGAGGGCGACGACGAGGTCGGCGTGCTGGCCGAGGCGTTCAACCACATGCTCAATCGCCTCGAGGCGGGCTTTCGCCTGCAGCGCGACTTCGTCTCCGACGCATCGCACGAGCTGCGCAGCCCACTCACCGTCCTCCGAGGACGAATCGAACAGCTTGCTGATCACGCCGGCGACCGCCAGGCCGTCGAGGCCGAGGCCAATGAGCTGATGCGCGAAGTCCGGCGCATGGAGCGGCTCAGCGACGACATGTTGACGCTGGCGAAGGCCGAGCGAGGTGGGCTCGTGCAGCGGCGCCGCGTCCCGGTCGACGACTTCGTCGAGGATCTTCGTCGCGATCTGCCCCTGCTTGGGTCGCGTCACTACAGCGTCGAGTCGAGTCTCCATGGCGATCTCGAAGCTGACCCGGATCGATTGGCACAGGTTCTGCGCAACCTGGTCACGAATGCGGTGAGTCACACCACTGTCGACGGCCACATCGACATCGCAATTGCCTCAGAGAACGGCTCGGCAGTCTTCGCCGTAAGCGACGACGGCAGCGGGATCGAGCCCGACCAGCTCGGGAGGATCTTCGATCGCTTCCACCGCACCGACGAAGGCCGCAGCCGTGCCGAAGGAGGCAGCGGGCTGGGGCTGGCAATCGCCAGAGCGATCGTCGAGGCCCATGGGGGCTCGATCGCGGCTGAATCCCCGCCGGGTGAGGGCGCGATCTTCCGCTTCTCGATTCCGGGCTACAGGTCGGACTAGGGCGCGATCTGCTCGCCGGTCCCGGCGTCGACCAGTGTGATCGCCTCCGTGGGGCAGGCGCGAGCCGCGTCGATCATCTGACGCAGCGGCGCGCTGCCGACCAGGTGAGCCGTGTCATCGACCTCGAAGGCCTCAGGGGCCAACTCGGCACAATCCCCGTAGGCGAGACAGGCGTCTCTGTCGATATGGACCTTGAGCTTCATGAGGTCCATCGTGGCCGGCCTGAATGAGCCGAGGGTAAGGCTCGGGTGAGAGGTTCCTTACAGAAAGCGGTCCTAGCCCCACGGATGGAGGAGGCCACTCAGGCCAAGCTGTTACCCGAGGCCTTCGGCCTCCTCAGCCCTCTCGCCAGCCTCGACGATGTCACCGTCGGTAAATAGGGTCGTCTTGAGGGCGATACGCCAGTTCCCAGTTCGTCGGGTCAAGAACTCGAGATCCATGGCGAAGTGCTTGAACTCCTCCTGCTGAGCGTTCTCCATGATCGCTCTTGCGTCTTTGTCGGGCTCAACTGACATGCGCTGCTCGTACCAGCCGATCGCTTCGGCCTCTTCCGTGAGTGAGGCGATCATGCGGGCGAAGGTGCGGGTCTCCGCGCTCAGCTCACCTGCGGGCTCGTGGTACTGATCGAATCCCATCGTGTCCTCCTTGGTCGGGCTGCGGATTCTCGTTGAGGTCCACCCGTCACGGCAAAAGTCAACCCGAGGGACCGCCGTGCCAGCCGCTGATCGAACTGATCAGCGAGATTGCGAGCGCGGCGCCAACGCCGAGTGAAGCGGCGACAAGCAGGCCGCGCACGCCGGACCCGGGAATCGGCTGGTCCCGAACGGAACCCCAGTCGCGACGCACCGATTTCAATGCGCGTGGTGCGTAGACGAGGAAATGGATCGCGAAGACGACGCCCCAGATGATGAAGGTGACCTTATGGAGCAGAAGCACCTGGTCAGACTTGTGCCCGAGCGCCAGGAGCCAGATCCCAGTCGCGAACACCCCGATTGTCATGGCGACGAGGATGGGTGCGAGCAGGCGCATCGGCAACGCCGGCGGTCCTTTCTCCCGATACGCCCTCGCGCCCCCGTAGTAGCGGGCAAAGCGATAGCCCGTGCTCGCCAGCTTGAGAATGACCGGCGGTACCAGCACCAGTCCAATGAACATGTGAACGCTAACGAGGCCACCCATCTCCAGAATCGTGATCCCTTCAGCGATCAGTAGAACGGTGAGGATCCCGGCGACAGAGCTCGTGAGTATTTGGTTCCCCTCTGTCCCGCCGAGGCGATTTCCACGGTTGACCGTGGCGGGATGCCGGGCGCCGGCGTGGACCTCCATCGCTAGATCGTCATTAGCGGCCATCAGATGCGTCTAAGGACGGGATTAGAAATCTCTTAGGCGAAGCTGGACCGGCGTGACCTGCGCGGATAGATCTGCTTGCCAAGGAGGTTGATCTGTGACGGCTAGCCTTCCGGGACCTTGATTTCGACGAACCAGTTCAAGAACGGCGCCCACATCGACGTCGACGGCACGGTCTTCCGGATCGTCGAGTTCCAGCACGTGAAGCCCGGCAAGGGCGGCGCCTTCGTGCGCTCGAAGCTGAAGCGGGTCGATGACGGCGCCGTGATCGACAAGACCTTCAAGGCCGGCGAGAAGTTCCGGCCCGTCCGTACCGAGACCCGCAAGATGCAGTTCCTCTATGACGCCGGCGAGGCGGCCGTCTTCATGGACAACCAGAGCTACGACCAGGTCGAGATCCCGAAGTCGGTCGTCGGCGACGCCCTGCGGTGGGTGCCGCCGAACTCGGACGTCGATCTGCTCTTCGTCGACGAGCGCCCCGCCGGCGCCCAGCCCCCGAGCGCCGTCGACCTCGCTGTCACCCAGACCGATCCCGGGCTGAAGGGCGACACCGCCTCCGGCGGCGGCACCAAGCCGGCCACGCTGGAGACCGGCGTCACCATCCAGGTCCCCCTCTTCATCGAGCAGGGCGAAAGCGTTCGCGTCGATACGCGCAGCGGCGAGTACGTCTCCCGCGCCTGAGGGGGTGGCCCGGAGGTGAAGGTCGAGCGCCACTAGCCTGTCTCCATGCGCAGGTCCGACCAGCGAAAGGACGCGGTCTTCGCGCTGTACCAGCAGGAGGTCACGGGTCGTCGGCTGCAGGAGCTGCTCGTGGGTGCCAAGCCCTTCTCCCGTGATCTCGCCCACCAGGTCGACGCCCACCGCGCCGAGCTCGACGAGCTGATCGCCAGGCACTCGAAGGGTTGGGCGCTCGATCGGATCGCGCCGCTCGAGGCCAGCATCATGCGGACCGCCCTCTATGAGGCGCTCCACAGCGACGACGTCCCGGTCGAGGTGGCGATCGACGAGGCCGTGGAGCTGAGCAAGGAGTACTGCGGCGCCGACGCGCCGGGGTTCGTCAACGGTGTCCTCGGGGCGGCCCTGGCAGAGCGAGGCGCCGCCGGCTGATGGCGCCCGCGCTCGAGGGTGTGGAGGGCGTTCTCCTCGACCTCAGCGGGGTGATCTACGTCCAGGAGGAAGCCGTTCCGGGAGCAGCTGAAGCGCTCGATCGGTTCCGGGCCGCAGGTATGCCGATCCGGCTCGTCACCAACACGACGATGCGCCCGCGGCGCACCATCCTGGAGCGGCTGGAGCGTCTCGGGATCGAGGCCGACCCTGGTGAGCTGCTCACCCCGGCAACCCTGGCCGCGAGCCGGTGTGCGGAGGGGGGCTACGAGTCGGTCTCCCTGGTCGTTCTCGACGAGCTCCGCGAGGACCTCAAGGGTCTCGAGGAGCGCGGCGACTCCATCGACGCAGTGATCGTCGGCGACCTGGGCGAGCGCTGGGACTACGACGTGCTCAACCAAGCCTTTCGGGGTCTGATGGATGGCGCCGCGCTGATTGCGTTGCAGAAGAACCGCTACTGGGAGACGGCCGAGGGCCTCTCCCTCGACGCGGGCCCGTTCGTTGCCGCCCTCGAGTACGCGATCGGGCGCGAGGCGGAGGTGGTCGGGAAGCCCTCGCCCGCCTTCTTCCAGCTCGCCCTGCGTGAGCTCGGAGTCCCGGCGGACCACGCCGCGATGGTCGGCGACGACATCGAGGCCGACGTCGGAGGAGCAATGGAGGCTGGGCTGGCGGGCATCCTGGTCCGCACGGGTAAGTACAGGGAGGACCTCGTCAGGGAGTCCGGGATCGAGCCGACCGCCACGGTGGACTCGATCGCCGACGTCCCTGGGCTGCTTTCGCTCGATGCGTAGTCCTCCACCGCTGCTTGGGCGCACTCGATGTAGCGGGGAGCGGGAAGTTGCATTCTGCAAGCACCCGAGGAGGAGGATGTCGCTTCCGGTGCCGACGAAACGGACTTCGGACGGAGTGGAGGTCGAGCTCACCCGGCGTGCGGGCGATCAGTGGGCGCGGCCGATCGACTACCGTGACGGCGATGGAGGGCCCGGGGCTGGATCTGCACGCGATAACCGCTCGGTTGGAACGGATAGCGAGCGAGCTGGAGGCTGGCCCGGACGAGGAGCGCGCCGCCGAGCTGGTGCGGGAGGCCTCCGAGTCGGCGGCGGAGGCGGGACGCGCGGTGGAAGCAGCGCTGAGGGCCACGACAGACACGCCGTCGCCCTGAACCAGGCGATGGCCGAGTACCCGGACGACCTGCGAGAGCTGGTCGAGGGCTATCTGGAGCAGCTCCGTTTCTCCTCGACGGCGCCCACCGAGGGCCTCGAGGAGGCGATGCGCTATTCGCTGCTCGCCGGGGGAAAGCGGATCAGGCCGGTGCTCGCTCTCGCGACGGCCCGTTCGATCGGGCTCGATCCAGAGCGAGTGCTCCCTGCCGCGGCCGCGCTGGAGCTCGTCCACACCTACTCGCTGATTCACGACGACCTGCCGGCGATGGACGACGACGATCTCCGCCGCGGCATGCCGACGTCGCATGTCAAGTTCGGGGAGAACGTGGCCATCCTCGCCGGCGACGCGCTCTTCGCGGAAGCGATGTCCCTGCTCAGCGCTCGCCAGGAGGGCGACCCCGGCGCTGTTCTGGCCGCGCTTCGGGAGTTGATCACGGCGGCCGGGGTGGGGGGAATGGTCGGGGGTCAGTACATAGACGTGACCGAGTTCGATGCCGCGGCCAAGGGGGACTGGGAGGCCGCGGTCAGCCTCAACGCCTCCCGCCTGAGGGAGATGCACTCGCTCAAGACCGGGCGGTTGATCGGGGCGAGCGTGGGGGTCGTATTGGTGCTTGGTGTGGTGCCGGAAGGTGAGACAATTCCGTACCGCCGTTTCGCCGATGAGCTCGGAGTCCTGTTTCAGATCGTCGACGACATCCTCGACGTGACTGGTTCGGACGAGGAGCTCGGCAAGCCGAGCGGAAGCGACGAGAGGCATGGCAAGCTCACCTATGTGAGTGCCTATGGCCTGGAGCGGGCCAGGGAGCTAGCCTCTGAGTCGCACCGCAAGGCACGGGAAGCCCTCGCCGAGACAGAGGCGAGAACCGACGATCTGGCTCGGATCACCGACTTCATCCACACTCGACACACCTAAATGACCGACGAAGCCAAGCACCGCAAGCAGCCCGAGCGGCTGCTTGACTCGATCGACTCGCCGGCCGACCTGAAAAAGCTCTCGGACGAGCAGCTCAAGCAGGTCGCGCAGGAGGTGCGGGAGCTGGTCATCAAGACGATCGGCGAGATCGGCGGCCACTTCGGCGCCAACCTCGGCACCTGCGAGCTCGCGGTCGCGCTCCACAGCCTGCTGGACTCTCCCCGCGACAAGATCCTCTGGGACGTCGGGCACCAGGCCTACCCGCACAAGGTGCTCACCGGCCGTCGCGACCGCCTCGACACGATCCGCCAATACGAGGGACTCGCCCCGTTCTGCTCGGTGTTCGAGTCCGAGCACGACATCATGGGCGCGGGCCACGCCTCCACCTCGATCGGCTACGGCGTCGGCCTGAAGGAGGCGATGCAGAAGGGAATCGGCGAGGACGGCAAGGTCGTCGCCGTGATCGGCGACGGGGCGCTGACCGGCGGTGTCGCCTACGAGGCGCTTCACCACGCGGGGGGACTGCAGACGCCGATGGTGATCGTCCTCAACGACAACGGGATGTCGATCTCGCCCAACGTCGGCGCCATCTCCCGGTATTTCCAGCGGGTCCGCCTGAACCCCCGGCTCTACCAGGCCCGCTCCAACACCGAGGAGCGCCTCACGCAGCTCCCGCTCGGGCTCGGCCGGCGCATCGAGCAGCTGGGCCCCGAGGTGAAGGCCGCGATCAAGGCATACGCGGCCCCGGGGTTGTTCTTCGAAGAGCTTGACCTCGCCTACATGGGGGTGATCGACGGACACGACGTCTCCGCCCTGCGCGATGCCCTGGCCAAGGCGCTCGATGCCGAGCGCCCGGTGGTGGTCCACATCCACACGGTCAAGGGCAAGGGGTTCGGCCCCGCCGAGGAGGGCGGCCTCGCCGGGATGGAGAAATGGCACGCGGCCAAGCCCGGCTCGATCGTCGACGGCAAGGAGGCTCCCAAGAAGAAGCCCGGTGTGCTGCCGGTGAGCGAATCGGACTCGCCGGAGAAGATCGAGAAGCTCGAGAAGCCGCCGCCCAAGTCGCCGCCGCAGTACACGGCCGTGTTCGCCGACGCCCTGGTGGAGGAGGCGAAGCGCGATCCGCGCGTGATCGGGATCACCGCCGCGATGGCGGGGGGGACCGGGCTCAACAAGCTCGCCGAGGCGCTGCCCGAGCAGTACTACGACGTAGGTATCGCCGAGCAGGATGCCGTCCTGTTCGCGTCGGGCCTCGCGATCCAGGGCGCCAAGCCGGTGTGTGCGATCTACTCCACCTTCCTACAGCGAGCGTTCGACCAGCTGGTCCACGATGTCTGCCTGCAGAAGCTGAACGTCGTCTTCGCGATGGACCGGGCGGGATTGGTGGGCGACGACGGTCCGACCCATCACGGTGCCTTCGACGTCTCCTATTTCCGTGCGCTGCCCAACGTCGTGCTGATGGCGCCGCGGGACGAGGCGATGCTGGTCCACATGCTCCGCACGGCCCTCGCCCACGACGACGGCCCGATCGCATTCCGCTACCCGCGCGGCGCCGCGGAGGGAGCGCCGATGCCCGACGCCCCGAAGGAGATCGAGATCGGCAAGGGCGAGGTCCTGCTCCCGGGCGAGCGCGTCGCCTTCCTCGGCTATGGCTACGGGGTCCAGGTCGGGCTGCGCGCAGCGGAGATCCTGCGGAGCACGGGATTGGAGCCGACCGTGGCCGACGCCCGCTTCGCCAAGCCGCTCGACCGCGAGCTGATCGAGAAGCTGGCCGCCGAGCACGACCTGCTGGTGACCATCGAGGAGAACGTCCTATCCGGTGGCTTCGGGTCGGGTGTCCTGGAACACGCGGAGGACACCTTCTCCGACGGGACCGAGCGCGCCCGCATCCTGCGGGTCGGCCTCCCCGACCGCTACGTCACCCACGGCAAGCCGGCCCTCCTGCGCGAGGAGGTCGGCTTCACCGGAGAGGCCGTCGCCGAGCGGGTCCTGACCGCGCTCGGCAGCCGCGAGACCGTCCTCCGCTAGCGGCTCGTTTCACTCGTCACCAAGCGGGTACTCTGGCGGTGTCGGCGATGGCCCGTGCACAGCGCGCCGGATGGGGGGACAGGGCAGGCGGACCCATGGGAACGGTTCGTCCCGCAGAACCCATGGAGGGGAGTTTGCGTGTCCTATCTGAGTTGTCCGACTTGCGGGCTCACGATGTTCGACCGCAACCCGCTGACCTCGCCGCGGCACTGTCCGCGCTGTGCCCGGCGCGGCTCTTCGATCGAGCTCGAGAGTGTGCAGCGACCCGGCGCCGGCGCGGCAGCCACCGTGCTGGGCGGGATACTGCGCCGAGATGCCGAGCAAAAACGTCGAAGTGGTCCGCGCGATGTACGAACGCCGTGAACGCGGCGACATGTGCGTCCAGGTTGATCGTCCGCTGGGAGTACTACTGGGAGCGCGCTGACGCCCTGGAGGCAGCCGGGATCAGCGAGTAGGCGAGCGGCATGAGGCGGCGGAACCCGTCGAGTGCAGCCAGGACTCGCGGCGCGGCCGCGATCGCCGCGATGTCGAAGAGCACGTAGACGCTCGCGATGCCGCTCGGCGGGTTGCCCGCCGGGAGCGGTGTGTCCGGGGTTGTCGTCGCCCAGTGCCAGGCGCCGATCGAGGTCCCGTAGATCTCGAGGAAGGCGACCATCACGAAGACGCCGGCGTAGAGCGTCGCCTTGCTGCCGCGCAGCAGGACGTAGATCAGGAGCGCGCCGGTGATGGCGCCGAGCGCGTCCGTGCGGCCGAGCAGCACCAGTCCCGCGATTCCCCAGCAGGCGACTACCGCGATCACGCCGCCGACGAAGGCTCGCGGATGCCGCCGAATCGGCACCGACTGGCTGATGCGGAGCCCCGCCAGGTAGACGAGGCCGTGCCCCGGCGGGACGAAGGCGGGCAGGTTCTCGAGCCGGTAGGTGTACGCGCCGAGCACGATCGAGCCGAGCACCTCCGCGCAGGTCGCGACCACGACCACCAGCAGCGCCCTGGCCCGGTCCTCTCGGCTCAGCGGCGCGACGGAGGCCACCAGGATGAGCCACGTGGCGGCACCGAGGAGGAGCTGCTCGTCCAGCGTCGCGAAGTGATCGAGCGCCAGGAAGCCCGCGATCACGCAGGCGACCATCGCCGCGAAGGGCAGCGGCGCCGACAGCGGGTGCGTTGCGTTTCCTCTCCCCATGAACGTGCGGCGTGCCGCCGCTCGGACGGTCCTTCGCGGACCGCGTGCGATTGGATCATCTCCCCGGGGACCCTGTCAATGGCAAACTGCGGCGCATGGGGCCCGTGGGGCAAGGCGGTCGATGAAGCCGATCGACAGAGGGACCTGGCTCGCGCTGATCGCGATGGGGATCGCGGTCTTCGTGATCGCAAACGACTTCTCCGCGATCAACGTCGCGATCCCCCAGATCGAGAAGGACTTCGATACCTCCGTCACCACCGCCCAGTGGGTCGTGAACGCGTACGCCCTCACCTTCGGGGTGCTGATCGTCACCGGTGGCCGTCTCGCCGACCTCTTCGGCCGCCGCCGGGCGTTCTTCGTCGGGACGGCGATCTTCGCCACCTTCTCCGCGCTCGGCGGCGCAGCCCAGACCGAGGCCGAGCTGATCGCGATGCGGGTTCTGATGGGAATCGGAGGAGCGCTGATGTGGCCCGCCATTCTCGGGATGACCTACGCGGCCCTGCCCGAGGAGCGGGCCGGGCTGGCCGGCGGCTTCATCCTGGGCGCGGCGGGGATCGGCAACGCAGCGGGGCCGCTGCTCGGCGGCGCCCTCACCGACCTGCTGAGCTGGCGCTGGATCTTCTTCCTCAACGTGCCGGTTTCGGCGTTCGCGATCTTCGTCACCTGGCGCCAGATCCACCAGCCGCGGCTCGAGGTGGAGGACACCCGGATGGACTACGCCGGGATCGTCACCGTGTCGGTGGGCCTGGTCTCGCTGCTGCTCGCCTTCGACCAGGTGATCGACTGGGGCTGGGGCGATCCGCGGATCATCGCCCTGCTGGCGCTGTTCGTCATCCTGATCTCCAGCTTCGTCGTGGTCGAGCGGCGCGCAGGGCAGCACGCCCTGGTCCCACCGGATGTGATGCGGAACCGCGACTTCGCCTACACCTGCGCGGCGATCCTGATGATGTCGGCGGTCTTCTTCGCCGCGATGCTCTATCTGCCGCAGCTGATGATCAACGTGCTCGGCTACTCGGCGATCGGCGCCGGAGCCGGGATGCTGCCGATGATGGCCACCTTCGCGGCGGTCTCCTTCGTCGCGGGCAACCTCTACAACCGCTTCGGCGCCAAGCCGCTGCTCATCCTGGGCTCAGGCTGCATCGCCCTCGGCCCCGCGCTCGTCGCCCTGCTCGCGGACAAGGAGACGTTCGGCGCCCTGGTCCCCGGCATGGCCATCCTGGGGCTGGGCATCGGCCTCTTCTACCCGACCGCCACAACCGTGGGAGTGACCGCCTGCGACGAATCCCGCCGCAGCCTCGCCGGGGCGATCATCTACATGTTCCAGATTGCCGGGGGCTCGGTGGGCCTCGGCCTGACCACCACTGTCTTCATCGGCGCAAGCGATCGCGCGCAGTCCGGCAGCGGCTTCATCGACGGGATCCAGACCGCGTTCACGATGGACGCCGCGATCGCGGTCGGTGGCTTCCTGATCGCGGCCTTCCTGATCGGCGGGCGGGCGCACCTGCCGCACATCCATCGCCCGGCGCTGGCCGGACACTCACCGCGGGGGCACGGTCCCTAAGAACTGCCAGCCACGCAGGCCGACCCGCTCTCAGGCATGAATCCAGCGGTTTGGCACCGTCGGTGTTCGCCAGTCGTTCGCCAGTCAGACAGCTCCGAAATTCACCTCTATGGCGAGGTAGGGACCGCGCCGCCCAGCCGAACTATCCCGCTCCTGCTTTGCAGGGAAAGGGACTCTCCGTGGAGAGATACTGCATGTGTGATGTCAGAGGAGAACGTCGAGATCGTCAAGCAGTTCTCGCAGCGCTTCGCGCAGGGAGACCCCGAGGTGGGGCGCAACTACTTCCATCCAGAGATCGTCTGGGACACATCTGCGAGTGGGTTGCCCTCGGCGGGCGTCTACCACGGTCACCAGGGGGTGGACAAGTTCTTCCGTGAATGGCTCGGCCCCTGGAGGGACTACGAGATCGACTACCGCGAATACTTCGACGCGGGCGACTCGGTCCTATGCGTCTTCCGCCAGGCTGGAACGGGCAAGGGCAGCGGGATCAGAAGCGAGCGCGACTTCTTCGCCCTCTGGTACCTGAAGGACTCGAAGGTCGTCCGCTTCCGCCTGTTCGAGTCTCGTGGGCAAGCCTTCGAAGCCGCCGGGCTGTCGGAGTAGAAGACTCGTGCTTTGGACTGGGGAGCAGCCCGGTGGTTCCGGGGAACCGCAGCTCCCATGCGTGTGTTGCGAAGGCGGTCAGGACGCCCGTGCTTGAATGACCGTAGTGGCGTGTGCGCTTGAGGCTGACTACTTGGTGGTCGGAGCCGGGGCGTCGGGCATGGCTTTCGCCGACGCCCTGATCCGGCATACGGACGTGCAGGTCGCGCTGGTGGATCGTCGGCACGGGCCCGGCGGCCATTGGCTCGATGCGTACCCGTTCGTGCAGCTGCACCAGGCGTCCTCGTTCTATGGAGTGGCCTCGACGATGCTGGGCTCCGGATCGATCCAGCGCGAGGGCCCCGAGGCCGGCCTGCACGAACGGGCGGGCGCTGCGGAGATCTGCGCCTACTACGCGCGGGTGCTGAACGAGGAACTGGTGCCCTCGGGCCGGGTGGAGTTCCACCCGAACAGCGAGTACCTGGGTGACGGCGCCTTCGTCTCGCGCATGTCCGGACAGCGTTACCAAGCCGGCCCGGATTGCCGGATCGTCGACGCCCGCTACCTCGCCCCGGAGATCCCCGCGACCACCGAGCCGCCCTTCGGGGTCGCCGACGGGGTCCGGGCGCTGCCGGTGAACGAGCTACCGAGGCTGGAAACCGCACCCCGGGAGTTCGTGATCGTCGGGTCCGGGAAGACGGCAACCGACACCTGCGTGTGGCTCCTCGAAAACGGAGTCGACCCGGAGTCGATCTGCTGGGTTCGGCCCCGCGAGCCGTGGATGTTCAACCGCGCGGTCATCCAGCCCGACCCCGCCGTGTTCATTGGGATGGCTGCCGATGTCATGGAGGCGGCAAGCGCGGCCTCCTCCCCGGATGACCTCTTCATGCGAATGGAAGCCGCGGGCGTGATGCTCCGCATCGACCCCTCGGTGACGCCGACCATGGCGAAGACACCGACGCTTGCCCAGTGGGAGCTCGACCTGTTGCGCAGCATCGAGCGGGTGGTCCGGCTCGGACACGTCCGCGGGATCGAGCCCGGGCGGATCGAACTGGACGAGGGCGATGCCGCGATCGGCAGGGACGCGGTGGTCGTCCACTGTGCCGCGTCCGGGCTGCAGTACCCGCCGCTGATCCCGATCTGGGGCGACGAGGCGATCACGATTCAGCCGGTCCGGGCGGGCTTCCCCTGCCTGGCGGCGGCACTGATCGGATACGTGGAGGCAACCCGCGAGGACGATGCTGTGAAGAACCGCCTGTGCCCCCCGTCGCCGCTCTCGGACACACCCACCGACTGGGCGGTGATGCAGGTCCTGGGCGGCCGTGCATCAGTCGCGTTTAGCGCGGAGCCCGACATCAAGGAGTGGGCCGACAGTGTGGCTCTGAACCCCGCGCGCGTCCCCCCCGGACAGGCCGTTGATGACGATCTGGCGGCCGCCGCAGAGCGCTTCCGCGCCGCCATCGGCCCCGGGATCGCAGCAATGGCCGAGCTCGCGGGTCTCGGTTTTCGCGATGGCGGACCTGGTCGCCATCCGGCTCTGAACGATGAAGAGCTCGATGAATCCCGGGCTGGCCCACTGGGTCGGAAGGTAGGGTTTCGACGTTGAGTTCATCGACCCATGGGGAGATGTCTTGATCGGCAGAGCGTCGGTCAAGATAAGCAGCAGCCGGCAGCGAGTCCGCTGTCTTGGACGCCTTGGACGAAAAGCAGCGGTTCTGACTCGCGAATGAGAAACGACCCTTCGAAGAGGGCCGTTTCAGGGGTACTACAGGGAGGAGAGAACTCGCGCGTGCCCAGGGGAGGGGGTCACAATCCCGGCAGGACAGAAGAGCTAGGACAGGCAACAGGCACCTAGCCCTCGCCGACGAGCCGGCGGCTACGGGTCACCTCAGCCGGGGCGCTCTCCATCGGCGGCGCTTTGTCTCGAGGATGGCTCGCGAACCAGTCGGCGTAGCGGTCGGCCAGGGGAGAGGCGGTGAGGCCATGGGCGAAGACCGAGAGCCCGACGGTGAGGTAAATAGCCAGCACGATCAGGTGCTCGTGGGGAAGCTGTGACTCCTCGATGATGATCACCGCGAAGACGATCGAGGCCAGCCCGCGAGGGCCGAACCAGCCCATGAAGGCGAGGGTCGGAAGTCGCGCGTGTGTGCCGAGCATCGCGATTGCGACTGGGACGATTCGCACCACAGTCAGGCTGAGGACCGCGTAGAGGACGAGGTCCCAGCTCAGGTCACTGAGCGCGGGCCCGAGCAGAATCGCTCCGAAGATCACGAAGGTGAGCCCGTTCAGAACGCTGCCGACCTCTTCAGTGAGCTCGTTCATTTCTCCGGGGTCCTTCCTGATCACGGCTCGGAAGACCATTCCGGCGACGAAAGCTGCGATGAAGCCCGATCCGTCGAGCGCATTCGCGATGCCGTAGGCGAGAGCAGCGCCGGCGGCCGGGATCACCTGGCGCCAAGCGCCGTCGATCAGGTCCTTGCGGCCCGCATAGATGACTACCGCTCCGATCAGAAGCGCAGCGGCGACGCCGCCCACGATGCCGTAGCCGACCTCATCCAGAACAAGTGTCAGCCCGGTTCGCCCGCCGGAGATCGAGGATGTGACGTCTGCGGCCGCCACGGCTGCAAAGAGCAGCGGCACGCAGATCCCGTCGTTGAGCCCGCTTTCGACGTTCAGGCCCTGGCGGATCCGCCCCGGGACCCGCGGTTCGGTGACGACCGCCTGGCCGAGGGCGGCATCGGTCGGCGCCAGGATCATCGCGACGATCGCGGCCTCCCAGAAGGTCAACTGGTCGAAGATCACCCCGGCGGCAAGCGCTCCGAGCGCGATCGTCAGCGGCAGCCCAATCCCGAGCAGGCGCACGGGAACCCCGACCTCGCGCCGCAGCGCTCCGAGGTCGATCCGCGAAGCATCGGAGAAGAGAACGAGGGCAAGCGTCGCCTCGGCCAACGCTCTCGCGGCCGAGCTGGTGCTCTCGATATCGATTCCGTCGAGAACCTTCGGGCCGACCAGGAGTCCGATCGAAACAAACAGGATCGCGGGCGTGATCGGCGATCCGGTCAGCCGCTTCGAGACGGCGGCGACGGCAATCAGCACCAAGGCCAAGATCGTCAGTGACCACTCCATCGCGATCGGAGACCTTAGGTGCGCGCCTTCTCGGCGTCGTCATACCAACGGCATGAAAATCGGCCCTTGCGAGCGTCGCCGGAGGCCGAGTCAGTCGTCTGGCTTAGGATCTAGCTCGCGATGGCCGTCGCGAAGGCTCCAGCCGAACTCGCGGAGGTCAAGCTCGCCCAGCCGGTGGCGCGCCGTGACACGGTGGCGAAGACGGACTTGATCACCCAGCTAAGCGGGTCGGACTCGCGGCTCGTGACGGTGGTGGCACCCGCCGGATACGGCAAGACGACCCTTCTTGCCAACTGGGCCGAGGCTGATCCCCGTTCATTTGCCTGGCTGGCCCTTGACGACCGAGATGACGAAGCGATCGTCTTCCTGCGCAACATCGCAGGCGCAGTTCACCGCGTGGAACCGCTCGCAGCCTGAGGTGTTTGATGCCTTGTCTGGCCTGGGAGGATCCATTTGGGCCAAGCGGGTCCCGCGTCTCGGCAGCGCACTTGGTGCACTCGAGCGGCCCTTGGTGCTGGTGCTCGACGACCTGCATTCGGTCGCCAACCCCGACTCTCTGGACATGCTCGCCGAGCTGCTCGAGTACGTTCCGGTCGGTTCGCAGATCGCCGTTGCGAGCAGGGAGGAGCCGGCCCTGCCGGTCGCACGCTGGCGGGCAGAGGGACGGATGGAGGAGGTCGGCGTGGCCGATCTGCGGCTCGACGATCGCGAAGCTGCATTGCTGTTGGATGCGGCCGGCGTCGAGCTGGAGGCGAGTGAGCTTTCTGAGCTCAACGAGCGCACCGAAGGCTGGCCCGCCGGTCTCTATCTTGCCGCTCTTTCACTGCAGGCCGGCGCACCGAGTCCGGCGAACGCTGCGGGCTTCACCGGCGACGACCGGTTCGTGTCCGACTACTTCCGCCTCGAGATCCTGTCGCGGCTGCCGCCGGCCGAGGCGCAGTTTCTGATGCACACCTCGGTCTTGGATCGCATGTCCGGCGGCCTTTGCGACTCCGTGCTCGAGGCGACGAAGTCGGCACACACGCTCGAGAGCCTCGAACGTACCAACTGCTTCGTGGTCCCCCTCGACCGTCGCGGTGAGTGGTACCGCTACCACCACCTATTCGGGGAGCTGCTGCGCAAAGAGCTCGAGAGCAGCGAGCCGGACGTGGCGCGCGCCCTCAACGCCCGGGCGATGGCTTGGTGCGTTGACAACGACCTGTCCGAGGAGGCGGTCGTCTACGGGCACGCAGCCGGCGAGCCGGACACCGTCGCCGGCTTGGTCGACGCACTTGCCCTGGCCGTGTACTACGACGGCCGGCTGGAGACCCTGGAAGAGTGGCTGGCCTGGTTCGGCGACGACGAGTTGGCGCAGTACCCCGCGCTCGCCGTCTACGAAGCCTGGATTCGTGTGTTGACGGGGCGATCCGCAGATGCCGAGCCCTTGCTCGCTCTCGCCGACGGGGCGAAGTCGAAGATCCCGCTCTCGGATGGCTGCGACTCGATCGAGCCCTGGGTCGCCAATCTGCGAGCGACGATGATGCAGGACGGCGTCGAGCAGGCGCTCGCCGACGCCGATCTGGCGGTCGATGAACTTCCCAGCGATAGCCCTTGGCTGCCGAGCGCACTGGTCACCCGCGGCGTGGCCCATGCGCTGCTCGGCGCAACCGACCGCGCGAAGGACGACCTGACATCGTCGGTAGAGGTGCGGCTTCCCGTCGATGCCGTCGAAGAGAACTTCCTCGCACAGGGACAGCTCGCACTCCTCGCGGCCAAACAGGGAGCCTGGGGCGAGGCAGCTAAATGGGCGCGGGCGGCACAAGCACTCGTCGACGAGGTGGGACTCGGTGATTACTCGACCAGCGGGTTAGCGCACGTGGCGACGGCCCGGGTCGCACTGCATGAGGCGAGAGAGGAGGATGCCCGTGCGGCTCTTGCGCGCGCTCATCGTCTGCGGCCACTACTCGACCACGGTATTCCTTGGCTGACCATCCAAGTCGGGCTCGAGCTGACTCGCGCGCATCTCGCGCTGGCCGAGGCCGGCGCCGCCCGCACGGTCCTCACCGAGACCGAGGAGGTGCTGGAGCTTCGCCCTCAGATGGGCTCCCTGGCCGAGGATGCGCGGGAGCTGCACGATCGCGTGGAAGCAAGCTCCGGGTCGACCGGTGCCTGGGCCATGAGCTTGACGGCAGCCGAGCTCAGACTGCTTCCATATCTCGCGACCCACCTCACGTTCCCTGAGATCGGGGACCGGCTATTCGTCTCGCGCAACACGGTCAAGAGCGAAGCAGTCTCGATCTATCGCAAGTTGGGCGTCTCATCCCGCAGCCGGGCGATCGAATGTGCAGTCGAGGTCGGGCTCTTGGAGAGCTCCATCTACCCGCCGCGAATCGACGACACACCAGAAATCACCCCAGATGGATGACGCGCCAAGAGGACGCAGCCGCTTGTATGTGTGGCTCGGGCCGATGGAGGAATACAAGCAACACCTGAGTCGCCTCACCGTGCATGACGAAGCACTCCTCGACGAGATCCTGGTGGAGGGGAATGCGGAGGAAAAGCCGGCCATCGACGAGAGGACCGCGGCCCTCGTGCGCGTCGCCGCGACGGTCGCTGTTGATGCGGCCCCCTACTCGTTTCAGCACGCGGTGGCCAACGCCCTTGCCGCGGGCGCGACGATGGACGAGATCGTTGCCAGCCTGGAGGCGGTGACGCCCGTGACCGGCGCGGCTCGAGTCGTCCAGTGCGCCCCGAAGGTTGCGCTCGCGCTCGGATTCGACGTAGAAGCCGCGCTCGAGCGGCGCGACGCCTGACGCCTGGCTGATTCGCCGCTACATCGCCACAGCCGGCGGAGCGCTCTCGCCCGAGGTTGGCTGCTTCTCAGCCCGAGCCCTTGTGAGATCCGCGGAAATTCTGACGACCGCTGAGGTCAGCGGCGCAGCGAGGATCAGTCCGACTGTCCCGAACAACGCGCCGCCCGCGATCGTCACGATCAGTACCGCGAGTGGGTGGATCCCGAGCGCGGCACCCATCGCAAGGGGCTGAACGAACTGCTGCAGGACGCTGTTGGCGATCAGCTGGACGGCGATCATCCCGACGGCGGCGTCGGTGCCGGCACCGCCGAGTGCGATCAGGACCGCGAACGCTCCCGCGGCCCAGGCGCCGATGTAGGGGACGTAGGCGCCGAGAAAGGTGACCGCGACGATCGTGCAGATCAGGGGCACTCCGAGCGCCCAGGCGCCCACCGCGACGACGGCGGCGTTGAAGGCGGCCACGATCGTGACCCCGAGGAAGTAGCCCCGGAGCGAGCCGAGCACCCGCTGGGTGATCGTCCGGGCGACATCCATCGGCAGGCCGAGGTGTCGCTCGGTCCAAGCGCGGATCGTCGGGCCGTCCTTGAGCAGGAAGAAGAGGCTGAGAGCGGTCATCGCGAGGAAGAAGACGATCGACGAGAGCTGGCTGAGCCCGCCGATGACGCCGTGCAGCA
Organism: uncultured Actinomycetes bacterium; assembly: GCA_963781425.1. GTDB lineage: Bacteria > Actinomycetota > Acidimicrobiia > IMCC26256 > PALSA-610 > DASQHW01. Next base: position 795,398 of record CAWAGX010000018.1, on the reverse strand, counting down.
GTGCCTTGACGCTGTTGCTGGTCGCGGCGCCGGCGTCCTGCTTCGCGTGCTCGGCCCTGCCGGGATCGACGCCGAGATCCTTGAGCCAGCCGACGATCGTGTCCTGGGCGCCGGAGAGCCGGGAGCCAACGGCGGAGGCCTGGCCGGTGATCCCGCCGACGACCACCAGCGTCACGCCGATGGCGACGAGGATGATTGCCACCATCAGCAGCGCCGCGCCGATCCCCCGCGGGATTCCATGCGCGCGCAGCCATACGACAACCGGCGAGGCGACGGCGGCGACGATCCCCGCCGCGAGCACGGGGAGCACGATCACCTGGGTGAGCGAGAGCAGCCAAATCGTGCCGGCGAGTAAGAGCACCGATGCCGACCAGCAGCCAGGACGTCTGCCCGGCGCCGCGCAGCCACTTGGGGACAGCGAAGATCTCGCTCAGCTCGCGCGGGTCGATCTTGCTGGATTCGTCGGTCATCCTCGGTCCACCGCCGGGGCCCTAGCTCGCGTCCTCTTTTGCTGCTGCATCGATTTCGCGCTGGAGCTCGTCTGCGTCGGCGTCGATCTGCTTCTCGATCAGCTTGTTGGAGCGCGTCACCGCCTTCTCGAGCTGCTCCTGAATCTTCGACTCTCCGAGCACGATCACGGCGGCGCTTCCGGCCTCGAGCTCATCACCGAGCTCCTTGAGATCGTCACGCGACACCCCGCCCCTCAGGTGCCCGATCAATCCACCCGCACCAGCGCCGACGATCGCACTGCCGATGACAGCGGGCGGGAAGAGGATTCCGACCAAAGCTCCGACGCCGGCTCCGGTCCAGGCGCCGTGCTGCGTCGGCTTCTCGGTCTTGTGGACGTGAACCTTGCCGTCCTCGTCCTTCTCGATCACCGCCGAGTCGAAGGTCCCGATCGCCCCTGCAGCATGCAGGTCGAAGACAGCCTCATAGTCGGCCTCGGCATCGCCGGGATCGTCGTAGATGGCGGCATACAGGAACACTGGTCTGTCAGACATTTGGCTTCCTTTCTCAGTCACAGGCCGAGTTGGTGGCGTTTGAGAGGCTTTGGGCAGCTGTCGCGACGCTGTTGACCTGCTGTCCGAGGGGCACCAGCTGCTGCGGCGTCGGGGATGCGGGCAACGTGTTGACGCTTGCGGAGAGTGTCGAGACGGATGACTGCAGCGCGCTGGTTTGGCTCGGGAAATCCTGCTTCGCCGAGCTCACGACAGCGTTTGCGTTGGTCTGCACCTTCTGAAGGTCCGTCTGCAAGGTGGCGAGAGCGCCGCTCTGGAGTTGGACGCCCTTGAGGTCGTTGACCGACTCCTGAAGATCGCTCACGTTCGAGCAGTAGGCCGGCTTGCTGTCACTACCGCATCCGACGGCTACCGATGCCGCTGCCGCCAGCGCCACGGCCAGGGTCGGCACCACATGGAGGCGTATGTTCAGGGAGGGGCGCAGGAGCGCTGGTCTGGGCATCGGGCTTCCTTTCCGAAGGGCGTGGTGGTCCAGCGTGCGAGATCGACCCTAGGACGGCCAGATGCGTTCTTCATCGTCCAGATTGGATGAATCGGTGGGGGCCCGGCACTGCCGCTGAGAATCATCCAATCTGGAGGATGCGCTCGAAGTCGGGACTTGATGCCATCCCGCTGACGTTGGAATCGGCCAATAAGCGGCCCGTTCAAACAGCGATCAGAGAGGAAGGCACCATGGCAATCCCCGAGTCGGCACTGGAAGCTGTCTCGACCGCAGCAACCTCGGAGACGCGGATCGGCGAACTCCGATTCCCGGACGGGGTGCCGGACCCCGCCACCACAGAGAGCGTCTACGACAACCTCGATTCGATGCGCGGCGTGGAGGCGTTCCTGAACGCGTTCCAAGGCGTTTCGATGCTGGCAATCCGTCGAGGCTTTCGCGATGCCGGGGTCGCCGACGGCAGCGTCCTGCTGTTCTCGGGACTGATGGACTCGCATTCGCTCTTTCTCACAGGGAACGCCGACACCGTCTACTTCCTCGCCTTCGTGGACCTCAGCGACGGGCCGGTCGTGATCGATGTCCCGCCAGAGTCACTCGGGCTGATCAATGACATGTGGTTCCGCTGGGTGATCGACGTCGGTCTACCCGGCCCCGATCGGGGCATGGGCGCGCGCTTCCTGCTGGTCGGGCCGGACTACGACGGGCCGCTGCCCGAAGGAGGGTTCGAAATCGCGCACTCGGCCACCAACGGTGCCTGCCTTCTGGGTCGCGCCTTCATGCAGGACAGCGACCCGAAACCAACCGTGGAGAGGATCAAGCAGGGGTTGAAGATCTACCCCTACGTCCCGGGGACGCTCGGGACCAGCATCGGCAGCTTCCTATCCGGCGACGCGCCGATGGCGGCGCTGAAGGAACCCGAGCCGCCCGAGTTCATCGAGGGCACCGGACTGGAGATGAACACCCTGCCACCCAACGACTTCTCGTTCTTCGAGCTACTCGACGAGCTCATTCAGGCAGAGCCGGCGTCCGCCCTCGAGCCCGAGATCGCCGGGCATGCGCGATCAATTGGGATCGTCAAGGGACAGGATTTCAAGCCCGACGCCCGCATGCGCAAGATCCTCGAAGAGGCGGTAGCGATCGCCAACGCGACCGCACGCACGATCAGCTCGCGGGCCAGGGCCGATGAAGGGTTTGCCTACTACGACGACGATCCCAAATCCCACTGGTTCAACCCGCTCTTCGCCGGCGGCTACAAGTGGATGGATCCACCGGCGGAGATCACGAAGGAGGGCGTCAAGCCGTACCCGACCACGGGTGCGCGCGCGTTCAACTCGCGCATCGGCTTCTTCTACATCGCGACCGGTGACTCTCCTTCGATGTGCATGCGCATGACGGGCGTGGGCTTCGCAATACCTCATGACCTTCTTCGACGCGAAGGAGAAAGTCTCAACGGCGAAGAGCCACTACCGGATGACCCTGCCGCCGGACATTCCGGCGGAGCGCTTCTGGTCGATCACGGTCTACGACAACCAGACCCGTTCGATGCTGCAGACCGATCAGGGCTATCCCCGGGCCGGCAGCCAGAGCTTCCCGTCGCCTGCGGCCACTGCCGCGAAGGATGGATCGACGACGTTGCACTTCTCGCCCGAGCAACCCGACGGTGTCGATCCGGGGAACTGGATACAGACAGTGTGCACGGCGGAGGGGCTGGGTGCCCATCCTTCGCTGCTACAGCCCACAAGCCATCGTTCTTCGCCAAGAGCTGGCAACCAGGAGACGAGAATCGAGGGCCGGGGACTAGGACTGGTGACGGTCTGCGATGGCGCAGGTTCTCGCCTACGCCCTGGCGGCGGCCCTGAACCCGGTCTTGTTGACGGCGACGACGGTCATGCTGTTGCTCCCGAGTCCGAATAGCCTCCTGTTGGGGTACCTCCTCGGCGCCTACACGATCAGCATCGGCCTCGGCCTGCTGATCGTTTTCAAGCTGCAGGGGTCGAGCGTCGTCGACACGACGGAGAACACGCTCAGCCCGGCTGCGAGCATCGCTCTCGGAGTTGTCGTCCTCGGGGCGACCGCCTGGGAGGCGCGCTGCCACCAAGAGCACACACAGCAGCGCAAGAGCACGGGAACCGAGAAGGCCGCGGAGACGCAGCGCTGGAGGAAGCTCCTGAACAAGGGCAAGCCCCGGGACACCTTCGTCGTCGGCGCGTTGCTGAGCCTTCCCGGCGCCGCCTACCTCGCCGGCCTAAATGAGATCTCGAAGCAGAGCTCGAGCGACACCGTGACCGTGCTCGCCGTGCTCGGTTTCACGCTGGTGATGATGGTCATCTTGGAGGTCCCACTGCTCGGCTACACGTTCGCGCCGCATTCGACGGTCCGGGGCGTCGAGCGCTTCCAGACGTGGGTGACAAAGGACGCCCGCAAGATCAGCACCTCGGCAGCGCTGATCCTTGCTGCGTTGCTCCTGCTGCGCGGGTTGATCGAGTTGGTGAGCTGATGCCTCGCCAGGCTTCGGCACCGATTGACACGGAAGCCCCAACCGACTCGAAGGGACAATTGGGCCGCGTGCTATCGGAGGGGCGCCGGCTCGCCCGCATCGCCTATCGCGACCCCGAGCACGTTTCCGAGCGGATCACCCTCAACGGCGCACAGAAGCTGGGCGAGGAATCGATGGAGTGGGCCGCGCGCGCCCGCCGAGAGCGCCCGGAGGTTCCCCGCGGGGTGATCGCCGACGAAACGCGCATCCAGACCGCGCGGGTCGCCCGTCTCGACGGCGCGGTTGCCGGCACCCCATTCCTGATCGCGCTCGTCCCCGGCTACCTCGCCTACCTCTGGCAGGAGGGGGTCATGGAGCGGCGTATCGCAGCCCTTTATGACCGCGATGCGGGTGATCTCCAGATCTCCGCGGAGATCTTGGTCCTGCGCCAAGTTCATCCCACAATCGAGGCCGCTCAAGCAGCGCTCCGCAAGGTGATCGCCGATCCCTCCCCCGAGAAGCCCACCGAGCGGCGGCCGCTGCGTGTCTGGGTGCGCAGCATCTACACGATGCTTGTCTTCGGAGGATTCGTCACCCCCTCCAAAGACGATCAGCGCGACAAGTACGCCCATTGGCGGCTGAGGGCCGCGATCGGTGCGCTGATCGGCGCTGCGATCTGGGTGACCACCTGGGTGTTGCCCGTCACCTTCATGATCGCGATGGCCTGGGGTTGCGAGAGCCACGCCCGCACTCTGGGCAGTCGCTCACTCCTCTTCTACGGCGGCCAGGGAGCCTGCGACGAAGCCGCGGCCGGAGGCCCTGATGAGGGGGGTCGCACCAAGCGCGACCTCATACGCGGCTTTTTCTTGGTGCTCTCAATCGCAATCCCGGTCGTTTTCATCGCATACGCCGACCACGTTCGCAACAGCACGGGCATCAACTGGATCGGCGCCCTCGGCGCTCTCGTCGCCGCATCCCTCGTCATCGCGATATCCGTCCTCGCGAGGCGCCGCTAGGTCATGGACGAAAGCGGTCAGAGCAGTGGCGAACGGGGATCGCTCGGCGGTCGGGTCAAGCTCTCTCGCCGACGGGGTGAATCGCGGCTCCAGTTGGTCGAGCGGATCGGGGAGGCCTATGGCCTCGTCCTCTTCCTCATCTTGGTGACCTTCACGGTGACGATGACGCTGCCCCCGGAGGGCTGGGGCGGCCGTACCGCCGCCATCGCCGTAGCCGGTCTCACGGCGGTCGTGGCCCTCACGAGCTCGGATGTCCGCCCGGCGGGCGTAGGTCAAGCGGCAGCGGTTGTGGCCGCCTCGGTAGCGGCGACGGCGATCGCCCAGGCCACCACCTCGGATCGCTTGTTGAGCGTCGCATTCGTCGCTACCTCGATCCTCCTGGCGATCGCCGCGGTCACGATTCTCCGCCGAGTGATCACGGCAATCGAAGTCGACTTCCGCACGATCCTGGGAGCGATCAGCGTCTTCACTCTGCTCGGCCTGTTGTTCGCGTTCCTCTTCCTGGCCTTCGGCCGCTGGACGCACACCGAGTTCTTCACCGACGTACCCCATCCGCGCTCGAGCGACTATCTCTTCTTCAGCTACACCACGCTGACCACGACCGGCTACGGCAACCTCGTCCCTGCAGGGACGGTTGGCCAATCCTTCGCCGTCTTCGAGATGCTGGTCGGCCAGTTCTTCCTCGTCACCCTTGTCGCTGGTCTCGTCAGCCTCTGGCGTCCGGGCTCTGCGAAGAACCCAGCTCGCTGAGGTCGAAAATCACCCCGGATGGATGATGCGACCCCACTAGGAGGCGGGTTAGATGGCCAGAACGGAATCCCTCGGCCCAAAGGAGCCAGACGATGAGCAACGGAACGGCAAGCGAAACGGTCCAACCCACGTCGGCGTGGTGGCTGGTGTTGCTGGTCGGCCTAGCGAGCATCGCCGCCGGCGTGATCATTCTCTTCAAACCTGGCGACAGCCTCGCCACGCTCGCCGTGATCGCCGGCGTGTTTCTCCTGATCGACGGAATCCTTGAGCTGGTCGACTCCTTCATGCGGAGCACACCCAATCGCGGTCAGGTTGCCCTCATCGGAGTCCTCAGCGCGATTGTTGGCGTACTCCTCATTCGCCATCCGATCAGCGGCGTGGCCGCGGTTGCCTTGCTCATCGGAATCTGGCTGATTGCCGTCGGGGTACTTCGCTTTGCAACCGCTTTCGCTGAAGATGAGAATCGCGGGTGGCATGCCCTTGCGGGAATCGTGGAGCTGGTGGCCGGCATCGCGATAGTCGCCAACCCCGACATCGGCTACGCGACCCTGGCCCTTCTGGTTGGGCTTGGATTTCTCCTCAACGGGATCGCGATGGCTGTTCTCGGCTGGGGCCTGCGCGAGGCGCGGGTCTAAAGGAGGCATCAGCAGTCGAGCTTGGGACCAGGCGGGTAGCCGCGATCTGCTCAGCAATCCGCACCCGCATGCCCTCGAGCCTCGACAACCACGCCCAGGAGTGCTGGGCTGGGGCGGACCTCAAGCCCATCACGCTGCACGAGGCGCGGCACACCTTCGCCTCGCTCTTGATCGACTCGGGTGCGAACGCGAAGACGGAGCCTGCGGGGGGCACCTGTCGAGACAGGGGAGGATGCAGCGTAAGTGTCTGACTCTGGCACCGACTCTCGCACGACGGTCCTCCAGGGCATTGTCAGAGCTCGCTCTCGCTAGGCGCGAATCCCCTGCAAACGCCAGAAATAGAAACGCCCCGCCGAAGCGGGCCGTTCCTGGGGTACTACAGGGAGGAGAGATATGTGTGTTGTCTGTGGGAGGTAGGCCGGTATCAGGCGCCGAGCGGACGGCTGAACCGCGTTGAAGCGGTCAGCGCCATGTGCGCGGAGCCGAACCCGACCAAAAAGACTGTTGCGATGTAGTCCCCCGCGATCCCCGCGATCACTCCGACCCCGATGGTGGCGGCGGCCAGCGCGTAGTCGAGTCCCGCGTGGGCGCTCAGCGGCACGTTGCCCCGGCTCGTATCGCCATAGACGGAGGCGGCGAGACCGATCAGCAGAATGCCGAGAGCGATGCTCAGGGCACCCGCCACGTAGCCGAAGCCCAGCGCGAAGGGGGCCACGATCAGAAGCGGCGCGGCCGCGACCTCGAGGGCGGCGTGTACGTGGATCGGGATGGCTCTGAAGGCACTCATCGCAAGAACCAGGGTACGAACGTATGTGCGATCGGTCTGTGAGCACGATCACAGTGGAGAGTGCGACCGGACTCCCGCTCGGCCCACCCCGCATATGTACGGTTGGCAGATGGCCCGCCGTCGCGCCGACACCCTGCTCGCCGAGCGCGGGCTGGCGCCGTCGCGGACCGCCGCCGCGGCGACGGTCCGGGCCGGCCGGGTTCGCCTGGGTGAGGATGGAGCCGCTGTCGAGAAGCCGAGCGAGCTGCTGCCCGAGAACGCCGACCTGGTGGTCGCTGAGGGCGAGGTGTTCGTTTCCCGCGGCGGGATCAAGCTCGACAATGCGCTCTCCGAGCTCGACGTCGTGGTCGAGGGACGTCGCTGCCTCGACGTCGGCGCCTCGACCGGCGGATTCACGGACTGCCTGCTCCAGCGTGGGGCCGCGATGGTGCTCGCGGTCGACGTGGGCTATGGGCAGCTCGACTGGCGCCTGCGGCAGGACTCCCGCGTCCTGGTCATGGAGAGGCTCAACGCACGGTATCTGGGGGATTCCTATCTGCCCTTTCGGCCCGAGCTGATCACCGTGGACGTCTCCTTCATCTCGTTGGCCAAGCTGATGCCGTCGATCGTCGCCACCGGCGCCGATCAGCTCGACCTGCTCGGCCTGGTGAAGCCCCAGTTCGAGGCGGGAAAGGAGAAGGTCGGGAAGGGGGGCGTGGTGCGCGACGTGGAGGATCGCCGCGACGCGATCCGACAGGTCGCGGAGGCGGCCCAGAAGGAGAACCTCGTCGTTCGCGGCCTCGCCTCGTCCGGGCTCCCCGGCCCGAAGGGAAACCGGGAGACCTTCGTCTGGGCCTCGAGGAGCGGCGACCCCGTGGAACTCGATGCCGCCCTGGAGGGGGTCGAGCCGTGACGCGCGCCATGCTGATCACCCACACTCACCCAACGGCGCCCTCCGAGGCGATTGCTGCGACGGTCGAGGCCGCCCGGGCCGCATCGGCGGAGTTGATCTCGACCCCCGATGAGCTCGAGAAGTTGCCGGATGCCGCTGCCGAGATCGAGACTGTGGACGATGGGGAGCTGCCCGACGTCTGCATCGTCCTCGGTGGAGACGGCAGCATCCTCTACGCGCTGCGGCGGTTCGCGCATACCGGCGTGCCCGTCTTCGGCATCAACTATGGGACGGTCGGCTTCTTGGCGGCGGTGGAGCGAGAGCAGCTGGTGGACGGCCTTCAGCGAGCATTCAGCGGCGATTTCGCCTCGATGGAGATGCCGGCCCTGAAGGTCGATCTGCCTATTGAGAGGCCGTTGGCGCTCAATGACGTCAGCTTCAACCGGCGACCCCACGGCCGGGTTGCCCAGCTCTCGTATGCGATCGGCGATGAGGAGGTGGGGAGCGTCCGCTGCGACGGGCTGGTGGCGGCGACGCCCGCCGGATCGACTGGCTACAACCTCGCGAACGCCGGGCCGATCTTGGCCTGGGGAGTGAAGGGCTACGTCGTCAGCTTCATCGCTCCGCACACGCTCGCCGCGAGGGCGCTCGTCGTTGCCCCGGAAGACACGCTGCAGGTCCGCAACGCGGCGGGCCGCGAGCCGGTCGAGATCTCCCTCGACGGCGAGGCGGCCGGAGAGCTGGCGCCGGGAGAGGTGCTCGAGATGCGCTTCGAGGAGTCGGTCAGCCGCCTGGCGCAACTGCCGGGGTCGAGCTTCTACCACCGGATCCAGGAGAAGTTCGGGAAGCTCGCCTAGGCAGTCTCTCCGGCCATGGAGCGGAAATGGTGGAGCCTGCTTGCCGTCTGCCTGGCGACGTTCATGTTGCTGCTCGACATCACCGTCGTCAACGTCGCGCTGCCCGACATCCAGAAGGAGCTTCACACCGACCTCACCGGGCTGCAGTGGGTCGTCGACGCGTACACGCTGACCCTCTCCGCTTTCACACTGACGATGGGGGCGCTCGCCGACCGCTTCGGCCGCCGCCGGCTGTTCGTGATCGGGGTCGGCCTCTTCACCCTCGCATCGCTGCTCTGCGGGCTGGCGACGAACGCCACCTTCCTGCACCTCGCGCGTGGGCTCCAGGGAATCGGGGGCGCGGCGATGTTCGCGACCTCGCTGGCGCTGATCGCCCAGGAGTTCCAGGGCCCGGAGCGCGGAACCGCGATCGCCGCCTGGGGAGCGACGATCGGCGGCGCCGTCGCGGTCGGACCGCTGGTCGGCGGTGCGCTCACTGACGGCTTCGGCTGGGAATGGATCTTCTACGTCAACGTCCCGATCGGGATCGGCACCGTGATCCTTGCCCAGACGCAGGCGGGCGAGTCGCGCGACCCGGACGCAAAGCGCCTCGACTACGCGGGGCTGATCACTTTCTCCGTCGGTCTCTTCGCGCTGATCTACGGATTGCTTCGCGGCAACGCCGAGGGCTGGTCCAGCGGGATCATCGTCGGGTCCTTCGCTGCGGCGGTCCTCCTGCTCGCCGCGTTCGTGTTCGTCGAGTGGCGCCAGGACAATGCGATGTTCGACCTCAATCTGTTCCGCAAGCCCGCGTTCTCGGGCGTTTCCTACGGCACCTTTGCGATCGGGGCCGGGATGTTCGCGATGTTTCTCTACATCACGATCTACATGCAGAGCGTGATCGGGATGACGCCGCTACAGGCCGGCGTCCGCTTCCTGCCGCTGACTCTGTTCGCGTTCATCGTGCCGCTCGCCACCCGCAACCTGGTCGCGAAGATCCCGGCGCGAGTGCCGCTGACGATCGGGCTGGTGCTGGTCGGCGTCGGGTTGCTGTTGATGCGCGGCGCCAAGCCCGACTCTGAGTGGACGACGCTGCTCGCCGGATTCATCGTCTCCGGCTTCGGCATCGGGCTCTCCAACCCCTCGATCGCGTCGACCGCGCTCGGGGTCGTGCCAGCGGCGCGGTCGGGAATGGCCTCGGGGATCAACAACACGATGCGGATCGCCGGCGTGGCGACCGGGATCGCGGCCCTCGGCGCGGTGTTCCAGAGCAAGATCACCGACTCGCTCCACACGCTGCTGCCGGGGGCGCCGAGCGGGTTCGCCGACGGGGTCGCCGCCAGCGGCACCCAGGCGGCTAGCCAGGCGCCGCCCCAGCTGCACGACCAGGCCTTCCATGCGGCGGGCGTCGCGTTCACCGACGCCTTCAACGACATCCTCCTGATCGGGGCGCTGATCCTGTTCAGCGGCGCGCTCGCCGTGCTCGTCCTGGTGCGCCAGAGCGACTTCGTCCCGCATGGCCCGCCGCCAGAGCAGGCCGGGGCGGAGGCGCAGGAGCCCGCAGCCGCCTAGCCCGCCAGTTTCTCGCAGAATTCGCGGAGCGCCTCAGCGAACTCCTCGCTCGCACTCGAGGGCTTGTGGACGCTCACCCTCTGTGAGTCCGGGAAGGCGGCGGCCGCGTCCTCGTATCCCTCCGCCGTGAACACCAGACAGCCCTCGTGTCGCGCAATCAACAGAGGCTTGTCGAGCTCTCGAAGCAGATCGCCGATCGGCTCTACCCGCCCGGTGTGCATCTCCCAGACGCGTGAGACGACGTCCGCCGCCGGGAACCGGCGGACCATCTCGGCCGCCATCTCCTCGTCGAACCCGCCCTGCGTGAACTGGGTGAGCCCGTAGCGCACGAATGAGTCGTGGTCCGTGCCGAGCAGCTGCGTCATCGCTGCCACGACCTCGCCGTTCACCGCCGGTCGCTCGCCCTCGGTGTGGTAGTCGAGAGTCGCGTGCCCCAGCGCGAGCCCCAGGACGGACTCGCTTCGCGCGGCCGCCACGTGCGCCGCGCTGGCCGTGCCCCACGCGTCCCCGATCACGAAGTACGAATCCCAGCCAAGAGCGTCGACCTCCCGCACCGCTCTCCTGACGACCGCGTCCCTATCGATCAGCGCCGGGACGTCGTCGGGAACGGGTTCATCTCCGACGCCGGGAGCGTCAAAGGTCGCGACCTCGGCCCATTCGGAGAGCTGCGGCGCGATCGCCCACTCGACCTCGGTGAACTGCGGGCAGAGCAGGAGACGTGGTCGCGGCACAGATCCAATCTCTCACAGCACGCGGCCGTGATGCGCGGGGACGAATCCGTCGGGCCCTCTCGTTAGAACGGTGAGCCGATGCTCCTCGAGCTCCGGATCGAGAACCTGCTCCTGATCGAGCGCGCCGAGCTCCGCCTCGGGGCGGGTCTGAACGCAATCACGGGGGAGACCGGAGCCGGCAAGACGATCCTCGCCCAGTCCTTCGACTTGCTGATGGGAGGGAAGGCCAGGTCCCAGATCGTGCGTCCCGGCGCGAGCGAGGCGTACGTGGAGGGGGTCTTCGAGCTTCCCGAGGGACTCCTCGACGACCCGGAGCTCGCCGAGATCGCCGATCGGCTGCCGGAGGGGAGCACGGAACTGGCTATCGGCCGGCGGATCTCGGGGAGCGGCCGCACTAGCGCGTTCTTGGCCGGCCGCTCGGCGTCCGCGCCCGATCTTCAAACGCTGGGCTCGCGCCTGCTCGCCTTCTACGGGCAGCACGAGCACCGCAAGCTGACCCTGTCCGGGGCCCAGCTCGAGACGCTCGACGGGTTTGCGGGGGAGGAGCACCTCGCGCGGCGGCGCGCCTATCGCGATGCGCACGCCGAGGTGGTGCGGATCGAGCGCGAGCTGGAGGAGATCCGGGAGCGCGAGGGCGCGCGCGAGCGCGACCTCGACATCCTGCGCTATGAGCTCGATGAGATCGAGACGACGAAACCCGACCCGGCGGAGGAGGCGGAGCTGGCGCCGGAGCGGCAGCGGCTGCGTCACGCCGAGGCACTGTGCGGCGCGGCGGCTGAGGCACTGTCGGGCGTCTCGGGTGATGACGGCGGCGGCGCGGCCGAAGCGGTCGGGTCGGCGGAGGCCGCCCTGGCGGCTCAGAGTGGAGTGGACTCCGAGCTCGACAGGCTCGCGGAGACCGCCCGCGGACTGCGTGTCGAGCTCCAGGAGCTGGCGGTGGACCTACGCGGCTACGCCGAGGGGATCGAGGCCGAGCCGGGGCGCCTCGAGCAGGTCGAGGAGCGCATGGAGGCCCTGGAGCGTCTGAAGCGCAAGCACGGTGGCTCGATCGAGTCGGTGCTTGCTCATGCGGACCACTGCCGCGCCGAGATCGAGACGATCGAGGGCGCCGGCGAGCGCACCGATCGGCTGGAGGTGGGCCTGGCCAAGGCGATGCGGGAGCGGACCGATCTGGCCGGGCAGCTCAGCGAGGTGCGGGCCAAGTCCGCGCGGCGGCTGGAGAAACGGGTTGCTGCAGAGCTCGACCAGCTGGCGATGAGCGGGGCGAAGCTCGAGGTGACACTCGACCCGCACCCGGAGGGCTTCGGCGCCCTGGGACAGGAGCGGGTCACCTTCCAGGTTGCCACCAATCCGGGAATGCCGCTCTCGCCACTCCGCGACGCAGCCTCCGGCGGCGAGCTCTCTCGCGTCATGCTGGCGCTCGCGGGCCAGGGGGCGAGGGGTGGGGCGGCCACCTACGTCTTCGACGAGATCGATGCCGGCATCGGCGGCAACACCGCCAGGGCGGTGGCTGAGAGGCTTCGGTCACTCGGTGAGGAGCGCCAGGTCCTCTGCATCACCCATCTCCCTCAGGTCGCCTCTATGGCCCAGAGCCACTTCCGGATCGAGAAGAACGTCGACGCTGGCCAGGCAACCGCGCGGGTCGAGCAGGTCGACGGTGAGGGGCTGGTGGCGGAGATCGTCCGGATGCTCGGCGGCGATGATGGGGACAAGGCCGCAGATCGCCATGCTCGCCAGCTGCTCAAGGCGGCCTGACGCGCCGGCACCACGGGCCAGGTCACCCGATACGACATAGGCTCCGGCGATGGCGCTCGCCACCGCCACCGCGATCCGCGGCACTGCCCGGCTCGGCCGGCGCACCAAGGAGCTGGTCAAGCGCCTCGGACCTGGCGACCTCGCCGTGATCGACCACCGCAACCTCGACCGGATCGCCGCCGAGGAGCTGGCCGCGTCGGGTGTCCGTGCGACGCTCAACGCCGCACCGTCGACCGACGGCACCTATCCGAACACCGGGCCGCTGACGCTGGTCCGAGCGGGTGTTCGACTGATCGACACGGGGCCCGAGCTGTTCGATCGGATCGAGGAGGGGGACGAGCTCGAGGTCGAGGGCGGGCGCATCCGAACGGGTGGCGAGCTGGTCACGGAGGGGCGGGTGCTCGAGGCCGACGAGCTGGCCATGCGCCTGGAGGAGCAGCGGCGCCGGATCGACCGCGCGCTCCACGACTTCACCGAGAACACGATGGCCCACCTTCGTGAGGAGGGAAGTCTGCTCTCCGGTGGGATCGACCTGCCGGAGACGCGGACGCGCTTTCGCGACCAGCAGGTCCTGATCGTCGTCCGGGGGACCAACCACGTCCGCGATCTGCGGGCTCTACGCGCATACATCGAGGACGTCAACCCGATCCTGGTCGGCGTGGACGGGGGCGCTGACGCGATCGTGGGCGAGGGCTTCCTCCCCGACGTGATCCTCGGCGACATGGACTCCGCCGGCGAGGCGGCGCTGCGCAGCGGCGCCGAGCTGATCGTCCACGCCTATCCCGACGGCGAGGCACCGGGCGCCGGCCGGCTCGGCCGCCTCGGGCTGGCGCACACCGTGATCCCCTCGGCGGGGACGAGCCAGGACGTGGCGATGCTCCTCGCCTTCGAGAAGGGCGCGGCGCTGATCGTCAGCGTCGGGGCCCACTTCAACCTGCTCGAGTTCCTGGAACGTCGCCGGGGCGGGATGTCGTCCACCTTCTTGACGCGGCTCCGGATCGGCGAGACGCTGGTCGACGCCAAGGGCGTCAGCCACCTCTACCCGGCACGGTAGGGGACGTGCGGCGGCGGGCCAACTACCGAGGCAGGCGGGTCGCCTTCCCGCTCGGCGCGCTGCTGGTCGTCGCGGCGCTGGCGGCGCTCGCCGCGAACCCGAGCCGCTCCCTGGTCTTCCTCGCCGGAGTGGGGTGCCTCGGGCTGCTCGATGACCTGGTCGACGGCGGCCCCCGCGGTTGGCGGGAACACGCCCGCACCGTCGCCCGGGGCGGGCTCTCCACCGGCGCGATCAAGGCCGTCGGGACCCTCGGCCTCGCCCTCTACGCCTCAGCCGGCGTCGGCTTGGCGCTGGTCGCCGATGCGGGCGTCTTGATGCTCTCGGCGCACCTCGGCAACCTGCTCGACACGCGTCCCGGGCGCTCGGAGAAAGCGCTCGCACTGACCGCGGGGCTGGTCTGTCTCAGTTCCTGGAGCCTGGCGCCGCTCGGGCCCATCGTTCCCCTGATTGCCCCGGTCGCACTCGGCGCCTGGTTCACGCTCCGGGAGCGGGCGATGCTCGGCGACAGCGGCGCGAGCCTGATCGGCGGGATGATCGGCATCGTCCTCGTGACCGCGCTGGCGGCACCCGCGACCTGTCTGGCACTGGCCGCACTGATCGCGATCTCGCTCTATGGGGAGTTTCGCTCGATCTCCGCCGCGGTCGGCCGGGTTCCGCTCCTCGAACGACTAGACTCGATCGGCAGAGTCAATTGAGCCAACCGAAGCCCGGCGACACCCGATTTCTCTTCGTGACAGGCGGTGTCGTCTCGTCCCTCGGCAAGGGCATCGCCTCTGCCTCACTCGGTCGCCTCCTCGTCTCCCGCGGCTTCCGCGTCCAGCTGCAGAAGCTCGATCCCTACATCAACGTCGACCCGGGGACGATGAGCCCGTTTCAGCACGGCGAGGTGTTCGTCACTGAGGACGGGGCCGAGACCGATCTCGACCTCGGCCACTACGAGCGCTTCACCGACGAGAACACCTCCCGCGCATCGAACTTCACCGCGGGCGGCGTCTACAACTCGGTGATCCGGCGGGAGCGCCGCGGCGACTACCTCGGCGCCACCGTCCAGGTGATCCCACACATCACCGATGAGATCAAGAACCGGATCCTGATAGTCGCCGAGTCCCAGGCCGTCGACTTCGTGATCACGGAGATCGGCGGGACGGTGGGGGACATCGAGTCGCTTCCCTTCCTCGAGGCGATCCGCCAGCTCTACACGGACCTCGGGTCCAAGCGCTGCATGTTCGTCCATCTCACCCTGGTCCCCTATGTCGGCCACGCGGGTGAGATGAAGACGAAGCCGACCCAGCACTCGGTCAACGAGCTGCGACGGATCGGGATCCAGCCCCATGCGCTGCTCTGCCGCTCCGAGCAGGGGCTCGACCGGGACATCCGTAAGAAGATCGCTCTCTTCGCGAGCCTTCCCGGGGACGCCGTGGTCTCGGCCCGGGACGTCGACAACGTCTACAAGGTGCCGCTCGTGCTCCGCGCCGAGGGGGCGGACGATCTGATCCTCGACCACTTCGCGATGGATGCTCCCGCCCCCGACCTGTCCGAGTGGGAGGAGCTGATCAAGCGCGCGGACGCCTCGCGCGATCACAAGGTGAAGATCGCCCTGGTCGGCAAGTACGTCCAGCTCGAGGACGCCTACAAGTCCGTGATCGAGGCGCTCACCCACGGTGGCTGGGCGCACGGGGTGGAGGTGGAGGCCGAGCTGGTCTCCGCCGAGGACATCGAGGATCCCCAGCTCGACGACGTCGACGGCATCCTGATCCCCGGGGGCTTCGGCGAGCGGGGGATCGAAGGCAAGGTCGAGGCTGCCCGGATCGCACGCGAGAAGGGGATTCCCTATCTCGGGATCTGCCTCGGCATGCAGATCGCGGTGGTCGAATTCGCGCGTCACGTCTGCGGGATGGACGGCGCGAACTCGGCCGAGTTCGATCCCGAGACTCCCTACCCGGTCGTGGACCTGCTGCCGGAGCAGAAGGAGGTCTCGGACCTCGGCGGGACGATGCGCCTCGGCGCCGACCCGGTGAAGCTCCACGAGGGAACCCAGGCCCGGGAGATCTTTGGCGAGGCCGTCATCTACAAGCGCCACCGCCACCGCTATGAGGTCAACAACATGCTCCGTCGCCGTCTCGAGGACGAGGGCCTGGTCGCGAGCGGGACCTCTCCGGACGACCGGCTGGTCGAGGTGATCGAGCTGCCGGACCACCCGTTCTTCGTCGCCTCGCAGTTCCACCCCGAGTTCAACTCCCGCCCGACCCGCCCGGAGCCGCTCTTCCGTGACTTCGTCGGCGCAGCGGCGAAGCGGGCGGCGGAGCGCCCCGCCGCTGCGGAGACCCCGGCGGAGGCAGAGACCGCCGCCGAGGAGTCGGAGGACGTCAGCGTCCGCCGCTCGGCCTAGAGGCGCCCGAGCCAGGACGGATAGGATCGCCGCAACTACGGAGGAGGAGACATATGTACGCGCGCGTCGTCAGGTTCACGGACGTGAGCCCGGAGCGGATCGCCGAGATCGACAAGCGAGCCGACGATGAGGGGCCCCCGCCCGGGGTTGCCGCGAAGGCCCTGAGGATCGTCGTTGACGAGTCTCAGTCGAGCGCCGTCGTGATCCTGTTCTTCGACAGCGAGGAGGACATGCGGGCGTCGGATGAGGCCATGAACGCGATGGACCCGGGCGATACCCCCGGCAATCGGGCTTCCGTGGACATGGGCGAGGTGAAGGTCGAAAGGGACCTCTAGGGCTTCAGCGGCGTCCGGGGCGGCGTAGCCTGTCGGCGATCGTGCCCTCCGATGAGCAGCGCATGCTCGACCGCTTCGTCCGGCTCTGCGAGATCCCGAGCCCGACGGGCGAGGAACGCGAGGTCGCGGATGCCGTTCTGGACGAGCTGCGCGAGCTCGGGGTCGACGTCGCAGAGGACGCCTCGGCAACGCCGGCCCAGGCTGCCGCCGGGAACCTGATCGCGCGCGTCCCCGGGAGCGGCGATGGCTGGCTGTCGTTCTTCTCCCACCTAGACACGGTTCCTCACGAAGGGCCGATCGAGGTCGCGCGCGAGAACGGCGCCTTCCGGACCCGCGGCGAGACGATCCTCGGCGCCGACAACAAGGCGGCTGTGACGGTTCTGATGGAGCTTGCCGCTCGGCACGTCGCTGAGTCGGCGCCCTTGGGGCTGGAGCTGGTCTTCACCGTCGCCGAGGAGGACGGGCTGCGGGGGGCCAAGGAGCTCGACACCTCGACGCTCCGAGCGCCGTTCGGCTTGGTGCTCGACCACGCCACGCCGATCGGCGAGGTGATCGTTGCGGCCCCGACCCACAAGCGGCTGATCGCGGAGTTCACCGGCCACGAGGCGCACGCCGGGATCAACCCCGAGGCCGGTCACAGCGCGATCGCCGCCGCCGCGGCCGCGGTGACGGGGATGAAGCTGGGGCGCCTGGACGAGGAGACCACCGCGAACGTCGGGATCATCGAGGGGGGCACGGCCTCGAACGTCGTCGCCGGGCATTGCCGGATCCTCGGCGAGGCGAGGAGCGTCGACGGCGAGCGGGCGGCGGCGACGGTCGGTGAGATGGTCGATGCCTGCACCTGGGCGGCGGGGGAGCAGGGTTGCGACGTCGATGCAAAGGTGATCGAGATGTTCCGCGGCTACCGGCTCGATACTAGGTCGGAGCCGGTGAGGATCGCCTCGGAGGCGCTGCGGCGGACCGGGCACGAGCCGGAGCTGGTCGCGACCGGGGGCGGCAGCGACGCCAACGCCCTGGTCGCCGGCGGCTATGACGCTGTCCTGCTCGCCAACGGGACCGAGGCCAATCACACTCCCGACGAGATGGTTACGGAGGCGGCCCTCGTCGACATGCTCGGAGTGTGCGAAGCCGCAATCGAGGAGGCCGCGAAGGTCGTCGCGACGGCGGGCGGGGGATAGCTCGTGCTGAAGCTGCGACGCGGGGTGGTGACGAAGGAGGACCCGCTTACGGTCCGGGTCGGCGCCGAGGAGAGGGCGGCGTGGGCGGACGAGGGAGCGGTCGGCGAGGTCCGCGGGGGAGATGAGGTGATCGTCAACACCGACGCACGCGACCTGGGCCTGGGTTCAGGCGGCTTCGACATCGTCCATGTGAACCTGACGCGCGGGCTCGATGCCCCGGGCGCCGATCAGGCGATCGCGATGAAGCTCAACTACAGCTCGCTCCAGCACCCGGTCGAACCCCTCGAGGCGCGCACGGACGGCCCGGCGGGGCGGAGGATCCCCGTGCTCGTGATCTCCCTGCACGGGCAGCTTGCCCCCGCGGCCTGGGCGGCGGCACGCGCCGGCTCGGGCATTCGGGTCGGCTACGTCCAGACCGCCGGGGGTGCGCTGCCGGGTTCGCTCTCTGAGGACGTCGCCGAGCTCCGCCGCGCCGGCCTGATCTGCGAGCACCTGACGGCAGGGCCCGCGTACGGCGGCGAGACCGAGGCGCTCACCGTAATCGGCGCGCTGCAGGCGGCTGCCGGGCCGCTCGGCTGGGACGCCGTGATCGCTGGACCGGGGCCCGGGATAGTCGGATCGGACAGCGAGCTGGGTCACGGAGGGATGGCGGCCCTCGACACCGCGCATGCCGCGCTCGCATTCGGCCTCGAAACGCTGCTCGCGCCGAGGATGTCGAGCGGCGACCCGAGGGCCCGGCACCGAGGCCTCAGCCACCACACGACCACGGTTCTCCGACTCCTGCTCGGGGAGGTCCGGGTGCCGGCGCCGATCGACGAGGCGGCCGCGCCGTGGACCAATCGAGGCGACGATCCGCTCGCCCAGCTGCGAGGGGCATGCGGCGAGCAGCATGAGCTCTGGCCGCGCGCGGCCCCGATCGACGAGTACACGGAGAGCGGCCTTCCTGGGACCCACATGGGCCGCGAGCTCGCCGACGACCGTCTCTTCTTCGCGGCCGCGCTGGCCTCGGGCGACGCCCTCGCCGCGGCGGCCCTCGCCGAGGTCCCGGCGTGAGCGACGAACGCCTCAAGAAGGTCGGCGGCAAGCTCGTCCACCGAGGGCCGATCGCGTCCGTGCGGATGGAGACCTTCCAGTACGCGGACGGCAGCCGGGCCACGCGGCAGGTGGTGGTTCACCCCGGCGCCGTCTGCGTCATCCCGCACGACGGTCGCTCCCTCTACATGGTCGAGCAGCCGCGCGAGGCGGTCGAGGAGCCGGCGCTGCTCGAGCTGCCGGCCGGAAAGCTCGACGTCGAGGACGAGACCCCGCTGGAGTGCGGCCAGCGCGAGCTGGTCGAGGAGATCGGCAAGTCGGCCGGGGACTGGCGGGAGCTGAAGAGCTTCTTCACGAGCCCCGGATTCACGAATGAGCGGGTCTGGCTTTTCCTCGCGACGGAGCTCTACGACGTTCGCAGCCAGCCGTCGCCTGAGGAGCGGATCGAGGTGGTGGAGATCCCGCTGGCGGAGCTCGACGGGGCGATCGAGCGATGCGAGGACGCCAAGTCCTTGATCGGGCTGCTGATGCTGAAGGAGCTGATCACCTAAGACGGGTTGCTCCTGCGGAGCACCCTCGCATCAAGGCAGGGACGCGCCTCCGGGCGGGGAAGTACTGGGTATGGCCACGATCGCGCCCCCACGCGGGGTAGCCGAAGCGAAGCCATCCGAGCGCTACGAGGCGCTGGTCCTCGATTTCCTCGCGCATCTCGAGTTCGAGCGCGGGCTCTCGCGGAACACGCTCGCCGCCTACCGGACGGACCTGCTCCAGTTCGGCCGCTTCCTGGCCGAGCGCGGCCGGGACGCGACCGAGGCTGGGGCCGCCGACCTCTCTGACTTCCTGGCTGAGCTCGCGCAAGGGGACGGCAGCGGGCGCCCACCCTGCTCGACCGCGACGGTCCATCGCAAGGCGGCCTGCCTGCGCTCCTTCTACCGGCACCTCCGCCGGGAGGAGGCGATCGAGGATGACCCGGCCGCGCGCCTGGAGACGCCGCGCCGCGGCAAGAAGCTTCCGGAGGTCCTGAGCTACGCCGAGATGCAGCGGCTGCTCGCCCAGCCTCGGGGCGACGATCAGGTGACGCTGCGCGACCGGGCGCTACTCGAGCTCATGTACGCGTCGGGGCTGCGGGCGTCGGAGACGATCGCGCTCGAGATCTCCGACGTCGACCTGGAACACGGGATCGTCCGCGCTCGGGGCAAGGGGTCCAAGGAGAGGCTGGTGCCCGTCGGAGGCAAGGCCCTCGCGGCCGTTCGCGTCTACCTGCGGACGGGGCGGCCCAAGCTGGTCCGGTCCCACGACGAGCGCAAGCTGTTCCTCAACTTCCGCGGCGGCCCCCTGACCCGGCAGGGCCTCTACAAGATCGTGCTACGGCACGCCGAGTCCGCCGGCCTCGGCGATCGGATGAGCCCGCACACGCTGCGGCACTCGTTCGCGACCCACCTGCTCGCCGGCGGCTGCGACCTGCGGTCGGTCCAGGAGATGCTGGGCCACGCGGATCTCTCGACGACCCAGCTCTACACCCACCTCTCCGGCGAGGAGCTGAAGGAGGCCTACTTCAAGGCACACCCAAGGGCCCATTTGCCTCACTAGCATCGCCGTATGCCCGAGTTGCCCGAGGTGGAGACGGTCCGTCGCCAGCTCGAGCCGGAGCTGGTCGGGAAGCGGATCACCTCGGCATCCGTCCTCGACGAGCGGCTGACGCGTCCGGAGCCGCCTCAGGCGCTGGAGCGGGCGGTCACGGGCAGGGAGGTGACCGCCGTCGCGCGGCGCGGCAAGTATCTGCTGATCGGCGTGGAGGGGGGCCGGACTCTCGCGCTGCACCTGCGGATGACGGGCAACCTCCTGTTGCGGGACTCCGATCACGGGGAGACCGCGGATCTGATGAAGAGCGAACGGCTGGGCGGGCCGCGCCTCTACGAGCCCGCTCCGGAACCGAGCCACATTCGCGCCCGGTTCGAGCTCGATGACGGCCGGACGCTTCTCTTCACCGACGTGCGCCGCTTCGGGCAGGCGGTGATGCTCGACGCCGGCGACAAGCTCGATGACTTCTTCGCCGCGCGTCTCGGGGTCGAGCCGCTCTCTGGCGAGCTCACCGCCGAGCGGCTGCTTGAGTTGGCGAAGGATCGGAAGGCGCCGCTCAAGTCCTTTCTGCTCACCCAGTCGCGCGTCGCGGGGATCGGAAACATCTACGCGGACGAGGCGCTCTGGCGGGCACGGCTGCATCCGCTCTCGCCCGCCGGGTCGATGAAGCTCGAGCATGCGACACGCCTCGTCGAGGGGATCGTTGCGGCGCTGGAGGCCGGCCTCGACCACGGCGGGGCGAGCATCGACGACTACCTCGACGCGCGCGGCGAGCGCGGCTCGATGCAGGACGAGTTCCTGGTCCACACCCGCGAGGGAGAGCCGTGCCTGCGGCCCGCCAGCGAGCACGGACCGACGCCGCCGCCGGTGATCATGCGGATCGTGGTGACGGGACGCTCGACCTACTTCTGCCCCAACTGCCAGGAGCGGCTGCGTCGACGGCCCCGCAGGAAGGCCAAGCGGCGCGCGGGGAGGGCGAGGAGCGGGTGAGCGAGCCGCTCCCCCTGCCCGAGGGCTTCGCGGTCGGGCACTGGTCGGATGCCGCGGGCGGGACGGGCTGCACCGTGATCATCCCGCCACCCGAGACGCCGGGCGGGGTCTGCGTCCACGGTGGCGGGCCCGGGACCAGGGAGACCGACACGCTGCGCCCGCTGGCGAACGCGTCGGAGGCGAACGCCGTCCTGATCACGGGTGGGAGCGCCTTCGGGCTCGCGGCGGCGGACGGGGTGGTCCGCTGGCTCGAGGAGCACGAGCGCGGCTACTTCACCCCGTTCGGCCGGGTGCCTCTGGTGCCCGCTGCTGTGATCTACGACCTGCCCTCCGGCGAGGGCGATGTCCGGCCGGGCGCGGATGCGGGCTACGCCGCCTGCGAGGCGGCAGCCGGCGGAGTGCCGGAGCGCGGGGCCGTGGGTGCCGGCACCGGGGCGACGGTCGGCAAGGTGCTCGGCCGGGACCGCGCGGTGCGGGGCGGCCTCGGTTACGCGGCCATTCGCACCGGGTCGGGCCACACGGTCGCCGCGATCGCCGCCGTGAACGCGATGGGCGACGTGATCGATGCGGACGGTTCGGTGCTGGCCGGCCCCCGGCCCGAGGGGGAGCCGGTCCGGAGCGCCGAGCTGATCGCGGGAATGACGGAGCCGCCCGAGTACCGGGTGCCCGAGGGGAACTCGACACCGGTCTGCGTCTGTACCGACGCGGCGCTCGACAAGCGCCAGTGCTCCATCGTGGCGCGGTCGGCCACCGCCGGGCTGGGCCGCGCGATCGAGCCGGTCTTCACACCGGTCGACGGCGACGTGGTCTTCTGCCTCGCCTCAGGGTCTGGCGAGCCGGATCAGTTCGCGCCCATCCAGATCGGCGCAGCCGCGGCCACGGTGACGGCGGCGGCGATCCGCGACGGGGTGCGCCAGGCGGCCTGATCCGTCCGCGGCGGTGTTTTGGTCACTGCTCCGCGCCAAAGCGCCCCTAAGTGACCAAAACTCGTCCGGACTGTCCGGCAACGTCAGTGGGCCATGCCCGGGAACTTCAAGACCGAGGCGGTCGTGCTGCGCAGCATCCGCTACGGCGAGGCGGACCGCATCGTCCACCTCTATTCCGCCACGCGGGGGAGGATCGGCGCGATCGCCAAGGGGTCGCGGCGGCCGAAGTCGCGGTTCGGTGGGCGGCTCGAGCCGTTCTTCCGCCTCGACCTGGTGCTCTACGAGGGACGCGGCGACCTGTTCACGGTGACTGGCGCCTCGACGGTCGACGGCCACGGGGTGCTGCGCTCCAACGGGCCGGCACTGGGAGCGGCCGGCCGGGCCTGTGACGCGGTGCTGCGGCTGCTCGACTCGGGCGAGCCGAACGAGGCCGCTTACAACCTGCTCTGCAACTACCTCGGCCTGCTTGATACCGATCCCGCGACGGCGAGCGCGCCGGGAGCGGCGCTCGCCTTTCGGCTCAAGCTGGCGCTGGCGGCGGGGTTCTCACCGGAACTGGCGAGCTGCGCGAGCTGCGGGGAGGCGGAGCACCTGGCGGCGTTCTCCGGCTCGGCCGGGGGAGTGGTGTGTACGAGCTGCGAGGGGGGCGGCTTTCCGCTCAGCGAGGAAGCACACCGGTTCATGGTCGATGCGCTGGCGCGGCCGCTGTCGGAGGCGCCTGGAGCGGACCGGCGAGTGGCCACTCAGGCCGACCGGGCGATCACCGAGACGCTCGAGCACCACGCGCATGTGCAGCTGCGTGGGGCTGCGTAGTCGCGACTATGGCGAAGCCGTCTAGGTGGGTGGCCGGTACATGCGCTCCGCGACGCGGAGCTTGACGCCCTTCGGCGCCTTGCTGGCCCGCATGAACCAGGGGAAGAAGCGGCCGGTGATCACCGAGCGCTTGTTGTCGTCGTAGGCGCGGAGCGCATCGGCGACGCATTGCTGGGCGGTGATAATGCCCGGCGGAATTGGGGTGTCCTTCTCGTAGCCGGCCACGCTCTGCCATTCCGTCTTCACGGGACCTGGATTGACCACGGTGATCGTGACGCCGGTGCCGCGAAGCTCCATCCAGAGCGCCTCCATGAAGGAGATGGCGAACGCCTTGCTGGCGCCGTAGACCGCCTCGTACGGGAGCGGCTGCATGCCCGCGGTGCTGGCGACCGTGATCACGCCCCCCCGGCCGCGGTCGACCATGGCGGGGACGAAGGCGTGGGTGAGGGTGACGACGGCCTCGCAGTTGACGCGGACCATCTCGGCCTCGCGCTCCGGGTCGAGGCCTAGGAAGCGGCCGCGGAGACCGAAGCCGGCGTTGTTGATGAGCAGGTCCACGTCGACGCCGAGCTTCTCCACCTTGCCGGGTAGCTTGGCCGCCTCGGTGACGAGGTCGCACTCGATCACGTGGGCGGTGGTGGGGACCTCCTCGGCCAGCTGCTCCAGGCGATCCTTGCGCCGGGCGACGAGGATGAGGTCGTTGCCGCGGGCGGCAAGCCGCCTTGCGAACTCCTCACCAATGCCGGCGGACGCGCCGGTGATCAGTGCGGTTTCTGCCATGAAGCAGAGCCTAATTTGAAACTCCTGGTGCCGCATCCCGGTAGTGGTGCCGCGGGGGCTGCGAACATCGGAACATGCCCACGCAGACCGAGAGCCTGGAAGCGCGAGTCCGTTCCTGGGAGTCGGAGTACCTCTGGGACCGCGCGACCCCCTCCTATCCGGCGCGGCGGCGGGAGCCTGAGCCGGACAGCCCGGTGCGGACACCGTTCCAGCGCGACCGCGACCGGATCGTGCATTCGAAGGCGTTTCGGCGGCTCAAGCACAAGACGCAGGTGTTCGTGGCGCCCGAGGGCGACCACTACCGCACGCGGCTGACCCACACGCTCGAGGCCTGCTTCATCTCGCGCACGGTGGCACGGGCGCTGGGCCTGAACGAGGACCTGACCGAGGCGATTGGGCTGGGGCACGACCTCGGGCATCCGCCCTTCGGGCATATCGGAGAGGAGGTCCTTGACGAGGCGCTGCGAGAGCACGGGATGCGGTTTCGGCACAACGAGCACTCGCTGCGGGTGGTCGAGGTGCTGGCGCGCGATGGCAGGGGACTGAACCTGACCGAGCAGGTCAGGGACGGGATCCTCAATCACACCGGGCCGGAGAAGCCGGAGACGCTGGAGGGCCGGGTGGTGCGGATCGTCGACCGGGTCGCGTACATCAATCACGACATCGACGACGCGGTGCGAGCGGGGATCATCTCGGAGGGGGACCTGCCGGCCGATGAGATCGAGCTGCTGGGGGAGACGGGCGCGCGCCGGATCGACCTGCTGGTACAGGACATGGTGGAGCGCTCGCGGGCGGAGGGCGGCATCGCGCAGAGCGACGAGGTCGGTGGAGCGATGCTGCGGCTGCGGAAGTTCATGTTCGATCGGGTGTACCTCGGGCAGGAGGCGCGGGCCGAGCAGGAGAGGGCGCGGGTGGCGCTGCGGACCCTCTTCGACCACTACCTGGCGCACATCGACGAGGTGCCGGCGACCGACCCGGATGCGGGGCCGGTGCAGCGAGTGACCGACTATCTCGCCGGAATGACCGACAGATTCTGTCTCTCGACATACGAGGCGCTGGCGGCGCGGCAATAGATTGGTCTGATGGCGAGGTTCACGCGCGAGAGCGTCGATCGGGTCAAGGAGGCCGCGGACATCCTCGGGATCGTCTCGCGGTACACCGACCTCCAGCAGCGGGGGCAGGACTACTGGGGGAATTGCCCATTCCACGACGAGCGGACGCCGTCCTTCAAGGTCAACCCGCGCGACAAGCTCTACTACTGCTTCGGATGCGAGGCGAAGGGGGACGTCTTCAGCTTCGTCGAGGAGAAGGAGGGGCTCGACTTCGCCGCGGCGGTCGAGGCTGTGGCCGAGCAGGCCGGGGTGGAGCTCGAGCGGGAGAATGAGGACCCCAGGGCCGAGGAGCGCAGGCGCCGGCGGGCGCGCCTGTGGGAGCTGCTCGAGCGGACGGCGAAGTACTACGAGCGATACCTCTGGGACGCGCCGAAGGCGGAGAAAGCGCGCGCCTACCTCGCTGGCCGGGGCCTGGGGGAGGACGTGTTGCGGAGGTTCGGCGTGGGGATGGCGCCGAGTCCCTGGGACCAGGTGCTGACCGGCAGCCAGCGGGCCGGTTTCAAGGTCGATGAGCTGCTGGACTCAGGCCTGATTCTGAAGGGGCGACAGGGCGGCCACTACGACCGCTTCCGGAACCGGATCACCTTCCCGATTCGCGACCAGCGCGGCCGGGTGCTCGGGTTCGGGGCGCGGGCGCTGACGCCCGACGCGCAGCCCAAGTACATGAACTCGCCCGAGGGGGAGCTCTATCGAAAGAGCAAGACGCTCTACGGGATCGATCAGGCACGCGGTCCCATCGCGAAGGCGCGGCGAGCGATCCTGGTGGAGGGATACACGGACGTGCTGGCGCTCCATCAGGCCGGGGTCGAGGAGGCGGTGGCGATCATGGGGACCGCGCTGACGCCGGAGCAGCTCTCGCTGCTGGCCGGCCTGACCGACTCCGTCGTGCTGGCGCTGGACGCGGATTCGGCGGGCGCGGACGCGATGATCCGGGCGCAGAAGGTGGCGGGCGGCAAGAGCCTGGAGCTGAAGGTGGCGGCGATGCCGGAAGGTGAGGATCCGGCGGACATGCTCCAAGAGGGATCGATCGATCGCTTCAAGGAGCTGGTCGACGGCGCGGTCGATCTGCCGAGCTTCCGGGTGGACGTCGCTCTGGGCCGTGGGGACCTCGGTTCGCTGGCCGGGCGCGAGCGGGTTCTCCAGGAGGTGGGCCCGGTACTGAAGGCGATGGGGGAGACGGCGCTGGGATTCGACGAGCTCGTGCGGAAGGTGGCGGACCGGCTGGACACCGATGCCAGCCTGGTGCTGACCCGTGTGCGCTCGGCGCCGGACGCCGGCGCGGAGAGCAACGGGGCGGCGGAGACGACCCGGCCGGTGGTTGTTTCGCTGACGCCGCGGGAGACCCGGGAGAGGGCGCTCCTGGCGATGTGCATCTCGGACCCGGCGGTCGGGAGGAATATCGTCGAGCGGCTCACCGACGAACACGTCTCGTCATCCGGGGCGCCGGCACTGCGCTGGCTGCGGGGGCACCTCGAAGATCCGCTGGCGGAGCTGCCGCGGGAGCACGCGGCGCTCACCTCGTTGGTCACGGAGCTGGTCATGAAGGCGGAGAGCGAGCCCGCCACGGAGGGCGCGATGCAGCTCAACTTCGACCTGCTCGAGCTGCAGCGCCTGGAGGACGGGATCTCCGCCGCGCAGCGGGCGGAGGACTACGAGGTCTCGACCCGCCTCTCGGGCGAACGCGCCAAGCTCACGGAGCGCATCGCGCACGCGGGCGTCGTGAGCTAGCCCGCCCACCCAAGCTTTCTCATACTCGGCACACCCTCGCGCGCTCTCAGCGCAAATCCCCTGCATTTAGGCACCTTTTCGGGCCCAATCCATCCGGTCACCGGTGGAAAATGCCTGGAAATGAAGAAAGAGGAACTACGGCGCTACCTGGCGGAGGGATTCTCGCTGGTTCAGATCGGCAAGCGGGTCGGCCTTAAGAAGTCCACCGTCAGCTACCACCTGAAGAAGCATGGCTTGATACCGGTCAACCAGGGGCGCGCCGCGAACCGTGGTCGCCTCGAGGAGGAAACGCTCTTGGCCTTGGTTCGGAAGGGGCCACCCTGACCGAGATGGCACGTCGGCTCGATCGCAGCGTCTCAACGGTTCGTTACTGGCTCAAGAAATACGACCAATGGCCGTTGGCTGCGGGGCGACGGCGCATCGCCGCTCGTCGAGCTAAGGAGGCGGGGTTGAAACATGTTGAGCTCGAGTGCAGGCACCACGGTCGCACCGAATTCGTCCTCGAGAACGGGGGTCGTTACCGCTGCCTGAAGTGCAGACGGCAGGCGGTAATTCAGTGGCGTCGCCGTGCCAAGCTGCGGCTGGTTGAAGAGGCGGGAGGCCGGTGCATCCTCTGCGGCTACGACGAGTTCCCGGGCGCACTGCAGTTCCACCATCTCGACCGGAAACAGAAGTCGTTCGGTCTTGCGATGCGTGGGCTCACACGGTCGATCGCCGCCTTGCGAAAGGAGGCCGCGAAGTGTGTGCTGCTCTGCGCGAACTGCCATGCGAAGGTCGAGTGGGGCGCCGAGGAACTGCCCGCGAAACTGAGCGTTCGGGCGGGCATCGAGGAATCGGACGGTAACCTTGAGGCCGCGTAGCCGCTCTAAGGGGTTTCTACGTGACAAATCGGATTACGGTCCGGGGTGGGCCAAAGGTAGGCCAGCACACTGTTAATGTGCCGTATGTCGGTTCGAGTCCGACCCCCGGAGTCTTGAAGCGACCTATTAAAGAGCCGGCGTGAGCCGGCTCGTCGCGTTTCTGGCGGTGTGTTCCACGAGCTCGGCGGCCGCAGCGGCGCCATTGTGTGCCTTGGACCACTCGGCGACGCGAAGCGCGCGCCCTCGGAACTCTGGCTCGCTGAGCAGCCGCCGCGTCGCCAGCCTGATCGCCCGTGGGGAGAGCAACCGCCGCGGCACCGAAAGCCCCGTCCCCGACCAGGCAACCCGCGCCGCGTTCTCTGCCATGTCGCCGACCGACGGGCAGACAACCAGCGGCTTGCCCGCAGCCAGCGCCCGCGCCACGGTCCCGTGCCCCCCGTGGCAGATCACCACGTCCGCGGCGGGCATCGCTTGCGAGTAGAGCACCCAGTCCACGAGCATCGCGTTCGCCGGCACCTCGATCGGCCGCTCGGGCCGGTGCCGGTTGGTCGTCGCCAGCACCCGCACCGGCTCATCCGCCAACCCATCGAGCGCCACCCGCAGCAACTCGCACTCCGGGTCCTGTGAGGTGCTCGGAGCGATCAGCACCAGCGGCCCATCGCCCTCCGGGATCTCCACCTCCTCACCCGGCAACTCGAAGAACAGAGGCCCCGTCACCCGCACGTGTGCCGGCCACTCGCGCGGATACTCAAGCTGCGGAAAGGTGCCGACGATCGCCAGCAGCTCACTGATCCCTCCATGGAACCGCTCGACCGGCCCCAGCCCGAGCCGCCCCCTCGTCTCATTGAGCTCGTCCCGTCCCCGTCGCAGTCCCATCCCGAGCAGCGGCCCCGTCGCTTTCCACCCTAGCCGGCCGAGCGCCGTCCGCGGCGGCCGCAGACCCAGCGAATAGAGCGGCATCCCCGGCTGCTGCACCGGATAGACGTGCGGGATCAGGGTCGAGTGCGGCACCCCCGCCACCTCGGCCGCGAGCGTCGGCGCCAAGGTGAGGATGTCGCTCACCACCAGATCCGGCTCGAACTCATCCATCAACCTGGCCAGCGCCTTGGCAGCCGCCGCGGCCGTCTGCCCATCGGGCGTGTCCGGTCCCGGCGGTGGATAGATGGTGTACTCCTGCGCCCCGGTGAAGGCAAGCCCCTCGCCTTCAACCGCCTCTCGCCACCGCTCCCAGGTTTCGACCAGCACCTCGTGACCGCGCCCCCCAAGCTCGCGGGCCAGCGCGATCGCCGGAAACGCGTGCCCGGGGTCACCGAAGGCGGCGACGAGGAGGCGGAGGCGTCGGTCTGAACGGCCCATTGCGCGGACCCTACGCCGTAGCCGGTATCCCTTGATCCGATGTTCAAGCGACGCAACAACGCCCGCCGCCTCCGCAACTCGGTCGCAGCCATGCCTGTCCGCACCAAGGAGGCCATGCTCCGCGGCATTCGCACCAACCGCGTCATCGTCGGCGCCTACGTCGACAAGCGCGGTGGTGTCTGCCCGATGCTCGCCGCGCATCGCAACGGCGGCCGCACCAACTTCGCGACCTTCGCCCGCGCCTGGGACGCCTTCACCGGCGCCAATCAGCGCAAGCCCCGGCGCGCATCCCGGCAGGAGATCCGCGCCCTCGAGGGCTACCTGGAGATCTCCCTGCTCCGCGACGGCGGCCCCGGCGCAGAGCCGATCCCCGAACGCCCCCTGGCCGAGGAGGTCCGGGACGTCAAGGCGAGTCGCCGCCGCCTGGCAGCCGCCGCGGCGGAAGAGACCGCCGACGTCCACTTCGAGGACGTCCTTGCGACCGCCTATGGCGAGCACGCTGCCCAGGACCACGCGCGTCCCGACTCCGCCGAGGCGGGGTCCGCCGAGCTGGAACGGGCCGAGGCCGAGCTCTACCGCGCCGACGGCTAGCCGCGGCCAAGGAATAGGCCCTACCTTGCGCCCGTGCCGAGGGCGCCAAACAGGGAGCGGACCGGCGAAGACCAACCATCGGTCTCGGTGATCGTTCCCGTCCGCGATGGCGAATCGATCATCGCCGAATGCCTGGACGCGATCCTCGCCACCGACTACCCGGCCGATCGCCGCGAGATCCTGGTCGTCGACAACGCCTCGACCGACCGCACCGCCCCCCTGATCCGCTCGAAGCCCGTTCGCTATCTCCACGAGAAGAAGCGCGGCGTCTCCAACGCCCGCAACCGCGGCATCGCCGAGAGCACGGGGGAGATCCTCGCCTTCGTGGACGCCGACTGCCTCGTCGAGCCCCAGTGGCTGACTGAGCTCGTCCGCCCCTTCGAGGATCCCGAGATCGGCAGCGTCGGCGGCGACCTCCAGCACGTCCCGCCGACCACCGCCGCCGAGCGCCAGGCCGCCCGCCTGCTCGGCAACTGGCAGCGCTTCGCCTTCACCTCGAACCCCGCCTACCCGATCACCGCCAACGCAGCGTACCGCCGCGACGTCCTGGAACGCATCGGCAACTTCGACCCACATATGACCCGCGCCCAGGACGTCGAGCTCGGCCTCCGTTTCCAGGAGCGCAGCGGCCGCCGCCTCGCCTACGCCGAGGGCGCCACCGCCCGCCATCGCAACCGCACCACCCAGCTCGGCTTCTTCCGCCAGCAGCTCGGCTGGGCCTACGGCGCGGGGCTGGTCGGCGCCAAGTTCGAGGCAATGGGCGGACACGCCGTCAAGCCGCCGCGGGCGCGCGAGATCCGCCAGACCGCCCGCGGTCTCGCCATCGTCACCTGGGCGCGGCTCCGCCGCCGCGGCCGCTCGGAGTGGATCGAGGACGCCTGGTTCGATCTTCTCCGCCAGGTCGCCTGGTGGGTCGGCGCCCGCGCCGGCCTCCGCAAGGGCGCCGGGATCTGGAAGAGCTCTTAGCCCAGTTCGGGCGTGTCCAAGGTGTCTCCCGGCCGCAGGAAGACGATCTCCGGGACGAGGCAATTCGGCGAGGTGCGCAACAGGAACCTCACCGCCTCCGCGATGTCCTCCGGCCTGATCATCGCCTCCGCCGACACCTGCCCCTTGACGAACTCCGTCATCGGCGTGTCCACGAACGCCGGCGCGAATGCCGTCACCTGGACCCCCGATCCGGCGATCTCCTTCTGGGTCGCCTGGGAGAAGCCGATCACCGCCGCCTTCGTGGCCGAGTAGACGCTCAGCCAGGGCTGCCCGGCCTTGCCGGAAACCGAGGCGGTGTTGACGATCAGCGCCTTGCTGTGCTCGCCGCCCGCCTCCTTCAGCATCGGCAGGCACTCCCGGGTCATCAGGATCACCGCCCGCAGGTTCACCCCGAGCTGCATGTCGACGTACTTCGTCGTCAGCGCGTCCATCGCCTCGCCGATACCGACCCCGGCGTTGTTGATCAACACGTCGAGCCGCCCGTACTTCTCCTTATGAGCCGCGACCAGCGACTGCAGGTTCTCGTCGTCGGCCATGTTGGCCGGCAGACTCTGCAGCTCGAGCCCCTCTGACCGCAGATCTTCCGCCGCCGCCTCAAGCTTCTCCGGCCGGCGGGCCGAGACCGTGAGCCCGTACCCGTCCTCACCGAGGGCACGCGCGATCGCCAGGCCGATTCCGCTCGAACCGCCAGTGACCAGGGCCGCCTTCTCCGCCAACGTCTCGTCCTCCTTTAGGGCTGGCTAATCGCGGACGCCACCCTATAGGTGCCCCAACTACGATGCCCTCCGTGTCAAGGAAGACCCTCCTCACCGTCGCCCTGCCGCTCGCGGTCGCGCTGATCGCCGGCTGCGGCGGCTCCGACAACGGAACCGGCAGCCGCAGCAAGCCCGCCCCCGCGGCCTCGGAGTTCCCCTCCGCCGAGGGCAAGACCCTCCGCCAGATCGTCCTCAGCGCGCAGGGCGGCCAGGGACCGGTCGTCTCACCGGCGGCCGGCTACTTCCACCTGGGCACGAACCGCTTCCCCTTCGGCGTCTTCACCGCGGGCCGCCAGCAGATCACCAACGCCCAGATCGCTCTCTACGCCGCGCCCGGCAGGGGTGTCGACGGCCAGGCGATCGGCCCGTTCCCGGCCCGGATCGAGGACCTCACGACCAGGCCGTCCTTCCAGGCAAAGTCGACCGCGGACGACCCGGCCGCCGCGCAGGTCGCCTACGTCTCGGACGTCCCCTTCGACAAGCCGGGGCCGTGGGAGTTCGCCGCCCTGATCAAGAACGGCGGCTCGATGCAGTACAGCCTGCTCCCTTCGCCCAATCCGATTGGCGACTACCCGATGCCGCAGGTGGACCAGAAGCCGCCCGCCATCCAGACACCCACCGCGGGCGAGGTGTCCAGCATCTCCCAGATCGACACCCGGATTCCACCCGACGACATGCACAGCGACGACTTCGCAAACGTGCTCGGGAAGGAGCCGGTGGTGCTGCTCTTCGCGACCCCGGCCCTCTGCCAGAGCCGCGTCTGCGGCCCGGTCACCGACATCGCCGAGCAGGTGAAGCAGCAGTACGGCGACAAGGTCGCCTTCATCCACCAGGAGATCTACAACAACAACAGGATCAACGACGGACCCCGCCCGCAGATGGTCGCCTTTCATCAGAACACCGAGCCCTGGGCATACGTGATCGACCGGACCGGCACCGTCAGCACCGTCCTCCAGGGCCCATTCAGCGTCCAGGAGCTCCAGGCAGCGGTCCAGAAGGTCGCCGGCTAGCACCGGGCATCCGCTTCCGCCCGGGAGCGAGTAGAACTAGCCGAGTGGGGGACCCCGAACTCCTCAGCATGCTGGCCTCCGAGGCCGAGCGCCGCACCCCGACGATCATCACCGGGCTCGAGCAGCTCGCGGCGTCCGGTGAGAAGAACTCGGCCCGCATCGAGGAGCTGCGCGTCGAGGCGCACGGCCTGAAGGGCGCCGCTCTCGTCGTCGGCCAAAACCGCCTCGCCGACCTCGCCCGCGAGCTCGAGGAGTTCCTCGCCGGCTGCGCCGAGACCGGCGTGATCCAGCCCGGCGCCGCCGGCACGCTGGTCGCGGCGGCAAGCGCCTTCAACGAGGGAGCCCAGGCGGCGGCGGAGGGAGTGGGCGAGCCCTCCTCGGTCGGCGAGTCGCTCGAGGCCCTGAAGGAATAGTCCGAAGGGCTGCGCGCTGGCGCATCCCGTTCGATGTCAGTGGGCGTGGTGGAGGGCGAACGAGATCGCGCCGAGCACCATCGCGCCCATTACCAGCCACGCCGGGATCAGCCAGCTGCCGATCTCCGCCACGCGCAGCGACGGGCGACGGTACGTGGGCGCGATCAAAGCGACCATGCACGCCGCGAACACCACCGTCGCGCAGGCGATCACCGGCGCGGCGATCAGCGTCCGGGCTGGCGCGTCCACCTTCTCGTCCAGGGAACGCCCAACCTGCGAGTTGAGGATCGCCACCAGCACGACGATCACCACCGAGCTGTAGGCGGCGCCGAGCAGCGGCATGGTGAAGGTCCCCTGGTCGCGCTCCTCCGGCTCCCGCGCCATGGATCGAATCTACCCCGGACGCTAGGCTCGGCGCGCGGGCCGGTAGCTCAGCTGGTCAGAGCAGCGGACTCATAATCCGTAGGTCGGAGGTTCGAGTCCTCCCCGGCCCATGAAAGCCCCGCTATGCGAGGCTTTCTCTCGCGCGGCCCACTGCGACCGACCATGTTCCTGCATGTAATAGGCGGCCGGAGCGTCGGAGCCGAAGCGGATCGAGCTAGTAAGCCCACCAGTCGCGCTGGCCCTCGACGTCTTCGCGCGGAGCCTCGCCGAGATTGGGCGCGCCGATGACGATGATCTCGAGGCCCTCCGACCCGGCCTCGTAGCCTCGCCACGTACCGGGCGGGACGCGCACCGCGTCCCACTCCTTGAGCTCGACGATCTCGTCGTCGAGCTTCATCCGCCCGCTCCCGCGAACGACCACGTAGACCTCCTCCTGCTTCTCGTGCGTGTGGCCGTACGGAAAGCGATAGCCGGGAGGGACGCGCTGGTAGCTCAGGCCGGATTGCTCGAGCTCGAGCGCCTCGGTTGCTGCGCGGAACTCCAGGTCCGGCGCGCCGTCGAACTTGGACCCGAGGTCCTCGAGGTCCTCCTTGAAGTTCCTGAGTGTGAACGGCACGGCCGAAATCCTACGGTGCCCAGCCTGGCTGGGGCCCCGACCTGATGTGTCAGAGCCGCGGTGCCAGGCCCCTCCCGGCGGCGCTCCGCGTCTGCGTTCGCTAGGCGACGGGGAGCAGATAACGCTTCCCATGGGAAGCGGCGCTTCCTGAGATGCCAAGTCACGTGGCGGCCCTGGCAGTGCGCCCATGGGCTTAGCGAGATACTGCGTGGGCGATGTCGGAGGAGAACGTGGAGATCGTGCGCCGGTTGTTCGAGGCCTTTCAGGACGTGTTTCAGCGCGATGATCCGGCGACGGCCGGCACACTGTTCGATTCGGGCCTCCTCGCTAAGGATGCGGAGTGGATACCGTTTCGCGGCTTTCCTGGGCCTCAGAGCTATCGCGGGCGCGAAGGATTCGTCGAGTTCTGGAGCACCTGGACGGAGGACTTCGAGGGCTGGTCGGTTGAGTTGGAGCGGCTGGTCGACGCCGGCGATGAACAGGTCGTCGGACTGTTCCATCAGACAGCGACCGGCAGGGGAAGCGGCACGCCGGTCAAGCTGCATTTCGGCCTGGTCTACGAGCTGGAAGATGGACGGGTGATTCGGATGCAGAACTACATGGACCCGGCCGAAGCGCTCGAAGCCGCCGGGCTGTCGGAGTAGCTGAGCGGTCACGCCGCGACCTCGATCACGGGCAGAGCGAGGCCCTCCCGTTTATCTGTGAATGGGTGGAAGCCGTGGCGCTGCTGCCGCAGGTATGGCGAGATACTGCGCGGGCGATGTCGGAGGCGAACGTCGAGGTATTTAAGGCATGGGTCGACGCGTGGAATCGCGACGACAAGCGTGCCTGGACAAACCTCATGGATCCCGAGCTTGAGACGGTTCCCCTTCCTGAGTGGCCCGAATCCGGTCCCTTCATCGGCCCGGATGCCGCTTGGGACTTCTACAAGCACTTCGAGGAGATGTTGCCTGCAAGGGAGGCGTACGAGATCACTGAGCTGATCGACGCCGGAGACAGCCTCTTCACCTGTCAGGAGGCGCCGATGCGTGGCCGAGCAAGCGCCGCGGAGGTCGGCTTCAAGCTCTGGGGCGTACACACGCTTCGCGACGGTCGGATCAACCGAACACAGTGGTTCAACGAGCGGAGCGAGGCCCTCGAAGCCGCCGGGCTGCGGGAGTAGCCGCGCGGTCACGCCGCGACCTCGATCACCGGGCAGAGCGAGTCCCTCCCGTTTATCTGTGAATGGGTGGCGGCCGTGGCAGCGGCGGCCCTGGGGGCTGAGCGCGATACTGCGCGGGCGATGTCGCAGGAGAACGTCAAGACCGTCCGCGATGCGTTCGTGGCCTACAACCGTGGCGACCTGGATGCATTTCTCGACGAGTACTGGACGGACGACATCGACTACCGGGCGGTCGAGGGTGCGCTCGATGACCATGGTCCGATCCAAGGAAAGGACGCGCTGCGCGCCTTCATGCAGGACTGGCTCGACATGTTCGACGATTTCGCAGCCGAGCCCGTCGAGTTGATCGAGGCAGGAGAAGACAACGTCATCGCTGTCATCCGAATCAGCGGACGCGCCAAGCTGAGCGGCGTCGAGACGGATCTGACTTACGCGGAGCTCTGGACGCTCCGAGACGGGAAGGTCTCGTGGGGCCGCCAATACTGGACACGAGACGAGGCCCTCGAAGCCGCCGGGCTGTCGGAGTAGGGCGGTCACGCCGGCACCTCGATGACCGGCAGTGCCAGGGCGGAACTCAGAACAGCTGAGGGCATCTCCAGGCACGGAACAAGCCCTCAGGTGAGCGGGACTCCATGCCTGACACGTAACTCATAATCCGTCGGTCGCAGGTTCGAGTCCTGCTCGGCCCATTCGAAACCGCCTGCTATCGGGGGCAGGCCGGCCAGGCCGTCGAAAAACACGGTCTCAACATCCTCTCCAGCCTCCTCGGATCTCTGTGCCGAAGGTGTAGGCGGCCACGTCGGCGGCGGCGAGCTCCAGCTCGTAGTGGGCCATCTCGCGCAACGCCTCCGGCGGGTGCAGCCTGTCCGCACCGGACCGCTCGAGAACCGTCGCCAGCCGCTCGGCCGCCTCGTCGAGGATCTCGGCGATCTCCAGGATCTCCTCAATGCGTCTCATTGGCTCAGTCATCGTGGGGGGGTCGAGTTGGAGTCCGGTCAGCGAGGGATCACCATCGCCCAGGCGGTGCTCGGGACGCACCGGCGACATCGCCAGTCGGTGTCGCCTGTCTTTTCGGGTCCCCGGCCCCTACGATCAACACATGGGGACGCCCGAGCTGGACCTCGGGTCCGGCGCGCTGGTTGGCCGTGAGCGCGAATGCGCCGCCATCGATCGTCTGTTGGAGGCTTCGGCGCAGGGGGAGAGCAGTTCGCTGGTGATCCGCGGTGAGGCGGGGATGGGCAAGACCGCCCTCCTGGATCACGCCGCGGAGCGAAGCGGCGGTCGAACGGTGCTGCGCGTCGCGGGCGTGGAGGCCGAGTCAGACCTTGGGTTCGCAGGTCTGGAGGGTCTCCTACGTCCGATCGTGAACAGGATGGCTGACCTGCCCGAGGCGCAGGCCGAGGCGCTGTCGGGTGCTCTCGGGCTTGCACCGTCGCGCGCCTCGGATCGCCTGCTCGTCTCCGCGGCGGCGCTCAGCCTGCTGGCGGCGGCTGCGGAAGACCAGCCGCTTCTCTGCCTGATCGACGACGTCCAGTTCCTGGATGTCGCCTCGGCCGAGGCGCTGGTGTTCAGCGCGCGCAGGCTCGCGGCCGAGCCGGTGGCTGTGATCTTCTCGGTCCGGGAGGGAGCGGGCCGAGAGTTCGCGGCGCCGGGCCTGCCGGAGCTGGCGCTCGAGAGCCTCGCGCCCGAGGAAGCCGCTCGGCTCCTGGAGTCGAGCGCACCAGCCGCGACCGAGCCGGTCCGAAACTGGTTGCTTGCCCAGGCGGCCGGAAACCCGCTTGCGCTGCTGGAGTTGCCGGTCGGTCTATCCGCTCCTCAGCTGCAGGGTCATTCGGCTCTGCCCGAGACGACCCCCTTGACCTCCGGATTGCGTGAGGCCTTCGCGCAGCGGATCGAGCGGCTGCCCGCCGACACGCAGACGGCTTTGTTGATTGCGGCGCTCGATGACCGGGAGGAGGTCGCCGCCGTGATGGGGGCTTCTAGCGAGGCCGGCCTGTCCGAGGATGCGCTCGACGCCGCCGAGCGGGAGGGCCTGCTTCGCGTCGCCGACGGCACGCTCGAGTTCCGCCACCCGCTCGTGCGTTCCGCGCTGCTCGAGTCCTCCACGCACGGCGAGCGCAGAGCCGCACACGGTGCGCTGGCGGCGGCCCTGTCCGGCGATCAGCAGGCCGACCGCCGGGTCTGGCATCAGGCACTGGCGAGTCTCAGTGCCGACGAAGAAGTCGCGGGTCCGCTCGAGGCATCGGGGCGTCGGTATGAGGCGCGCGGCGGGCACGCCTCCGCCGCCACCGCGTTCGCGCGGGCGGCCGAGCTGTCGAATGACGACGGCCGAAGAATCCGCAGATTCGCGGCCGCCGCCGAGGCCGCCTGGGCCGCCGGTCAGCCGGAGCGGGCCCGCGAGCTGATCGCGCGCGCCCTCCCGCTTGCGACTGGCCGGGTCCGCGCGGAGCTCCTCTACCTGCGGGGCGTGATCGAAGCGAGAACCGGGGACCTGCGCGGTGCGGTCGCGATCCTGGTCGAGGCCGCGGATACCAGCCAGGACGGATCGCTCACGCTCGACGCGCTGACCGAGGCGATGGAGGCCGACAACTATGCGGGTGACTACGCGCATGGCGCGGCCCTGGGGGTACGGCCGCCGCGATCGAGCCGCACGGCGAGATCGATCGTTTCCGGGTCGGCGCACTGAGTGGCATGGGAGCTGAGCTCGCGGGCGAATACGAACGCGCCGACCAGCTCTTGCGAGAGGCGATCAGCCGCGCTGACCAGCTCGAGGATCCGCCGGCCCTGGTCTGGGCCTCCCTCCTGGCGACCATGGGCAGCATGGGGGGCGTGTTCGCGGACGGCCTGCCGTACTCGACCCGCGCCGTCATGATCGCGCGGCAGCGGGGGCTGCTCAGCATCCTTCCGCTGGCGCTCTGGGCGCAGGCGACGGCTTTTCTCGCCCTGGGCCGCTTCAACCTTGCTCGCTCTGGCGCGGAGGAGGGGATCAGCCTCGCGAGCGACTTTGGACACCGGTCCGGCGTGAGCTGGAACCTGACCAACCTCGCGCTGCTCGA
Organism: uncultured Actinomycetes bacterium; assembly: GCA_963781425.1. Classification (GTDB taxonomy): domain Bacteria; phylum Actinomycetota; class Acidimicrobiia; order IMCC26256; family PALSA-610; genus DASQHW01. Next base: position 757,403 of record CAWAGX010000018.1, on the reverse strand, counting down.
CGCGCTACGAGGAGACGAGCAGGGAGCGCGCGACCACGCTCGCGAGGCCATCGAGCTCGCCGCCAGCGGCGGCGGGAACATGATCATCGGCATTGCCGAATTCGCCCTCGGATTGCTCGAGTTGACCCTGGGAAAGCCAGACGAGGCGACCGACCGCCTGCTCGGCCTGAGCGCGGTTGAGCGCGCAGAGTCGAGCGCGCTGATCGGGCTGTGGTCGGTCCCGGACCTGATCGAAGCGGCTGCCCGCTCCGGCCGGCTTGACGAGGCAGGCGATCGAATCGACCGCTATACGCGGTGGGCGCAGCACTCGTCCTCCCCAGCGCGCCGGGCGGTGTTCGCCCGGTCCCGGGCGCTGATGGGGAAAGGAGATGTGCAGGAGCAGTTCGAGACGGCGCTTGCGCCGGAGGCGCCGATTTCCCCCTTCCTGCAGGCGCGGACGGAGCTGCTCTACGGCGAATGGTTGCGGCGCGAGCGCCAGCGGCGTGCGGCACGCCAGCATCTGCGCCGGGCGGCCGAGCTCTTCCGCCAGGTTGGCGTTCCACCATGGACGGAGCGCGCCGAGGGAGAGCTGCGCGCCACCGGCGAGACTGCCAGGCGGCGCGACCCCTCGACCCTCGACGACCTCACTCCGCAGGAGCTTCAGATCGCTGGGCTCGTGGCCGACGGAATGACCAATCGTCAGATCGCCGAGCAGCTCTTCCTCAGCCCACGCACGATCGACTACCACCTGCGAAAGGTCTTCAGCAAGCTCGGCGTGGCGTCCCGCACCGAGCTGGTGCGCATGGGAATACCCCAGCCGGAATCCGCCTGACGCGTTCGGCCGCCCGGAAGGCCGGGATGCCGGTTGCGGAGCAAACCGGCGATCACGACTGGCGACTTCACCGATGCCTTCCGGCGCCCTCGAGTTGATCCTGATCGGCGTGTCCACGCCACCTCCCCGGTGGAAGGGGCGCGCCAATTCAACGCAAGGAGCTCGAAATGAGAAGCAGGAACCGCAGTTCCCGTCGCTGGAGTGCTCTCCGGCCCACCCCGGCGCTGGTCGTCGCCTTCGTCGCCCTGTTCGCGGCGATGGGCGGCTTCGGCTACGCGGCAGCAAAGCTCAAGCAGAGCAGCGTCAAGACGAAGAACATCAAGAACGCCGCCGTCACCACCGACAAGATCGCCGATGGTGCCGTAACGACGCCAAAGCTGGCGCCGGACGCGATCGCGCCGAACGCGGCGAAGCTCGGCGGCGTCGCCCCGGGCGGGTGTCAGACCGGCTGGCTCAAGGCATCACTCGTCGTTGACACCGATGTCATCCCACCGGACGCGGGGAGCGCTGTCGTTCCCGGCTTCGACTGCGCCAGCAACGCTCAGGACGCGGTGCAGATCAAGAGGACGGACGTCGGGCGATACCTGGTCACCTTTGCTGACAATGACGCCGCCAATGCGGTCATCACGAGTGCCGGAGACAACGCGGTCACCGCCGTGACGAAGACCGCCGACGGATTCGTGGTCAAGGTCTGGAACAACAGCGACGCCGCCTTCGTAGATGGCAAGTCGTTCTCGCTGGTTGCGTTCTGACCAAAGGTTCGGATTCAGCGACCCTGGCACCCTCGGTACCAGGGGCTTGGATCGGACGTACGCCCGTCCCTCTAGCGGCGTGTCCACTGCAGGAGCGGCCGTCGGCCAACACCGGCGGCCGCTCCCTATTCGTGACTGAGTCGCGCCGCCCCTTTGGTTGGACGGCGACCACTACTGGCGAAGTCACCGATGCGTTCCAGCGCTCGCTGGCCGAGCCTTGTGCAGAGCGGAAATGAACACGACTGACGCGACTCTCACGAACGGCCGCTACGAGCTTCCCGCCCACGCGCGTGGCGTGCTCGTCCTGGCCGACCCGCCCGAGGCGGGCTGGCGGCTTGAGTTGCCGCCGGACGTGATGGTGAAGCGCAGCAACCACGGCGTGACTCGGCTGAGGGTCAGCCGCACCGGCGGATGCAACCGGGTCGCTACGCGCTCACGCTGAAGCTCTCCGGAGGCACCGGAACAGAAGGGGCTCTTCTGCTTATCGCGCTAAGCAGATGTGCCGCTCCGCAGGGCTGTCGAAACGACCCGCTGCCGTTCGTCGTAAGGGTGAGGCGGGTACAAGCGCCTCTGATCACATTTGCCGGCGCCGAGCCGCCGGCGCTGGGAAAGGAAAGACGATGCAGACCGAAATCAGGAGCCAGAAGATTGCCGTCACGGGAGCCACCGGCCGGCTCGGAACGCACCTCGTCGAGATCCTCGAGCAGCGAGGACACGATGTGGTCCCGATCGCGCGCTCCAAGGGTGTCGATGTGGTCAGCGGCGAGGGTCTCGACGAAGCCCTCGCCGGGGTCGAGACAATCACCGATACGGCCACGGGGCCTACACCCGACCAGGAGGAGGAGACCGCATTCTTCACCGCCTCGGCGCGGAACCTCCAGCGAGCCGGCGCCGCAGCCGGGGCGAAGCGGATCGTCGTCGTCTCGATCATCGGCATCGACAAGTTCCAGGGCGGCTACAACGCGGCGAAGATGGCGCAGGAGCAGACGCTGCTGGAAGGCCCGCTCCCGGTCCGGATCGTTCGCGCGGCCCAGTTCCACGAGTTCGTCGATCAGCTGGTCGGGTGGATGATCCGAGACGGCGTCGCCTACCTGCCCGAGATGCGAACGCAGCTCGTGGCCGCCCGCGTCGTCGCCGAAGCTCTCGCTGACGCGGCCGAGGAGCCGGAGATCCAGGACGGCAGGATCACCGAGGTCGCCGGCCCGCAGGAGGAGCGTCTCGCCGAGGTGGCCGCCGCGCTCTTCGCCAGCCGAGGTGACTCGATCGAGATCCGTGAGGGCCGCCAGCCCGGCGACCCGGATGCCACGGCCTATGCGGAGGGCGCTGTGCTGCCCAACCCGGGCGCGAAGCTCGCCGGCCCCAGCTTCGAAGATTGGCTCGCGGCGGGCCGCGTCGGCGGCGTCGGGTAGGTCTTCGAGGCACCAGCGCAACGACTATGCGCATGGCTTTCACGCCGGTTTCGGGACGACGAAAATCCATTGGGTTGAACAGGCCGGATCCTGAACCCGCGACTGGCTTTGACGGTCGGGCGCCGCTCAGCGTGCAGCCAGTCGCCCTGCCCGTCCTTCTCTGCATAGCCGCGATCGCCATGCTGGCCCTGGCCCTGACCGCCGGGCGCTACGGCTATCACCGCGATGAGCTCTACTTCATCGCCGCTGGCGGCCACCCGGCATGGGGCTACCCGGACCAGCCCCTGCTGACGCCGCTGCTGGCGCACGCCATGAACGCCTTGGCGCCCGACTCATTGCTCGTACTTCGGGCTCCGGCCATCCTGGCCTCGGGTTTGACGACGCTCGCGACAGGCCTTTTGGCCCGTGAGCTTGGCGGTGGGCGCCGGGCACAGACGCTGGCGGCGGCGTGCTGGGCCTCGGGTGCGGTGTGCCTGGTCACTGGGCACTTCTTGACTACGACGACCTATGACGTCTGCGCCACGGCGATCGTCTCGCTGCTGATCGTGCGACTCCTGCGCACAAAGAACACGCGCCTTTGGCTGCCGGCAGGCGCAGTCTTAGGGCTGGCGTTGCTGAGCAAGTCGCTGATAGCGGTTGTCATCGGCATGGTCGTGGTTGGCTTGGCCGTGCTCGGGCCGCGCGACATCTTGCGCTCGAAGTGGTTCGCCGCCGGCCTCGCACTCGGCATCCTCGGTGCGTTGCCCTACGGCCTTTGGCAGATTGCCCATGGCCTGCCGCAACAGCAACTAGCCGATTCGATTGCGAACAGTGGTGACGAGGGAGGCCGGGCCGGATTCATTCCGTTCCAGCTCCTCCTGATCGGCCCCCTACTCGCACCGGTCTGGATTTGGGGCCTGGTGGCCCTGATACGCGATCCGCGGATGCGATTTCTGCGCTGCTTCGCCGTCGCCTATCTCGCATTGATCCCACTGTTCATCATCGTTGGCGGCAAGGCTTATTACGTGGCCGGTCTTTACCCCGTGCTGCTTGCAGCAGGTTCGGTTCGAGTAGAGGGCTGGACGCTCCAGCGGCCCTTGCGAGTTGCATCCGTAGGAGCGGCGGTAGTCGTGACGGCCGCTATCAGTGCTGTCATCGGTCTGTCGCTATTGCCTGCTGACCAGCTTCAGGGCAGCGTGGTCATGGCAGTCAATCCGGATGCCGGAGAGATGGTCGGCTGGCAGGGCTTCGTGGGCTCCGTCGCAACTGCCTACCGTTCGCTTCCGCCCGCTCAGAGACAGAAGACCGCGATCTTCACCGAGAACTATGGCGAGGCGGGCGCGATCTCCAAGTTCGGTCCGACCCGGGGTCTGCCCACGCCGTACAGCGGTCATAACGGCTGGGCGCTCTGGGGGCCGCCTCCTGACGCGGACACGACGGCTGTTGTGGTCGGTCTGGACCCCTTCGAAACGCGACGCTACTTTCGCGGCTGCCGCGTGCGGGCGCGGATCGATAACGGCTATGGCCTGAACAACGACGAGCAGGGAAGATCGGTCTGGACTTGCACTAGCGAGAGCCGACCCTGGTCGGCACTGTGGAACTCACTGCGGCACTACGACTGAGCGCTGAGTCTGCGTCCCAGAAATCGTCTCCGGAAGAATCCGTCGGTGGGAAGTTGTGCCTGAACGAGGACCATGGGCACAGAAGGGGCCCGGTCGCTCAGCCCTAGCTAACGGGGGGCCCTGGGCAGTCGCGTCGTCTTGCCGCGGATCCGTTTCAGCTGGGCGTGCGTGAAGGCGAGCTTGACCCACTTCTTGCGCGAGAAGAGCTTGGTCATGTTCGCGAACCAGGGGGAGGTCGGGTCAGTCGCCTGCGAGTAGGTGAGGATGCCCTGGGACTTCGGTCCGCGCTTGGTCAGATGAGTCGTCAGGACCATCGAGGAGCCCTGCACGACCTCTCCGTAGGGAGCGTTGAATCCTGGATCCCCGTTTGAGGAGTTGATGTTCTGGAAGCAGTTGCCGCAGCCGTGGATCGAGATCCGCGTGTTCGCTCGCGTCGCCACCTGCACCCCGCGCATGCCGCCGTCGAGGGGGATGCCGTGCTGCCGAAGCTCTTGGACCGCCAGAGCGAGTGCTTGGAGCTGTTGCGGATTCGCGGTGTTGAGCTGGTTCGGGGTGTTGAGCGGATCGGCGGGGTCGAACGGGTCGGCCCAGTTGTCGGAGCCCGACGGCGCGCGCCGCTGGTAGGCGGCGAACAGCCATGCCCCTCGGCTGTCGAGATTGCCGGTGTCGTCATACGCGTCGAGGATCGGGCAGGCCTCGCTGATGTCGATGCTGCCGCCTCCCGAGAGGGCGACCGTCGGGTTGGCGCGGCAGAGCGCAGCAAGCGACTTGGAGATGAGCTGCGCCAGATAGTTCGTGTCGCTCTCCCACATCGCCTGGACCGAGCCGATTCCGAACCGGCGTCCGCTACCGAGAACGGATCGGACCGCCAGGTTGCCCCAGCGGGTGCGAATGCCCTGGATCGTGTTGTCGAGGCCGATCAGGGGAGTGATCCCGGTGATCGGGGCCGACGGGTTGGCGAGCCAGAAGGAGTCGTTCGAGTTCTCGACGTAGTCGCGGCGGATCAGGCTCGGCATCTCGCTCGCCGGCAGATAGCCGTTCGGAGTGCAGCCGGAGCGGGATCCGTCGAGCGTGATCACCCTCGCGGCGGCGTAGACGAGCTGCGGGAGGCCCGACGGCGTGCAGGCATCGATCAGGGTTTTTGGCACGTTCGAGTAACGACCGACGTCGGCGTAGAGCGCCCGCCCCGAGGAGTCGGCGGCGATCGTGTTGAAGAACGGGACCCCACGACCGCGGCGCTCGATGCTGAGAAGGTCCCGGACGCTCCGGGCACGGCCCATCTTCAGATACTGGTTCGCGACGCCGCCGTTGTTGAAGTTGGCGTCGGTGAAGGCGTAGGCGGTGCTCGTGCTCCACGTGTATCCGGCGTCGGGGATCTTGATCACGAGCCCGTAGCGGGTGCCGTAGAAGGTGTGTGGCTGGCCGTTGACGGTCACGGTCGTCCGGGTCATTGGGATCGTCTGGCCGTCGACGACGTAGCTGGTCGGATCCCCGGGGGCGAGCTGCAGCTGCTCGATCACGAAGCGGCGACCGGTGGAGACGGTGTGGGTCCAGGCGAGATTCCGGTTGAAGCCGACGCCCACCATCGGGAAGCCGCCGAGGGTGCCGCCCAGCGCGTTGTACTTGCCCGGCACCGTGAGCTGCGCCATCCAGAAGCGATCGACACCTCGCCAGGGGAAGTGGGGGTTCGCCAGCAGCAGACCGCCGCCGGACTTGGTCGCGTGCGAGCCGAAGGCGAGGCCGTTGGAGCCGAGATCGGAATCGCCGCTCTCGCCGCCGATCGCCCGCTTTAACGCTTCGGGATGGATCCGGCGCGCGGCGGCCGGCTCCCCCGCGGAGCTCCCCGGCGGCTGGGCGTCGTAGAGATCGCTGATGAAGGCTCCGCTCGAGGCGCCGATCTCGATCTGCAATCCACGGAGTGCCAGGTCATCGAGCGTGATCGGGCGGACCCAGGGCTGGCCTTGGCAACTGGGGTCGTGAAACCTGCCACTGCGCAAATAAGCGTTGAAGCCCTCGGCCCAGCCGCGATAGAGGCGGCGTGCGTGGCCGCCGAGCTGGGTCCTGATCGCGGTCCCCGCCCCGGTGGCCTGTGCCCATTTCCAGAACGCGTCCGACTTCGGGTTCGGATCGACGCTGTCGTTCGAGTAGTAGTTGGAGACGCCGTCGGGTCCGAAGAACTGGCTGCGCTCACCCCGTACGGTGACGATCGCCTCCTCGAACAGGCAGAGGTTGTCCTGCGCGTAGGAGTAGCCCTCCCCGTAACCGAGCGAGCGGAAGTCCTTGGCGCGCACATGGGGGATACCGGCTGAATCCCGGACAACGGTGACATGGTAGGTGTGCTTGCCCAGCGCCGGCTGCGCGGCCGCCAGCATCAGGACCGCGGTAAGCACCGCACCGAGTCCCAGATGAAGGCGTGAGCACATCAAGCGGGAGGAAATCTACACCCGGTGTGGTATCGGTAGTTGCGCCTTCGCCCAGGCAGGTGGATACCCAGCTGACGCGTAACTCATAATCCGTAGGTCGCAGGTTCGAGTCCTCCCCGGCCCGTTCAAAGCCCCGCCCGAGCCACACACATCGCCACTAAAGCTCCTCCGGCATTGGCCGATATGCGCTGCATGGGGCGGACTCGCTCAGCTCGGACCCTTGGGTATTGCGTGGCCGCTTTGGCCGCCTTCGCCGTGAGCGCCGCCCCCGCTGCGGCCGTTGCCCCTTCCTCACCGACGTCGGTCCCGGGGGGACAATCAGCTCTCGCTGGGGTGCAATGTGGGGGCCACTACAGCCGCGCTCTCGGTGGAGGGTTCATCGCCCCAGGCTTCTCGCCGCAGAACAACGTGACGACCATCCGCACCCGGCTTGTTCGTACGAGCAGACACGCGTGGGAGGTCGGCGCGACCAGCCTGGGCAGCGAAACCGGCGCCATCCTGCCCGTGGCCTACTGCACGAAGCTGAAGGGCAAGCAGGTCACGGTGTCGGCGAGCACCACCGTCGACCCGAACGCTCCCGGCACCGCCACCGCCACCTGCCCGACGGGCTACCGCGCCGTCAGCGGAGGCTTCGACTCGCCGGGCTTCGATCTGAACGGCGGCGGACACGTGCTGACCCTGACCTCGATGCGCGTCGGCGACAACGCCTGGCAGGTGAGCGGCGTCAACCCGGACTTCGGCGGCGGTGTCTCGCCCGGTCAGCTGGTCGCCTACGCGTACTGCCTCAAGGGCACTCGGGCGATCACCACCGTGTCGGCGGATGTGGCGGTCAACCCTCAGGATGACCCGGTCAACGTCGACGTCCTCTGCCCGCCCCGCACTCGCGCCCTCTCCGGCGGCTTCGACGGACACATCACCGTGTCTCAGAACGGTCTCAACGCCGCCGGGACGATCGACTCGTACCGGCTCGACGCTCGCCGCGGCTGGCGGGCCACCGCGACCGACGCCGGCGAGGACCAGGCCACAGTCACCTCCTACGCCTACTGCGAACCCAAGCCGCCGGTGCGCGTCCACCCGAAGCCCGTAAAGGGCTAGTCGGACCCGGTACGCCTCTCCGGCCAGGAGGCTCAGGCTTCGGTCAGCGCCGGAAGCGCCCCGTCGGCGATAGCGCGGGAAAGCCGGTGGTGGTCGTCTTCGTTCTGGTTGGCGTAGGCGAGGGAGAAGCGCTCGATCGCCCGTTCGAAGCGATCCGAGCGGCCGAGATAGCCGGCGATCATCGGCGCGCGCCCGGTGCGTGCGTGTGCGCGGGCCAGAGCCCAGCCGCACAGGGCGGCGTACCTCTCGAGCTGACGTGCCTTCATCCCCGGGATATCCATGTCTCCCTTCATGTCTCGCAGCTGGCGCACGTAGTACTGCTTCGACGTCGCGCGGTCAGAGCCGATTGCGGTCGTCCAGCCGAGGAAGGGATCGCCGGCGGCCTGCATCAGTCGCTGTCCAGCAACGACGCGCTCACCCTGGTGCTCGTAGATGCTCGCGCCCGCGTACGGCGCCAGGACCGACTCCTGGGCCTCCTTGACCTGGAGGAAGAGTGGCTGCCCTTGCGTATCGCTCATCAAGAGAAGAACGAACGCCTCGGTTCCCACCGAGCCCACCCCGACGACCTTGCGCGCGAAATCGGCGAACCAGTGGCGGTTGACCACCTCGCGCAGCTCGACGGGGAGCGTGTCCTCGTAGCGGGCGATTGCTTCCCGGAGGACTACGCTCAGGTCGGGGTACTCCTCGACTGGCACACGCACGATCAGCGGCGGCGCGGACTGGATTCGATACTCCCCGTCGACCTGCTCGCAGAGCTTTGCGAGCGCGCCCACGCTCGTTCTCCTCTTCGCCTTCTCGATCAGCCGGTGGCGTCGGCGCACATCCGGCTTGGACTCGATTGCGTCCCACATTTGGACCAGGCCATCGACGTCGATCCGCGAGTACCAGACGTCGAGGAAGGTCATGCCGGCAAAGCGCTCGATCCGATTGTGGTAGGCAGAGGCTGCGCGACGCGCGGCGGCCCGTCCCTGCGCGTCTGCGAAGCCGTGATCCCGCGCGGCGACAAGCACGCTCGTAGCCAGACGCTTGACGTCCCACTCAAACGAGGCGGGCAGCGTCTCGTCGAAGTCGTTGATGTCGAAAACAAGGCGCCGATCGGGCGCGGCGAAGATGCCGAAGTTGAGCAGGTGGGCGTCGCCGCACGCCTGAACGCGAATGTCCGTGGTCGGCGTGTGGGCCAGATCCCATGCCATCGCTGCGGCGGCTCCCCGGAAGTACGGGAACTGGGACGCGGCCATCCGGCTATTGCGTATCTCGACTACGTCCGGTAGGCGGCTCTTCGCCTGCTCCTCCAGAACCGCGACCGGGTCCGGCCGGTCAGGGGGAGGATCCCACTCAGCGTGGCTCGAACGGCTGACGAGCTTGCGTCGCGATCGGCCGCGCCTCCGCCACTCCTCGGGGGTCAACACCTCGTGCGGCGGGGACACGATCCCGGGCGTGATCTTGGCCACGGAGCGAGTATGTCACCGCTCGCGACCCGCGCAAATCGCCCCTCGGCTCCGCGGTTCGAGCCCTACCCTGCCCATGAGCATTGCAGCTAGATTTAGGTCCGGCGCCTACGATGCGTCGGCATGAGCACCTCTCGGAACGCCCTTCGGGCTGCGGCGCTCTCTCTGGCAGGGCTGATTCTCACGGGCATGGTTGCCCTGGCGTGGCCCGCTGGGCGCGGGCTCGACGCGACCACGCTGCATGGGTTCATGGGGCTCGATCGGCCGATCGTGGACCCGCTGGTCTTCCTGGTCACTCAGGTCGGCAACCCGGTCATCTACGCCTTCTTGGGTGCGCTTATCGCCATCGCTGCGCATCGACGCCATCAGCCGCGCCTGGCGGTGGCGATTGTCGCGATTCTCTTCGCCAGCGTGGCGACGTCGGAACTGCTGAAGGTCGTGCTTGCTGGAGCCCGCCCGGAGGACTGGGTTTCACCGAGTTGGTCGATCGGCGATGCCAGCTGGCCGAGCGGTCATGCAACCGCGGCGATGAGCCTCTCGATGTGCGCGATCATGGCGAGCCCGCCGGCTCGGCGGCACCTGGTCGCCGCGGCCGGGGCGGCCCTGACGATCGCGGTGAGCTACGCGGTGGTCATCGCGGGTGGGCATCTGCCGAGCGACGTGGTCGGCGCGTTCTTCGTCTCCGCGTTCTGGACGGCGCTGGCCGTTGCCGTCCTGCGGCGCCATCAAGAAGGGTTGCAGCCGACCTCCTGGCGAGCGTTCTTGAGGAGCTCGCTACCGCCCTGCGCCGTCACCTGGGGGATCGGCGCCACCTTGGCTGCGGCCGCGGTGATCGCACGTCCGGAGACGGTCGCCGGATATGTCCCCGGACACGAGAAGTTCCTGATTGGCGCGCTGCTGATCGCGATGATCGCGCAGGCGGTGGTCATCGGGTTCGCGCGATTGCTAGGTCCCGGGGCCGTGGACGCGAGACGCACCTAGCCTGGTCACCGACCAGGAATACGACGCCGCGCCGGCCACCTAGCTGGTCTTCAGCCCAAGCACCCCGGCGGTCGCGCGCGCGGCGAGCTCTCCGTCGTAGGGCACCTGGCCGGCGATGGCGATGACCGTCCCCTCGAGCGCTCCCATGAACGCCATCGCAACCGTTTTCGCGGGAGGTCCGGGCGGGATCGAGCCATCACGGCGCCCTGCCGTGACCAGGCGGGCGACGCGCTCGATCCCGGTGCCGTAGACGCGCTGGATCTCGCGCCCGACCGGGTGTTCATCGCCGGTGAACTCGACCCTGAGCGCCATCACCACCCGGGCGACGTCTCGCCGGCAGAAGACGGCGTGGCCGCGCGCCAGCGCGATCAGCTCGGAGACCGGGTCGGGCTCCTTCGCGGCGGGCTCGCCGACCTCGCGCATCCAGTTCTCGTTGACCCAGTCGATCACGGCCAGGGCCAGATCCGCCTTGTCCTTGAACTGGTGATAGAGCGCGCCACGTGTGTAGCCGGCCTCGCGCGCGACCTCCTCGAGCCGGAGGTGTCCGTAGCCGTAACGGGAGAGGCCCCGCGCCGCGGCCTCGAGGAGGGCGCTTCGCGAGCGCGCGCTCCGCTCGGCCTGGGTCTGGCGGTCGCTGCGCTCCGCGATCGCCCGTGGGGTGGTTCTCTGCATACCTACATGCACGTATGTATGTTATCGTGGATTTCGGAATGAAGAGCTCCGCTCTGACGCTCCCGGATTCAGCACACCTCTCTCGGCCGTGGCGAATCCACGAGCTGACGCGCGACTTTCGGCTCGAGGACGTCTGGGAGCTCCCGGCGCGGGGCGATCGCGGTGACTTCCCGCTGCTGGTGGAGGGGTTCGCCTCGGGCGACCCCTCGAAGGGCCCATCTCGCGCATCTCGGGCGCTCTTTGCGATTCGCTGGAAGCTGGGAGAGCTGCTTGGCTGGGATGACCCCGACGGCGGCGTCGGCTCCCGGGTGCCGACCCTCCGCGACCGGTTGCCGGATGATCTCCGCGCCGTTCCTGCGCCGGAGTTCGAATCCCTCCCATTCAGCGCGCTCTACCTGCTCGACGACGAGTTCGCCGCGGAGATCGCCAACCGAACGATGCACGGGGTGATGCATCTCGGCTGGGTCCCGGATGGGAACGGCGGCTATCGAGGCCAGATGGCGGTCTTGGTGAAGCCGAACGGCCCGCTCGGCTCCGCGTACATGGCGGCGATCAGGCCCTTCCGGCACCTGATCGTCTACCCGGCGATGATGCGGCAGATCGAGCGGGAGTGGGCGGCTCAGGTGGACTGAGCTGCTCAGGACGTCAGCGCCACAGCCGCCTCCGGAGTCGCCACCTGGAAGGTGAAGCTCTCCTCCAGATAGAGATTGACGGCCTCGGCGTCGTGGCTCTCGTACCCGATCGAGATGTCCTGGCCGCTGTCGAAGAGGAAGTCCCCGCCCCGCATGCTCATCACGGCCCCTCCGTCGACCGCGGGCGCCCAGACGATCGGACCGCCGAGGATCTCGCGGAGGTGCTCCAGCAGCGGATAGCCGCCGTGCTCGCTGGTTTCGAGCACGCGCGTGTGCGCGTCGGGACCGAGTGCCAGACCGTACGGGCCGTCGACCCCAGCCTCACGGAGCGTGTCGACCGCCTTCGCCGCGTGGCGCGGGTAGAGCTCGCAGTCCTCGCCCAAGGCGATCCGCTCCTGTCCCGCAGATTCGATGATGCCTGCGATCCCGGCCGCTTTCCAGCCATGGAAGACGGCGGCGTTCTCCGCGCGGGCGATCCGACCGGCCGCCTCATCGAGTGCGTCCAGGTCGACGTCCTCGGCGCCTCGCTCGGCGTCGTCCAGCTCCGAGCGGGACACCGAGAACGGCGCACGCAACTCGACCAGGGAGAGGACGCGTCGCTGGCTGGCGTCGACGCCATTCTCCGGCACCTTGGAGAGCTCGTCCGTTCGCCCGAGGTTGCTCGCGGAGTGCTCCCAGCCGTGTGGGCCGGCGAAGTCGACGAGCCTTCGGGCGGCGAGAGCGGGCGCCAGCCGCTCGCGCGCCTCGGAGTCGAGGAGCTCCCAGCCCGCCTCGGTGATCGGGGCGTGCTCGCGGAGCAGGTGGCTCATCCGTCGCTCCCACGCAGGCTGCCGAGGCCGAGGGACTCCCCGCCCGCCAGCGGCGCTCCACGATCGGCCTGGCCCTCCGTTGCCTCCTCCTCGGATTCCTCGCCGTGCTGGACGATGTCGCCCTCCTGGAAGAGGATCCCCTCGGCGATCTCGCGCCAGAGGGGGGTGCGCCGCAGCAGGAACTCCAGGTCCATGGAGAAGTGCTTGAACTCCTCTCCCTGCGCGTCGTGCATGATCGCCCGGGCCTCGCGGTCGGGCTCGACCGCCATGCGCTGCTCGTACCAGCCGATCGCCTCCGCCTCCTCGGTCAACGAGGCGCAGAGTCGGGCGAAGGTGCGGGTCTCCGCCGGCAGCTCCGCTGCGGGCTCGTGGTACTGGTCGAATCCCACGCCGACATCCTCTCAGGCTTCGCCGCTCGTCGCCAAGCAGCAGCCCTGCGCGCCCGCCCGGGCGACCTCGCGTCGTCCCTATTGTCTTAGCGATGACTGACGTGACCGACGCACGCGCCCCTATCGGCGCCGGACAGGAAGAGACTCCCGAGCAGGACGGCGCCTTCCCGCGACTCGCGGACGGGCAGCTGGCGAAGCTGCGGAGGCTCGGTCGCGTTCGGGCGGTGGCAGAGGGCGAGGTGCTGTTCGCGGAGGGAGACCAGGGCAGTGACTTCTTCATCGTCGAGTCGGGCTCCATCGCGATCGTCCAGGGGTACGGCAAGGAGAACCGGGTGATGGCGATCCACGGTCCGCGGCGCTTCACGGGCGAGCTCTCGGTGATCACGGGACAGCGGCTCTACCTGGCCGGTGTGGTCCGCGAGCCCGGAGAGGTCATTCAGATCCCGGTCGAGACGCTGCGCGAGGTCATCGACCAGGACAAGACGCTCAGTGACCTGATCCTCGGCGCGTTCATGGCGCGGCGCTCGATCCTGATCGGCGCTGGGACCGGGATCAAGCTGATCGGCTCCCGCTTCTCGCCGGACACGAGGCGGCTGCGAGAGTTCCTGACGCGCAACCGCATGCCCCACCAGTGGATCGACCTCGAGGAGGATGAGAACGCCGAGGCGGCCCTCAAGGAGTTCGGAGTCGACCCGGCCGACACCCCGGTCGTGATCCCTGCGGGCGGCGAGATCATGCGCAACCCGGCGAACGAGGCGGTGGGCCGGGCGATCGGCATCGGCGCCAAGGGACCTCCGCCAGCCCTCTGCGACGTCCTCGTGGTCGGCGCCGGCCCGGCGGGCCTCGCAGCGGCCGTCTACGCCGCCTCCGAGGGGCTCGACACCCAGGGGATAGAGGGCGTCGCCACCGGAGGCCAGGCGGGCACCTCCGCCCGCATCGAGAACTACCTCGGCTTCCCGGCCGGCCTCTCCGGCACCGAGCTCACCCAGCGGGCGGGCGTGCAGGCGATCAAGTTCGGGGTGCGCCTGACCGCGCCGGCGAGGGCGGTCGGACTGAGAAGCTCGCCCGGCCGGCATGAGATCGAGCTCTCCACCGGCGAGGTCGCCACCGGGCGGGCCGTGGTGATCGCGACCGGTGCGCAATACCGGCGCCTCGACGTGCCGCGCCTCGAAGAGTTCGAGATGGGCGGCGTCTACTACGCCGCGACCCAGGCCGAGGCGCAGCTCTGCGCCCGCGATTCGGTCGTGATCGTGGGCGGCGGCAACTCGGCCGGCCAGGCCGCGATGTTCCTGTCCAAGGACACCGCGAGCTGCCGCCTGCTGATTCGCGGAGACGATCTCGGCAAGTCCATGTCGCGCTATCTGGTGGACCAGATCGAGCGGAACGACTCGGTCAAGGTCTGCAAGAACACGGAGGTGGTCGCGCTCGATGGCGATCGCGAGCTGGAGACGATCACGGTCCTCGACACCCGCACCGGTGAACGAACCACCCACCCCGCCAAGGCGCTGTTCGTCTTCATCGGCGCCTCGCCGCACACCGAGTGGCTCGACGGCCAACTGGCGGCCGACCGCGCCGGGTTCCTGCTGACCGGCCGCGACGTCGAGGATCTCTCCGAATACAAGGGGGACCGTCCCCTCTTCCTCGAGACCTGCCGCCCCGGAATCTTCGCCGTCGGCGACGTCCGCTCGGGGTCGATCAAGCGCGTCGCGTCGGCCGTTGGCGAGGGCTCCATGGCGGTCAGGCTGGTCCACGAGCGGCTCGCCGCCCTAAGCTGATCAAGGAGGCCCTTCGATGCCCACCTGCACACATCTCCACCAGATCCAGGTCACCGAGCTCCCCGAGTCCGTCGAGGGTTGCGAGGAGTGCCTCAAGGCCGGCGATCCGTGGCTCCATCTGCGAATCTGCCTCGAGTGCGGCAAGGTGGGCTGCTGCGATGACTCGCCCAACAAGCACGCCAGTGCTCACGCCCAAGAGAGCGATCATCCGTTGATCCGCTCACTCGAGCCGGGCGAGGAATGGTCGTGGTGCTTCGTGGACGACTTCGCGATGCTGATCCCCGAGGTGAAGGGCGAGACGCGTATTCCGCCGTCTCCTCTAGGCGGCTAGCGGCCTGTTGATGAGCGAAACCGCGCCGGAAGAGTCGATCACGCCGGAGGGCATCGTCGCCCTGCGGGCCGAGCTCGAGCAGCTCGAGGGCCCGGCGAGGGCCGAGGTCGTGGCGCGCATCAAGACGGCGCGAGAGCTCGGCGACCTGAAGGAGAACGCCGAGTACCACATCGCCAAGGACGACCAGGGCCACCTCGAAGCGCGGATCAGGCGATTGCGGGAGAGGCTCCGCAGGGCGACCGTGGTGGAGGCAGACGATGCTCCGCCTGGGTCGTTCGCGTTCGGCCGCACCGCTGAGGTGCTCGACGAGTCCACGGGGCGGGTCAACATCTGGACCCTGGTCGGATCGACCGAGGCGAATCTCGCGGAGGGGAAGCTCTCGATCGAATCGCCGGTCGGGCGGGCCCTCAGGGACAGGTCCCTGGGTGAGGCCGTCTCGGTCGAGACCCCCGGGGGCACCAAGGCGTACCGGGTCCAGAAGCTGGTCGAGAAGCCGGCGCCACGCGCTCTGTAGGTTCCAGAGATGGCCTCCGAGTGGCCGGAGCTCTCCTACAAGCGGTGGAGCGCGACCTGCGACACGCTTCACGCGCACACCCAGGTTCTCGGCAAGCTCACCGTCGAGCTCGCCCCTCCTGAGCCGCAGCTCCAGCACGCCGCCCTCCGATTGAGCGCACGCGGCTGGGAGACGCAGCCGCTGCCGGCGCCGGACGGCTCCGGGGCGATCGTCGCGGGCCTGGACCTGCGGACGCATGAGGCATTCGTCGAGCACAGCGACGGAAAGGAGACCCGTATCGCGCTCACGCCCAACCGCCCGGTCGCGGAGGTGACGCGCGAGGTGCTCGAGGCGGTGGAGCGGCTGGCGGGCCCGGTCACCATCAACCCGACGCCCCAGGAGGTGCCCTGGGAGGTGCCGCTGGATCAGGACACCGAGCACTCGACCTACGACTCCGATCCGGTGGCCACCTACTTCACCGCCGCAAGCCAGGCGGCCCTCGTCCTCGGCGCGTTCAAGGCCTCGTTTCGCGGCCGCTCGACGCCGGTGAACGCCTGGTGGGGAACCTTCGACATGGCTGTCGCCCTCTTCTCCGGGAAGCCCGCCGATCCACCGGCCGAGGACTTCATCTCACGCAATGGGGGGGACGCGGAGCTGATCGAGGTCGGCTGGTGGCCCGGGGACCGAAACCACGACGGGGCCGCCTTCTTTGCTTTCGCGCACCCCACGCCGGACCGATTTTCCGATGCAGACCTCGATCCCGAGCCCGCTCACTGGGACCCGAACCTCGGCGAGTTCGTGCTCGACTGGAACGACATCCGCGGAGCGCCCGACCCGCATGCCCTGGCGCTGGAGTTCGCTCACTCGGCGTTTCGCCACGCGTGCGACGTCTGCGGGTGGGATCCCGTTCTGGCGCGAACCGCGGAGGGCGAACCCCCGCCGGTGCGTTAGGCCGGCCGCTCCGCGGCGCGGCGCAAGGTCATCTACCGGCGTCGCCAGCAGATTCTCGATGGTGAAGACCTGCGTGACGAAGCCGTCGACGCGATCACGGCCGCGATCGGGCGCCTCGTCGACCAGTACTGCGCGGGCGAGTTCTCCGAGGAATGGGACGTCGCCGGGCTCCTCGACGCGGCCCGGAGCTACTTCCCGAGCCGCATCACCAAGGGGCAGCTCGACGAGATCTTCAGCGCGGAGGAGCTCGAGGAGCAGTTGCTCACCGATGCCTTCGAGCTCTACGAGGCCAAGGAGAACCAGATCAGCACCGAGGTGCTGCGCGATATCGAGCGCCGTGTCCTCCTCTCCGTACTCGACCAGCACTGGCGGGAGCATCTCTACGAGATGGACTACCTGCAGGAAGGCATCAATCTGCGTGCGATGGGGCAGCAGGACCCGCTCGCCGAGTGGCAGCGGGAAGGCTTCGACATGTTCGAGGCCATGATGGGACAGATCGAGGACGACTTCGTCCGTTACGTGTTCCATCTCCAGGTCGTGGTCGACGAGGAGCCCCGCCAGGAGATGCGCAACGTGTCGTACAGCGCACCCGAGGATCCGGTGCAGGGCGAGAGCGCCATCGTGGCGGCGATGGCTGCGGAACCGGAGCTGTACGCCGTCGACACGGGCTCGTACGACGCGCCGCCCGAAGAGGCGATGCCGATGGCGCCGGAGCCGGTCCAGCAGCAGCCCGTGCGCGTGGAGAAGACGCCGGGCCGCAATGACCCCTGTTTCTGCGGGAGCGGCAAGAAGTACAAGCTCTGCCACGGGCGCTGACTTCACATGCGTGATTTCTCGGAGGACCTTGATGACGTCGCGCGCCGGGTTGCCGACGCGCATGCGTACTTGCGGATCGACGAGGCGCGCCAGCGGTTGAGCGAGCTCGAGGAGCAGGCGAGCGCGCCGGACCTGTGGAACGACACGGAACATGCCCGCAAGGTGACGTCGGAGCTCTCGCGTGTCCGCGATGACGTGGTGCTCGTCGACGATCTCGAACGTCGCGTGTCCGAGCTCAAGATGATGTTCGATCTCGGGCGGGAAGAGGACGACGACTCGTTCGAGCAGGAGCTCGAGGACGGCCTCAGCGCATTGCGGGGCGCCCTCGACAAGATGGAGCTACGCGCGCTGTTCAGCGACGAGCACGACGAGCGCGACGCGATCTGCGAAGTGCACTCGGGCGCGGGTGGCACCGATGCGCAGGACTGGACCGAGATGCTGCTGCGCATGTTCACGCGGTGGGCGCAAACCCGCGGCTTCGACGTCGAGCTCGACGAGATGCAAGAAGGACAAGAGGCCGGGATCACCTCCGCGACGTTCATCGTGAAGGGTCGCTACGCGTACGGCATGCTGCAAGGCGAGCGGGGAGTGCACCGGTTGATCCGGATCTCGCCCTTCGACGCGAACGCGCGCAGACAGACGGCGTTCGCGTCACTCGACTGCGTGCCGTCGCTGGAGCAGGCCGAGGAGCCGGAGATCGATCCCAACGATCTCCGCATCGACACGTACCGGTCGTCGGGCGCGGGCGGACAGCACGTGAACGTCACCGATTCGGCCGTACGCATCACGCACCTGCCGACGGGGATCGTCGTGTCGTGCCAGAACGAACGTTCGCAGCTGCAGAACCGCGCGAAGGCGATGCAGATCCTCGCGGCGCGGCTCGCGCAGCGTCAGCGCGAAGAGCGCCGCAAGGAGATGGAGGCGTTGTCAGGTGAGAAGCGCGATGTCGCGTTCGGTAGCCAGATCCGCACGTATACCCTGGCTCCCTACCAATTGGTGAAGGACGAGCGCACCCGGTACGAGACGGGCAACGTGCAAGCAGTCCTGGACGGGGACCTCGACGCGTTCATCGAGGCGTACCTCCATTGGCGCCGACAAGGAGAAACGTCATAACCTGCATGGGTTCCGCAGCGGGCGTAGCGGTGGCTGATACCCTCGCCTTGCTCCTTATGAGCCGTTTCTCATGATTCGATTCGAGAACGTCAACAAAGTCTACAAAGGCGATCTCGTCGCTCTGAAGGACGTCTCCGTCGAGATCGCGAAGGGGGAGTTCGTCTTCCTCGTCGGGCCGTCAGGTTCGGGAAAGTCGACGTTCCTGAAGCTGCTCTTGCGCGACGAAGTCGCGACGGCCGGTCGTGTGCTCGTCGCCGGGCGTGACATCGGTCGTCTCGGCGCGTGGAAGGTGCCGTCGCTGCGGCGCAACATCGGCTGCGTGTTCCAGGACTTCAAGCTGCTCACGAACAAGACCGTCTACGAGAACGTCGCGTTCGCGCTCGAGGTGATCGGCCGGCCCAAGCACATCGTGCGCACGCAGGTGCCGCAGATCCTCGACCTCGTCGGTCTCGGCAAGAAGGCCGAGAGCTTCCCGACCGAGCTGTCCGGCGGCGAGCAACAGCGCGTGTCGATCGCGCGTGCGTTCGTCAACCGCCCGCTGATCCTCCTCGCCGACGAGCCCACGGGAAACCTCGACCCCGCCACCACGGTCGGCATCATGCGTCTGCTCGACCGCATCAATCGCACGGGCACGACCGTCGTGATGGCGACCCACGACCAGCGCATCGTCGACGCCATGCGCCGCAGAGTGCTCGAGCTCGACCACGGCGCGCTCGTGCGCGACCAGGCGCGCGGCGTGTACGGAGTCGGAAGCTAACGGGAGCCTGATGTCGCGCCTTTCCTACTTCGCCCGGGAGACGGTGATCTCCTTGCGGCGCAACCTGCTGATGACGATCGCCGGCATCATCACGGTGCTGATCTCGCTCGTGCTGTTCGGCGGGATCCTGCTGCTCTCGAGCGCCGTCGACCACGGCACCGAGAAGTGGAAGCACGGGGTCGAGCTCGAGATCTTCATGAAGGTGAACGCGTCGAGGTCGGACGTCGACGCGATGAAGAGCCAGCTCGACGCCGACAAGGCGCTGGTCAAGAGCTACCGCTACCTCGATCACAACGCCGCGTATGCAGAGTTCAAGCGGCTCTTCCACGATCAGCCCGCGTTGATCGAGAGCACCACCCCGGACGTGCTCCCCGAGTCGTTCCGGGTCGCGCCGGTCACCGCGCGTCTCACCCAGCAGGTCGAGATCGACTACAACAAGCGGCCGGGCGTCGACAAGATCGTCACCGCGCAACAGCAGATCAAGAACCTGTTGAACGCCACCCGTTGGATCCGGCTGATCTTCTTCGTCATCTCGCTCGCGCTGCTGCTCTCCTCGCTGTTCCTCATCGTGAACACGATCCGGTTGGCGACGTTCGCACGAAGACGTGAGATCGAAGTCATGAGGCTCGTCGGCGCGTCCAATTGGTTCGTGCGTGTGCCGTTCATGGCCGAGGGGCTCGTGCAGGGAGCGATCGGCGCCGGGCTCGCGTTCGGGTTCATCTGGACACTCAAGGTCGTGATCTCGAACGTGCTGAACAGCCAGCAGACGCTGTTCTCGACATTCCGGGTCACCGACAGCGACGCGATCGGGATCGGCATCCTCCTCCTGATCATCGGCGCGGTAATCGGCACCGTGGGCTCCGCGATCGGCCTCCGCCGCTTCCTCGAGGGGTAAAGCCTTCAGGTCTGGATCGGGAGGATCTCGGCCGCGCCGGTCGCCAGCTCTTCGTCCCAGTCCCGCGGTTCGCTGAGCGGCACGAGCACGAGCTTCGAGAAGCCCATCGCGACATAGCGCTCGCACAGTCCACGCAGGTTCGCCCAGCCGCGTGCGACGACGTCGTCGATCTCGGCGTCCGGGTTCCGCGTCCGGATCACCTGGGCGACCGGATCCGGCACCGCGTCGTGCGTGTACAGCACCATCGCGCCGAAGTGCTCGGGATCGATGGCGCGTCCCGCGGCGTCGGCGGCGTCCTCGATCGTGACGCGCGCCGCCTTGCACTGCTCGGGCGTGGTGAAGCTCGCGAGCCAGCCGTCGCCCAGACGGCCGACGCGCCGAAGCTCGGACGGCGCCTTGCCCCCGAGCCACACCTCCAGCGGGTGCGCGGGCTTCGGCAGCACCTACATGCCTTCGTAGTGGAACCAGCGGCCGTCGTGGTCGACGGCGTCTTCGGCCCACAGTCGGCGCAGCAGCGGGAGCGCCTCGTCGAAGATCCAGGCCCGGTCGCCGCGGGCGACGCCGAACGCCTGCTGCTCGATCGGGTGCGCGATGCCGAGCCCGAAGGCCGGGAGCGCGCGACCGCTCGACAGCACGTCGAGCGTGGCCCACTCCTTGGCGACGAGCGCGGGCGAGCGACCGGGCAGCACCGAGACGCTCGTGCCGAGCTTGATGCGCCGGGTGCGCGCCGCGGCGAACGTGAGCGCGAGGACCGGATCCGGCGCCGGGCCGCTGATGCGCTCCGACAGCCACAGCGAGTCGAAGCCGTGGCTCTCGAGCCCCTCGGCCAGCGCGCCAAGCGCATCGCCCGAGAGCGGCCGCAGGTTCCCGAGCCCGTACCCGACCCGAACCTTCATTTCCGCTCCGCACGGCATGCGTTTGGTGTCCCAGTGGTCCATAAACAGCCTCTCCTCGACCAAACGGTTGCTAGAAGCCGGCCGGGCGGAGGTGGGCGTACTTGCCGAGCTCGTTGCGCGCGATCTGGCGCATGTGCACCTCGTCGGGACCGTCGACGAGGTGCAGCGTGCGCGCGTGGGCGTACATCGAGGCCAGCGGCCAGTCGTCGGTGACGCCGGCGCCGCCGAACAGCTGGATTGCGCGGTCGATGACGTCGGTCGCGACCCGGGCCGCGATCACCTTGATCGCCGCGATCTCGGTGCGCGCGTTCTTCTTGCCGACCGTGTCCATCATCCACGCCGCCTTCATCGTGAGCAGCCGCGCCTGCTCGATCTGCATACGCGACTCCGCGATCGTTCCTGCACGACGCCCTGGTCGGCGAGCGGCTTCTTGAACGCGACCCGTGTCTGCGCACGCATGCACATGAGGTCGAGCGCGCGTTCGGCCATGCCGATCGCCCGCATGCAGTGGTGGATGCGCCCGGGGCCGAGCCGGGCCTGCGCGATCGCGAAGCCGCTGCCCTCCTCGCCGAGGAGGTATTCCTTCGGCACGCGCACGTTCTCCCACAGCGTCTCACCGTGTCCGCCGCCTTCGGAGTGTCCGAACACCGGCAGACCGCGGCGCACGGTGACGCCCGGCGCGTCCATCGGCACGAGGATCATCGACTGGCGGTGGTAGGTGTCGGTGTCGGGATCGGTGACGCCCATGAACACCGCGAGCTTGCAGCGCGGATCGAGCGCGCCGCTCGTGAACCACTTGTGGCCGTTGATCACGTAGTCGTCGCCGTCGCGTTCGATGCGGCTCGAGATGTTCGTCGCGTCCGACGACGCGACCCACGGCTCGGTCATCGCGAAGCACGATCGGATCTCACCGTTCAGCAAGGGCTGCAGCCACTGGTCCTGCTGCAACTGCGTGCCGAACTGGGCGAGGATCTCCATGTTGCCGGTGTCGGGCGCGGAGCAGTTCGTCGCCTCGCCGAGCAACGGCGACGTGCCCATCACCTCGCACAGCGGCGCGTACTCGAGGTTGGAGAGGCCGCCGGTGCCGTGGACGGGCTCGGGGAGGAACAGGTTCCACAGGTCGCGCTTCTTGGCTTCGACCTTCAGCTCTTCCATGACCGGCGGCGGGAAATGCGGATCGCCGGATTCCTCGCGTTGGGCGCGGTAGATCGGCTCCGCCGGTCGCACGACCTCGTGGTCGAACTCGATCAGCTTCGCCTTCAGCTCGTCGGAACGGGCGCTCGGTGCGAAGTCCATTGCAACCTCCTCGACCGCGGGAGGTTACCTTCCCGCCGTGAGCGACACCCCGCTGGCCGGCGTGCGCGTGCTCGAGCTCGGGGCGTTCATCGCCGGGCCGTTCGCGGGCCAGCTGCTCGGCGATCTCGGCGCGGACGTCGTCAAGATCGAGCCGCCCGGCGCGGCGACATCATGCGGCGCTACGGCGTACGCGTCCGACGGTGCCGTCAGAGCCTCTGGTGGCCGGCGATCGCGCGCAACAAGCGCTCGGTCGCGATCGATCTGCGCGACGAACGCGGCCGCGCGCTGGTGCGGCGCATCGCGGCGGCATGCGACGTCGTGCTCGAGAACTTCAAGCCGGGCACGCTCGACGGATGGGGCTTGTCGTACGACGCGCTCGCCGTCGACAATCCCGGCGTCATCCTCGTGCACGTCTCGGGGTTCGGCCAGACCGGCCCGCGCGCGGCCGAGCCGGGCTTCGGCTCGATCGGCGAGGCGATGGGCGGCATCCGCCACACCACCGGCGAACCGGACCGTCCGCCCGCGCGCACCGGCGTGTCGATCGGCGACTCCCTCGCCGGGCTGTTCGCCGTCGTCGGCACGCTGGCCGCGCTCCACGAACGCAGTCGCAGTGGCCGCGGGCAGGAGGTCGACGTCGCGATCTACGAAGCGGTGATGGCGCTCATGGAGTCGACGGTCGCCGACTACGAGATCGGCGGCGTGATTCGCACGCGTCACGGTGGAGTCCTGCGCGACGTTGCGCCCGCGAACGCCTATCCGACCGTCGACGGTCGCGACGTGGTCATCGCGGGCAACGCCGACGCGGTGTTCAACCGGCTGTGCGACGCGATGCGACGCCCCGACCTCGCGCGCGACCTGGCGACGCACGAAGCGCGCGCGGCGCGCCAGGACGAGCTCGACATCGAGATCGGGAAGTGGACCGCGACGATGACCGCGGACGAGCTCATCGCGCTCCTGCGCGCGCACGACGTGCCGGTCGGACCGATCAACCGTGCCCCCGAGCTGGCGACGGACGCGCACATCGAGGCGCGCGAGATGATCGTGCGCCTCGCGGCCGGCTTCGAGAAGGACGTCCCGATGACGGGTGTCGTGCCGAAGCTGTCACGCACGCCCGGGTCGATCCGCCACGTGGGGCCCGCGCTCGGCGAGCACACCGACGAAGTGCTGCGAGAGCTGGCGGGCGCGACCGACGACGAGATCGCGACGCTACGAGACGCCGGCGTCCTGCTTTGACGCCTCGAAGAACTCGATCGGCGGCTCGGTGCGGTCGATCTCGGGCGCGACGGCCGCGCGCAGCGCTTCCGCGGCGCGGTGGTCGGCGCCCGTGAACACGCGTGTGGTCGTGCAGAACTCGACGATGATCCCGCTCGGGTCGTTCGCGTAGATCGACGTGCACCAGCCGTGGTCGATGCGCACGACGTCGTGGCCGTTGGCGAGCCAACGGTCCTTGCGGCGATCGAGGTCGTCGAGGTCGGCACCGCCGAACGCGATGTGGTTCACGAAGTTGGGCAGGCCGAGCCCGGTCGAGATCGCGGGATCGAAGTCGGGGAGCTGCTCGTCGTGGAGATCCCAGATCGCGAGCATCTGCCCGTTGCCCGTGTCGTAGAACAGGTGGCGGGCCCATCCGTTCTCCATGAAGGGGATCGCATCGACCTTCACGAGCTCGAAGCCCATGGCGTCGGTGTAGAAGCGATGCGTCGCGTCGAGATCCCGGGTGGCGATGGCAACGTGGTGGAACGACATGCCCCCAGTCTTGCACCCTTCGCGGCGCCGTCGCCCAGGCGGCGCGTCGTGGACGCCGCGCGGGAGCGGCGAATCCGACCATGCTGGTGCCCGTGTCGCTCCGCGCTGAGATGGCTGCCGATCCGATCGCCCAGTTCCGCCGTTGGTACGACGACGCGGTCGCCGGCTGGCGTCCGCCAGCCCGATGCGATGACGCTGGCCACCGCCACGCCGGACGGCACGGTCTCGGCGCGCACCGTGCTGCTGCGCGGCCTCGACGACCGGGGCTTCGCGTTCTACACGAACCTCGAGAGCGACAAGGCCGCCGACCTCGCCGCGAACCCGCGGTGCGCACTGGTCTTCCACTGGCGGGAGATGGAACGGCAGGTGCGGGTCGCCGGACCGGTCGCGCGGCTCGACCGCGACGAGGCGGCCCAATACTGGGCGACGCGTCCGCGCGGTCACCGGGTGAGCGCGTGGGCATCACCGCAGAGCCGCGTCATCGACGCCGCCACGCTCGACGCGCACGGCTGGCCGAGATCGAAGCGCGGTTCGCCGGCCTCGAACCGCCGTTGCCGCCGTTCTGGGGCGGCTACGTCGTGGGTGTCGAGGAGCTCGAGTGCTGGCAGGGTCGTCCCGACCGCCTGCACGAGCGTGTGCGATACCGGCCGGGCGTTGCGCGGCGGGTGGCAGCTCGAGCAGCTGGCGCCGTGAACGCGCCGTGCGCGGTCGCGTTCGTCCTGGCGGCAATGTTCGCGATCGGCGACTGGATCGCCAAGGCCCGCCACGACCGCCGCGCTCGAGTACCTGTGCAAGCCCGCGACGCTCGTCGCCCTGATCGCCGCCGCCGTCGTCCTCGATCCGGTCGCGGACGCAGGGTCCCGGCGGGCCTGGTTCGTCGCCGCGCTGGCCCTCTCGCTCGCGGGCGACGTGCTCCTGATGCTCGACGGCGAGGCGCGCGACCTGTTCGTCCCCGGGGCTCGCCGCCTTCCTCGTCGCGCACCTCTGCTACGTCGCCGGGTTCTGGACCGAACCGCCCGCGGCCTTGGCCCTGACGGTCGCAGTCGTCGTCGTGGTCGTGGTCGTCGGCCCGTTCGCGACCCGGATCCTCGTCGCGCTGCGGCAGGAGCCGGCCCTCCGGGCGCCGGTCGGGGCGTACATCGCGGTGATCTCGGCGATGGTCGCGAGCGCGCTTGGCGACCGGCAACGTGGCGGCCGGTGCCGGCGCGGCGCTGTTCGCCGTCCTCGGACACGATGATCGCCTGGAACCGCTTCGTCCGGCCGCTTCCCGGGCGCCGACGTGGCGATCATGGTGACCTACCACCTGGGCCAATCGCTGCTCGTTCTTTCCCTCATCAGTCTCTGAGCAGGAGTGGTCCCCTTTAGCCGGCGACGGAGCACCCGGTAGAATTGGTCTCCAGGGCGGCGATCTTGGAGTGCGGAGGTTGGTGAAGTGGCGCTCGAGCATTCCTTCCGCGCTGGGGGCGGTCATGGAGGCGCTCGATGGTCCGGCAGAGGTCGACGCGCGGGCCGGCGTCGCCACGTGCGCATGAGCGCGACGGTCGAACAACTCGACGACCATTCCGGCGTGTTCGGCCCGTTGCGATCCGACATCGTGACGTCGTCCGGGCAGACCTACCGAGAGCTCCGAAGCGGTCTCGAGCCGCGCTGGATACGTGTCTGGGCCGATCTGGCGGCGACACTCGCGGCGGTCATGGTGGTGCCGTTCGCGATGGCTCGCGTCGAGCGGAGATCGAGAGCCGTGGCCCTCCTGCTCGCGCCCGTCGGAGCCGCGGCGGGAGGTGTCGCAGTTCACCGACTCGGTCACTTCCTTCACGAAGGCGCCCACTTCAATGTCGCGCGTGGAAAGACCGCCAACGACCGGCTCACCAACGCCGCGGTTGGCGTCGTCGTGCTGACCGACGTGCGGGCCTATCGGGCGATCCACATGGCGCACCACCGGAGACTGGGGCACGCCGACGACCCCGAGCGCAGCTACCTCGAGACCCTCGACACGCGCTTCGTGCTGCGCGGACTGCTCGGCGCGCGCCTCGTCTTCAGCTTCCGCCAAAGGCTCGCAGCAACAGATCCCCAGGAGGCGCGCGCATCGAAGGCGGTTCCGGTTGCGGGGGCCTTGCTGCACGGGGCGATCGTCCTGGGATTGCTCCGCTGCCGTCGATATGCCTCCGCGGGGGCCTGGGCCGTTGGTGTGGGTAGCGTCTACCCGCTCCTGAACACGACGCGGCAGTTGCTCGAACACCGCGCCGAAACCGATGGTTCCGGGCGCGCCGTCACAGGTGTGACGCGCATGTTCACGAGCGGTCCGCTCTCACCGATCGTCGGCGGCGTCGGGTTCAACCGTCACTTGCTCCACCACTGGGATGCGAGCATCTCGTACACGCGCCTTTCGCGAGTTGGAGCAGCGCCTGCGACCGACGGTGGCGGGCCCGATCATCGCCGCGCGTGAAGGCTCGTACAGCCGCGGTCTCCGGCGTGCCTGGTGCGCGCCGACGGAAGTGACCGCCGCGCTGACCCTGTCTGCCCACTGTGCTCCGCCCCCGCCGCGCTGTGGGCATCGACAAAAGATGTCGAGTATCGGACCAGTGACGACACATGGGCATATGCCCGGTGCCCTGCCTGCGCCACGATCTTCCTGCCGGACCCGCCCGTCGGCCGCCTTGCCGAGATCTATCCGGCCGACTACTACTCCTACGCCACAACTCGCGCTCTCGCGTTCCGCGGCAAGGAGTGGCTCGACCGGCGTACCTTGAAGGCCGTCTGTGCGAAGGTGCGCGGCACCGATCTCCGCGTGCTCGACGTCGGCGGTGGCGCGGGTGCAATGGCATCCTTGGCGCGTCGGGTCGAGCCTCGTGTCCGCAAGACTGTCGTCGTCGACTTCGACGATGGCGCGGCCGCCAAAGCGGAGGCCGCCGGCCATCGGTTCGTCGCGAGCAGGATCGAAGACTACGAGGCAGAGGCGCCGTTCGACGTTGTCCTCCTGTTGAATCTCATCGAGCACACGGCGGATCCCACCGCGGTGCTTGCCGGGGTACGGCGACTCACCAGCCCGGGCGGCATCGTTCTCGTGAAGACCCCCAACGTCGAAGGGCTCGACGCGCGGGTGCTTCGAAACCACGATTGGGGCGGGTATCACGCTCCCCGGCATTGGACGCTCTTCAGCCCCGAGACATTCCGTCGTGTGGCCGAGCGCGCCGGCTTCGTCGTCGAGCGCCTCACGCTGACTCAGGGAGGACCGTTCTGGACCGTCGGCGTGATCTCGACGCTGGAGAGGTGGCACGTGCTCCGGCGTGCAACGGGCCGGGCGATGGTCAGCCGGAAAATCTACGGTCCACTCGTGATGGTGTTCGCCGCGTTCGACCTCGTGCGCGCCAGGCTTGGTGGCAAGACCTCGCAGATGTTCGTCGAGCTCCGTCCCCGCCGTTGATCAGGGCAAGTTTGCGCAACCGCTCGGGTCGAGCCGGCCGCGGATCTCGAAAACCCACGCCGAGGCTTTCGCCGTCGACTCGTCCACGACGAGGTGTGACGCAGGGTCCGAACGCGTCCACGCTGCCTCGCGTGCCGGCTTCGTGCTCGAGAACGGGAAGCCCGGCGTGGACGCGACCACGTATCGGTAGCGACCGTCGTTGACGGCGCGTCGCCACGACGGGCAATCCGCGATCGGGGCCGATTCCGCATGGCCGTAGTGCACGGCCAGATACTGCACGTGATTCGAGACATCAGTGCCTGTCAACGGGTACTGCAACAGGAACCCGACGATCGCGATACGCTGCGTCGTGCACGCCTTGCGCCCAGGCATAGATGGTTGGCATCGGGGCCATCTTCCGGTACCGGTGGCGCAACGCGTACTGCTCCCCCGCGACAGCGCCGAGGAGCAAGACACCCACCATGCCTGCGCCCGCAGCGAGGTGCATGCGCCGGTGCTCCGTGAGCCGCAGGCGCGGTCGCTTTTCGACGATCACGGCGCAGCCCGCGAGCAGGACCACACCGGACGCGACGCCGAACACCGTGGGCATCCACCCCTCCGACACCGACTCGTAGCCGCTCGGCTCGTTACGCCACAAGATCGTGGCGAACTGCGTTCCCGCGAGCACGACCAACAACCCGAAGAGCAACCACGAGAGGAGCCGGTTCGAGCGGCGCGACGAGCGCGACAGGCAGCGCGAGCAGGCCGAGCATCAACACCGGCGCCACGTACCGCGCATTGGGCTCGAAGAGGTACGGCGCGTGCGTCGTTCCTAAGATCTGTGGTGTGAACGTGTACGCGACGAGGCACCCGAAACCGAGGAGGCCCAAGATGCGTGCGGTCTTGTTGCTCGATGCGGCGCCGACCACCATGCCTGCGACAACGGCGATGACAATGCTCCACCACATCGGTCCGAAGGCTCCGTGCAAGCCCGGCAGGAAGTACGACCGCCACGCATTTGCGTCGAAGGCGAACTGAGCCGCGATGGTCGACCCACTGATCGGGATGCTTGGCAGATGCCACGGCCCGAGTCCCAACCGTGCCGTCGGGACCGGGTTGCCGGCCCGCACGAAATTTCTGAGGTACCAGTAGCCGCCGGCGACCAGCGCGACGGCCAACCATTGGCTCCCCATGCGAAGGCGTCGGCCGCGTGGCGTCACCGCGAGGACAGCGATCGCGAGAAGGGCGACGGGCGCGACGAGGGTGTACTTGGTACCGGCTGCCAGGCCGGCCGCGAGCGCGCCGCAAAGCATCTCGGACCGTCGGTTGGGCGACGGCACGCGATGGCTCGCGTCGACAACGAGCGCGACCGAGGCGAGGAAGAACGCGAGTGACGCGATGTCGTTGAGCGCGCTCCCGGCGTCGTCCAGCACGAGCTGCGGCGTCGCGAGCACCACGGCCACGCCGGTGAGCGTCACGGGCGCCACACCGAACGGACGACCGATGCACCACGCGGCGAGCAAGGCGACTGCGACGAAGCCAATGTTGAGCACGAGCGAGAGCGTGTCGTTGCCGAGGAAAACGATGCCGACGGCGTGGAGAAGTTCTGACGTCGACGGATAGAAGACGATGAGTGACCTCGGCTCGACGAAGACCAAGCGAGAGGTCCAGCCGTCCTGTGCGAACCGTGCGGCAACCGGCAGGTGGTACCAGAGTGTGTCCACCGTCGGCATGCCCCGGTGCCATGCGTCGACGACGCGGGACATCCACTCGGCGGTGACCACCGCCACTGCAACGATCGCAGCCCTGTTCCACCAACGCGTGAGGCGCGCCGGTCGCACGATCCTCGGGAGGTGCGGGTCGTCGTCGGCCGCCATTCCGCCCACTCTGGCGAATGCACGAGGTCCCCCCAATCGCAGGGCAACGACGGCGATCGCGAAGAACGCGAAGAGAAGCGGCACGAACTCGAACAAGCCGAAGGTGCCGAGCAGCTCACCGGTCAGAACCACGATCGAGAGACCGAGAATGATCTCGGCGAGGCCGGCGAGGGGCCCGGTGAGCTCGGGCATCAAGCGCCTGCGGGCGGCTCGGGCGCTGACGGCTACGGCAACGAGGACCAACAGCGTGACGAGCGTGCCGATCATGTCCCTCGCGAGCACCGCGGAGCCGGATCGACCGCGAAACGGAGGCCAGATCCGGTCCGGATGGGCTCCGTGCCAACCTCATCACGGATGACTAGCCGCCCGGAATGCATTGATCCTCGACGTCTCGGGAGCGAACGACCAGCATAACGAAGGAGATCTCGGCCGGGCAGGCGTGGCCCCCACGGGGCCCCAGCGGATCACAACGCAACCACAACCAGTGGTCAAAATGGCGGTTCAGGCCTTGAGGCGACCACCGGGGGTGCCGATGCCACGCTATGCGTTTGGGCGGCGGCGAACTCGACCACCCGCGGCGACTGCTGCGGTACGTGGCACCGGCATTCCTGTGCATCGCGGCCCTGGTCGCGGGCGGCACCCCGGCCCGGGCCGACGACGCCGCGACCGCCCGGCTCTGGGTGGTCACGCGCTCCGGCGACGGCCACATGCGTGTCGAGCGGGGCCTGCGGGCGGCGATCGCCCGGATGGATGTGCAGCTCGGCCGGACCGAGACCCAGGTGCTGAGCGTCGAGGACGAACAGCCGGTGGCGCAGCTCGGTGACCCGATGCGGAACCAGCAGTGGGCGCTCGACCAGACGTCGTTCGAGGCCGCCTGGCCGGCGGAGCGCGGCGCCGGTGTGACCGTCGCGGTCGTCGACACCGGTGTGCTCGCATCGCACGAGGACCTCTCCGGGGCAGTGGTCACCGGCACGGACCTGGCCTCCGACCAGCACAGCGTCGACCCGGCCGGCACGGGCATGGTCGACCCGGGCGGGCACGGCACGCACGTCGCCGGCATCATCGGCGCACGCGCGAACAACAGTGTGGGCATCGCCGGCGGTGCACCCGAGGTCAAGATCATGCCGGTGCGCGTGCTCGACGCCCATGGGAGCGGGGTCGCGTCGGACGTTGCCGAGGGAATCATCTGGGCGGCGGACCACGGCGCCCGCGTCATCAACGTGAGCCTGGGCGGCGGCCCGTCCCCGGGGATGCAAACCGCCATGCAGTATGCCCACGACAAGAAGGCGGTCGTGCTCGCGGCCGCGGGCAATGCCTACCAGTCCGGCAACGCGCCGACCTACCCGGCGGCGTATCCCGAAGCCATCGCCGTCGCCGCGGTGAACGAGAACTTGGGTCACGCGTCGTTCTCGAACACCGGCTCCTACGTCGACGTGGCGGCCCCGGGCGAGATGATCTTGTCGACGTACGGCGGCAACACCCACGACTACCAGTGGATGAGCGGGACGTCGATGGCGACGCCGTACGCGTCGGCCGCGGCCGCGCTGATCGTCGCCGCGGACCCCTCGCTGTCGTCAGGGGACATCCGGCACCTCCTCCAGTCCACCACGCGTGATCTCGGTTCCTCAGGTCGCGACAGCACCTTCGGCTACGGGCTCGTCAATCCGCGCGCCGCGTCCGCCGCGGCGCTGCCCGGCGTCCACAACGGCTCGAAGGGCAAGGGGTATTGGATCATCACGGCCGACGGACGGGTGCGCACGTTCGGCACCGCCACGTTCCACGGCGACCTCGCGGACATCGCGCACTCGGGATCGATCGTCGCCGGCGCGCGCACGCCCTCAGGGAAGGGCTACTGGCTCGCCGGGTCCGACGGTGCGGTGTACTCGTTCGGGGACGCACACTTCCACGGCTCGATGAGCGGGCGGCACCTCAACGGCTCGATCGTCGGCATGGCCGCGACACCGACCGGACGCGGGTACATCCTGCTCGGCCAGGACGGTGGCATCTTCAGCTTCGGCGACGCGACCTTCCACGGGTCGACCGGTGGCATGAGGCTCAACGCGCCCGTGCTCGACATGACGCTGACGCGGACCGGTCGCGGATACTGGTTCGTCGCTGCCGACGGTGGGGTGTTCGCGTTCGGGAACGCGGAGTTCCACGGCTCGACCGGCAACATGCAACTTGCCGCGCCCGTCCGCTCGATGACCGCGGCAGCAAGTGGTACCGGCTACTGGATGGTCGCCGTCGACGGCGGGATCTTCGCGTTCAACGTCCCGTTCCGCGGCAGCCTTCCGGGCATTCGAGCTCCTGGCGCACAGTACGCGCCGACCGTGCGCATGCGTGCGCTGAAGGGCGGCGACGGCTACTACATGCTCGGCCAGAACGGCGCGGTGTACGCGTTCGGCGCGGCGAAGTACTTCGGTTCCGCGACCGGCACGTGGGCGGTCGACCTGATGCTCACGCCGTAGTTCCTCGCACGAGCGCTTCCTGCCAGGGGCTCTCCGGCCAGCCCCGCCGCCCACGAGTGACGGCGGTCGCGTGCAGGTACTCGACGACATCGTCGGGCTCGTGACCGAGGCGCACGAGCGCGGTACCGATGACCGTACCGGTGCGACCGCGCCCACCCATGCAGTGGACGGCGACGCCGATGCCGCGCTCGAGATGCGCGACGACGTCGGCCGCCGCCCGCCGCACGAGCGCATCCTCGGATGCCGGCTCGGCCGGTGGATCGCCGCTCACCAGGTCCTGCAGCCGCAGCGCCGTGAGGGTGCAGGGGGCCGCGTCGTAGGGCGCGACGTCGTGGGTGAGGCAGACGACGTGGCCGATGCCGTGCGTGTGCAGCAGGTCCCAATCGGCACGCCCGGGATACGACATCCCGGCGAGTGCGACCGGCCGGCGCGTGACCCAGTAGAGGTCGTCGGGCACGCAGAGGTCACCGATCCACTCGCCGGTGTGCGCGCCCGGCGGGAGCAGCCGCAGCATCGGTCGGATCTCTAGTTCGCGAACCGCTCGGAGTAGTACTCGTCCGCCTCGTAGCACACGCCTGTCGGCGACGAGCTCGTCGATCGCGTCGTCGGGATGCCCGAGCTCGCGCATGATCGCCCGTGTGTCCTGCCCGACGAGCGGAGGAGGCCCGTGGATGTGGCCCGGTGTGTCGGAGAACTGAATGAGCTCGCCGAACTGTCGCATGTCGCCGAGCAGCGGATGTTGGTACTCGCGCGACGAGCCCGAGCGCGACGTTGTCGGCGTCGAACAGCGGGAGCTCTCCGCCGCGGGTGTCGAGCGGCACCTCGTTCGGCACCCCGGCATCGTCGAGCGTACGGGTCCAGAAGGTCGCGGTCTTCGTCAGGAAGCGAGGCTCGAGCACCGTCTCGAGCTGCCGCCGGTGCTCCTGGCGCGCCGCGGCGGACGCGAAGCGCGGGTCGTCGACGATCTCCGGGACGCCGAGGGCGCGGCAGAGCGATTCGAACTCGCGATCTTTGACCGCGGCGACGCAGATCCAGTCGTCGTCCTGCGTGCGGTACAGGCGGTACGTCGCCGAGACGCCGGTGAGCTCCTTGTCGAGCTGCGGCCGGGGCGCGGGCGTGCCGTTCACCAGGTGCGCGTCCGACGTGAAGATCGCGCCGCCGTCGAACAGCGACGTCCATACCTCTTGTCCCTCGCCGGTGCGCTTGCGGTGATACAGCGCCGAGAGCACCGCGACGACCGACAGCATCGCGTTCGACGCGTCACACATGCCGAACCGGTAGTAGATCGGCGTGTTGCCGTGCTGCACGGCGCCCGACTCGTGCTCGAGGCCCGACGACGCCTGGTAGAGCGGGTCGAGTCCTCCGAAGTGCGCGAGCGGACCCTCGAGGCCGTACGCCCACGTGTTGCAGTAGATGATGTCGGGCTTCACGGCCCGGCAGGCCTCGTAGTCGATGCCGAGCTTCGTCGCCACGCCGGCGGTCATGTTGTGGTGGACGATGTCGGCGGTTGCGATCAGCTCGAGCGCGATCGCGAGACCGCGCTCGTCCTTGATGTTGAGGGCGATGTCGCGCTTGCCGCGCTGGCAGCCGAAGAACGGCTTGCCCGCCATGCGCATGCCGTCGCCGGTCACGGGCTCGACCTTGATCACCTCGGCGCCCAGATCACCGATGATCATCGGGCCGAACGGACCGGCGAGGTACTGGCCGAAGTCGACGAGCCGCACACCCTCCAGTGCCCTCACAGTCCGAGCTCCTTCAGGATCTCTTCGTTGTGCTCGCCCGGTCGCGGCTGCGGGCCCTGGATCGCGGTCGGCGTGCCGAACATGTGCAGCGGCGTCCCGATCTGCGTCGTCTCGCCGACCGCCGGATCGACCACGGTCTGGACCATGCCGTTCGCGATCAGCTGCGGATGTGCGAACTGCTCGTCGGGCGTGATGATCGCCTCGATCGCGTGGTTGTGCTCCTGGAACGCGGCGACGATCTCGTCGCGCTTCCATTCCTTGAACTTCTCGCGCCGGCGCGCGTTGAACTTCTCGCGCTCCTCGGGCGGCAGCGACATGAACGTGAACGGATCGGGCGCCTCCTCGAGGCCGAGGATCGCGTCCTGGCTCTTGGTCGGCGTGACACCGCTCATGATCGACGCGTGCACCCAGCCGTCTGCGCATTCGAAGATCATCTGCTGGTGGATGCCCGGCGGGTACGACTTGCCCATCAGCTCGTGGAACTGGCGCGTTCGACTTCTCGACGTGCTGCCAGATCTGCGTCGTGTACAGCATCGCTCCCGCGAACAACGACGTCGTGACGTGCTGCCCGCGCCCGGTCTCCTCCCGCGCGAACAGCGCGGCGAGCACCCCGGTGGAGACGAGATAGAACGCGCCCATCGACGGCATCGGCATGTGCAGGAAGATCGGGCCCAGCCGCCAGCCGGGCTGGTCCCACATCTGTCCGCTGCTCGCTTGCACGAGCGCGTCGTAGCCCGGGCGTTGCGCGAAGCGGTGGCCGGACGGGTACGCCGGGCACGACAAGAACACGACGCGAGGGTGGCGGGCGTGCACCTCCTCGTAGCCGAAGCCGAGCCGTTGCATGACGCCCGGGCGGAACGATTCGACGAGCACGTCGGCCGTGCCGAGCAACCGGTCGAAGATGTCCTTGCCCTGCGCCGACTTCAGGTCGACGGTGAGCGACCGGCGGCTGCGGTTCCATACGCGTGCGCCGTCGTAGGCGCGGAACGGATCACCGCCCGGCGGTTCGACCTTGATGACGTCGGCCCCCTGCTCGGCGAGCAGCAGCACGCCCAGAGGACCGGCGATGCCCCACGACAGGTCGAGGATGCGGATGCCGTCGAGCGCGCCTGGCATGGCGGGAAGCTATCGCGACACGTCGATCGTGAATTCCGCACGGAACCGCTCGCCCGGTTGACACAGGGGAGCGGTGTCGCGCCCGAGTGCGTCGATCTCTGCGGTCATGGGCTCGATCGCGACGAGCCGGCGCCGGGGCGGGACGTACAGCTGGGCGAAGGGGTACGCGGCGTCGAAGCGCAGGGTCAACGCACGGTCCGCAGCCGAGACCGCGAAGGTGCGGTCGTCGCCGAGCGCGTAGCAATCGTCGAAGGTACGCCTGCCGATCGGCTCGGACTCTGCCGGCTGCGCCTCGCGCGTGCCGGTGGGAATCGTTCGCTCGTCGACCTCGACGTGCTCACACGCGGGCCAGCGCAGCTCCCAGGTGTTGCGACCGCCGCGCGGGAGCCGCAGGTACGGGTGCCATCCGAACGAGATCGGCACGGGCCCGTCGCCGGTGGGCCTGACCTCGGTACCGATCGTCAGGCCGCGGTCGGCATCGAGGTGCACGTCGACGGTGACGATGTGCGGGAACGGGAACGCGCGCAGGCGATCCGGATGCACGCCGTAGTCGAGGTGGGCAACGAGCTCCGACGGGGTCGTCGCGCTCGACGTCGAACGGGATTGCGAAGAGATTGCCGTGGATGGGGAGGCCGTTGCCGTCGACCGGGAGGTCTGCGCCCGAGAGCGACACCGCCTGACCTGCGACCTCGTAATCCCAGCGGCCGAGCCGGTTCACCCACGGGTGCACGAGCGGGATCCCGGTCGCGGCGCCCGCTTTGAATGCGGCGAGCGATCGCGGCAAGGCGACGAACTCGTCGCCCGCGTACTTGAGCGACGTGCAGAGCATCGCGAGGTCCGGTCGGAACGTCGTCTCGTAATCGCCGCGACGCAACGTGATGCCTGCCACGGCCCCTAGCGTATTGAGAGTCTCAGTGCGGACGCAGCGGAGCCAGGGATGGCGCAGCGAGGGAGCCATGTTGATCCCCGAGCACGAGCAGGTGACGGACTTCGGCGATCCCGCGGTC
This sequence comes from uncultured Actinomycetes bacterium, assembly GCA_963781425.1. Lineage (GTDB taxonomy): Bacteria > Actinomycetota > Acidimicrobiia > IMCC26256 > PALSA-610 > DASQHW01. The sequence continues at coordinate 721,702 of CAWAGX010000018.1, read as the reverse complement.
GGCCTGCACGCGATCGTGGCGATCCACTCCACGGTGCTCGGGCCGGCGCTCGGCGGTGTCCGCTTCTGGCACTACGCCAGTGAAGGCGATGCGCGCCGCGACGCCCTGCGGCTGTCGCAGGCGATGACGATGAAGGCCGCGGTGGCGGGCCTGCCCCAGGGCGGCGGCAAGACCGTGGTGTTCTGGGACGATCCCCACGCGGCGCGCAGTGACGCCTTCCTGCGATCGCTCGGCCGGTGGATCGACGCGCTCGGCGGCCGTTACCTCGCGGCCGAAGACGTCGGCGCGAGCCAGCGCGACATGGACGGCATCGCACGGGAGACGCCCTGGGTGACCGGCGTCGATCCCACCCGCGGTGGCTCGGGCGACCCCTCGCCGGTCACCGCGTTCGGCGTGCTGCAGGGCATGCGTGCCGCCTGTGCCGTCGCGTTCGGTTCCGGCGAGCTCGCGGGCCGCCGCGTCGTCGTCCAGGGTGCCGGGCACGTCGGTGCGTGCCTCGCCCGGTTGCTCGTCGACGCCGGGTCGCATGTCGCGATCGCGGACATCGATGCCGCCAAAGCGCGGGCCGCCGGCGTCCCGGTGGTCGCATTGGACGAGGTCGTCTCGGCGGACTGTGACGTCTTCTCGCCGTGCGCGCTCGGCGGCGTCCTCACGCGCGAGTCCGTCGCGGCGTTGCGGTGCGGGGTGGTGTGCGGTGCCGCGAACAACCAGCTCCTCGACGGCGCCGCAGCGGAAGCACTCGAGCAGCGCGGCATCGTGTACGCGCCCGACTACGTCGTGAACGCCGGCGGCATCATCAACATCGCGCAGGAGTGGGCACCCGGCGGCTATTCGGTCGACCGGGCGTATGCCGAAGCGGCACGCATCGCGGACACCACCGGACACGTGCTCGCTATCGCGCGTGACGAGGGGATCACGTCCGCCCGCGCCGCCGATGAGCTCGCGCGCCGCCGCATCGCGGCCGGTGGGCACGGGCCGTACCGGCCGGGCGAGCCATCGGCGATGGGCGACGCGCTCGTCGCCCGCCACGCGCGGTTCAAGGATTAGGCGTTGGGCGTGTCGCCGGTCTTCGCGGCGCTCTCCATCGCCTTGAGCCGTTCCAGGATCGGCATCGGTTCCTGGCCGACCTCGTCGAAGCGCGCCGCGATCTCGTCGACCGTCCAGCGGCCGTCCTTGCGTACCTCGCGTACCTCGACCGGCTGGTTCCACACCGCGATGCGGCCGCCGTTCGCCGTGTAGATCTGGCCGGTGACCTCGCGGGCGTGGTCGGACAGCAAGAAGCACACCATCGGGGCGACGTCCTCCGGCTCACCCATCTCGAGGCCGAACGGCACCTGTCCCGACATGCGCGATCTTCGCGACCGGTGCGATGCAGTTGGCGGTGACGCCGTACTTGTTCATGCCGGCCGCCGCGCTGCGCACGAGCGACACGATGCCGCCCTTCGCCGCCGCGTAGTTCGCCTGCGCGACGCTCGCGGCAAACGCACCCGACGTGAAGCCGATCATCGAGCCGCTGCGCTGCTGACGGAATACGGGTGCCGCCGCACGGAACACGGTGAACGTTCCCTTCAGGTGCGTCTCGATGACCGGGTCCCACTCGTCCTCGGACATGTTGAACAACATGCGCTCGCGGAGGATCCCCGCGACGCACACCACGCCGTCGATGCGCCCGAAGCTGTCGATCGCCTGCTGCACGATCGACGCGCCGCCGTCCATCGTCGTGACGGAGTTCGCGTTGGCCGCGGCCCGTCCTCCCGCGTCGGTGATCTCGGCGACGACCTCGTTCGCGACCTCGCTCGCGGGCTCATTGCCGTCGACCGACACGCCGTAGTCGTTCACGACGACGGCCGCGCCCTCGGCGGCCGACGCGAGCGCAACGGCCCGCCCGATCCCACGTCCCGCGCCCGTCACCGCGATCACCTTGCCGTCGAGAGCACCCACCAGAACCTCCGTGCGTCGTTCAGGAACCGAAGAAGGATTCCATGGCGTCGGCGTGTTCGTAGGATCGGCGCTCGAGATCCGCGACCGCGGCGGGCACGTCGACCCTCGGCACCGGCTGCGCGTCCCGGGCATAGACGAAGGCGGCGCCGCAGTAGTCGTCCACCCGCTCGCAGATCGCGAACGTGCCGACGCCGGGCCAGGCGTCGCGCAGGATCCCGCGCCCCGCCGGCGGGTTGGTCGCGAAGTACGCGTCGGCGCGCGTCTCCGCGCCGGGCGGGAAGCTGGCCGCGCCGATTTGCTGGATCGTGACCCGGAGGTCGTCGGAGAACACGACCGGGTCGGGGAGGTGCCAGCGGTAGAAGCCGACGAAGTCTGGGATCGCGGCGGCCGAGGCGTCCGGCGCGCGCGCACGTCGAGCGGCGCGCCCGCGTACGGGCCGGCGTGCGGTCCCATGCCCCACGCGCTGCCGACGTAGTCCTCGAGCCCGGTCCCGCAGATCGTCGGCAGCTCCCGGTCGCCGTCGCGGAAGATCTTCACCTCGCCCTCGCCGTACCACATGCCGCCGTCGATCGGCCTGATGCCGATCACGCAGCCGAGAAACCTTCCCGGCCCGGCGAGGCCGTCGGCGATGACGAAATCGTGTCGCATCGTCGTCGGGTTCTCCCGGCGGAACATCACGTGCAACAGCCCGGCGTCGTCCGGCAATGTGGGCTCGAGCGTGTAGTCGACTTGGAAGTAGCACTCGACGTGACGGGCCGAGTGATTGTGGAGCTCGACGCGGACGCGCGTGCGGAACGGCATCGGGAAGTACGCGTTGAAGCCGCGCCCTTCCGCAACGACGGTCAGCACGGACGCGTACGGCACCGCACGGCCGAGCGGCGCGCCGAAGAAGTCGAGCAACGGCACCGAGATGCTCGGTTGGTCGCCGTCGTCGTAGAACACTTCGAGCACGAGTGCTCGCATCGACTCGGGCGGCGCGGGCGGGACCGTGCACCAGAAGTGCCGGATCGTGCCCGGACCCTCGATGTCGGCGAGCGTGACGCGCTCGCCCGGCACGGATCCCGCGTGACGGCGCGCCCTTGCGACCGTGGTGCGACGCGCCTCCCGCGCCGCGTGCGCCGGTCGGGTTCTCGAAAGTGACGGCCCGGCTGTCGAGCGAGAGGTCGACGCGCGACGGGTCTGGCCACAGCACGGCAGGTGAACCTACTCTGCGGGACGATGAAACCCAGCGGGATCCACCACGTCGCGATCTGCGTGCGCGACGAAGACGAAGCGCTCGCGTTCTACCGGGACGCGCTCGGATGCTCGGTGCTGCCGCGACCCGACTTCGGCTTCGGCGGCTACTGGCTCGACGCCGGGGGCCAGCAGGTCCACCTCATGCAATCGGACGACCCTGCGACCGGCAGCCACCACTTCGCGATCCGCGTCGACGACCTCGACGCCGCCGTCACCGATCTCCGCGCCAAGGGCGTCGAGGTGCACCCCGTGCCCCACATGCAAGGTGCGGGCCATCAGGCCTTCCTCCACGATCCGTCCGGCAACTTCGTCGAGCTCAACCAGCCCGATTCAGACGGGCGTAGCGCGCTCGCCGAAACACCTCTACTTGCGGAACACGAAGAATCCCATTGGCGTGACCAGCCGATCGGGGAACATGAGCCCGTAGGTCGAAGCGAACTGGACGCCGATCCACTGGTAACGGCCGACCTTCGCCGCCGGGATGCCCACTGATGCGCAGGTCTTCGCCACGTACGCCCAGTACGCCGGCCTGACCTCGCCGTTGTTGAAGAACTCGACCTCCGAGAAGCCCGCCCGCTTCCCCGTCTCGTGCATCTCTTCGATCCCGAAGATGTACTTGTCCTCGATTTGAGCGAGGGACTCGCGGTCGCGCGGGGCGAGTTTCGACTTGAGCAGATGGAGAGTCAGGCTGCGAATCTTCTTTCGCTCCTCGGTCGAAAACGTGGCGCCGTTCATCGCTTCATCACACCGGAGCATCAGCGCCAACATCAAGGCGATGATCGTCTTTCCTTCCAGCACCGGCTCGAAGAACACCGCCGCGCCACCTGGCTTGAGCATGTCGCAGCAATTCCGAAGGGTGACGTCGTAGTCGAGCAGATGATGCAGGATCGATCTCCCGACCACGAGGTCGAAGGCTTCCGAACGGAAGTGCTGCTCATTCGCGTCGCACGCGATCAGCGACAGTGTGTTGTCGTCACCGACGCGTGCGCCGATCGTGCGGAGGAAATCTTGTGAGACGTCAGTGGCGGTGATGTGTGAGACCGCGTTCTCCTGGAGAAGGCCGAGCGTCAGCGCACCCATCCCCGCGCCGACTTCGACAACGTCCGGTCGTTGGAATCCGATCCGCTCGATGATTCCTCTCCAAACGGTCCCAATCTCGCTGATCCCCCGCTCGGAGACATCGGTGTGGTCGAGCTTGGTGCCGATCGTGGTGTCCTTGAGGAGAATCGGAATGCCGTCGACAACGGGGAAGGACGCCGCGCATCCGTTGCAGACGAGCGTCTCCTCGCCGACGTCGTACGCCGAACCGCAAACCGAACAACGAAGGACGTCTTGCAAGTGGTCTCTTTCAGACCGGGTGATGTGGCGCGCTTTGCGCCGCTCTCGGGGGCGACGCGTCGAGTGCGACGACTTCCTGCGGAGGCGGCCCGCTCGCCGGGCGCGGCGGCGCTGGGACACCTGTGGCTCGGGGCGACTCCGTTGCCATGGCCGCAGTGCGATCGGGCAGCCGCGTTCCCTGCGTGCTCTCGCTGACGAACGCGACTGCCGGCGACAGGTCGTACCTGCGGAACGAGACGCTGACGCACTCCGCGGCCACAATGTCGTCACGTTCGCTGTCACGGATACGGACACTCACGAGCAATGAACGATCCGGAGTCGCGGGAAAGCTCGCTTCGGGTCGGCCGTCTTGATCGTGGCTGAGAAGGAGGAGATCGGGATCCGGCCGCGCGGTGCGAGCGAGTGCGAGGCGCACGAGCTCTCCCTGCCCGCGGTCCAGGTGCGCTCGGGATGCTCCTTCGTGATTGCGCCACGGCAGCGACCAAGACGACCGTTGCGTGCCTGCCGGCAACTCTCCGAGGGGAGTGATCTGACACTCGAACGTCGCCGGATGGCCGTGATTCTCCACTCTCAGTCGCAACAACCAGCCCGCGGGAACGGGCCGCGGCGGCATGATCGTCAGCTGGACGCCCCCGTGGGTATGTGCGGGTACGAAGCGATGTCACGAATTGACGCAACCGCGGACGCATGACTCGGATGCTAAGCGCGGGTTCCGGAGGTTGCGACTGCGAAATGCCGGCTTTCTCGAGGTGCGCTCAGCTCATTGGCGCGCTGTACGCCAGGAACGGCTGGCCGATCCACACGTCGGGCACGCCCTCGATCGGTGGCGCGTTCCACTCCTCGTACGGGGCGTCGCGGTCCGGGCGGCGTACGAACCCGAGACGCTCGTACATGCGGCGCGCGGCGACCATCCACGGTGTCGTGTGGATGATCACCGGCTGTGCCATTCGCGGCGCCCGATCCAGGCACGCGCGCACGAGCAGCTCGCCGATACCTCGGCCACGCGCCGCGGCGTCGACTGCGAGGAGGCGGAACTGCGCCTCGCCCGGTCGCGTCCACTCACTCCATGCTGAGGTGTGCTCGCCCACGTACGTCACGGAGCCGACGACGCGGCCGTCGAGCTCGGCGACGAGGATGTCGGCGCCCTTCGCGCGCGTCGCGGTGTCCAGGATCTCGTCCTCGTAGCCGCCCCACAGGTGGTCGACGGTCAAGCCGCGATACGCCGCGACGGTCAGCTCGCCGACGCGCGAGTACTCGTCGGGCCGGGCCGAGCGAACGATGATCATGATCGTCCGGACACCGTCGGTCACACGACCTCGACGCGGAAGCCTTCGCGCCTCCAGCGCGTTTCACGATCTCGTCGGCGTGCGGCGCGATCGCGGGTCTCGACCGACACGTCGACGGCGCACGCTCTTGAGCGGCGACGCCGGGAGGTCACGGCGATGCTCGACGTCGACGATGTTGCCGCGCGCAGTCCGCCGACGATCTGCGCCACGGCAGCGAGCACCCCGGGCCGATCGGGCAGCTCGATGCGCAGCCGCACGAGCCGTCCGGACCGGGCCAGCGCCCGCAGCAGGACCGACGTCGAGCATCCGGGCGTCGATGTTGCCGCCGCTGAGCACCACGCCGACGTTGCTGGTCGCGGAACAGCTCCGGATGCTCCAGCAGCGCCGCCAGCCCGGCCGCGCCCGCGCCCTCGAGCACCGTCTTTTCGATCTCGGCGCGAGCGCGATCGCCTCCTCGATGCGCTGCTCGGAGACGACGACGATGTCGTCGACGAGCTCGGCGACGATCTCGCGGGTCAGCACACCCGGTTCGCGTGACCGCGATGCCTTCGGCGATCGTGGCGCCGCCGGTCGGCGCGCGGCGCCTGCCCGAGCGCGTGCAGCATCCCGGCGTAGCCCTCGGCCTGCACGCCGATGACCCGCATCTCCGGGCGCAGCGCCTTCACCGCGACCGCGATGCCGGCGATGAGCCCGCCGCCGCCGACCGGCACGACGATCGCGTCGAGATCGTTGACGTCGGGTCGAGCATCTCGAGGCCGATCGTGCCCTGCCCGGCGATGATCAGCGGATCGTCGAAGGCGGGCACGAGTGTCGCGCCGCTGTCGCGAGCGATCCGCTTCGCCTCCGCGAGCGCGGCCGCGTAGCCCGCACCCTCGAGCACGACGTGCGCGCCGTGATGCGCGGTGTTCGACGACCTTCGTGAACGGCGTGTCGGCGGGCATCACGATCGTCGCCGGGATGCCGAGCAGGCGGGCGTGGTACGCAACCCCCTGCGCGTGGTTTCCCGCCGACGCCGCCACGACGCCGCGTGCCCGCGCCGTCGGGGGAGAGGTGGAGCGAGGAAGTTGCGGGCGCCGCGCTCCTTGAACGAGCCGGTGAACTGCAGGTTCTCGAACTTCAAGAACACGTCGGCGCCGGTGATCGCCGAGAGGGTCCCCGAGCTGCGGCATCGGGGTCTCGGCGACCGCGTCGCGCGATCGCGTCGGCCGCGTCCCGGACGTCGGCGAGGGTCACGGCGGCAGGTCGCCACCGCCGGCATCTTCGCCCCCGACCGGCGTCCCGGCGCCTTGCACCTCGGATAATGATCGTTATCATGACCGGATGGCCGCCCTCCACGACCCATCTCGTCCCGTGAGCGCTTGCTCGCCGCGGCGGTCGAGGTCTTCGTCGAGCAGGGCTACGAGGGTGCCCGGCTGCAGGACATCGCCCGGGCCGCCGGCCTCACCACCGGCGCCGTCTACGCCAACTTCCGGGGCAAGGCCGAGCTGCTGTTCGACGCGATCGGCGCGCGTGCCGACGCCGAGATCGACGCGCTGCTCGCGGAAGCACGTCGGCCGCGACGTGCGCGAGCTGCTCGAGCTGCTCGGCGACCAGCTCGTCCGGCCCGCGCGAGCACGTCCGCTGCTGATCGACGCGATCGCGGCCGCCCGCCGCGACGACGAGCTCGCGGGCGCGCTGCGCGACCGGCTCGGCGCGCGCGAGCGCGTGATCGGCGATTCGTCGAGCGCGCCGAAGGCCGACGGCGTCGATCGATCCGGCGCTCGACACCGACGCGTTCGCCCGGTTCTGTCTCACGCTCGCGATGGGCGCGCTCGTGTTGCGCACCCTGCACGCCGCCGCCGCCCGATGGCGACGCGTGGCACGAATTGATCTCGCGTCTGCTGGACGCAGTCTCCGAGGAGGAGCAACGTGAACGACAAGCTCGAGACGATCCACGCGGTGAGTCGAAGTTCGACGCGATCTTCACGTGGGACTACGAGCGCAGCCGTGCCCGCTCATGAAGCTCTACGAGAAGGCGAAGACGTCGCAGTGGAACGCGTCGACCGATCTCGACTGGTCGATCGACGTCGATCCCGAGAAGGTGCGCCACGAGCTCGGCGACGGCGGCCCGATGCGGTTCCAGGCGCTGGCCGAGGCCGAGGACTCGCCGGTCAAGCACTTCGGTGACAAGGAGTGGCGCCAGGTCGGTGTCGAGCTGCAGAACTCGTTGCTCTCGCAGTTCATGCACGGCGAGCAGGGTGCGCTGCTGTGCACGGCCCGGATCGTCGAGACCGTGCCGTGGATCGACGCCAAGTACTACGCCGCGACGCAGGTGATCGACGAAGCGCGCCACGTCGAGGTGTTCGCCGCGCTACCTCGACGAGAAGCTCGGCAACCAGTACGGCATCAACGAGAACCTGAAGAGCATCCTCGACGACATCCTCGCCGACCCGCGCTGGGACATCGCGTACCTCGGCATGCAGATCATGGTCGAGGGTCTCGCGCTCGCCGCGTTCGGCTTGATGCACAGATCACGACCGAGCCGCTGCTGAAGAAGCTGCTGCGCTACGTGATGAGCGACGAAGCGCGCCACGTCGCGTTCGGCGTGCTCTCGCTGCAGGAGTTCTACAAGGAGCTCACCGACGCCGAGATGCGCGAGCGCCAGGAGTTCGCGTTCGACGTCGCGTGCCGGCTGCAGCGCCGGTTCGCGCACGCCGAGATGTGGGAGCGCATGGGCGTCGATCCCGAAGCGCGTGTACCGCACGATGGACAAGGTGAACCCGCCCGCGCAGCAGATGTTCCAGCAGCTGCTGTTCTCGAAGATCGTGCCGAACTGCAAGAAGCTCGGCCTGCTCGACGCGTCCGGCGGCTGGCTCCGCGAGCGCTTCACCGAGATCGGCGTGATCCAGTTCGAGGACTGGGCCGACACCGGCGAGGAGTACGCCACGCTCGACGAGGTCGCGAAGGACCGCCAGACTGCGTGATCGTGCGGACCGTCGGCGGAGCCATCGTGAGTCGCCGAGGGACATCGACGGGCGATGGACGCAGCGAAGCCAGGGATGGCGCATCAGGGGCGATACGTCGCTCGGACCGCAGCGAAGCCGGACGTGGCGAGAGCGAGGGAGCTGGTAGCGTGCCGGCCCGATCTCGACGCGATCAATGCCGCGGCCGATCAGGGGATGCTCCCGGCCTTCTGGGCGGCCGAGAACGGCGAACGGCCCGCGCTGATCTCCGAGGCCGGGAACCGCACGTTCGCGCGAGGCCAACGCCAACGCGAACCGTCTGGTGCGCGCGCTGCGGGCGCGTGGTGTGCGGGCGGGCGACGGCGTCGCGTTCATGTGCGCGAACCGGCCCGAGTTCGCGGAGACGGTTGCGGCCGCCCAGCGCGCCGGGACTCCGGCTGACGACCGTCAACTGGCATCTCACCGGCGACGAGGCGGGCTACATCCTCGACGACTGCGAGGCGACCGCGTTCGTCGCGCACGAACGCTTCGCGGGTGTCGCCCGGCAAGCCGCCGAGCTCGCGCCCCGGCTGCGCGCGTCGTCGCGGTCGGCGGTGAGATCGACGGCTTCGACGAGTGGGAGAAGGTGCTCGCGTCCGAAGACGGCAGCGATATCGACGACCCGACGCCGGGCGGCACGATGCTCTACACGTCGGGGACGACCGGCCGGCCGAAAGGCGTGCGTCGTCCGCCCGACCCGCGCGGCGTCGCTCGCGTGTCGCGCAGCTGACCGCGTACCGCTCGGACCGTCACGTGCACCTGTGCACCGGCCCGCTGTACCACGCCGCACCGCTCTCGTTCTCGCTCGCGGCGCCGGCCGCGATGGGCGTGCCGATCGTGATGATGGACGGCTGGTCGGCGGAACGGACGCTCGCGCTCATCGAGCAGCACGGCGTGACGCACACGCACATGGTCCCGACGATGTTCCACCGCCTGCTCTCGCTGCCCGACGACGTGAAGGCGCGCTACGACATCTCGTCGCTCGTGTTCGTCCTCCACGGCGCGGCGCCGTGCCCGGTCGACGTGAAGCGGCGCCTGATCGAGTGGCTCGGGCCAATCGTGTGGGAGTACTACGCCGCGACCGAAGGCTCCGGCACGCTGGTCGGCTCGGACGAGTGGCTCGCGCAAACCCGGCACGGTCGGCAAGGTGAACCCGCCGGACCACGTGCGCATCCTCGACGACGACGGCCGCGACGTGTCCGCGAGCACGGTCGGCACCGTGTACCTGAAGGCGCCCGACGATCCGTTCGAGTATTTCAAGGCGCCCGAGAAGACCGCCGGCGCGTACCGGGAGACGCACTTCACCCTCGGCGACGTCGGCTACGTCGACGACGACGGCTACCTCTTCCTCACCGACCGCAGCGCGCACCTCATCATCACCGGCGGCGTGAACGTCTATCCGGCCGAGGTCGAGGCCGCGTTGCTCGGCCATCCCGGCGGTCGGCGACGTCGGCGTCGTCGGTCAGCCCGACGAAGAATGGGGCGAGATCGTGGTGGCCGCGGTCGAGCCGCAGACCGGGCGTCGAGCCGACGCGCGAGCTCGCCGCCGAGCTCATCGAGTGGTGCCGGGACCGCATCGCGCACTACAAGTGTCCCCGGCGTGTGGTCTTCCTCGAGGAGCTGCCCCAGGCACGACAACGGCAAGCTCTACAAGCACCAGCTGCGCGAGCAGCTCCGAGGTCCGAAGGAAGCTCAATGGGGATCTGCGACGGCCGGGTGGTCATCGTGACCGGCTCGGGCCGCGGCATCGGGCGTGAGCACGCGCTCGCGTTCGCGGCCGAGGGCGCCAAGGTCGTGGTCAACGACCTCGGCGGCGACATGCACGGCGAGGGCGGGTCGCTCAGCCCGGCGATGGAGGTCGTCGAGGAGATCAAGGCGATGGGCGGCGAGGCCGTCGCCGACGGCGAGAACGTCGCCGACTTCGCGGGCGCGGGCCGCATGGTGCAGCGCGCGATCGACACGTTCGGTCACCTCGACACGCTCGTCAACAACGCCGGCATCCTGCGCGACCGCATGCTCGCGAACATGGAAGAAGGCGAGTGGGACGCCGTGATCGCGGTGCACCTCAAGGGTGCGTTCGCGCCGACCCGGCACGCGGCCGCGTACTGGCGCGATCAGGCCAAGGCGGGGACGCCGATCAAGGCGCGCGTGGTCAACACGTCGTCGCCGTCCGGGCATCTTCGGGAACGCGGGACAAACGAACTACGGCGCGGCCAAGGCCGGCATCGCTGCGTTCACGATCATCTGCGGCCTCGAGCTCGGACCGCTACGGCGTCGCCACGAACGCGATCGCGCCGGTCGCGCGTACACGCATGACCGAGAACCTCGGGTTCGGTCCCGCGCAAGAGGGCACCTTCGACACGCTCGACCCCGCGAACATCTCGCCGCTGGTCGTGTGGCTGGGTTCGAACGACAACGAAGACGTGAATGGCCGCGTGTTCCTCGTCGACGGCGACCGCGTGTCGGTCGCCGAGGGCTGGCGGCGTGGACCCACCGCGACGGAACAACGGGATGCGCTGGGAGCCCGCGCAGCTGACGAAGGTGATCCCCGACCTCGTCGCCAAGGCCGCCGAACCGTCCAACATGCTTTCCTAGGTGCCTCCCTGCACAACGAACATGCCCCTCACTGACGCGTAGACGACAAGGAGCATCCCGAATGCCGATGAATCTGGACGCCGTGGGCGCGGTGTCCCAGCCCGGGAAGCAGCTCGTGGACGTCGAAGGACGCGTTGCTCTACGCGCTCGGCATCGGCGCCGGACAGGTCGACCCGACCGGCTTCGAGCTCGAGTTCACGACCGAGAACTCGCAGAACGTCACCCAGCGCGTGCTGCCGACGATGCCGGTGGTCATCGCGATGGGCGGCGGTCCGGGCCTGCCGAGCTGGGGCGACTTCGACTTCCGCATGTTGTTGCACGGCGAGCAGGGCGTGACGTTGCACGGCCCGATCCCGCCGGAAGGCGAGGTCGACACCGTCAGCAAGATCGTCGGCATCTACGACAAGGGCAAGGCCGCAGTCGTGCGGCTCGAGAACGAGTCGACGTACGCCGACAGCGGCAAGCCGGCGTTCACGACGCGTTTCGCGGCGTTCATCCGCGGCGAAGGCGGCTTCGGCGAGAACCGCGGGCCCGAGATCGCCGATCCGCCGAAGATGCCCGATCGCAAGCCCGACCACGAGGTGACGTACGCGACACGCGCCGACCAGGCGTTGCTGTACCGGCTCAACGGCGACCGCAACCCGCTGCACTCCGATCCCGAGATCGCAAAGTTCGCAGGCTTCGAGAAGCCGATCCTGCACGGTCTCTGCACGTACGGCTTCACCGGTCGCGCCCTGCTGCACGAGCTGTGCGGCTCCGACGTCGCCAAGTTCGGCTCGATGGACGCCCGGTTCTCCAAGCCGGTGATGCCCGGCGACACGCTCACCGTGAAGATGTGGGACGACGGCAAGGGCAAGGCGATCTTCCAGACGGTCAACCAGAACGGCGTCGTCGTGATCGACGGCGGCAGATTCGAACCTGCGTGACTGGGGGCCCTATACGGGCCGTCGCTCACGCAAGTTGGCGGTACGCGACCCGCGCGGCACCGATCAGGGGGCCGTCGGCGCCGAGCGCGCCCGGGACGACGCGCGTGCCGCGCGAGAAGTCCAGACACAGCGCGTGCATCGATCTCGGCCTGCGCGGCCGTGAAGAAGGGTGTGCCGAAGCCGAGGGCCACCGAACCGCTCACGACCGCGAGGCGCAGATCGATCAGGTTTGCCGACGGACGCGATCGCGCGCCCGACCATCGTGCCCGTCCGGGCGACGAGCGCGGGAGGCGCATCGCGGGGATGCCGTCCGGTGATCCTTGCGATCGCCGACCCCGACGCCTCCGCTTCCAGGCACCCGCGCGCGCCGCACCCGCACGCTCGGCCCTCGGGCTCGACGGTGACGTGACCGATGTGGCCGGCGTTGCCGAGCGCGCCGTCGAGGAGACGACCGCCCGACACGATGCCGCCGCCCACACCGGTCGACACGACCATGCCGATGTAGTCGTCGACACCCCGTGCCGCACCCGTCCACCCTTCCCCGAGCGCGAGTGCCTTTGCATCGTTGTCGACGAACACCGGCAGCCGGCACCGCTCGGCGAGGCGCGCCCGCAACGGGAACCCCCGCCACGCCGGGATGTTCAGCGGCGAGACCTCCTCGCCCTCGGGCGTCATCGGACCGCCGCATCCGACGCCCACCGCGCTCGCTTCCCGCGTCGCGTCGCCGAGCATGTCGATGACCGCGCCGAGCGCGGCGAAGAGCTCCTCGGCGTCCGTGGTCTCCGGCGTCGATGCATCGTCTCGCGCGAGCAGCGCACCGTCGTCGCGCACGACGCCCGCCGCAAGCTTCGTGCCTCCGATGTCGATCGCGACGACGTAGGTCACGTCAGACGGAGTCCGTGCGCATCGCAAGGACGCAGATGTCGTCCGGCGACGGGTGCGGGACGAACGGGTCGTCCACGAGCTTGTTGCAGAGCGTGTCGATGTCGTCCTCCACGTACTGGCGCACGCGCTGCCGCAGCCAGGCCAGGCCGTCGTCGATGATGCGATCGCGGCGCTCGATCAGTCCGTCCGTGTAACAGACGAGCAACGAGCCGGGCGGCATCGGTGTCACTGCCGACCTGTAGTCACGCACCATCGTGCCGAGTGGGGCGCCGTTGACGTCGTCGAGGAAGTGCGTGGTACCGCCGGGCCCCACGATCAACGGCGGCGGATGGCCCGCCCGCGACCATGACATCGTGTTGCGCTCCGGGTCGTAGCGCGCCACGAATGCGGTGACCATCTCCAAGGAGTCATGGGCGCGGAGCAACCGGTGCAGGCGAATCAGGATCGACGCGGGCTCGGTGTCTTCCATTGCATACGCGCGGAGCGCGTTGCGAACACGCCCCATGAGGCTCGCGGCCTGGACGCCGTGACCGGCGACGTCGCCGACGACGACGACGATCGAGTCGTCGGGCGCGACGAACGCGTCGTACCAGTCGCCGCCGACGTCGACCTCCACCTCGGCCGGCCGATACGCGGCCGCAACCCTCACGCCGGGGAGCGCGGGCAGGCGATCCGGGATGATCGTTCGTTGCAACAACTCGACGATGCGTTGTTCAGCCTCGAGCTGCCTCTGGCTCGCCTGCCACAGCTGCGCGCGTTCGAGCGCGGACGCGCCTCGCCGCCCGAGGTCGACCGCGAGCTCGACGTCACTCGGCCCCAGCCGGATCGGGACCGAGGCACCGATCGACAACACGGCGAGACGGCGGCCGGCGATGGTGATGGGTACCAACAGATACGACTCGAAACCGATGGCATCGACCTTCGCGCGTAGCTCCGCGTCGCCGGCTACCGCTTCGTCGGCGAAGTCCGGCAGCCCGTGCGACAGGATCGGCTCGCCGGTGTCGATCACACGTTGGAGCGATGCGTGGTCTTCGGGCAACTGGTTCATGACTTCTTGGACGAGGGGCGTCAACGCCGGATCCTTGTGCGCAACGACGGTGAGCTCGAGTGTGTTGTCGGGCAGGATCCTGACGACGGAGGCCCATACGCCGATGCGTGTCGCGGCCAGTGAAGCGATTGTCTCCACGACGTGGTCGGGATCGTCGAGCGCACCGAGCTGCTCGGAGCTGTCGAGCAGCGTGCGCAACCGGCTCAGCGCAGCGAGTTGCGCTTCGTGCGCGGTTGCCCTTTGGAGCGCCTGTGCGCACGCCTCGACCACGGCGGCGATGTAGCTACGGTCGTCGTCGTCGAATCTTCGGGGTTCTGCGAACCCGAACGCGAGCACCGCCCGGGCACCGGCGAGCGGCGCCAGCGGCAGCACGACGAACGCGTCATGGGCGGGGTCGTCCGGGTACTGCGGGTAGCGCTCTCGGCGGTGTTCTGGCGACTCGATGAAGATCGGCTCGCCCGAGCGGATGGCCTCGACGCCGGGCACGGACGCGCCGAGGCTCGACGCGTCCGTAGTTCCGGACGATCCAGTCGGGATAGCCCGACTGCGCGCGCATGACCAGCTCGTTGGTGTCGACGTCAACAGTTGCGAAGTACCCCGAGCGGGCGTGCAGCGTACGCACCGCGCGATCGACGATCACTTCGCCGACTTCGTCGACCGTGGTCGCATCGGCGAGCGCCGTGGAGGTCTCGGCCAGGCTCTGTACCGCGGCCGACGATCGTTCGGCCGCTTCGCGCGCGAGCGTTTCGGCGTCGAGCAGCGCGTGCCGGGCATCGACGTTGATGGTCACGCCCGACGCGCCGACGATCGCGCCGGACCGGTCGTGCACGGGCTCGCCGCGGCCCTCCATCCAATGCACCGAACCGTCGGGCCACACCACGCGATGGTCGAAGCGCCACGGCTTGTTGCGTTGCATACCGCCGCGCACCGACCCGAGCACCATCTCGCGGTCTTCGGGATGCAGCAGCGACTCGTACATCGTGAAGGAGCTGTCGAAGTCCCCGGGGGCGAGTCCGTACAACGCTTCGAGCCGCTCGTCCCAAATGATGCGTCCGGTGCGCAGATCCCAGCGCCACGTGCCCATCTTTCCGGCGTCGAGGGCGAGGCGCAGTCGCTGCGCGTCCGCCGCCTGGGGACGGGTGATCTCGAGCTCGTCGTCGCGCCGTTGGCGAAGCCTCGCCGACACGATCGCGGCGGCGCTACCGGCGACAACCACCGCGAGCCGCACGACGTAATCACCCTCGAAGAAGATGCCGTGCGCGGCGCCGAGCACGAGTGCCAGGCCGAGCGCATAGGCGGCGACGATCGTGACGCCGATCGCAGACGCGCCGATCGCCGCGAGCAGCGGGCCCACGACGACGGCCGTGAGCATGACCTCGCTCCCGCGTGCCAGGTCGATGACTGCGATCAGGGTGGTCGCGACAACACCCGCGAGGAACCATGCTCGCGGCCGAGGTGAGGCACCTCGTCCCAGCCTCAGCATGTGCGCATGGTAGTGCCGGGCATGCGAGCCTCATGCCTGCGGATGCGCGTCCTGTCGGCACCTGGCTGCGCTCTGTAGCATCCGTGCTCGTGGCTTCGTTGGAGCTCGCGCCCGACCACACCGCGGCGGCGCGCGCTCGCCAATTTGTCGCGGGGACGATGCGAGCATGGGGCTGCGACGACGCGATCGAGGACGCCGAGCTGCTCGTGTCCGAGCTCGTCACGAACGCGATCCTCCACGCGCGGTCGTCGGCGACAGTGACGATCGACCGCGACGGATCTCAACTCCGGGTCGCGGTCTGTGACTCGAGCCCGTCACCGCCACGGGTCCGCGACTACGGACCGGATGCGGTGACCGGGCGCGGCATGTTGCTGGTCGACCGAATCGCCCGACGCTGGGGCGTCGAGATGAACGGCAACGGCAAGTGTGTGTGGTTCGAGGTGGACGCGGCCGAACAAGACCGCGTCGGGGCCGGGGGCTGAGCACCTTGGCCGGAGACCGCAACGTCGAGCTCGGTACGGTGGCGATGCAGGGCTGCCCGCTCGACCTGCTCCAACGAGCCCGACAGCACGGTGAGGCGTTGGTGCGCGAGCTCGCGTTCATCGTCGACGGCGGCGGGGACAATGCCGAGCTGCCGAAGCGGTTGCTCGACGTCGTCGAACGCGTTCGCATCCGCGCCGGCGGTCTCAACACGGGTGCCGAGCGCGCGATCGAAGAGGCGCTGGCCCGGGGTGACGAGGCGATCGACTTCGAGGTGGTGATGCCCACGGCACTCGGGCGGGGCGCACCCACGTTCGCGGCACTCCTGGACGAGATCGACGCCTATTGCCGATCGGGCGACCTGCTCACGCTGGAGACCCCGGCCGACGTGCGCTCGTTCCAGCGCTGGTATCTCGACGAGATGGCGCATCAACTCGACGGCGCGCCTCCCACCCCGTGGCAGGAGTGGCGACAATCCGAGTCGGCACGCGGTCCTACTCGATCGTGAACAGCTCTGCGAGGCCCGAGATCTCGAGCACGCGTCGCACGCGCTCGGTCGGGTTGCGCAGCACGAAACGGTGACCCTGGGACTCGATCCGCTGCTTCGCCTGTACGAGCAGGCTCAAGCCGGTCGAGTCGATGAAGTCGAGGCTGCCCAGGTCGACGACCAACGGATCGCATCCCTGATGCGCGAGCTCGATCGAGCGCGCTGCGCAACGACGCGGCCGTTCCGAACTCGAGGTCTCCGCCGACGGTCACGACGGCCCCAGCCTCGCCGTGCTCGACGGAGAGTGCGATGGTGGGTTCCACCGCCGGATCCTCCGAGGTCACGAGACGTGAGCGTACCGAATATCGATCGTCAGGGCACGGTTCGACGCCAAGGGTAGGTTGCCGGGGTGACGACAGACAGCTTCGGCGCCAAGACCCGGCTCTCCGTCGGAGACCGCGGCTACGACGTATTTCGGCTCGACGCGGTGCTCGACGACCCGAGCCGGCTGCCGTATTCGCTTCGCATCCTCCTCGAGAACCTCCTTCGGCACGAGGACGGCCTGAACGTGACGGCCGAGGACATCAGTGCCCTGGCCGACCGCTCGCGAGCGGCCGAGGAGGCCGGCCATCGCGAGCTGCAATTCATGCCGGCACGCGTGCTGATGCAGGACTTCACCGGCGTGCCCGCCATCGTGGACCTCGCCGCGATGCGCGACGCCATGATCGCGTTGGGCGGCGACCCCCGCGCCGTGGAGCCGGGTATCCCCGTCGACCTGGTGATCGACCACTCGATCATCGCCGATGTGGCCGGTGTGCCCGACGCGTTCGCCCGCAATGCCGAGCTGGAGTTCTCGCGCAATCGCGAGCGGTACACATTCCTGCGCTGGGCGCAGTCGGCGTTCCGCACCCTGCGCGTGTTCCCGCCGAACCGCGGGATATGCCACCAGGTCAATCTCGAGTATCTCGCCCAGGTGGTGTTCCGGGACGACGACGGCGTCGCGTACCCCGATACGCTCGTCGGCACCGACTCCCACACCCCGATGGTCAACGGCCTCGGCGTGCTCGGATGGGGCGTCGGTGGCATCGAAGCCGAGGCGGCAATGCTGGGCCAGCCGGTGTCGATGCTGCTGCCGCGCGTCGTCGGCATCGAGCTCGTCGGGGCGCTGCCGGCCGGTGCGACCGCCACCGACCTCGTGCTCACGGTCGCCGAGCTGCTCCGCCACCACGGCGTGGTCGGCAAGTTCGTCGAGTTCTACGGCGAGGGTGTCGCGCGGGTGCCGCTCGAGAACCGCGCCACGATCGGCAACATGTCCCCGGAGTACGGCTCGACGTGCACGATCTTCCCGATCGACGACGAGACGCTCCGGTATCTCCGCGCGACGGGACGCCCCGACGATCTGGTTGCGCTCGTGGAGAGCTATGCGAAGGAACAGGGTCTGTGGCACCAGGCCGGCGCCGTGCCCGTCTACGACGAGACGCTCGCGCTCGACCTCTCCACGGTCGAACCGTCACTCGCCGGCCCGGCCCGGCCACAAGACCGCGTGTCGTTGTCGCGGGCGAAGATCGAGTTCGAGCAGGCCTTGCTGGCGTTCCGTCGCGAGAACGAGGCGCGGGCGGTGGGCGTGGCGCCGTCGAGCACCGACGAGGCGTCACTCGAGTCGTTCCCCGCGAGCGACCCGCCCTCACTCGACCCGAACTCCGAAGAGCTCGAACAGCCGCACGTCGGCGCGGGGGAGCGGCCGGTGCTCGTCGTACGACGCCACTGCCCGGTGACGCTCGCCGACGGCCGCTCGTTCGAGCTCGCCGACGGGCACGTGGTGATCGCGGCGATCACGTCGTGCACCAACACCTCGAACCCGTCGGTGATGATCGCGGCGGGGCTCCTCGCCCGTAACGCGGTCGAGCGCGGCCTCATGGTGCCCCCGTGGGTCAAGACGTCGCTCGCGCCGGGGTCGCTCGTGGTCACCGAGTACTACGAACGGTCGAACCTGATGGGGCCGCTCGCGAAGCTCGGCTTCGACGTCGTCGGCTACGGGTGCACCACGTGCATCGGGAACTCGGGACCGCTGGCTCCCGAGATCTCCGAGACGATCACGAACGGCGACCTGTCCGTCGCGTCCGTGCTGTCCGGCAACCGCAACTTCGAGGGCAGGATCCATCCCGACTGCCGCATGAACTATCTCGCGTCTCCGCCACTCGTCGTCGCGTACGCGTTGGCCGGTTCCATGGATGTGGATCTGGTGAACGAGCCGCTGGGCCACGACGAGAAGGGCGCTCCGGTTTTCCTGCGGGATGTCTGGCCCTCCGGAGACGAGATCTCGAGCGTCGTCTCGTCGGTGCTCGACACCGAGATGTTCCGTGCGAGCTACGCGACGATTCTCGACGGCGACGAGCGGTGGCGCGCCCTCGCCGCCCCGACCGGCGATCGCTACGCGTGGGAGCCGAGCTCGACATACATCCGCCGGCCGCCGTTCCTGGAGGACATCGGTCCCGACCCCGCTCCGCTGCAGGACGTCGACGGTGCGCGCGTGCTGGCGTTGCTCGGAGACAGCATCACCACCGATCACATCTCGCCCGCGGGGTCGATCCGGGCCGACACTCCGGCCGGGCGCTGGCTCGTCGAACATGGCGTCGAGCCGCGCGACTTCAACTCCTACGGCACGCGTCGCGGCAACCACGAGGTGATGATGCGCGGCACGTTCGCGAATGTTCGTCTCCGCAACCGGCTCGCGCCCGGCACCGAGGGCGGGTTCACCGTCCACCTTCCGGACGGCGAGCAGACGACGATCTTCGACGCGTCGGTGCGCTACGTCTCGGACGGCGTGCCGCTCGTCGTCCTCGCGGGCAAGGAGTACGGCTCCGGCTCGTCGCGCGACTGGGCCGCGAAGGGGTCGCAGCTCCTCGGCATCCGCGCCGTGCTCGTCGAGAGCTTCGAGCGCATCCATCGATCGAACCTCGTCGGAATGGGCGTGCTCCCCCTCGAGTTTCTCGACGGCGCGTCGGTTGCGGCGCTCGGTCTCAGTGGCCACGAGGTGTTCCGCATCGTCGGCCTCGAAGCGCTCGCGGACGAAGGGCCGCTCCCTCGCGAGGTGACGGTGCACGCCGACGCGCACGAGTTCCGGATGCGCGCTCGGATCGACACGCCCTTCGAGCGCGACGTGTTCCTCCAGGGCGGCATCCTGCCGTACACCTTGCGGTCGCTGACCGCCCGCGGCTGACGCGCAGCCCGTCGTTGGTCGACGACCGGTAGGCGTCGCGCCGCTTTCCGCCGTGTCGCGCGCACTTCGTCCGGTCAGGACACGCGGGACGCACCGATCGGTGCAGCCTGCCATTGCTTTCCAGGTCCGGTCGGGGGTAGGAACAGGATGATGTTGGACCACGAGATCCTGATCGACGTCGATGACTCGGTAGCCGGCGACCGGCTTGCCCGGGTCCGCGGCGTGCTCGACGTGTTCTCCAGCCCTGCACTTGCGACGCGTGCCCTCGCCAATCTCCCCGACAAGACGCGCGATCTGATCATCGACCTCCGCGAGGTGTCGTTCGTCGACTCCGCAGGCGTGAGCGCGTTGGTTCGATTGCAGCAGGAAGCCAAGGGCCGTGCCGTCGAGGTGCGTGCCCACTTCGGCGGCGCCCAGCACACGATCAACGCCACGATCGTCGACGTCTTGCGCCGCGTGCTCTCCGTCGACGACTAGGCGCGCACTGCCGCGGGCATGCCCTCGGCCACCGATCGGTACGCCGCGTCGACCAGCGCATGCGCCGCACGCGCGTCGGCGAATCCCGGCGCCGCCGGCTCCCCACGCTGCACCGCACGCGCAAAGGCGCGCGCCGCGGGATAGAGATACACGAAGAAGTCGCGTCGCGTGATCCCGTCCGCCGTGAAGTGACCATCACGGAGCGCCTCGACATCCAGGCGCTTCGGCTCTCCGTCCGGCCGTTGGATCAAGAAACTGTCTTCACGTGCACCGACGAGGAAGTCGGTGGTCACCTCGACCGTGCCGCGCTCGAAGAACACCTCGAGCCGGCGCTCCTCGCGGCCCCGCACGCCGTTGAAGACCGAGATCAGCGTCCCCACGACGCCCGACACGTGCTCGATCGTGCACACCGCGGTGTCCTCGACGTCATAGCCGAACACGTTGCGCGTCCGCAGCGAAGACGTTCGTCGCCCGCCCGAACAGCCAGCCGAGAATGTCGGCACTGTGAATGGAGTGCTCGATCAACGCGCCACCACCTGCGTGTGCGCGCTGCGAGCGCCACGAGCTGTGCCCCGGCACGACGTCACCGGTCGGCCAATACTGGTCGTCGCGGAGCGTGTAGCCCATCGGCGCGCCGAGCTCGCCGCTCGCGGTCAGCCGCACCAGCTCGTTGATCAGCGGATGAAAACGAGAGTGGAAACCAACCTGTGCGGTGACGCCCGATGCGATCACCGCGTCACACATCTCCGTGACGACGTCGTACGACGTGGCAAGAGGCTTCTCACACAGCAACGGCTTGCCGCGCGCACGAGAGCGAGGACGAGGTCACGGTGGGTCGTGGTGGGCGTGACGACAACGACGGCGTCGACGTCGGCATCGTCGATGATCGACTGCGCATCCGTCGCAACGTGCTCGAACGGGCAGATCGCCCGCGCCGCGTCGACGGCATCCGACGAGAGATCGGTGACCGCAACCGGACGAACTTCACCGTCCTCGGCGAGGAGTCGCAACGCGTACGCGTGGCCCTGGCCGATCATCCCCGCACCGATCAGGCCGACCCCGAGCGCATTGGCCATCACCCGGATCCTTGCATAGGGTCCTGTTCAGGCGGGCGTGGAAGGCCCGCGAGGAGGGTTCGATGCGCCGATCGGTTGTGGGTCTCGCGGTCGCGGCGTTGCTGGTCGCAGGCGCGACCGTGGCGTCGATCGCACCGGCTGAGGGCAAGAAGGCGAGCGCGCCCAGCGTGCCGTTGTGCGACCCGATCGACTTCCGGCAGTGCGGTCTGCCGTTCCCGAACAACTTCGACACGAGGACGGACGCGGGCTCACCGACAGGCATACGGCTGAACTTCCGCCGCGAGGCGATGCCGGAGAACGTCCATGGTGTCACGGTCGATCCGACCGACTGGAACCTGAGTGACGGCTTCAGTCCGGGCTCGACGATCCTGGCGCAGGCGCCGCACCTCGACGTGAAGAAATCAGGCATCGTCGATCTCACCGACATCGCCGGATCGCTGCTACCCAACTCTCCGATCGTGCTGCTCGACACGAACACCGGCAAGCGGGTGCCGTACTGGGCCGAGCTCGACACCTGGAACACCGACCCGAACACGCGCGCCCTGGTGATCCGACCCGCGATCAACTTCCTCGAAGGCCACCGCATCGCCGTCGGCCTGCGCAACCTGAAGGACGCCGACGGCAACAGGCTCCGTCCGCCCCGTGGCTTCAGGCTGATCCGCAATCGCCGGCACATCACCGATGAAGCGCTGCTGGCTCGAAAGCCGGCGGTCAACCAGGTCATCCGCGAGCTCGCGACCACCGGCGTGAAGCGCAAGCGTCTCTACCTCGCGTGGGACTTCACGGTTGCGAGCGCGCAGGGTCTCTCCGGTCGCATGCTGCACATGCGCGATGACGCGTATGCACAACTCGGCACGGGCGTCCCGACCTACCACGTGACGAGCGTGACCGACAACGTGAACGCCGACACGCTCCGCAGTGTCGACGGCACGTTCGACGTGCCGATGTACCTCTCTGGTACCGGTCAGCCCGGATCCCGTCTCGTGCTCGGACCGGACGGACTTCCCGTGCGCACCGGCGTCTTCCACGCCGCCTTCCATTGCCTGATCCCGCCGTCGGTCGTCGGCGCAGACGGAGTCGCGAAGCCGGCGCGCGGGGTCGTGTACGGACACGGCCTGTTGGGAGGGACGAGCGAGATCAACGGCTTCGCGCCGTTCCTCAATCAGTACAACATCGTGCTGTGCGCGACGCCGGAGATCGGCATGGCGAGCGAGGACATCGGCAACGTCGTCAACGTGATCTCCGAGTTGTCGACGTTCGGGTCGATTCCCGATCGGCTGCAGCAAGGAATGCTGAACATGCAGTGGCTCGCCGCGGCTGTTGAAGGACGGGCGCGGGTTCGGCAGAGACCCGGCGTTCCGCGTCGGCACGCCTGCCAAGTCGGTGATCGTGCCGAATCAGGTCTTCTACAACGGCAACAGCCAAGGCGGCATCTTCGGCGGCGGCGCAACCGCGATCTCCAAGGAGTGGAGCCGCGCAGTGCTTGGTGTACCCGCGATGAACTACAGCACGTTGCTGCCGCGCAGCGTCGACTTCGATCAGTTCCTGCCGCTGCTGGCGAGCGCGTATCCCGATCCGCGCCTGCACACGCTCGGCATCGCGTTCAACCAGATCCTCTGGGACCGCGGCGAACCGAACGGGTACGCGCAACACATGGTGAAGGACCCGTATCCCGGAACGCCCGCCCACCGCGTGCTGCTGATCGAGGCGTTCGGCGACCACCAGGTTGCCAACATCGGCACCGAGACCGAGGCGCGCACGATCGGTGCGTACGTCCACCGGCCCGCGCTGGCACCGGGTCGCAGCCCGATCAAGCAGAACGTGTGGAACGTGCCCGCCGTGCCGACGTCACCGTTCGCCGGATCGGTCCTCGAGATCTGGGACTTCGGGACACCGGCCCCGCCGATCGAGAGCGTGCCGAACCGTGCCGGCGACGACCCACACGGCGCGGCGCGCAATGTCGCAGCCGTACGCGAGCAGGTGTCGCAGTTCCTCCAGGTGGGAGGCGCATTTGTCGACGTGTGCGGCTCGCAGCCCTGCCGCTTCCCGTAGGAGCGGTCGCGAGGAGTGGCGTCGGGGTGTGCGGGGTTACCGCTGCCGGGTCCGGCGCGACAGGACGAACGCAAGCGCGACGGCGATCAACAGCATGAGCATGAACGGCGTACGCCTCGGGTGACCTGCGGCGTCGCGTGCCGGTTGCGACGTCCCTTCACGGAACCGCTGCTCGACACGCTCGGGCTGCACGATCGGCGCCGCGACCACCGGCTCCTCGACGAGGGGCTCCGCGGCGACGGGTTCCGCGGCGACCGGCTCGGCGACGAGCGGTGCCGCCACGATCGGTTCCGCGGCGACCGGCTCCTCGCGAGCACCGGTGTCCGGACCTGCGGCGTATTCGGTGTGGATTGCGCCGGACTCGGTGAGGATCGTGCGCGTGCCGAGCGGGCGAGCAAGATCGGCGTCGCTCCAGCTGAACTTCACCCCGAACGAGGCGAAGTCGGCGCGGCGATCGTCCTCGGGCGTGCCCACGGACGCTTCCACTGCCACGGTCTCTTCGGTTTCTTGCACGGCGATCGAGGCGACGGCCTCGTTCCGCCGGTGGCGGACCTGGACGGAGAGCGTGCGGCCGTCCGGTTTCACCAAGACCTGCGTGATGGTGCCGGGGTGCACACGCAACATGTGCCGGTCGTCCGTGACGACAGGCGGCACTGGAGGAGCAAGAGGTGCTGTCGGGCTCGCGCTCGGCGCGTCCATCGGCGGCGGGGCGGGAACCGTCGGTTCCGTGGCCTGCGGTGCTGCAGGAGCTTCGGCGGGCGGGATCCGCAGCCATTCGACCGCTGTGACCTCGTATTCGTCGAAGCTGAGGCGCTGGGCGATGACGTCGGTCACCGCGTGGGCGTCGATGCCGGGATCGACGTCGAGGTATGCCTCGACCGTTTTCGCGTCCAGGAAGCCCGCAACAACCAGGACACCGGAGGGGGCTGCGTCACGCAGCAGCCGTCCCCAATCCCCGGCTTCGCGGAGACTCTCGGTCAGACGAAACGAAGCACGAAACACCCGCGAGAGCGTACCCGAAGTCCGAGTCGAGCGACAGAGCGCGGCCTTCGAGCCAACTGCGGCCTTTGTGCGGCGGCGCACCGGACATGTTGCCGATCTCGCTTCCCAGCATGCACGACGCGACCAAATCCTGACAATGACCTGCATCCCAAATGAGGATCGGCCCGGTCGGTCAGTCCAGCGATCCGTGGGTGAATGCGTAGAGCACGGCGGTGAGGGAGAGCCCGTCGAGCATCTCCTCGCGGCGCGTGATCCGCCGGAGCTCCGGGACGCTGACCCATTCCAGGCGTTCCGCTTCTCCCGGATCCGACGGTTCGCCGAGATGGGTCGCGCTCTCTGCAAGGAAGCAGTGGAAGACCTGATCGCTCAACCCGTTGGTCGGTTGATAGCGCACCAGGGGCCGGAGGGGTCCAGGTTCCCATCCCGTCTCCTCGATGGTCTCGCGCCGCGCCGCTTCCTCCGGCGTCTCACCCGCGTCGATGCGTCCGGCCGGGATCTCCCAACCCCAAGTGTCGGTGATGAAGCGATGCCGCCAGAGCAGCAGCACGCCGCGCGCGTGGTCGTGCACCACCGTGCCGGCGGCCTTGTTCGGCATCCGGACGACGTGGTGCTCGAATCGCGCGCCGCCGGGCACCTCGACGTCCGTCAGCGCAAGGTTCATCCACTCGCTCTCGTAGATGGTCCGCTCACCGTGCACCGTCCATCGCATCGCGCAAACGTACTGCCACCCCGCGAGCGGAAGCTCGTGACACGAGAGCTCGGCGACGCGGGTGACAACACCTTGGGCCCCGACGAAACCTAAGCTCGTGACCGGTCCGCTGAAATTGGTGCACAAGATCATGCGGACGCGAACGGGCCCCCGGGACTCCATGTCCGGGGGCTCGTTCCGTACGCTCACCGCGTCACGGTCGAGGGGCTTCCCAGCTTCCTAACCGACGCGCGAGAGACGCGTGCTCTCGTCGTCGAGGGGTGCGGGAGATCCGAGGTGGAAGCCTTGTCCGCACACCACCGAGAGCTCCCGGAGCGTTTCCAGCTCGCCTGCCGTCTCGATGCCTTCGGCGGTGACGGTGGCGTTGCTCTCCTCGGCGAACCGCACGAGCGATACCGCGAGTGCACGCTTGATGCGGTCTTGGTCAATGCCCCGGGTCAGGCCAATGTCCAGCTTGATGATGTCCGGTGCGAGCTTGAGGATGTGGTGCAAGCTGGCGTATCCCGCGCCGGCGTCATCGATCGCGATGCGAATGCCGTCTCGTCGGAACGTGCTGCGGATTGTGTTCAGGTCGTCGTAGCTGTCGACGGGTTGATGCTCCGTGATCTCGACAATCACGCGTCCTTGTCCCTGTTTGCACAGGAGGTCGCGGAAGAGACGGTCGAGCACGACATTCGGCGAGACGTTCACCGCCATGAACTGTTCGGGTGGCAAGCGGTCGATCTGTGCAAGCGCGGCCTTTACCGCCGCGAGCTCGAGCTCGGTCCCGAGCCCGAGCGACGTCGCTTCCTCGATCGAATGGTCGGGCGGCACTCCCAGACCGAACCGCGCGAGTGCCTCGACGCCGACGACGCGATCCGTCGCAAGCTCGACGATCGGCTGGAACACCATCGTCGGTCCGCGCTCGATGATCGCCCGGAAGGTGTCGACGCGGGCGCGGCGGTTCTCGGCTTGACGTTCCTCGTGCTGCATCCGCTGACGGAGCATCTCGGCGAGCCGCGATGTTGCTCGTCTTCATCGCTTCATGCGAGAGACGAATCGCGAGGAGGTTGCGAACCCGCAGGACGACCTCGTCGACATCGAACGGCTTCGTCAGATAATCGTTCGCGCCGGCCGCGAGCGCGTGCTTGAGCGTCTCGCGGCTCGGGTCCGCGGTGAGGACCAACACCGGCACGAACTCAGACGCAGCCTCCTGTGTGCGAAACGAATGCAGCAACGAGGTCCCATCGATGTGCGGCATGTGGAGATCGAGCAGAATCAGATCCGGTGCCCACGTCCGTCTGCTGTCGAGTACCGCACGCGCGTCGGAGATGCCCTCGATTCGCCGGTAGCCCACCCTCTGCAGAATGCGCGTCATGATTCGAACGTTGGCTGTGTCGTCATCCACGATCAGGATGCGACTCTCCGCAAGCGTCGGGTTCACCGCGGGCCTTCCCGTTCTCCGTGCCAGACCTGGCGCAGCCCGGACCCTCTCAAGTTGGTCGGCAGATCCCGGGCACAGCTGTAGAGAACTCATACAGGGCAAATGCGGGTGGCCGCTCAGAGGCTTTCCCACCCGCGGCATATGCCGAAAGTTGCACCCTCCAGTCACCCCAATAGCCGGGTCCGGCAGGTGCGACGGCCCCGGGTGTCACGTCAACCGGACGGGCAGGAGGCTTCAAGGGCCGAGCCCAGCGTGGCCGACGTGCTGCCGACCTTCGTGATCGCGGTTCCGAGTGCTTGCACGTTCGCAGTCGCGCTTCCGCTTCCGAAGTCGGAAAGCGCGGTCTCGACATCGCCGATCGCGGACTTCACGTCGTCAACTTGCGGTTTGTACACGTCCTGTGCAGAGCTCGAAACGGCGTCGAGGTCCGTCTTGACCGTGTCGAGAGCGGACTGGATCGCCGACTTACCCGAGGTGAGGAGCGCAGGGCTTGCCAGCGCTTTCACCGACTGCTCGAGGTTCGCACGCGCCGCGCATACGGGCTGCTTGCCCGACACGACCGTGGTGGTGGAGGAGCTCGTATCCGACTTCGAGCTCGAGGAGCAACCGACGACGGTCACGGTCGCGATCGCGACCGCGGCGACAACGAGCCTGATGTTCATGACGACTGGTCCTTGTCTCGGTACGACGCGGGGATCGTAGCCATGGAGAAAACCGATCCACCCTTCGGTTGTGGGTCATGTTGTGCGCCGTTCCGCGACTCACCCGGTCGGGGTGACGTCAAGCGTGCGGGCCCGCTCGGGAACGGGCATCACGCGCTGTCCGTCGTAGCGACCGCGTGAGGATCGTGGCATGGCAAAGATGAATCTGGCCGAGTCGCTATTCATCAACAGCACGTTGCGCGTCCGCGAGCTACGACGGACCTTCGGACCAAGAGTGTTGGAGTCGGCTGGCTCGACTGGCGTAGGACGCGTGCTCGAAGTCGGCTGCGGGCAGGGAGTCGGCATTGAGTTGATCCTGGCTCACTTCGCCCATGCTGAGGTCGTCGGAATCGACGTTGATGCGAAGATGATCCAGCGCGCCAAGCGGCGCCTCGCCTCGCGCGGCGACCGTGTCGAAGTTCGGCATGGCGACGTGTGCGGATTGCCTTTCGCGGATAGATCGTTCGATGTGGTCGTTGACTTCGCAGTGGTCCACCATGTACCTGGGTGGCGCGCTGCGCTGAGCGAGATCTCCCGCCTGCTACGCCCGGGTGGACAGTTCTTGTTTGAAGATCACGACGTGACGAAGCACAGCTTGTTCGCCCGCACCTTCTTCGCGCATCCTGAAGAACGGTTCACGGCTGCGGAGTTCGTCGAAGCGTTGGCCATAGTAGGGATCGACGTTGACGACCGATTGGACGACCGCGACGGCCACTTCGTCGGCAGGGGAATCAAGCGCGCCGCCTGACTCCGCCGAACGCCCATATCTGCCGGTCTGCGCTCGCCGCGCGCCTGCAGAGTCCAAAACTATTTCGGCGCTCGAGGTTGCCGACCGGCGAAACAGCGCGTGCGGAAACTCTGGGCGCCCTCGGCAGGATTCGAACCTGCGACACACGGTTTAGGAAACCGATGCTCTATCCCCTGAGCTACGAGGGCGGGGAACACATTTTGGCAGGTCAGCCTACGTGCCAGACGCCTTCCGTTCGATGGAAACGACACTCGGTCCACGTGAAGTCCGCGAAAAGTCCACGGTGCGCGTGGTGTCGATGCGGTCCACGACCCCGTCAAGCTCGTCGCCGAACAGTGCGGCATAGCGGTCGAGTGTCTGTGTCGCGGAGCTGTGGCCGAGCATCGCCTGAACGGCCTTCACGCTCGCTCCCGACACGATCGCGGACACGCGGCCACGTGGCGCAACCCGTGCGGAGTGAAGCCTTCGTCGCGTTTCGCGCCACACACGCCGTCGACCGTCTCGGCCCTTCCGACCGCTACGCACGCGTCATTCCACACCCCACGGCGGAAGTTTCCGACGCGCGCGCGCCCCACGCGACACGCGGGGAACACGAAATCATCGCGTCCCCTCCCGTCGACCGCGCGGGCAAGGTCCGACCGCAGGAAACCCGGTACCGAAACGCTTCGGCGCTTGTCTGTCTTCGTCGTTCCAAACGTCGCGACCCCACCGACCTCGGTCACGCTTCCGCGATGTCGAGCCGTCCGCGTAGGACGTCGACCCGGCCGACCCGCAACACGGCCGCTTCACCCCATCGAATCCCGCAGTACCCCAACGTCAGGATGAGGGTCCGGTAGTCGCCGCAGGCATCGGCGAGGGCGTCGAGTTGCGCGTGCGTCGAATAGCGGTCCTCGACGCGCGGCATACGCGGCAGCTTCAGACCCGCGGCCGGATTCGACCGCGAGTCGACGGTCGGTCACTGCATCGGCGAGCATCACCACGAGACGATCCGCGGCCTGGCGGACCCGCGCGAAGGGCTTAGTCCTTCGGCGTGCATCGCAGCGACCCATTCGGCAACGTCCGCATCGTTCACCGCGCCGAGGGCACGCGCTCCCAGTCGGCGCGATGCGCCTCGACCACAAGTCCGCGTAGCCCGCAGCCGTTTTCGGTTTCAGGTCGACGCGGCCGGCGAGCCACGACGTTCCCGCCGCGCCGACCGTCATCTTGGCGCGCTGTGGTGCGACATATGAGCCTGTGGCGACTGAGACCGTCGTGTTCTCAAGCCAGGTCTTGGCATCGGTTCTACCGTCGAACGTCTTCACGTGGTCGCGGCTATCGGCCCGCGGTACCGCGCGTGAACCATCGGCCATCCTCGAGTTTCCGAATGCTTGCCATCGGTCAACCTCTCTCTTCTTCGGCGGATGCGAGTTGGCCGGATGCTTCGGCGAGTCGGGCCTGAAGGGTGTACCTCATCGCGAGGCGATGGCGGAGGTGCCGCTCCAGCCGCGCGGCGTCGGCACGGTTTCCGCGATGTCTTTATCGACTGCGTTGAGGTCGCGCTTCGCTACCTCGAACTGCTTGCGCACTCGCGTACCCGCTTGCGCAGCCCGGTGGTCGTCTTGGTGTCCGTTGGCGCCTCGCCGAGCATCTGGTCGAGGGTGAGGTAGAAGGCTTCTGCGATTGCTCGCGCCTCGTCGAGCTTCACGCCGCGGTTTCCCTTTTCGATTTCGGCGATGGCCGGCTGTGTCATGCCGGTGAGTTCGGCCAGATAGGCCTGCGACCACGGCCGACCCTTCTCGTCGGTGTGCGCCTGACGAAGCCGAAGCATCGTCTCCGAAAACCTTCGCTCCACGTTGTCCGTCACATGTCACGGTCTATCAGGTTTTCTCAGTGGTTTGCAACCAGAAAATCTGACATCCTGAAATCCGAGAACGGAGAACTCAGGAAAGGACATAGGCCATGGAGAAGGTGCTCCTGATGCCAGAAGTCAGCGAGCTGCTCAGGACGCCGGTCGAAACGTTGCGTTACTGGCGCTCCATCGGCGCGGGCCCGAGGTCGGCGAAGGTCGGCAGGAGGGTCGTCTACCGCGAAGTCGACGTGCGTGCGTGGCTCGATGAGCAGTACCGGGACGGCACCGACGCGGCCTGACGAGATGTTCCGGCGCAACCGCGTCGGAAACAAAGAAGCCCCGGCCGGTGCGAACGGCTCGGGGCACGAACAGAAAGACGGTTCACCTATGTCCAGCTGGACTATAGCAAACCCCAAGCCTGCCGGCGGTTTCTCCAAAGAGGAACACGTCGGTCATCTACTCGTCTTCGTCGGCGCGGTCGGCGAAGAGGTCGCCAAGTATTCCGGTGAGGGCACGCAGGTCGCGGCGCACTGCAACTATCTCATCTGCATCGACTGCACGCTCGTGCTCCGTCGACCAGATCGCGTACGGCGACGGCGCCGCGTCGAAGGTCATCGACAACGGCGAAATCGTCGCGGGCCGTCTCACGGTCGGGCAGGCCCGCGCCGGTACGGTCCGCGCCGTATTTGCTCGACGACCCGACCGATGCGGACGTGGAGAGCGTTTCGGCGTTCCTCGACAAGTACGCCGTGAAGATGCCGAGCGGGAAGATCGTGGTCGAGCAGCCCGACACGCACGACGACGGGAGCTTCTGATGGCGCCGGTCGAGCGTCCCCACCGTCAGAAGTTGCAACCGGTCGACTATTCCGACGACAAGCGTGCGCTCAAAATCGAGCGGATATTGGCAGCGGCCGGCGAACGGAAGTTGTTTGAGCTGACCGACGAGAAGCAGTCTGGAAGCCATGGATGGCGTGCAACTTTCCGAACGGTACGAAGCTCGGTTCGGTTGCCCGCCACTGATCCGCGTCAACGGCAAGGCCCCACTCGATCAGCAATGGTCGAGTGGGCCTCGCCAAGACCCGGACGTGTGGCGAGCGAAGCTCGAACATCACGACGGGAACGTCGGCCTCGTCACCGGCGACGGCATCTTCGTCGTTGACGTCGACCTGTATCACGTCGGGGCCGAAGACGCACTCGACGACCTGTACGACATCGGCCTCCCGCGTGAGACGCTCACGGTGCTGACCGGCCGCGGCGGACGGCATCTGTATTACCGGTCGTCGGTGCCGATCGCGTTCGCGGCCGTTGCCCGGCTATCCGGGCGTCGACATCAAAGGTGAGGGTGGCCAAGTTGTCTGCCCGCCATCGGTGCACGCCGACACCGGCCGGGCCTACGAGCTTCGTTTGGTTACGGCGTCGATGACGGCTGCGAGATTGCGACGCCACCCACGCACGTGCTCGAGCTCCTTGCCGCGGACGACGTGCGCACGCCGTGCGGTGAGCTCGACGAACGCGACGAACAGGCCGTGAACTTGCTGCTCGACCATTTCTGTCTCGACGCTCTGCGTCGATCTTCGATCCTTTTCCCTTTAGTTCTCCTCCTTTCCTGTTTCGGCACATTCGATCGGCGGTCTCTGCTCCGGTGTAGTGCTCGTCCGGGTGCTCGCCGACGATCTAGACCCGCCGGCCGAGAAATCGGCGCATCGTCACCGACGCCGAACTGTCGGCCGTGCTCTAGGTCGTGCGATCGTGACTGGTCAATCCTCGGCGACATTCATCCGCAAGGCGTTCGACTACTACTCCGTTGCGGCATCGACCATCGCCCACAGCTCCGTCGTCGCTATCGTAGCCACCATCATTCGCAGTCGTCCGTTCGATCACCCCGGAGTAGCTCCGCAGCCTGTATTGTTGATCCTGTCGATCGCGAACAGATTCTTTAACCAGTTCCTGTATGCGTAGTCGCTGATCGCAGCGTTCTTTTTGCCCGCATAGCGTTGACGTCGTTGCTGTGTCTCCGTTCCGCGATCGTCTTATCCAGATCACTGACTCTGTCTACTTATCTCTACAAGCATCTCCACGCGGCCCATCGACCTTTCTTCCCTTACTTACTTCCTTCCTACCGGACGCGGGACGCCATGAGCATCCGCATCCAGCAGCAGAACATCCTCACCGCACGCGTCGAGTTCCCCTACGACGAAGAGGCCGTCGCCATCATCAAGACCATCGGCGGCAAACGATGGGACAAGGTTCTCCGCTACTGGACGATCCCCGCCGACTCCGTCCAGCTCGCGGCCCGACGGTTCACTAACGCCGGCTTCACCGTCACCATCAACGGCACGCCATACACCCCGACATCGACCACGCCGGTGAACAGCTCGACCGTCATCCGCGCACTGTTCACAACGCTGCCGCAGCCACTCCGAAGCCCCGCCTTCAAAGCACTCGCCAAGGTGATGCACCCCGACGTCGGTGGCAACACCGCACTCATGCAACAACTCACCGACGCCTACCAGGAGACCCGATGACACCGACACAGCCCCACCCCCCAAGGGGCGAGGGGGTCGGACGAGACGACACCCGCAACCGCTCAGACCCCAGCCGGGTTTCGCACGGTTCTATTTCAACGGGAGATGTGAATGGCTGCACCGCCGAGGGAATGCGAATGCTCGGCGGCGGGCGGAGACGATGACGTCGGGGCCGTGGCGGGCGTCGCGTACACGGTCAGCGGGCGGCGCGGGCGATCAGGTTCATGGAGACGTACCTCGTGCTCCCGAAGGGGCACGGTGCGGGGGAGCGCATCCGGCTCGGCCGGTTCCAGAAGGCGTGGGTTGAGGAGGCGATGGCCGAGAGCGTGCGGGCGTCGGCGCTGATGCTCGGCCGCGGGAACGGCAAGAGCACGTTGCTCGCCGGGCTCGCGGTGCACACGCTGTTCGATCCGCCGGAGTCGGGCGGGGAGCCGCAGATCCCGGTCGTCGCGGTGACGCTCAACCAGGCGACGCGTGCGGTGTACCAGGGTGGCGCGCCCGGATGATCGAACGCGAACCCGAACTGATGGCCCGGGCGACGTTCTACCGAGCGCCGAGATCGGCCACATCACGGGTGGAGACGCCATTCAACGGCGGCGAGTTGTTCCCGGTGTCATGCGACGTGGACGGGCTACAGGGGCTCGACCCGTCGTTCCGCGGTGTGCGACGAGATCGGGTTCATGCCCGTCGAGTCGTAGGATCGCTGCTGCTCACGAGCGGGAAGCGGCCGTCGTCGCTGGTGTGCGGGATAGGCACGCCGAGCTTCGACCAGGCGAACGCGTTGTTCCATCTTCGGCAACGGGCCCACGAGGGCTCACTCCCACCCGGGTTCAATTTCACCGAGTACAGCGCGGATGATGGCTGCGACATCGAAGACGAGTCGCAATGGCAGAAGGCGAACCCGGCGCTGCGTGAAGGGTTCATGGACGTCGACGCGTTGCGTCTCGCGGTGAAGCTGTCGCCGAGTCGGCGTTCCGGATCTTCCGGCTCGCGCAGTTCGTCGCCGGGGTGGAGTCGTGGCTGGGCACGGATGCGTGGGCGTTGTGGGAGTCGCTCACCGACCCGTGGCCGATGGTGGCGGGCGCGCCGACGTGGGTTGGTGTCGATGTCGGCCTGAAACACGACTCGACGGCGGTCGCCTGGTGCCAATGCCGACCGGATGGGCGGTTCCACGTCGCGGCGCGGGTCTGGCTCCCTCGCGACGACGGCCGACTCGACGTCACCGACGCCATGCAACATCTGCGCGGACTGTGCGCCATGTACGACGTGGCGGCGATCAGCTACGACCCGAAGCTCTTCGAGCTGGCCGCGCAGCAACTCATCGACGAGGGCCTCCCGCTAATCGACGTCCCCCAGTCGGTCGAGCGGATGACTCCCGCGGTCGGCGCCGCGTATGAGGCGATCAGGCGCGGGAGATTTCCCACGACGGCGATGACATCTTCGCGGCGCAGGTGCTCGCGGCAGTCGTCCGGTTCAACCCGTCCGGGTTCACGATCGAGAAGCGAAAGAGCCGCGACCGGATCGACGCCGCGGTGGCGATGGTGCTCGCGCTCGCCGAGGCGCGCCAGACCGGCGACCCCGGAAGTCATCCCGCTTGGGGCATGGAGATAGGAGCAGACCGTGACGAATCCGGGATATGAAGAAGCTCAACGCAGGTTCGTGTCCACGATCCGGCACGGCAATCGGCCGTTGGCGGAGTGGTTCTTGCAGAAGATGCGCGACCAGAACCGATATCTCGAAGACGCGATCGTGGCGCATCACATGGAATCGCTGGATCACGAGCTTCGTGATGTCACAGATGGCGAGTAGTCTTGTGGTTGCCGCCATCGGCATGTTGCCTCCGCCTTCGGGCCTGGGCCGTGCCGGTGGTCAAGCGAACCGGCCGCTTCGGGCCTCCGGAACGTCGAGCGAACACACAACTGTTCGTCCAGGCCGCGCGCATTACGGCGCGCTGGCCGCGTTCCTGGAAGGTTCCACGTGACTACGAATTATGAAGTGCTCGAAGCGAAGGTGAAGGCGTTGCGCGAAAGCGCGACAAACTCACCGACGAGCTCTACGGCATCGAAGCCAACTCGACGGGCAATGTCGAACGGGCGCGGCGGCTCGAAGCCGGTGTCGCCAAGGTCGGCAACGAACTCGACGACGTGCGCGCCCAAATGCGTGACGAACTTCACCGGATGGTCGCGTCCGGTGATGGGGCGTTGAAGTACGAACGCGGCGACGACAGCGGCCCGGATCTCGTGACGACACGGTTCAAGGACCCGTGGACGGCCGAACGGATGGAGCTGCACGACCGAGCAAAGGCGGCGCTCGACGAGACCGTCCGCGCCGCAGTAGTCCCCGGTCTCGACACTGCGGCCGAACGGGTCACCCGGGCGATGGACGGTGCCGACGGTCCGATCGACGTCACCGAGCTCAGCCGCTGGACCGCGGCGGCGAGTGACCCTGCCTACCTGAGCGCGTTCTCGAAACTCGCGGTCGATCCGATGAACGGGCACCGCTCATTCACCGATGCCGAACTGAAAAGCTTTCAGCGCGCCGAGACCCTCAAAAGAGCGATGAGTTTGACGACCGGCTCGGGCGGCTATTTGGTCCCCTTCGCTTTGATGCAAACATCGTCAACACGTCCGATGGCACGCACAACATGGTCCGCCAAGCGGCGCGAAAAGTCGTTGCAACAAGCGACGTCTGGCACGGAGTTTCGAGCGCAGGAATTACGGCGTCGTGGGATCCGGAAGCGACCCAAGTAAGCGACGACGCGCCAAGCCTGGTGCAGCCAAGCATCCCGGTTTTCAAGCAAGCCGCGTTCGTGCCGATCAGCTTCGAGGCTTTGCAGGATGCGACTGATGTTGCTGCGCAAGTCGCGACCCTGTTGCAGACCGCACGAGACGATTTGGAAAGCGTCGCATTCATCAACGGCAGCGGCAGCAACGAGCCAACTGGCATCATCACTGCGTTGTCCGGTGTCACCGCGTCGACCGTGAACACGACAACGGCCGATAGTTTTTCGCTCATCGATCTGTATGCGTTGGATCGAGTTTGCCGGCGAAGTACCGGCAACGCGCAAGCTGGCTTGCCCATAGAAAAATCTACAACGCCACTCGTCAATTCGATGTTTCTGGTGGTAGTGCGTTGTGGGTCCAGCTCGCGAACGACGTCCCGACGAATCTGCTCGGCTCACCCGCACTCGAAGCCGAAAGCATGGCGTCGACACCGTCCGGCACAAATCTGAAATTCATGGTGCTCGGCGCGTTCGATTCGTACGTTGTCGTCGACAGAATTGGCACCACCATCGAATTTATCCCGCACCATTTTTGGGGCGTCAGGCAGGCCCACCGGCCAGCGAGGTTGGTACTCGTGGGCAAGAACTGGCGCCGATTCGATCAACGACGGCGCCTTTCGTCAACTCAACGGCGCTTGAGGTTGCGTGGTGCGCGGCTTGATTGCATTGTCCTTCCGCGCATCACGTCTCAGCACGGTCGGGTCGCGCTTGGCGGACGGCCCGACCGTGCGTTCTCTCCCTGGTGTGGCGTGCGGCGTCCGATGCTCGCGCGCCACACCAGGCTCGGGGTGTGCTCGGCCGCTGTGAGACTCCTGCGCCGCCTTTGCGCCCCCTGTGTCGGCCGCGCGTTGCACGTCCCGCCCACGCGCGCGGCCGGCGTTCCCCGTCGAGGTGTCGGCCGGTAGGTGTCGTCGGCCGGCCGGCACCTCGTCTTCAAATTCGCGGGTGGTCACGGACGACCCTGCTTGGATGGCTGACGCGCACTGTCGTGGCGTGCACGGCGTTTTCTTCGCTGACGACCCGACCGGGGCGAAGAAGCTCTGCGAACGGTGCCCGGTCATCGACCAGTGCCGCGAGTATGCGCTTGCCCTACCGCCGCGGGAAGCGGTGGGCGTGTGGGGCGGCCTGACTGATCGCGAACGGCGGCGGGTTCGTGTCGAACGTCGCCGTTCAGTCGTCAGTGACGCTTGACGCGAGCGTCCCGCACGACGACCCGGGCGTCATGCGGGACGCTGCGCTCTTACTCGCCGAGATATTCGGCGACGTCTTCGAGTGACATCGTAAAAGCGACCGGCGAGGCACCGGCGACGACAGTGTTCGTGTCGGCGTCGACGATCATGTAGCGGCCGTACTCGTACGCTTCGGGTGTGCGGCACCGTGATTTGACGAGCTGCAATCCTTGCGTCCGCGCGGCTGCGTAGCCGGTTTTCGTTGAGGGTCGTGGTAGGCATGAAAGGTCTTCTTTCTGCAGGCTCTCTTCACTACGGCCGTAACGAAGAGAGGCCGGGGGGAGTGGGTGCCGGTGTACTCCCCGATTCGGCCTATGAGCCTTGCCATGTCCACGACTCACGCCGGCACCGCTTGCGACTGAGACTAGACGTCGCGGGTATGCCCACGCCTACCTCAAGGGCCGCCGTCGCCGCCGAGCCCCGCACAGAGAAGTAGCCGGCGCGGCCAGGCTGCGCTAGTCCGCGAAAAGTCCGCGAGAAGTCCGCGGAGATTCCCACCGACGACCACCGACGACCACCGTTTGTCATCGGCAAACGGGCAGGTCAGACGGCACATCGGCGCGTCGGGGCAGGTCGGAAAAGCCGGCGAAACGGTTTAGGAAACCGATGCTCTATCCCCTGAGCTACGAGGGCGGGGACGTGGTACGAACCTGGGTACGAACTCACCGCCGTGCGTGGCCACGCCAGAGGTCAGCGTACGCGTTGGCTCCGGATGCGGACTCCGACCACGGGTTGGATCGGACGAGGGGCACCCTCCATGGCAGGTGGACATGACCTCGAACGACCACTCAGGAGAAATCACGCTGCCGTGGGACTGGGTCATCTCCACTGGCCGCGGGGTCGACTCGTAGGCGCCGACAAGCATGTGACGCGCAAGTGATGCGCGGCGCGGCGCACGATCATTGAGCCGAATCGGAGGTACCGAGGACGCGGCGAGGTGACCGATGTTCGTGACCGTGATCCACCGAATCCATGACCCCGAAGGATTTCAGGCAGCCGAAGCCAAGGCACTCGAAGCGGGGCTTCCGTCGCACGTCGCCTTGCCGATCCATGCGGCCACCAACGATCACGCACTCGGCATCTGCATCTGGGAGGGAGAATCTGTCGAGGCCGTGCGCGAAGTAGTTGAGGGTTCGGTCGGACCGTGGGCGAAGAACGAGTACTTCGAGATGCACGTCGACGGACTCTCGCCGCAGTTACGGCACTAGCTCCTGCGCCGAGATCCTGTCGGTCCAGGGCGAGGCTCTGGCGACATTGCTTGACGCTGGGGTGAGCGACGGTGATGGCCCTCGAATGACCGCTCCCGATCAGGCATTGAGCGTGCGTCGCCGCCGTCCCCGACCGTATTCTGCGGCTCGTGGAGGTTCCCCGTACGCGGTATGCCGTAGCGAACGAAGGGGTCCGTGTCGCCTATCAGGTCATTGGCGAGGGACCACTGGATCTGGTGTGCCTTCCCTCGGCGGGTTCCCATGTCGAGATCTTCTGGGAAGAGCCGTCGGTCGCCCGCTATTTCCGTCGGCTGGCCTCGTTTTCTCGCTTGATCCTTTTCGACAAGCGCGGTGCCGGTATGTCGGATCGCATCGCGGGTGTGCCAACGCTCGAACAGCGGATGGACGACCTACGCGCGGTGATGGACGCGGCGGATTCATCGCGGTCGGCGCTGTTGGGGATGTCGGAAGGTGCTGCCATGGCGGCGATGTTCGCGGCCACCTACCCCGAGCGTGTCACCTCGTTGGTTCTCATGGGGGCGGCAATCCGGTGCTGGCTACCGTCCGATCTGGACGTCGACGACCCGGCGATCGTTGCGTACGTCGATGAACACCTTGGCGATGGGTTCAGTATCGAGCATGGCGCACCGAGTGTGGCGCACGATGATCGAATCCGGGCGTGGGCGGGCCGTGTGGAACGCTTCGGTATGACGCCCACTTCGTTCAGGGCCATGATGAAGATGAACCTGTCGCTCGATGCCGCGGCGATCCTCCCGGCGGTGTCGGCCCCCACGTTGGTGATTCACCGCAGTGGAGACCAGATCGTTGTCGTTGATCAAGGCCGCGAAGCCGCGCAGCTGATTCCCGGCGCCCGATACGTCGAACTACCTGGCTCCGATCACATGCCGTACTTCGGCGACCCCGACACGACGCTCGCGCTCATTGAAGAGTTCGTGACCGGACAGCGGCACGTGCCTGAACCGGACCGTGTGCTGGCCACCGTGATGTTCACGGACATCGTCGATTCGACGGGACACACGAGCCGCTTGGGCGACCGCCGGTGGAAGGACCTGCTGACCGACTACGACGCGATGGTCGACCGGCACCTCGGCGAGTTCCGCGGCCGCCTCGTCAAGACCACCGGCGACGGCACTGTCGCCACTTTCGACGGTCCCGGCCGGGCGGTCCAGTGCGCGACCGCGATCCGCGATGGCGCGCAGCAACTCGGCATCCAGATCCGTACCGGGCTCCATACTGGCGAGATCGAGTTGCGGTCTGACGACATCACCGGCCTTGCCGTCGTCATCGCCCAACGCATCTCAACGATCGCCCAAGCAAACGAGATCCTCGTCTCCTCCACCGTGCGCGATCTCACCGTCGGCTCGACCATCGCCTACGAAGCCCGCGGCGATCACGAACTCAAAGGCGTGCCCAACGCTTGGACGATCCTCGCCGCAGACGCCTAACTGCTATGACCCTGGGACGACCCGCGCAGAACTGATGCGCCTCTTGGGGTCAAGCGGCGATTGTGGTTTCGTTGGTGTTGGTTGTGATGGCGCGGATGTCGTTGTAGATCTCGCGTGCGACGTAGCGTTTGAGGCAGCGGATGACTTCTCGTTTTGAGAGTCCTTCGGTGGTGCGTCGTTCGATGTAGTTGATCGTCGGCTGGTGGTTGCTGCGGATGCGGACCATGACGATGGTCCAGAGCGCGGAGTTGGCGTGGCGGTCGCCGGCGCGGTTGAGACGATGCCGTTTCGTCTTGCCGGAGGAGATCTCGACGGGTGACGATCCGCAGAGCGCGGCGTAGCTGCTTTCGGTGTTGAGCCGTTCGGGGTTGTCACCGGCTGCGCAGAGCAGCGCGCCGGTGGTGTCGTAGCCGACACCGTGCCGGGCGAGCATCGACGCGGCGATCGTGTCGAGCACATGTTTGATCGCTCGTGTCAGTTCGATGATCTCGTCGCGCAGCGCCAGCCAGCGTGATGCGACGGCGCGCAGCGCGATCTTCGCGGCGCCGGAGGCGGTCATGGCATCGCCGACGCGTACACGAGCGCAGATGCGAGCACGCTGCAGGGTGGTGAGCCCGCGGAGTTTGGCGCGCAGTTCGTCGGGCGCGGTGTCGGTGAGGCTGTGCATCTGGTTCGCAGCCGCGGTGCGGGCTTTCATGGCACCGGCTCGAGCGACTCGTAACTGTCGGACCGATTCGATCGGCCCGTCACCGGCTTTGGGGATCGCGGTCGCGTCGCCGCTCAACACCGCCCGGGCCGCGGCTTCGGCGTCGACGGTGTCGGTCTTGCCTTTGCGGCGACGGGTCTGACGGTTCGTGCGGTTCACCTCCACCACGTTCACGCCCCGGGCCCGCAAGAACCGTGAGAGTCCGGCACCCCACGACCCGGTGCCCTCCACCCCAACCGCGAGGACCTCGCCGTGACCGCACAGCCACCGATACATCGACCGATAGCCGGACGTCGTTGTGGCGAACGTCGCGCTGTCATGCAGTCGCCCGAGCTCGTCGAGCACCGCCGCGACATGCACATCCTTGTGCGTGTCGACCCCGCCGATCACGCGCTGGGTTGCCGTCCCGTCTTCCGTCATCATGGTGTTGCCGCCTGTTCTGTTGAAGGTCGAGGCGGCAAGCAACAGCCGGGAGGGTGGACAGGACAGGGAGTGGGCCTGGTCGCACAGGCGCCTCTTCGGTCACACGTTCGCCCGACCGGTTGCTTGCCGATCACAGGCCTGCGTTCATCGGGCCGACGGGTCAGTTCATGGACACCCGAAGGGTCGAGCCGATCTGTGAGTCAGACCCGATGAACGCAACCCTGCGACATGCCTAACAGCCGCAGCCGTCGCAACACATCATCCCTGCCGATCTGCGAGCCCGCGCTCTAGGGATATTGACGCACGCTGGCGTGCGCGCGCCGCCGCGTAGCCGCGACGAGGTCCGAGAGCGTGCCGTGGAGCCACTCGGTGTCCGGGTTCAGGAACAACAGGTACGGCGTCCGCGTCGCGGCTGCGCCCTGGTTCCACGCCGGTGACAGCCAGCGGTTCGTGTCGTTGTGGATCGAGCGCGCGCCGAGCGCCTCCGAGATGTCGGCGCGGCCGTCGCCGGACGCGTTGTCGATCACGACCACGTCGACGAACAGGTCACCTCGAGCACGTTCGAGCGAACGTAGGCAGCGCTCGAGCCAGGCGCCGGTCTCTTAGTTCACGATGACGACCGCGAGGTCGGCGGCCGGGCGCTTCGGTCATGCGTGGTGACTCACTCGGCTACCCGGTCGAGAGGTTGGCGACGGGTTCGTGGTGTGCCCACTCGATGAGGTCGGTCGGAGCGAGCTGCTTGACTCGCTCGGCGTATCGACGCCGCCCGGCCTCGTCGAGCAGTTCTCGCCATTGGCCGTTGCCGCCGCTGCGAAAGAACGCTCGGTTGCTCTGCAAGATGCGCTGGGTGGAGTCGGGCGCGATCTCGTCCGCCCGTTCTCGCATCGCGTCGAATCCGGCCGCGGCGACGAGGTCGGGGAGGAGGTCTTCGTCGAGGTCGATGTCGAGCCGTTGCGCGATGCGCCGCATCTCGCCCTCGAGATCGCGCTGCAGATCCGCATAGTGGACGAGGACAACGTTCGGTTGCTCGCGCACCTCCCAGAACGTGGCGAGGTGATGCATCGTCAAGGCAAGGTTGACGTGGGTCACTTCGCCGCCTTTCGAATCGTCGACCCACTGCCAGAAGCGTGCGAGACGATCGGTCGGCGCCGGTTCCCAGTCGCGAAACATCTCCGCGAGATCCTCGTTCCCGACGGCGCGCTCGCGAGCTGCGAAGAGTCCTTGGAGATCGATGTTGTCCTGATGGTGCGCCCACGAGATGGCAACATCGCGGGGGTCTCGCCCAACGCAGATGTACGTGACCGCCGCTTCGTAGCGCAACCCGTCGAGCGGCGTATGGGACTTGACGAAGCGTCGATGCCGCTGGGCTTCGAGGTCGGCAATTACGTCACCGATGTCACGGGTTTGCATTTCGAGCCACGGCGAGATGCGATCGAGTGATCCATCAAACGTCGTGCGCTGAAAGATGAGCAGCGCACAGATCATCTGCATCCACGTCGTGCCGCACTTCGCCGGCGTGCTGATGATGATGTCGCCCGCCCTCGGTGAGAACCACTGCCAACGGTTGCTGTCCCACACCGTTGATCGATACCGAACCAGCGCGCCCCCCGACACGCACGCATGATGGCCGATCGGGAGCCCCGTGGTCGAGCAGCCAAAAATTCGCGAACTTCTCGGCGGGCGCGGCGAAGTATGTGCAAGGTCCGACGACAGGGAGTCGCTCCATGCCCGATCACGACATCAAGATCCCCGTCGGCGTGCCGTTCGATCCCTCGAAGCAGGTCGTGGGTCTTGCGAGAAGTACGGGTGAGGCGTGCTTCATGGCGTGGACCGACGCGGGTCCTCCGCGCGTCGACGGCTACACCGTCGGCGCGCCGATCGTCGCGCAGGACCCGCCGCACGCCGGTGAGATGCACCCCGACGGTGACGAACTGCTCCATGTCGTGTCCGGAAGGTTCCGCGTGTCGCTCGAGCTGGACGCCGGTCGCCGCGACGTCGAGCTGCGCCCGGGCGACGCCCTCGTCGTCCCCCGAGGCGTCTGGCACCTCGTCGCGGTCCAGGAACCGGGTCAGCTCATCCACATCACACCCGGCCCCGATGGCGAGCACCGGCCGTTGCCCATCGCGGAGTAGAGGTCGACCGTGGCAGAAGAGCAGCGCATGAGGAATCTTGTCGCCGATTTCGAGGCTTCCTACACAGGGACGCCGCCGTGGGACATCGGAGAACCGCAACCGGCATTCGCGACGCTCGCCGCCGACGGTCGCCTCCGGGGACGTGTGCTCGATGTTGGTTGCGGCACCGGTGAGCATGCGCTGATGGCGGCCGAAGCAGGCTGCGAAGCCGTCGGGATCGACATCGCCCCGTCCGCGATCCGTCTCGCCCGAGCCAAGGCGAGTCAGCGCGGGATATCGAGCGCGTTTCATCGTCGGTGATGCCCG
The DNA here is from genome assembly GCA_963781425.1 of uncultured Actinomycetes bacterium. GTDB lineage: Bacteria > Actinomycetota > Acidimicrobiia > IMCC26256 > PALSA-610 > DASQHW01. Next base: position 679,003 of record CAWAGX010000018.1, on the reverse strand, counting down.
CGATCTCGCGTCACTCGGCGAGCAGTTCGACGTGGTCCTCGATTGTGGGCTCTTCCACGTGTTCGACGACGAGGATCGTGCGCCCTTCGTGGCGAGTCTTGCGAGCGCGATCCGACCCGGCGGCGAGTACTTCATGTTGTGCTTCAGCGAGAACGAGCCGCCGGGCTGGGGTCCGCGTCGCGTGACGCAGGACGAGATCAGAGAGGCGTTCGCCGACGGGTGGCACGTGGAGGCGATCGAACCGACCTTTCTCAACGTGACCGTGCGCACGGAACCGGTGCGCTCGTGGTTCGCGTCCATATCACGCATCTGAACGACACCCGAACTAAGACACTTCGTTGCCGGCGCGCTGTGCCACCGCCCGCGCGCGTTCGCGCTGGCGCACGAGCGCGTCGAGGTCGGGACGGGCGGCGGCGAGCTCGTCGGGCCCACTCGCAGCTGGTCGCGACCTCCCGACGCCCGGCGTAGGACAGCCGGGACCGTTTGGCCTTGCCGACCCCGAAGGGGTCCACCGCATCCTGGACGAGTCCGGCTTCGCCGACGTCGACATCACTGCGATCGACGCGCCGATGTGGCTCGGCACCGACGGCGACGATGCGTGGGCGTTCGTGTCGGGCATGGGCATCGTCCGCGGCCTCACCGGTGGTCTGGACGACGATTTGAAGCAGGACGCCCTCGACCGCCTCCGCGAGGTGATCGACACCCACGAGACGCCGAACGGCGTGGCGCTCGGCGCGGCGGAGTGGCTCATTACTGCACGCGCATAGTTGGATTGCATCGTGAGTTCTGACGTCGAATCGCCCGAGCAGCTCAACGAGATTGGTTTCTATGTCCTGGCCGGGGCGCCACAGTCGCCGGCGGAGCTGTTCGACGAAGTCGCGACGGCCGAGTTGCTCGGACTCGGCAGCGTCTTCATCTCGGAACGCTTCAACATCAAGGAGGCCGTGACCCTGTCGGGCGCGGTCGGGGCGGTCTCGCGCACGCTCGGCATCGCGACCGCGGCGACGAATCACAACACGCGCCATCCCGTCGTCACGGCGTCGTATGCGACGACGATGCACCGGCTGACCGGCGGCCGCTTCACGCTCGGGCTCGGCCGCGGCATCGCACCGATGTTCGACGCGTACGGCATCCCACGCATCACGACCGCACAGCTCGAGGACTTCGTCGGCATCCTGCGACGGCTGTTCCGTGGTGAGGTGATCATCGGTCACGACGGGCCGGCGGGCTCCTATCCGGTCCTTCACCTCGACGCATCGTTCGACGAGGACATCCCGATCGGTTTCGTGGCGTTCGGCCCGAACTCGCTCGCGTTCGCGGGGCGGGCCGTCGACATGGTCGTGCTCCACACCTTCTTCACGGACGAGACGACACAACGCTGCGTCCGCACGATCAAGGACGCAGCCGAACGCGCGGGGCGTGACCCCGCGTCGGTGCGCGTGTGGTCCTGCTACGCGACAGTCCACGACGGGTTGCCGGAACCGCTGCGCCTGAAGAAGACCGTGGGACGGCTCGCCACGTACCTGCAGGGTTACGGCGATCTGCTCGTGCGCACGAACGGTTGGGACCCCGAGGTCCTCACGCGCTTTCGGGCCGACCCCGTGGTTGCTTCGATGCCCGGCGCGATCGACGCCAAGGCCGACACGGCAACGTTCGAGCACGTCGCGTCGTTGCTCCCCGATGCGTGGCTCGAGCCGGCGGCCACGGGAACGCCCGAGCGATGCGCAGAGCGCGTGCTCCGGCAGTTCGATCTCGGCGTGGACGGTGTGATCATGCACGGCGCAACGCCGGCCGAGCTGGAACCGGTCGTCGACGGCTATCGGACCATCCGTCCCGCAGCGCGTTTCGCACGGCTCGACCCGAATCCCGGTCGATGACCACAGGTGCGGCAGGTTTTGGCGAGGCTTCACGACACCAGGTGTCGCCGAACCTCGCCAAAACCTCCGTCGGTCGCGGAGTACCGCTTCCTACTTCGTGATGCGAGAGGGCTCTGCGAATGCCGACAGGGCCTTGCGATCCTCGGGGAGCACGAAGCCGGCTGCGATGGTCGCATCGGCGCTCGCGTCGTAGCGCTGCACGTACGCATCTCGTGATGCATAGAGCTGCGCCAGCCGGGAAGCCGGCAGCGGCGTCGACGAACCGAGCAGCAAACAGATGATCGCGGGATTGGGGCCCGGCTTGCCCGACAATGCTGCGACCGGCACGTCGACGGGCGGCGTGCGAATGCCCCCGAGAGCGATCCCGTCGGCGTTGCGGACGATCTGCGGTATCGGGCCGGGTGCCACATCGATGCGCGGCGCGACGACGGGAGCTTTTCCGTTCTCGATCCACGCCGTGAGCGCGCGCAGCGCGGCTTTGGCGACGAGGTGCATCGGGCCGTTGTTGATCGGCACTCCACAATCGAGGGTGTCCGCGGTCGCACCGACGAGATGCGCGTCGGCGTGCGCGGTGCCTGCGACCTCCCACAGTCGGAAGCGATCGCTGTCCTCCTGGCGGACCGCGTACGAGTTGAGCACGCTGGCAACGTCGGTTTCGGTTTGCACGTCGAGGACGGGCACGTCCTGATCTGTACGGAAGAGCGCGTACGCGCCGCCGAGCGATCCGGCGATGTCCGCGTATTTGCCCGGTGCCACCAGCGGCAGCGAGGCCGCGCCCCGGCTGTGCACGAAGAACCCGTCGAACGTGTGCGTCAGCGGTTGCACGCCGTTGTAGTAGGTGACGAGCGCGAATGCCGACTGCGACTCGCCCGCCGCGATGACCCGCTGGGGACGCGCGCCGTCCATACCCGCACCTGAGCGGATCGCGCGTGCAACCTGCGTGAACATGTCGTACGAGAACCCGTCGCCGGGATGCGTCAACTCGCCGTAACGTGCGGCATCGATCTTCACGAGGCCCTTGCCCGCGGCTTCGGTGCCGGGAGCATCCACCCTCACGAGCACCGGCCCGCCCATCACGCCGATCCGCTGCGCCGAGACACCGACCCACGCATCACCGGCGCGCACGATCTCTTCCTGGACGCTCGCCCATTCGGGATCGGCATCGACGCCACCGCTCACGTTCAACCACTCGACCACCACAGTGCCGGAGAAGCGCGCAGGATCCGCGGGACGCCGCACCAGCACGCGCGTCCGGTACGGCGCGCTCGCCGCGGCGGTGAACGACCAACGGCCATTACGCGCGAGCTTGCCGTGCGCCTTGTACGACGTCGCGGTCCCCGCCGCGACGTACTCGTGCTCGACGTAGCCGACGCTCTTCAGGTCCGTCGGCGTGGCCGATCCGATGAACGGTGCGTTGTCGCCTTGAATCTCATGCGACAGGTCGGCCGCAGGCCCCGCCGGACTCGTCGGCGTCGTCGTGGACACGTTGCTCGTGCTCTTGCTCGTGTTCGTGCTGTCACTGCTCGAGCACACGGTGGTGCCGGCCAGCAGGACGCAGAAGATCGCCAGCGTCGCGTGCCGTCGGATGTGTCTGCTCGTCACGGCCATCGTGTAGCTGCCTAGCTCGGCGCGAAGTTCATGTACTGCGGGTTGTCGACGGTGGGATCACTGCGATCGAAGCACACCCACGGCTTCCCCGGCTGGTCGTAGACGGCCACGAACTTGCCGTTCTGCACCTTCACGTAGCTCTGGCAGTCGAGCTTACTCAGCGAGCTCGGGTCCTTCTCCGCATCGTTGTGCGCCGTGGTCCAGTCGATCGGTGGGATGAAGCCGTTGGCGTTGTACGCAGTGACGGAGTTCAACGCGTCAATGACCTTTTGCTGCGAGAAGTCGGGGCCCGCGAGCTTGAGTCCCGTCACGAACTCGTCGGCGAGCACCCAGCCGTACACGGTGAGCTCCTTCACGGGCACGTTGATCTTTCCTGCCCACTCGAGCAGTTTTGCGACCTCGGGGAACTGCGGCTGCTTCTCGAACGCGACGAACTGCGTGAAGACGATCGAGCCTTCGAGCGCGGCTGCGTTCTTGGCGATGAAGTCGGCGTCGTAGCCGTTGGGCTGTACCTGCACGGCCTTGAGGCCCTGCCGTTGCATCTCTTTGCCGAGAGCGAACGACTCACCGAAGTCGAAACAGGTCCCGATGAGCTGGACACCTTTGTTCTTCATCTGGGTCACCTGCGCGCTGACGGGCGAGGCGAACGGCAACGAGTTGTCGAAGAACACCACCTTCGCGGTCGGGTAGAACTGCTCGAACGACGCCCGAGCGCCGACCGCGCACTCCTTCGACTCTTCCGCGACTCCGTACCCGAGGACACCGATCTTTGTCGCGCCGAGCTGCTTGGCGATGAACGGCAGGAAGTGGCTCGGACACTTGAAGCAGATCGCCCCGGTATTGGCGAACATGTTGTTGTGCCCGCGAACTGGGGGTTGATGTTCCAGGTGAACGTGGGCTGGTTCGCCTTCGCGAGCGCGTTTGCACCCGTGAAGAGACTCGTCGCACCGAAGGTCGCGAACGCCTTGTCGGCCAGTGCCGTTTGCACCGCCTGCGCGTTGGCACCGAGCATGTCGTCGTGCACCTTGGTCAGTTTCAGCTGGCGTCCGTAGATGCCGCCGCCGTCATTGACCATCGCGAAATAGGCGCGGATGCCGTCGGCCAGCGGCCCATAGCTGCCCACGGGACTGGCGGTCAGCGTGATGACCGCGTTCGTCCGGATCTCGCTGTCGGTCACGCCGTTCGCGGTCACCGCCACCTTCTTGGTGAGATCGCCGAACGTCGTAGGAGTCGACCCGCCCGCGTTCTTCGGGATGGTCGACGTGCTCTTGCCCGACGAGCTCGAGTTGCCGCAGGCCGCGATGAGGAGGACGACCGCCATCCCGAGGATCAAGATCCGTGCTCGCATGTTCGTTTCCCCTTGTGAGGCACGTATGGCCGAATTCATGTGGACGTGACGATGCGGGGCGCAATCGTGATCGAGGGGATCGCGAGCGTGGCGCCGCCGCGCAGTACCGCGTCGATCATCCCGATCAGGTGCTCGACGTCGATGAGTGAACCGCTGAGATAGTGCAGAGCCGACCAGATCGGGTAGAGCTCCGCGGCAAGCTCCATGTTCCATTCCGCCGGGAACTGCGACTCCGCGTCGCCTTCACCACCGGCGCAGTCGCCGATGATTGCGCGAGTGAAGCGAACATCAGGGTGCTCGCGCGCGCCATGCTTCGACGAGCTTGTCCAGTGCAGCCTTGCTCACCGCGTACGCGCCGAGGCCCGGCCATGGTGGCGTCAGCGACGCGCTGACCGACGACAGGTACAACGCGGTACCGGCGGACGCGGTGAGGTATCGGATCGCGGCGTTCGTCACGAGCGCGGCACCGATGACGTTCGTGTCGAAGACCCGCCGCCACATCTGTGCGTCGGTATCGGCGAGGCGGGCCAACGGACCGATTCCCGGCGCGTACACGAGCGCGTCCACGCCGCCGAGCTCCCCGGCCGCCTTGGCGATCGCCGACGCACAGGACGCTTCGTCGGTGACATCACATTCGATGGCGAGCGCGCCGGGTCCCGCTTCGTCCGCGGCGGCCTCGAGGTGCTCGCGTCGCCGCGCAAGGAGCGCCACCTCCGCGCCGCGCTCCGCGAGGCCGATGCCGATGCAGCGCCCGAGCCCGCTCGAAGCGCCGAAGACGAGGGTGCGCATGTGCGTACGGCTCTTCTCCGCTCAGCCGGCCAGGCCGTGGAGACAAAGATCCCAGGTCTCCTCGGCGGTCAGCCGTTGTTTGGGGTCCTCGACCAAACGGTTGGCGAACGAATTGTGCATCACCGTCTGGTGGACGAACGCAGTGACCCGGCGGGTGTCCGACGACGCGGATTGCGCCGGCTTCGGCGGCGGCGTCGATGAGCTCGTGGAGGAGGCGCGCCTGGGGTGCGAGGACCGCGCGTACACGCTCGGAATGCGTGACGGCGAGGTGCGTCGAGAACTCCGCGATGGCCCGGCGGTTGTGCTTGCCGCAGTTGCGGGTCTTCTCACTCGGGTCGCACCACTCGTGCAGTCGGAGCGCGAAGACGCGCAGTCGCTCGAGCGGATCTGATTCGGCGTCCACGGTCCGGCGGAGATCTTCCAACGCGTCTCGGACGGTTTCCTCGAGCAGGGCGAGCACGAGGTCGTCTTTTCCGTCGAAGTACTCGTAGAAGCTGCGGAGTGACTGCTCCGACCGGTCGACGACCTCCTGGATCGTGAACTCGGTGGTGCCCTTCTCATCGACGAGGGCGAACGCGGCGTCGAGATAGCGCTGCACTCGCCGCTGGGCGCGCGACCACGCGGCTTGCAGGTTGCGGGCGACCACGCGTTCGCGCCACACCGGCTCGGGCGCGGGGGAGACGGCGTCGGCTGCTGCCATCTGAGGGCCTGCTTTCACCACGGGAACGGCGTGCAACGGGCTATGCATACCGCTCTCCTGATCGGGCGGTCAAGTGTGCGTTTGATGAGAGCGTGATTCTCAAATAGGTTGCTCGCCGGTACCGCATCCCGCCACGCGTGGAGAAACGGGGGCCGGGTTGACCGACGATCGAGCACGCACGTCCGACCTCGTCGAGCTCCACCAGCTCTGTGCTCGCTACATGTCGTACACGAGCCAGTTCGTGCAGGATCGGTGGCTCGACGTGTTCACCCCGGACGTCGAGTACAACGCCTTCGGCACGCCGTACACACTCGAGCGATTCCCGGCGCTGCTCGAGGCGGCGCCGCGCGGGCAGTTCATCGGGAACATGCCGGTCGTCGAGCTGGACGGCGACACCGCCACCGGCGTGCAGCACTTCGTGTTCATCGATCAGCAGACTCACGCGATGCGGCTGGGCTGGTACCGCGACGAATACGTCCGCACGGCTGACGGCTGGCGCATCCGCCGTCGCGCCACCACGTTCATGCGCAAGCACGGCGGCTTCGATTCGGGCCATCAGCACGATCCGCTCGCGGAGTCCACGTGAAACGGCACGACATCGACCGCGTCTGCACACGCTCAGGCGCCGATGCCGTGGAGGCAGAACTCCCAGGTGGCTTCCGCGGTGAGACGCATCCGAGCATTCTCGGCGAGGCGGTTGCCGAACCAGCTGTACATCACGGTTTGCTGCATGAGTGCCGCCGCCCGTCGGGTGTCGGCGACATTGATCGCGCCGGCGGCGTTCGCGGCGTCGACCAGCTCCAACATCATCCGTGAGATCGGCGCCATCGCCGCCTTCACCCGGTCGGGGTGGGCGACCGCGAGCTGCACCGAGAACTCCATGATCGGCCGGCGATTGTGTGTCGAGCGCCGCCGCGGTTTCTCGGACGGATCGCACCACTCGTGCAGGCGGATCGTGAACGCGCGGAGGCGGTCGAGTGGTTCGGACGCCGACTCGACGACGCGCCCGAGGTCGTCGGTGGCTTCATTGATGGTCTCTTCGAAGAGTGCGAGGAGGAGCTCGTCCTTGCCGTTGAAGTACTGGTAGAACCCGCGCAGCGACTGCTTCGACCGGTCGATGACCTCTTGGATCGTGAACTCGGTCGTCCCTTTCTCGTCGATCAGCGCGAACGCGGCATCGAGGAACCGCTGTACGCGTTGTTCGGCGCGCGAGCGAGCAGCGTTGAGGCTGCGCGAGACGGCGCGTTCGCGCCAGTCCGGCTCGTTTGCCTCGGCGGTGGGGTCGACTTCTGTCATGTCAGAAATCTGCTTTCACTTTGCAGCACGGTAGCAGCGCGCTCATGCGCCCTTGTAGATTCGTCCGCCCTTCATCACGAAACGCACGTCCTGCGTCACGGTGATGTCATCCGACGGATCGCCCGGCACCGCGATGATGTCCGCGAGAAGTCCGGGTGCCAGGCGGCCGCGGTCGTCGACGGCGATGAGCTCCGCGCTCATGACGGTCGCGGCGTGCAACGCCTGCATCGGTGTCATCCCGCGATCGACCATCGCCCACAGTTCCTTGGCATTGTCGCCGTGTGGAATCGCGGGCGCGTCGGTGCCGCACGCGATCTTCACGCCGGCCGCGATCGCCTTGCCGAGCATCGCCGCGCACGCGGGAACACCTCGGCCGCCTTCGCTTGCAGCTCCGGAGCCGCGCGGGAAACGTCGAGTCCTTCGGAGAGGTAGCTCGTCGGGACGAGGAACGTACCGTGTTCGACCATCATCTGAATGGTTTCGTCGCTTGCGAGTGAACCGTGTTCTATGCAGTCGACGCCGGCGCGAATGCACGCTCTGATGCCGGCATCGCCGTGCGCGTGCGCCGCGACCTTGAGGCCGGCACGATGGGCTTCGTCGACGATCGCGACGAGCTCCTCGTCGGAGTACTGCTCCGCGCCGGCCTCGCCGCTGTGCGACATGACACCGCCCGACGCCGAGATCTTGATGAGGCGGGCGCCGTACTTGATCTGGTAGCGGACGGCCTTGCGCACCTCGGGCACCCCGTTTGCGATGCCCTCCTCGACACTGAGCGGCATGATGTCGGGACTGAGCCGCTGGAACATTGTCGGATCGAGGTGCCCGCCGGTCGGTGTGATCGCATGACCCGCCGGCACGAGGCGCGGGCCGTCGATCCAACCGTTGTCGATCGCGCGCACGAGCGCGACATCGAGCAGGTAGCCACCGGTCTTCACGAACAGGCCGAGGTTGCGCGCGGTCGTAAATCCCGCGAGCAGCGTCGTCCGACAGTTCAATGTCGCGCACGCAACGTGCGGAACGCGGGATCGTCCTGGACGTCGCTGCGCTTGTTCCCGCCGCTCGGCCCGCCGAGCACCATGTTGAGCTCCATGTCCATCAGGCCAGGGAGCAGGGTGACGTCGCCCAGGTCGATCTCGTCCGCGTTGCTCGGCACCGCGGCCGGGTTGACCGCGGCGATGTGCTCCCCTTCGACGACGATGACGGCCGGCGTCTTCACCGCGCCGGCGTCGAAGTCGACCCAGCGCTCGGCGCGCAGCACGACCGGTGACCCGCTCACGGCAACGGCTCGATCAAGAGGTCGAGGTACGCCGCGCCGGAGTCCGGGACGTGCGGCTGCCGCCATGCTTCGACCGGGAACGACACCATGACGAGCGAATACAGGAGTTGCAACAACCGCTCGGCGTCCTCGGGCATCTCGTCGAGCGGGAACTGATCGCAGTACACGATCGCCTCTTCGGCCCGGGGATAGAACGCGTCGTAGAACGCCTGCATGTCCTGCATGGGGGTCGACATGCGCTGCGCGAATCGCTCCCGCTCGGTTGCGAGGCACCATTGCGGCGCGAAGGGCTCGAGGTCGGCGAACTGGCTCGGCAAGAGCACGTCGGTCATCGAGACGCCTCCACTCGTTCGCGCGTGTAGTCGTCGACCCAGTCGGCAGCCACCTTGTGCAGATGCCGACACAGGATCTCCTGGTCGTTCAGCGGGAATGCGGTGACGACACGCGACTCGAGCATCATCTGGGATGCTTCGAGCGTGTTGGCATCCTGCAGCCCGTATTCCTTGAACGTGACCGCCGCCATCTCGTGGGCGAGCCGCTCGCGCGCGTTCTGCGCGGGAACGAAATAGAGCGTGCCTTCGAACACATGCGTGTTGTGCGATGTCGGCCAGTAGTGGTACGTGAGGTACCACCCGCGCTCCCAGATCAAGATCACGAAGTTCGGCCAGATCTGGAACGAGTCGAGTCCCCACGGCTTCTTGTTCGCGGGGTTGACGCCGTCAGGCAATGCGCCGAGGTCGGGGGCGTCCCACGGCCCGAACAATCCGCTGCGCGTCACGGTCTCCATCGGCTTCAGCATCTCCGGCGGCATGCGCCATTGCTGTCCGCCGTAGGTCGTCACCATCCGGTGCGGGCCGTCGATCTCGTAGTGCAGTCCTTCGAAGCCCGCGGCTTGCACCTCCGGACGCGCGGCAAACGGTGACTGTCGCGCGTGCAACACGGGTGCGTGGTAGAACTCTTGAAACGCGTCGATGAAGAGCTTCCAGTTGCTCCCGACGGTTGCGCGATAGAAGAAGCGTTCTGTCTGCCGCTCGAACGGATAGCCCTCCATCGCGGTGACCATCGGCCCGAGGAACTCGGTGAGTGTCTGGCTCGGCGCGGCGCCGAGATGCACGAAGACAAACCCCGACCACACGTCGCAGTGCACGGGAATCAGGCCGTAGTCGGCCTTGTCGAGGTCGAAGAACTCCTCCTCCTGTTGCACGAACGAGCACGCGCCGTCCAGCTCGTACTTCCAGCCGTGGTACTTGCACACGAACTGGCGGCAGCTCCCGCTCGACTCCTCGCGGGAAAGTCGGTCCACACCAACTTGTTGCCACGGTGCCGGCAGATGTTGTGGAACGCGCGCACCTCGCCCTTCCATGTCGCGCACGACGACGATCGATGTGTTCGCGACGGCGACTTCCTTGGTGAAGTAGCTCCCCTTGCGCGGCAGCTGCTCGATGCGCCCGACATTCAGCCACGCGCGCTTGAAGATCGCCTCCTTCTCCAGCTCGTAGATGGCCGGCGAGATCGAGTCCTCGTACGACACCGGCGCGGTGCCGAGCTCCGGGTAGTGCGCCGTCCAGCTGCCTTCGGCCGGCTTTTCGACACGAGACATGGGTTACTCCTCGAACGAGTGCGGCGAGCTGTCCGCCAGCTGTTGCAGGTCGGGATCGAGTTGCAGCCCGAAGCTGTTGAACGCCATCGCCAGGCCGGTGTACGTGCCGACGACGAACACGAGCTCGACGAGCTGACGCTCGTCCAGCTCCTTTGCGAGCGAGCTCCAGGTGTCGTCCTCGACGCGATAGTTGTCGATGAGCTGGTCGGTTGCCGCGAGCAGCCGCGCTTCGAGCGGGGTCCAGACGTTCGCGTCCGGACCGCCGGCGATCGCGTCGATCTCGTCGGATGACATGCCGAGGCGGGTCGCGAGTCGGACGTGCTGCGCCCACTCATAGCGAGCGCGTGTTCGCCACGCGACGCGCAACACCATCAGCTCCCGCAGCCGGGGATCGAGCGCGGGCCGTTGGAGCAACACGTTGTTGTACGCGAGGAATGGGCCGGCGAGTTGCGGGTGGTGCATGAGCGTTGCGAGGACGTTGGGCATCGCGATTGCATCGGGCCCCGACGCAAGGAAACGCGTCGCGACCTCGTCGGAAAATCCGGTGCGCAATGCGTCACGCACGTCGTCGTCCCAACGCTCGCGGGGGAGCGGTGCAAGGCGGGGGGCGGCCGCATCACTCACAGGTACCAGCCGCCGTTGACGCCTATCGCCTGGCCGGTGATGTAGCCGGCCTCCTCGCTGCAGAGGAACGCGCAGGCGGCCGCAATGTCGTCGGGCGTGCCGGCGCGGCGCACGGGAGTGCGGGCCGTGATCGCGTCGATGTTCGGCAGATCACCTCGCGCCTCGGCGCGGCGCGCCATCGGGGTGTCGATGAATCCGGGCGGGATGGTGTTGACCGTGATGCCGTTGGGTGCGTATTCGACGGCCAACGCCTTCGTCAGCCCGATCACGCCGCCCTTCGACGCCACGTAGTGCGCCATCCGTGCGGCGCCCGACTGCGCGCTCGACGATGAGATCGTCACGATGCGACCCCAGCCCGCGGCGACCATGTCGGGGATCGCGGCCTGCAGGCAGTGGAACGTGCCGGTGAGGTTTACTGCCAGCAAGCGGTCCCATGCTTCGGGCGTGATGTCGGTGAACGGCTGGAACTCGTCGATGCCCGCGCTCGTGACCATGACCCCGATCGGTCCGAGCTCGCCGCGCACCTTCGTCAGCGCGTCATCGACGGCCGCGCGATCGGACACGTCCACGGCCGCGCTCACCGCGCCGCCACCGCTTTGCCGCATGTCGTCGGCGGCACGCGTCGCGGCCTCACCGTCCAGGTCGAGCAGCCCGATCCGGTGCCCGGCCGCGGCAAGACGTCGGGCGATCGCGAGACCCATGCCCGAAGCCGCGCCGCTGACCACCGCCACGCGGGTCATCGTGCTCGGCCCGGCACGGCCCGGCCCAGGAGGCTGCCCATCGAGGGGAGTATTGACGACCGGCCGCCGGATGCGCAAGCAGGCTCTCAAAAAAGAGAATGGCATTGCCACATGCGGCGTCGTTAGTGTCGGCGCGTGCGGATCGGACTCATGGTCGGGCCGGAAAAGGGCCGGTACCGCGAGAAGGTCGCCCGTCTCGTCGCCGACGCCGAGGCGGCGGAGAAAGCCGGCTTCACGTCGATCTGGGTCCCGCAGGTGCCGAACGACTTCGACGCGCTCACGGCGGTCGCGCTCATGGGGCGCGCGACGTCGCGGCATCGAGCTCGGCACCGCGGTGATGCCGATCCAGACGCGTCACCCGATCGCGATGGCGCAGCAGGCGCTCGCGAACCAAGCGGTGTGCGACGGAAGGTTCGTGCTCGGACTCGGACCATCACATCATTGGATCATCACGGACATGCTCGGACTTCCGTACGAACAGCCGGCCCGCCTGATGCGGAACTACCTCGAAGTCTTGAATGCCGCGTTCGCGGGTCCGGGTCCGGTCGACGTCGAGAACGACGACTACCGCGTGCACAACCCGCTCGATGTGACCGACGTGGCGCCGACGATCCTGCTCGCGGCGCTGGCGCCGGTGATGCTGCGCATCGCGGGCGAGTGCGCGTCGGGGACGATCCTCTGGATGGCCGACGAACGCGCGATCGGCGAACATGTCATTCCGCGAATGACGATTGCGGCGACGGCCGCGCAACGGCCGCCGCCACGCGTCGTTGCCGGTGTTCCCGTCGCACTGTGCCGGGACGACGACGTGGACGCCGCGCGTGCGTGGGCGAACCAAGCGCTCGGGCATGCGGAGTTCTCGCCGAACTACCAGCGACTCCTCGAGCACGGCGATGCCACCGACGTCGGCGACCTCCTCGCGGCGGGGGACGAGTCGGCCGTCCGCAAACGGCTGGACAGCTTTCGCGACGCCGGGGTCACCGACCTCGCGGTCCGGGTGCTCCCGCTGGGACGAGATCGCGAGGCGCGCATGGAGTCACGGAACCGAACCCTCGCGTTGCTTGCATCGCTGTGTCCGGAACTGTGATCTCCGGATCGTTCCGCACGCGCTGCCACGCGTCGTAGTTCACGACGATCTCCGAGCTCGTCGGAATCGACTGGCACGTCAGGATCCATCCCTCGTCGAGGTCCTCGGCCGACAGTGCGTTGTTGGCGCGCATCGTGACGGAGCCCGCGTCGAGATGCGCCATGCACGTCGCGCAGTTGCCCGCTTCACAGGAGAAGGGCGGGCTCAGCCCGACCCGTCGCGCCGCCTCGAGCACCGTGTCGCCGGCCCGGTACGGCACCGTGTGCTTCCGGCGGTCGAGTCGGATCACGAGCGATTCCGGTGTGGCGTCGGACATGGCGACGAAATGATAACCATGTTCTCTCATCTCGCTAGCGCCGTTTCCGCTCGTGGGGCCGCGACGAGCGGTGCACGATGAGCGCGGACCGACTGCGTGTTGCGCCGATCGCGGGCGCGATCGGCGCGGAGATCACCGGCGTCGACCTCGCCGGCGATGTCGACGACGCGACGATCGCCGAGATCCGGCGCGCGTGGCTGGAGTACGGCGTCGTCTTCTTCCGCGACCAGGTCCTCGACGCGGCGGCGTTCCTCGCCTTCGCGCGTCGCATCGGGGATCCCGTGGAGTACCCGTTCGTGAAGGGGATCGACGGATTCCCCGAGATCATCGCGGTGACGAAGCTCCCGCACGAGACCGTCAACTTCGGCGGGATCTGGCACAGCGACACCGTCTATCTCGAGCGGCCGCCCATGGGCACGATGCTCCTTGCGCGCGAGGTGCCGCCGTACGGCGGTGACACGCTGTTCGCGAGCATGTACGCCGCGTACGACGCGCTCTCATCCGGCATGCAACGCCTGCTCGAAGACCTCCGCGCCGTCAACACTTCGGCGCTCGCCGACGTGTCGAAGACGCGCGATGGTCTGCGCGGCGACGACAACGAAGGCCACAAGGAATTCGTCGCCGAGCATCCGGTCGTGCGCGTGCATCCGGAAACGGGCCGCAAGGCGTTGTACGTCAACGTTGCGCACACGCTGCGCTTCGTCGACATGACCGAGGACGAGAGCCGGCCGCTGTTGCGGTTCTTGTTCGAGCACGCGGTCCGGCCCGAGTTCACCTGCCGGTTCCAGTGGCGTGCCGGTTCGATCGCGATGTGGGACAACCGCTGCGTGATGCACAACCCGCGTCAACGACTACCACGGCCACACGCGCCGCATGCATCGCATCACGCTCGCCGGAGACCTCCCCCGATGAGTCCCGATCGGGCGACGCCCTGGCCCACGATTCCCGCAATGGTGCGCGATGTGGCGCGGCGCATCGGTGACGCCGAGGCAGTGGTCGACGGCGACGACGCGCGTCGACTTCGCAACCCTGCGCACGATGGTCGACTCGCGGCGGCAGGCGCGCTGCTCGCGTCGGGCATCGAGCGCGGCGACCGGGTTGCGATCTGGGCGCCCAATTCCCTCGAGTGGATCGTCGCGGCGCTCGGCGTGACCACCGCGGGCGGCGTGCTGGTGCCGATCAACACTCGTTTTCGGGGTACCGAGGCGTCGTATGTGCTGGAGCGCAGCGGCGCGCGTGTGCTCTTTGCCGTCCGCGGGTTCCTCGACACCGACTATCCCGCGCTGCTCGCCGAGGCGGATGCCGAGCTGCCGGCGCTCGAGCACACGGTCCTGCTCGCCGGCGCGCCCGGCGCTGCCGCGATCAGCTGGGACGAGTTCGTCGCCTCCGGAAGCGCAGTGACCGAAGATGAGCTCGACGCGCGGGTCGTGTCGATCGGCGCCGACGATCCGTGCGATGTCGTGTTCACGTCGGGCACGACCGGCAACCCCAAAGGGGTTGTGATGACGCACGGCCAGACGCTGCGCGCGTACCTCGACTGGTGCGATTGGGCCGACCTCCGGCCCGGCGACCGCTATCTGATCGCGAATCCGTTCTTCCACATCTTCGGGTACAAGGCGGGATGTCTTGCGTGCCTGATGCGCGGCGCGACGATCTTCCCGCTCGCGGTGTTCGATCCCGGCGTCGTGCTCGAGATCGTCGAGCGCGAACGCATCTCGGTGCTGCCCGGACCGCCGACGATCTACCACGCGCTGCTCGACCATCCCGACCTTGCGCATCGCGACATCGCAAGCCTGCGGGTCGCGGTCACCGGTGCCGCCGACATTCCCGTCGAGCTCATCCGCCGCGTGCGCGAGGAACTGCCGTTCGAGCGCATCCTCACCGGGTACGGGCTGACCGAAGCCGGCACCGTCACCGGCAGCAAGCCCGACGACGACTTCGAGCACATTGCCACGACCGTCGGTGTCCCGTGGCCGGGGTTCGAGGTTCGGATCGTCACCGAACGGGCGCCGACGCGCCGGTCGAGCGAGCCCGGCGAAGTCGTGGTGCGCGGTGCGACGGTGACGCGCGGGTACCTCGATGATCCCGGAGCGACGGCCGCCGCGATCGACGGCGACGGATGGTTGCACACCGGCGACCTCGGGACGATCGATGGCGACGGCTACCTGCGGATCGTCGGACGCATCAAGGACATGTTCATCGTCGGCGGCTTCAACGCGTATCCGGCCGAGATCGAGAACCTCATGCTGCGCCACCCGCGTCATCGCGCAGGTCGCGGTGATCGGCGTGCCCGACGAGCGGCTCGGCGAAGTCGCGAAGGCGTTCGTCGTGTTGCACCCGGGCCCGCCGATCGAGTCCGCCGAGATCATCGAGTGGGCACGGGGCGAGATGGCGAACTTCAAGGCGCCCCGCTCGGTCGAGTTTCTCGACGAGTTGCCGGTGAACGCCACGGGCAAGGTCGTCAAGGACGAGCTGCCGCGCGCAGATCGTTCGCGTCGTGACGGGGACCGCGTGCACGGGCGACCTGCGACGGGAGGGTTGATGGCCGGATTCCGGTCGCCGAAGGCATGTTCACCTTCCCGAGCGACGAGCCGCAGTTGATCGGCAGCCGCTGCAGCGACGTGCGCCATCGTCACGTTCCCGGCGCAGGATTCGTGCCCGCGCTGCGCGGCGACCGCGATGGGAGCAGCAGTTGTCGCCGACGCGGGCGGCTGTGGGCCTGGACCACGCAGGACTTCCCGCCGCCGTCGCCGCCGTACACGGGCCGACGGGCAAGGACTTCGTGCCGTTTGGCGTCGGCTACGTCGAGTTGCCCGG
Organism: uncultured Actinomycetes bacterium; assembly: GCA_963781425.1. Taxonomy (GTDB): domain Bacteria; phylum Actinomycetota; class Acidimicrobiia; order IMCC26256; family PALSA-610; genus DASQHW01. Next base: position 662,925 of record CAWAGX010000018.1, on the reverse strand, counting down.
TGAGGTGAAGGTCGAGACCCGGCTCACCGAGTCCGATCCCGCCGCGCTTGGAGCAGGGCATGGAGATGGAACTGGTCGTCGTGCCGTTCCGCACCGACGACGACGGCAACGAGGTCGTGACGTTCGCCGTTCGCGGCCCGTGTCGCCGCACGAAGGCAGCGATCGAGGGCGCATGAGATGTGGCAGCCGAGGTGGACGTTGCGATCGATCGGTGTGGGGTTGCACCCGTTCGGGCGCTTCCGGCGACGTGACCGGCATCGACATGGGCGCGATCGCGATCCGGCGCGCGCTCGCGGACGCCGGCGTCGAGTGGCGCGACATCCAGTTCGCGTTCGCGCGGGAGCTACGAGGTCGACAACCCCGACGCGGTCGTCGCGCTGCTCGGGCTCACCGGCATCCCGTTCACCGACGTCTACAACGGGTGCGCGACCGCGGCGAGCGCGCTGCACGCTCGCGGCGAACACGATCCGCCTCGGCGACCACGACCTCGGCATCGCGGTCGGCATGGACAAGCACCTCCCGGGCGCGTTCAGCGCCGACCCGCGCCTGTACGCGTGCCCGTCGTGGTACGGCGAGCTCGGCCAGTTCCTCACGACGAAGTTCTTCGGGATGAAGATCAACAAGTACATGCACGATCACGGCATCTCGCACGCGACGCTCGCCAGGGTCGCGGCGAAGAACTACCGCAACGGCGCGCTGAACCCGAACGCGTTCCGGCGCAAGCCGCTCTCCGAGGAGGAGATCCTCGGATCACCCGATGCTGAACTACCCGCTCACGCAGTACATGTTCTGCAGCCCCGACGAAGGCGCCGCCGCGGTGGTGTTGTGCAAGGCCGAGCACGCGCACCGCTACACCGACACGCCGATCTACCTGCGCGCCGACGCACGGTGCGCACCCGCCGGCTCGGCGCGTTCGAGGTGCACAGCCCGTGGCTGCCGATCGAGCGAGACGCGCGGGCCGACGGTCGACGCGTCGCGTGCCGCGTTCGAGATGGCGGGCATCGGGCCGGAGGACGTCGACGTGATCCAGCTGCAGGACACCGACGCGGGCGCGGAGGTGATCCACCTGGCCGAGAACGGCTTCTGCGCCGACGGCGAGCAGGAGGCGCTGGTCGCCGACGGCGCGTTCGAGATCGGCGGCGCGCTGCCGGTCAACACCGACGGCGGCCTCATCGCGAACGGCGAGCCGATCGGCGCGTCGGGCCTGCGGCAGGTGCACGAAGTGGTGCTGCAGCTGCGCGGCCAGGCCGGCGAGCGGCAGGTGCCGGGCGACCCGAGGGTCGGCTACACGCAGCTGTACGGCGCGCCGGGCACTGCGGGCGTGTCGATCCTGTCGCGGTGATGCCCGTCGACGCCGTACGCGTCGGTGGTGCGCGAAGGGGTAACTGATGGCGACGTACGTCCTTGTGCACGGCGGCGGGCACGGCGGCTGGTGCTACCAGCCGGTCGCGCGGCTCCTGCGCGCCGCCGGGCACGAGGTCTACACGCCGACGCTCACCGGGCTCGGCGAGCGCGGCGCACCTGCTCACGACCGGAGATCAACCTCGACATGCACGTGCGTGACGTGACCGCGGTGCTGCACTACGAAGACCTGCGCGACGTCGTCCTCGTCGGCCACAGCTACGGCGGAATGGTGATCACCGGCGCCGCCGACCGTGCCGCCGATCGCCTCGGCCGCCTCGTGTACCTCGACGCGGCGAACCCGGCGAACGGCCAGTCGCTCGTCGACGTTGCCGGCCCGGTCATCGAGATGACCCGCCCGCTCGGAGAGGTCGATCGACGGCGTCGAGCTGGTGCTGTTGCCCACACCGGACGCGGGTGCGTTCTACGGTGTCACCGACCCGGACGTCATCGCGTGGATGGCCGACCGGTTGACCGGGCACCCGTGGGCGTGCTTCGAGCAGAAGCTCGACCTCACCAACGAGGACGCGCTGTGGGCCATCCCGCAGTACCACATCGTGTGCACGTCATCGCTCGCGTGGCCGCAACCTGGGCCGATCGAACGGGCACGCGCCGAAGACGGTTCTGGGAGATCGACACCGGCCACGACCTGATGATCACCGAGCCCGAGGCGTCGCGAATGCGCTCCTGCAGGTGCCCACGTCCTGACGCGCTCGAATCGGGGAGCTCGAGGAAACGCCCCGTCAGATCGAGGAGATGTGACCGGAGCGTCTCGTCGTCGAGGTCGATGACGAGCGGGTGCATGACCGCACCGCCGATCGCGGCCGAGACCATCGCGGCGCGCACCCGCGCGTCGACGCCGGTGTCGCCGCCGGTCAGCACGATGGACAGGCGATCCATCAGCTGCCGGAACGGCTCGTGCTTCGGCGAGGAAGCCGGACGACGACGGGATCGTGCTGGACCGCGCTCACCATGCTGCGCCGCTCGACCGCGAGGTCGATCACCTGGGTCAGCACGAGCTCGCGGGCCGCGGGACGGACTCCTCGGCTTCGGCCGCGTCGAGCGCTGCTTCCAGCTTCACGAGCTCGACCTCGACGGCCGCGATGACGATCTCGTCCTTGGTCTTGAACTGGTGGTAGATCGCGGCCTTCGTGACGCCGACGGCGTCGGCGATCATCTGCAGCGACGTCCCGTTGACCCCGTGCTCGGCGAACAGGTCGAGTGCCGCGGTGATGATCCGGGTCTGCGCGGCGCTGCGCGGCACGGACCCCAATCGGCTCACGGTCGAGGCTCGGCGAGTGCTCACGCGGCGACGGTAGCCGATCGCCTTGCGTTTCCTAGCCGATCGGCTACGTCTGTCGATAGCCGATCGGCTAGCGACGGAGGTCGGAGGCACGTCATGTCCGAGCAGCTCGACGAGAACCTGCAGGAGTTCCTCGAGATCCGCCAGCCGGGCGTCGACTACGAGGAGCACAAGCAGGACGACGAGTTCGCGCTCCAGCTCGGCGTCGACCTCGACGAACTACAAGAAGTTCCCGCGGGTCGACGACAACGTGACCTACAAGAAGGACGGCCGCGATCTGCCGCGGCGAGATCGGGCGATCCGAGCGTCGACCTCCCGGACTACAGCGGTCCGTTCAATGCCGATCTCCGGTTCTCCGACTTCGCGCAGGAGCAGCTCGTCCGGATGCTCTCGATGAGCTACGAGTACTACGTGTTGCTCGTCGAGTCGTGGGCGGCGGAGGTCGCCCGGCGGTTCGGCGACGACGCGATGCAGGAGCTCCAGACCGCGGCGTGGACCGACGGTGTGCTCCCGCACGTCGTCGCGCATCACCGAGGAGTGGCTGGCCTTCGACGGGTCGACGAGATGCCGGAGCTCGGTGCCGGCGTCGTCGCCTTCAGCCCGTTCAAGCCGGACCCGCGGTACGCGGAGTGCGACAAGGAACGGCTCGTCAACCTGTTCCTCGGGAGCCACGAGTTCCTGTTGCTCGTCATCGAGTCGTGGGCGGCGAGGTCGTCGTGCGGTACTGGCTCGACGAGATGTTCGACATCCAGTGGGCGCTCTGGAGCGAGAAGGTGCTGCCCGAAGTGCGCGACTCAAGGGCGCGGTGGATGAACATCACCACCAACGACGTCGCCGCCTTCATGAAGGACATCCAGATCGACGCGACGTCGTTCCCGGGCAAGGCCTTCGAGCTGATCTTCGAGATGCCCGAAGAAGACGTCGGCATCATGACGTTCAACAAGTGCTGCGCGCCCGATCAGTGGGAAGCGCTCGGGCGGCCCGACATCCTCGAGAAGAACTGCCACTCGACCTGTCCCGCGTCGCTGATCGAGACGGCGAAGATGTACAACCCCAACATGAAGGTCGACATCCTCGCGATACCGCCGCGCGTCGACGAGGCGACGTCTGCTGCAAGTGGAAGCTCAGCATGCGCAACGAGGACGATCCCGAGTACGTGCCGGTGGAGTTCACGAAACGCGACGCTTCGTCGGCTTGAGCCGGCGAGTATTGCGTTCTCTTTCTCCGAAAACTACGTTCTGCCCACGTGGACACCCGCGAGACGCCCGAGCAGGTCGAGCTCCGGCGCTCCGCCCGGCAACTCGCCCGTGAGCTGGGTCCTCCCAATGTCGCCGCACTCGACGACGCGGCCCGCACGACGCGACTCGCCGCGGCGGTGCGCGACGCGGGCTGGCTCGAGCTGCGCAACGACGCGGGTGGCGGTGATCCGCTCGCGGGCAGCGTGGAAGTGGCGATCGTGGCCGAGGCGATGGGCGCCCATGTCGCCGACGCGGCGTTCGCGGGCCCGGTGCTCGCGGCCGATCTCGGCCGCCGAGCGCACGCGAGCGCCGCGACCGCGGTTGCGTACGCGGCCGACGTTGACCGGCGCGGCGGTGGTCTCCGGCGGTGCGACGACGACACCGCTCTACGTCGTCGATGGCGATGGCGATGACGGGGCGTACGTGTTCGTCCCCCGCTCCGGCGGATACGCGCTCGCACTCGTGCGCGCCGGCGGAGGCGCGAGCGAGGCGTGCCGATCTCACCCGCGCCGTGCGTGTGATCAGGGCGGGCGCACCCGTACACGACGTTGCCGACCACGATGTGCTCGACGCCGCCGATCTCGCCGCGTGGACTGCATTCGGGCTCGCGATCACCAGCGCCGATCTCGTCGGGGTCATGCGCGGCGTGATCGACCTCACCGTCGAGTACGCCGCGCGAACGACGCCAGTTCGGCGTGCCCGTCGGTTCGTTCCAGTCGGTGCAGCATCTCCTCGCGGACGCGTGCTGCCTGATGGAGGGATCGTCGAGCATCGCGCTTGTACGCGGCGTGGGCCGCCGACAACCTCGCGCCGTTCGACGCGCTCGTCGCGAGCCGCCAGGCCAAGGCCTACTGCGCCCGGGCCGCGCGCACCGTCTGCGAGACCGCGGTGCAGGTGCACGGTGGGATCGGCAATACGTGGGAGTGCATGGTCCACGTGTACCTGCGGCGCGCGCTGCTCTCGTCGCAGTGGTTCGGCGACGACGGCGAGCAACTCCAGGAGTTCGCGGGAAAGCAGCAGGGGGCGACCGTTGGACTTTCGTGACTCGCCCGCCGAAGCCGAGTTCCGGGCGCGGTTCCGCGCCTGGCTCGCAGACAACAATCCCGGACTCCCGTCGTCGTCGACCGACGACGAGTACTGGGCACGGCAAGCCGACTGGCACACCGCGCTGTACGACGGCGGGTTCTTCGGTCTGAGCTGGCCGACGCGGTTCGGCGGCCACGATCTGCCGTCGGTGTTCGACGTCATCCTCGACGAGGAGCTTGCGGCCGCGGGCGCGCCGCCGCGCCCGAGCCTCGGCTATCTGGTGCAAGGCATCGCGACGCACGGTTCCGACGCACTACAGGCGCGGTTCCTGCCCGGGCTGATCAGCGGACGCGAGCGCTGGTGCCAAGGTTTCAGCGAGCCCGATGCCGGTTCCGATCTCGCGTCGTTGCGCACCACCGCGACGCGAGACGGCGACGAGTACGTCATCAACGGGCACAAGATCTGGACCAGCTACTCCGACGTGGCCGACTGGTGCTTCCTCCTCGCGCGCACCGATCCCGACGTCCCCAAGCACAAGGGTCTCTCTGCGTTCGCGGTCCCGATGGACCAGCCCGGCATCGAACAACGGCCGCTGCGGATGATCAACGGCATCACGACCGAGTTCGGCCAGGTGCTGTTCGACGGCGCGCGCGTCGCCGCCGACAACATGATCGGCGTGCCGGGCGACGGCTGGCGCGTTGCCATGACGATCGTCAGCCACGAGCGCGAGCCGGGCGAGCTCGGGTACGTCGCGCGCTACGCGAAGACCGTCAACGAGCTCGAACGCATCGTGCGCGCCGATCCCGGCGCGTTCCGCAGCGACCAGCACGAATCGGTCGCATGGGCCGCGGTGCAGGTCGAGATGTTGCGGCGGCATGTCTGCCGCCGGTTGTCGGAGCGACTCGACGGCATCGAGCACGGGCCGGGCGGATCGATCGACAAGCTGCTGATGACATGGGTCGAGCAGACGGTCGGCGCGGCCGCCCTTTCGGTCTCGGGACCGAGCGCGGTGCTCGACACCGACGACGTCGCGTTGAAGACCTATCTCTACAGCCGCGCCCAGAGCGTCATGGGCGGGACGTCTCAGGTCCAGAAGAACATCATTGCGACGCGCATCCTCGGCTTGCCGACGGATTGAGCGGGCCCTCCGGCAAAAGGAACACCCGTGCAGTACAACCTTCCCGATGTGGTGAGCGTCGAAGCCGACGGACCGGTGCGGATCGTGCGACTCAACCGCCCCGAGCAGCTCAACGCGATCAACGAGGAGCTGCATCTCGGGCTGACGCAGTTGTTTCCGCAACTCAGTGCCGACACTGACGCGCGGGCCGCGGTCATCACCGGTGAGGGGCGCGCGTTCTCGGCGGGCGGCGACTTCGACCTCCTCGATCGCATGGCCGACGACCGCGCGCTGCGAAGTGGCGTGATCGCCGAAGGCCGGGAGTTGGTGCTCAACATGATCCGGTGTCGGGTGCCGGTTGTCGCGGCCGTCAACGGGCCGGCGGTCGGGCTCGGGTGCAGCGTGATCGCGCTTTCCGACGTGGTGTACATGGCCGAGTCGGCGTACCTGTCGGATCCGCACGTCATGGTCGGTCTGGTCGCGGCCGACGGCGGTCCGCTGACGTGGCCGTTGCACACCAGCCTGCTGCTCGCCAAGGAATTCGCGTTCACCGGCGACCGGATCAGCGCGGCGCGGGCGGCAGCGATCGGTCTCGCCAATCATGTGTGTCCGGACGGTGACGTGCTGGACGCGGCGCGTGGCGGCCGCGCACAAGATCGCCGCCCTCCCGCCCCAAGCGGTCGAAGCCACCAAGCGGGTCTTGAACATGCACGTCGAACGGGCGGTGCTCGCCACCATCGATTTCGCGATGGCGTCGGAGTCGGCGTCGTTCGACACGCCCGAGCTCCGCGCCAACGTCGATCGCTTCCTCAAGCGTTCGTCACGGGCGTGAACTCGAGGTGGAGACGTTGCAGGCCGCGGAAGATGTACGTCGGCGCGTACTCGTAGCGGCGCGCGCCCGCGGGGCCGTGCGCTGATTCGGAGATCCGGATGTCGTGCATGCGATCGAGGATGCGTTCGATGCTCGCGTTTGCTTCGGCCCGCGCGAGCGGCGCGCCCGGGCAGGTGTGTGCGCCGTGGCCGAACGCGATGTGTTGCCGCGCGTTCGCACGTTCGACATCGAACTCGCCCGGCTGCTCGAACCGGCGCGGGTCGCGGTTGGCCGCGCCGTTGAGCACCATCACGGTCGTGCCCGGGGGAATCTCGACGCCGCCGACCGTCGTCGCGGTTCGAGACAGACGGAAGTCGCCCTTGACCGGACTCTCGAAACGCAGCGTCTCTTCGACGAAGTTGGCGATGCGATCGCGTTCGGTGCGGAGTCGCGCTTGCAGGTCGGGCTGCTCGCCGAGGATCTGCAGCGCGTTCGCGAGCAGGCGCACCGTCGTCTCCTGCCCGGCCGCGAACACGTTGGCGGCGACCCGCACGACGTCGATGACCTCGGGCGTGGAGCCGTCGGGGAACGTCGCGGTAGCGAGCCCGGTGAGCACATCGTCGCGCGGGTTGCGCCGCCGGTCCTCGACGTACTGACCGAACTGCGCGTAGAGGAACTCCAACGGATTGCGCCGCATCTCGCCGCCGGTGCCACCGACCACCTGGTCCGGGCGCCTCGGGCCCAGCTCCTTCCGGAACGTCGTCGTGGTCGGCTTCCGGCACACCGAGGAGATCGGCGATCACGAGCATCGCGAGCGGTCCCGCGAACTCGCTGATGAACTCACACCGGCCGTTGCTCGACGAATTCGTCGAGTTGGCGGTCGGCGAGATTCCACAGGAACGCCTCGTTCTCCTTGAGGCGCTTCGGGGTGATGAGGCGCATCAGCAACCCGCGGTGTGCGGTGTGGTGCGGCGGATCGAACGTGATGAGCTGGTCGCTCATCGGCAGCTGGTCGCGGTACTGCTCGATGAGTGCGCTGACGTCGTCCCCCTCGAGCGGCACGGGGAAGGCAGCGACGGGTCCGGCCACCGAGTTGCACGACGAGAAGGTCGTGGTGTCGTGGTACACCGCGATTGCTTCGTCGTAGCCCGTCACCATCACGACGTCGTGGTGGGGTTCACGCACCACGGGACACTGCGCGCGCAGGTGCTCGTAGTAGGGGTAGGGGTCGGCGACGGGTGCGGGATCATGGAAGAAGTCGATCGTGTCGAAGTCGCTCACCGCACCTCCTTCTCGATTACGTCGTTCGCAGACTATGAGAGTGATGTTTCCGCGGCAACGGTGCTCGTCAGAGCTCGATGAGGGTCGGCACCGTTCGCGCCGTCAGGAGCTCTCGTCCGATGTCGACGACGAGCGCGTCGGTCGAGCCGAAGATGCCCTCGAGCACCATGGTCCGCTTCATGAACCGGTGGAACGGGTGGTCGGTGGTGAAGCCGATGCCGGCGAGCACCTGCTGACACTGGACGACGACGGTGCGCGCCGTTCGTCCCGCGATCGCCTTCGCGAGCGCGGCGGTATTCGGGCTCTGTTCGTCGCCCGCGGCGGTCGCCGCGGCATCGAGCGCCTCGATGGCGACGAGCGCGTCGGCGAGTCGGTGCCGCACCGCCTGGAATTGTGCGACGGGCCGGCCGAACTGCTCGCGTTCGCGCGCATGCGTGCACGCCAGCCCGAGCATGGCGCGACTCGCCGCCGCGATCTCGTGCGCGAGCGCGCGCTGCGCAAGCGCGACCGCTCTCGGCCATGCGTCCGCGGGCAGTGGTGTCGCGGGAGCGGTGGATGCGGCCCGCACGGTGTGGAAGCCGGCGTCCGGATCTACACCGTGCACCGGCGTGAGCTCGACCGCGCTCATGGGGACTGCGACCGCGCCGTTGTCGCATGCGACGAGCAGCTCGGTCGCGGTTGCAGCCCGCGCGCCGGCGAGGCCGGAGGCGACGAGCCGGCCGCCGTCGGTGCGCCCGGGCGGATTCCATGCGCCGAACGGCGGCAACAGCACGGCGAGATCGGGACGCGTCGTCTGCACCGAGCGCGGACGCAACGACGTCGTCGAGCACTGATGCGACGCGGTTCGCGGCACCGAGTGCAGTGAAGACGATCTCGATCGCGTCGCGGGGTTCCGCGGCGAGCATCTCGAGCCAGCCGAGCCCGGCGAGCACCGCGTCGACCGCGGCCGGCGTGCTCGACGCGCTCGCGATCGCTGCATTCATGGTTTCCGAAAGGATCGTGCGCTCGGCCGCGTCCATCAGCCGTTGTGCCCGAGATCGAGGAGGCGCCGGGCGATGATGTTGCGCTGGATCTCGGCGGTCCCGCCGTAGATCGTCGCGGCACGTGAGTAGAGATACTCGATGCGCCACGCGTCGTTGTCGGAGCCGTCGCCGAGCTCCACGGCGCCGGGCAGCAGCCTCCGTACCGCGTCGTACGTCGTCTGCTCCGCGGTCGCGACGAGCACTTTGTCGATCGACGTCTCGGCCCCGAGCGTGGCGCCCGCCGCCAGGCGATGTTGGGTGGCCCGTGAACGCGCGCGCAATGCGAAGAGGTCGAGGTACGCCTGGCCGACGACTTCGGCGGCGCGGTCGTCGCGCGTCGGCACGTCGTCGACGAGGCGTTCGAGCCGGCGATAGAGGTACGCAATGCGTTGCCAGAAACACGACGAGCGCTCGTACGGAAGGATGCTCATCGCGACCGACCAGCCGCCGTGCAGCTCGCCGAGCATGCGGTCGGCCGGGACCGCGACATCGTCGAAGAAGACCTCGGCGAACTCGCGCTCCCCGTTGATCATCTCGATCGGTGCGACGCTGACGCCCGGTGTGTCCATGTCGACGAGGAACGCAGTGATCCCCGCATGGCGGGAGTCGGGTGCACCCGTACGCGTGAGCAGCACGCAGCGGTCCGAGTACTGCGCCAGGCTGGTCCAGACCTTCTGACCGTTGATGATCCACGTCGGCGCGCTCGCGGCGTCGCCATCCGGTACCGCCCGGCAATGCAGCGCCGACAGATCGCTGCCCGTTCCCGGTTCCGAAAAGCCCTGACACCACAGCTCTGCGCCGGAGAGCAACCGGGGCACGACCTCGGACGCGAGCGCGGGCGATGCGAAGTCGATCAGCGTGGGTGCGAGCACCTCGATCAGCGAGAAGAGTCCGGGGTCGGCGAGGTCGCGCGCGCGCCAATGACGCGCCGAGCTCGGTGCGCAGCATCGGTGATCCGCCCAGGCCACTCACGCGTTCGGGCCACCCATAGCGCATCCATCCCGCGTCGAACAGGATCGACTTCACGCGTTGCATTTGTGCGATGTGCTCGTCGAGCGTCCCGGGCGGCGCGAACTTCGGCGCCAACTCGTCGTGGTTCGCGTCGAGCCACGCGTGCAACTCGGTGCGAAAGGCGGCGATGTGCATACGAGAATGAGACTTCCGAGTTTCCGAGAGCGACGTTCTCAGATACCGTAATCCAGCCCAGTGCGAGGAGGCTTCGGTGACGATCTGGCACGAAGAACGGCTGCTCGTCGACGGCGAGTTGGTTGCCGCCGAGCACGGCGCGACCTACGAAACGATCTCGCCGTCGACCGAAGAGGTGCTCGGGGTCGCGGCCGACGCGAGCGTCGCGGATGCGGATCGGGCGATCACCGCCGCCCGGCGCGCGTTCGACACGACCTCGTGGTCGCGCGATCACGAGTTTCGGGCGCGCTGCCTGCGGCAGTTGCACCAGGCGCTGCTCGACCACGCGGACCAGCTCCGGGCGATCCTCGTGCACGAGGTGGGCGCACCGGTCAGCAGCACCAACGGACCGCAGCTCGCCGGACCGACCGACGTCGTGAGCTGGTATGCCGAACTACTCGACGGCTACGAGTTCGTCGAGCAGCTCGGCGAGCGCGACACCTTCGCCGGTCGTCACAACCGGTGGGTCGAAAAGGAGGCCGCGGGAGTGGTGGGCGCGATCGCGGCCTACAACTATCCGATCCAGCTCGCGCTCGCGAAGCTCGCGCCGGCGCTCGCCGCCGGCTGCACCGTGGTGCTGAAGGGCGCGCCCGACACGCCGTGGGCGACACTTGCGCTCGGGCAGCTCGTCGCCGACGCGACCGACATTCCTCCGGGAGTCCTGAACGTGTTGTCGTCTTCCGACAATGCGGTCGGCGCCGAGCTCACGACCCATCCCCTCGTCGACGTGGTGTCGTTCACCGGCTCCACGCCTGTCGGCCGCCAGATCATGGCGGCCGCGAGCGCGACCGTGAAACGGATCTTCCTCGAGCTGGGCGGGAAGTCGGCGTTCGTCATGCTCGACGACGGCGATCTCGAGGCCGCCGCGCTGGTGGGTGCGTACGCGACGACGTCGCACTCGGGGCAGGGCTGCGCGATCACGTCGCGGCTCGTCGTTCCGCGCGACCGCTACGACGACGCGGTCGACGCCGCACGCACGATGCTCGCCGGGGTTGCGTACGGCGATCCGACCGACCCGGCGATGCACATGGGCCCGCTCATCAATCGCGCGCCAGCGCGAGAAGGTGGCGGGCTACGTCGATCGCGCGGTCGCCGACGGCGCCAAGGCCGTGATCGGTGGCCGTGTTCCCGAACACCTGCCGCGTGGCTTCTTCTATGAGCCCACGTTGCTCGCGGGCGCCGACGAGAGCTCGGCGGTTGCGCAGGACGAGCTCTTCGGGCCGGTGCTCGTGGTCCTGCCCCACGACGGCGACGACGACGCGGTACGCGTCGCGAACAACTCGATCTTCGGGCTCTCAGGGTCGGTCCTGAGTGCGGACCGCGAACGCGCGCTGGCCGTCGGCCGCCGGATCCGCGCCGGCACGATGAGCGTGAACGGCGGCGTCTACTACGGCCCCGACGCGCCGTTCGGCGGCTACAAGCAATCGGGCATCGGGCGCGAGATGGGCGCGGCCGGCCTCGACGAATTTCTCGAACGGAAGACGTTCGCCGAACCTGCCGCACGACAAGAATGAGCTTGCGCGTGGTCCAGTGGGCCACCGGCAACATCGGCGGCGCGCGCGTTGCGCGAGGTGATCCGCCACCCGGCGTTGGAGCTGGTCGGCGTGCTCGTCTACGACGCCGCGAAGGACGGCATCGACGCAGGGGAGTTGTGCGGGGAGGGTGCGACCGGCGTCGAGGCGACGACCGACCCGGCCGTCATCCACGCGTTGAACGCGGATTGCGTGCTCTACATGCCGCGCGCGCTCGTCATCGACGACGTCGTCGCACTCCTCGAAGCGGGCACCAATGTCGTGACCACGCGCGGCGAGCTCTTCGCCGGTGGCGTGCGACTGGCCGGCGACGATCGCGCCCGTGTGCTCGACGCGTGCATGCGCGGCAAGCAGCTCGGTCTACGCGACCGGGAGCAGCCCCGGGTTCATCACGGATGCGCTTCCCCTCGCGCTGCTTTCGATGCAGCGGCGCGTCGAGCTGGTGCAGATCGACGAATTCGCCAACCTGTCGCGCCGCGACTCGCCGCACCTGCTGTTCGAGCTGATGGGTTTCGGCCGCGCGCTCGACACCTTCGACGCGCGCGCCGCTCGTCGTTTCTCCTCGGCGAATTCGCACCGCCCTTGGAGCTGCTCGCGGAAGCGGCGGGCCGGCCCGTCGACGCATGGACGTGCACCGGTGAGGTTGCCGCCGCCCGCGTGACCACGGCCCTCGTCGCCGGCGAACTTCCCGCCGGCACGATCGCGGCGCAGCGGACAGTGTTCGTCGGCAAATCCGGTGCGGACGAGATCGTGCGCTTCACTGCGAACTGGTATTGCACGACCGACATCGAGCCCGCGTGGGATGTGCGGCCCACCGGCTGGCGCGTCCGCGTGCACGGCGACGCGCCGTTCGACGTCGACCTCCCGTTCCCGGTTCCCCTCGACGAGCTCGGCGCATACACGCCCGCTTACACCGCGAACCGGCCGGTCAACGCGGTTGCCTACGTGTGCGACGCGCCGCCGGGAATTCTCGTGACCGCCGACCTCCCGCCGATCACCCCAGCCGGGCCGCGCGTGCAGTAGCGGGACTCAGAACTCGCTGTTCAGGAAGCCGACGACCGGCGTCGCGTCCGGGAACGACTCGGTGATGCCGGAGCTGACGTAGCCGGCGTCGGTGATGACCGTCACGCCGTTGACGTACGACGCGCCGTCGCTGCACAGGAACACGAGCGGGTACGCCTGCTCCATCGGTGTTGACGGTTCGATGCCGACCGTCGGCTCGGTAGTCGGTCGCGAAGCCGAGCCACTGATCCTTGTTCGCCTGCGCGAGCGGCGTGTCGGTCGGGCCCGGCAAGATCGCGTTGATGCGAATGCCGCGCTTCAAGAAGTCGACCGCGGAACGCGCGACGTACGCGTTGATCGCGAGCTTGCTCCACATGTAGTCGGCCTTCATGTTGGTCTCGGTCCAGCGCGTGGCGCCGTCGAAGTCGGTGACGTCGAGGAACTCCTTCAAGCGCGGCAAGTTGTTCTGCCACCCGAGCCCCGCGGCCGAGGAGATCATACCGATCGCGGCGCCGCGCGGGAGCATCCCCTTGTCGACCATGCGGTCGATCATGTGCCGGTGCCCGATGAAGTTGATGCGCTCGATCCCCGGCGTGCCGTCGGCGACACCCGCGCACGAGAACAACGCGTGGACCGGCCCGCCGCACTCGTCGACGGCCGCGTCGATCGATGCCTTCTCGGAGAGGTCGAGTTGGATGGCCTTGGCGCCCGCGAGCGTGACCGGCGCGCGGTCCATCACGACGACCTCGGCGCCGGCGTCCTGCACGAGCTCCGCGACCGCCGCGCCCATGCCGGTCGCGCCCCCCACGACCAGGGCTCGCTTGCCGTCGTAGCGGAATGCATCGAAGAGCGACATGGCTTGGGCTCCTTTTGCGGGAGGAGTGACGCGGACGTTCGGAACGGCTTGCCCGCCGCTCCATATTGGTGTCATTGTGCCGTGACACGAAATCAGGGGGCGAAATCAGGGGGAACGCGAATGGGGCTGTTGGACGGAAAGGTAGCCGTCGTCACCGGCGCCGGGTCGGGGATGGGTCGGGCCTCGGTCCAGGTCTTCGTGCGCGAAGGCGCCAAGGTCGTGGCCGGCGACATCAGCGGCGCGGAGAAGGAAACCGCAGCCGACGTGGGCGCGGGTGTCGTGCCGGTCCACTGCGACGTCACGATCGAAGCCGACGTGGAAGCGTTGATCCGCGCCGCGGTCGAAGAGTTCGGGCGCGTCGACGCGGTGTGCAATGTCGCCGGCCTCGCCGACGCGGCGATGCTCGCCGACGTCACCACCGAGCAATACGACCGGCTCATGGAGGTCGACCTGCGCGGCGTGTTCCACGGCACGAAGCATGCAATCCGGGCGATGGTCGCGTCCGGCAACGGTGGGTCCATCGTCAACTGGTCGTCGCTCGGCGGTATCAACGGCTCGGCCTTCACCAGCGTGTACTCGGCCGCGAAGGCCGGCGTGATCTCGTTCACCAAGTCCGCCGCGATCGAGTATGGCGCCAAGGGCATCCGCGCCAACTGCCTCTGCCCCGGCTTCATCTACACCGCGATGAGCGCAGGCGGAGAGAACATCCCGGGCATCCTCGAGAAGGCGGCGTTGCACCGCGGCGGACAACCTGAAGAAGTCGCGGAAGTCGCCGCGTTCCTTGCGTCGGACCGTGCTTCGTACGTCTCGGGCGTCGTCCTTCCCGTCGACGGCGGGTGGGGCGCGAAGCTCGCGTGAGTGTCGCGGCGGGCGCGGGCCGCTATGTCGGCGCGCGTGTCAATCGCGTCGAGGACACGCGCCTGCTCACCGGGCACGGCGTGTTCGTCGACGACATCGCGCTCCCGGGGCTGCTGCACGCATACTTCGTGCGGAGCCCGCACGCGGGCAACGGATCCGCGCCATCGACACGACCGCCGCGAGCGCGATCCCCGGCGTCCGCTTCGTCTTCACCGCCGCCGATGTGAACGCCGACTGCAAGGAGCAATGGCACACGTCGGTCGGGCCGAAGAGCCCGGAGACGCCGCGCCCGCCGCTCGCGGAGGACGAGGTTCGCTTCGTCGGTGACCCGGTCGCATTGATCGTCGCGGTCAGCCATGCGGCGGCGGAGGACGCGGCCGAGCTGGTCGACGTCGAGTACGAACCCTTGCCGCCCGTCGTCGACTACGCGCAGGCCGAGCACGCCGACGTGCTCGTGCACGCGAACCACGGATCCAATGTCATCGGCGAGATCAACGGCCTGCCGGTCGACGCGCTCGCCGACGTCTTCGCGTCCGCGGCCCACGTCGTGCGCGAGACCATCTACCAGCAGGCCTACGCGCCGGCACCGATGGAGGGGCGCGCCCTCATCGTCGATGCTTCACGCGCCACCGGCGACCTGACGATCTACGCCTCCACGCAATCGCCGCACGAAGTGCGGCTGTTCTGCTCCCGTCTGCTCGGGATGTCCGAGCATCGCATCCGCGTCGTCGCGCGTGACACCGGGGGCGGCTTCGGTCAGAAGATCCTGGTGCAGCGCGAAGAGATGTGCGTGATGCTCGCGGCGCCGAAGGTCGACGGGCCGCTGAAATGGGTCGAGGAGCGGCGCGAGAACCTGCTCGCTGCGGGCCAGTCCCGGCACGAGCACGGCGCGGTGCAGATGGCCTTCGCCGCGGACGGCGCGATCGAGGCCGCGCACATCGACTTCGTGTCCGATTGTGGCGCGTATCCCACGCCGTGGCCGGTGGGTCCCGCAGCAGCGGTCGGCATGCTGTTTCCCGGCCCGTATCGCGTGCCGCGCGCGGGCTTCGCGACGAAGTCGGTCTACACGAACACCGTGGGCCGGACCGCGTACCGCGGCCCGTGGCAGTTCGAAACCCTCGCCCGCGAGATGCTGCTCGACATCGCAGCGCGCCGCATGCACATGGATCCGATCGAACTGCGCCGCAAGAACGTGCTGCGCCGGGAAGACCTGCCGTACGCGAATCCCAACGGAATGCCGTACGACAACATCTCTCCGTTGGAAACGTTCGAGCAAGCGCTCGCGATTCTCGACTACGACGCGTTCCGCGCCGAGCAGGCCGAGGCGCGCGCGGCCGGCCGCGCGCTCGGGGTCGGAATGAGCAACTACGTCGAGCCGTCGACGCCCGGCTACGGGTCGTACGCAACCGAGGCGGCGACGATTCGCGTCGAACCGTCGGGTGCGGTGAACGTGTACGTGGCCGGCGGCTCGTCGGGGAACAGCCTCGAGACCACGGTCCTGCAGCTCACCGCCGACGCGCTCGGCGTGAAGCTCGAAGACGTGCACACCATCCAGGGCGACACCGCCGTGACCGGTTTCGGCGCGGGCGTGGCCGGCAGCCGCAGCGGCTCCATGACGGCGGGCGCGATACGTGAAACCGCGAAGGTATTGCGCGACCGGATCGCCGCGATCGCGGCGCACAAGCTGGAAGCGGCAGCCGACGACATCGAGCTCGCCGACAGCCGCGCGTTCGTGCGCGGGACGCCCGCCATCGGTCTCTCGTTGCGAGAACTGGCTGCCATCGCGTACTTCGAGCCGGCAACGCTTGCCGCCCGGGATCCAGGCGGGGCTGGAAGCGAGCGCGCGCTACACCGCGGACGCTCCGATCCTGTGGGTGAACGCGACGCATGTGTGCACCTGCGAGGTCGACGTGCAGACCGGCGGCGTGACGCTCTTGCGCTACATCGTCAGCGAGGACTGCGGCCCGATGATCAACCCCAGCGTCGTCGAAGGGCAGATCGCGGGCGGCGTCGTGCAGGGCATCGGCGGCGTGCTGCTCGAGCACCTGGCGTACGACGACGAGGGCAATCCACTCGCGACGACCTTCCTCGACTACCTGATCCCGTCGGCGGCCGAGGTGCCGAGCATCGAGTACGGACACGTCGAAACGCCGAGCGCGGGGCCGGGTGGCTACAAGGGCGTGGGCGAAGGCGGCGCCATAGGTGCGCCGCCCGCGGTCGTCAACGCGGTGGCCGACGCGCTCGCGCCTCTCGGCGTGACGCTGACGCGCCTGCCGTTGACGCCGGCACGAATCGTCGCGCTCATCGAAGAAGCGAGGAGATGATGGTTTCCTACGACCCGTACGACGTCGAGGTCAACGCTGATCCGTACCCGGTGTTCCGCCGGCTCCGCGAGGAGATGCCGCTCTACTACAACGAGCAGTACGACTTCTTCGCCGTCAGCCGGTACGACGATGTCGAGCGCGGCCTGAAAGACCGCGAGACGTATATCTCCGGGCGGGGCGGGATTCTCGAGCTGATCAAGGCCGGCGTCGAGATGCCGTCCGGCGTCCTGATCTTCGAGGACCCCCCGCTCCACACGGTGCACCGCGGCTTGTTGTCGCGAGTGTTCACCCCCAAGAAGATGAGCGCGTTGGAGCCGCAGATCCGCGCGTTCTGCGCGGCCAGCCTCGATCCTCTCGTCGGGACGGGCCGGTTCGACTTCGTCGACGATCTCGGTGCGCAGATGCCGATGCGCGTCATCGGCATGCTGCTCGGCATCCCGGAGGAAGACCAGGAGGCCATCCGCGACCAGGTCGATGCGAACCTGCGCACCGAGGCGGGGAAGCCGATGACGTCGTCGCCGAACGACGTGCTGAGCGGCGACATGTTCGGCGACTACATCGACTGGCGCGCGGAGCACCCGTCCGACGACCTGATGACCGAGCTCCTGAACGCCGAGTTCGAGGACGAGACCGGCACGACCCGCCGGCTCAGCACGCGACGAGATCCTCATCTACGTGACGGTGATCGCGGGTGCGGGCAACGAGACCACGACGCGCCTGATCGGTTGGGCCGGCAAGGTGCTGGCCGAGCATCCCGACCAGCGGCGCGAGCTCGTCGAAGACCCGGCGCTCATCCCGAACGCGATCGAGGAGCTGCTGCGCTTCGAACCGCCCGCGCCCCACGTTGCCCGGTACGTCGCGCGCGACGTCGAGCTGTACGGCCGGACAGTGCCGGAAGGCAACGTCATGATGTTCCTCGTCGGGTCGGCGAACCGCGACGACCGGCGCTACCCGGACGGCGACCGGTTCGACATCCGTCGCAACACGGGCTCGCATCTCACGTTCGGCTTCGGTACCCACTTCTGTTTGGGCGCCGCGCTGGCCCGGCTCGAGGGCAGGGTCGCGCTGGAAGAAGTCCTCAAACGATTCCCGGAGTGGGAGCTCGACCTCGGCAACGCGAAGCTCTCACCAACCTCCACCGTGCGCGGCTGGGAGACGCTCCCGGTCTTCACGTCATGACGCAGCGCGAAGCAACCCCGCAACGCCGGCGATATGACAGCCCGCTGCGCCGCGAGCAGAGCGTCGGCGACGCGCGAGCGCATCATCACGGCCGGTGCCGAGCTCCTGCACGGCTTCGCGGTCTGGAACTGGCGCGCGCTCGACGGTCCGCGGCGTCGCCGAGCAGCGCCGGCGTCAACGAGCGAACGGTCTACCGGTACTTCGCCAACGAGCACGAGCTCCGCGACGCGGTGCTCGCGCGCCTCGAACATGATTCCGGTGTCGCGCTCGAAGGGCTCCGCCTCGAAGACATTCGCGACCACACCAAGCGGATCCTCGAGTACGTGTCGACGTTCCCACTCGAATCGCGCACTCCCCTCGACGAGACGCTTCGCAACGCGCACCAGCGTCAGCGCGATGCGCTCCAGGCTGCGGTCGCATCGCCGGCGAGTGCCTGGTCCGACGTCGACCGCACGGTTGCGGCGGGCATGCTCGACGTGCTGTGGAGCGTCGCGTCGTACGAACGGCTCGTGGCCGACTGGGACATCGAACCCGACGACGCCATCCGCGGCGTCACCTGGGTCCTCGGTCTCGTCGAAGAAGCCATCCGTGACGGCCGGCGGCCCGAGCGCGCGACGAGTCAGGAGCGCGGGAACCGGTAGAGCTCGCGGGCGTTGCGCTCGGCGATGCGCTGCGCCTCGTCGTCGGGGACGCCGACCATCGAGTCGGCGAGCATCTTGCGGCTGTTCGGCCAGTTGGAATCGTTGTGCGGGAAGTCGGCCTCCCACATGAGCTTGTCGATGCCGATGAGATCGCGATTCCGGATCGCGTACGTGTCGGAGATGATGCACACCCAGAAGTGCTGCGCGAACAACTCCGACGGCCGGACCGGTGTTCTCCAGTCCCTCGTACCGGCTCCGTTCCCACGTGTAGTCGAGCCGTTCGAGCACGTACGGCACCCAACCTGCGCCGCCTTCCGACAAGCGCGACCTTGCAGTTCGGCAAGCCGTTGAGCGTGCCGCTGAAGATCAGGTCGCCGAGCGCGCTCATCGAGTTGACGCCGCACAGCGCGATGCCGACCGACGGTGTCGTCTCGGGCGACGGGCTGAGGAGACCCATCGACGTGCCGATGTGCATCGACAGCGGCATCCCGGTCGCGTTGCACGCCTCGAACACCGGACGCCAATGCCCGGTCGGGAACGACGGCAGCCCGAGCGGGTGCGGGTTCTCGATGAACAGCACCGCGCGCGAGCCCTTGTCGGCGCACCGTTCGATCTCGACGACGGCGGCCGGCACGTCCCACAACGGGATGAGCGTCTGCGGGATGAACCGCTCGGGATACGCCGCGCACCACTCGTCGAGCATCCAGTCGTTCCACGCCCGCACCATCGCGAGCGCGAGGTCCTTGTCGTCGGCCTGGAGGAACTGCGTGCCGCCGAAGCGCGGGAACGTCGGGAACAGCAGCTCCGCCCACACGCCGTCTTCGTCCATCGCGCGGACGCGCTCGTGCACGTCGAACGCGGCGGGGATCATGTCGTCGTATCGCCGGGCGTAGAGGTCGTCGCCGCGGCCGGCTTCGCCCTCGCCGGAACTTGCGCGTCGCCGCGTTGCCCTGGAAGAGCAGCGGGTAGAAGCGATCCTCCCAGAGCCACCCCTGATCGCCGTCGCGTTCGACGATGCGCGGCGCGCGGTCTCGGAACTTCGGCTCGATGTGGTCGGCGAAGACGTGCGCGGGCTCGATGACGTGGTCGTCGACGGAGATCGGTTGGACGTCGTCACGAAGCATGGCCGCCTCCGTATGCCGTCGGGCCGGCCTTCGAGGATCACGGTCTTGGTCTCCAGGAAGGGCAGCAGACCCCTCCTTGCCGCCTTCCCGACCGATGCCCGACTGCTTGAACCCGCCGAACGCCATGCCGAAGTCGGTGCGGAACGCGTTGTGCCCGACCGTACCGGAGCGCAGTTGCGAGGCCACCTCGCGAGCGCGGTCCGCGTCGTTCGTGAACACCGACGCATTGAGGCCGTAGATCGTGTCGTTCGCGATCCGCACCGCGTCCTGCTCGTCGGCGGCCGGTATCACCGTCAGCACCGGGCCGAAGATCTCTTCTCGCCGCGATCGTCGAGGCGTTGTCGACGTTGCCGAACACGGTCGGCTGCACGTAGAAGCCGCGCAGGTCCTTGGGCCGCCCGCCTCCGGCCGCGAGCTGCGCGCCCTCCTCGATCCCCTTGGCGATGTAGCCCTCGATCCGGTCGCGTTGTCGTTCGCTCACCACCGGTCCGATCTGCGACTGCTCGTCGAACGGATCACCGATGCGAACCGCGGAGAACGAGTCGGCGAGCGCCGCGACCATCTCGTCGTGTCGATGCTTGCTCACCACGATCCGGGTCAGCGACGAGCAGACCTGGCCGGACATCGAGCACTCGGCACGCGCGATCGTCTTGCGCGGCGGTGCCGAGATCCATGTCGTCGAGAATCACCGCCGCCGACTTGCCGCCGAGCTCGAGCGTGCAGCGGGCGATCCGTTCGCCGCAGATCGCGGCGATGCGGCGGCCCGCGACCGTCGAACCCGTGAACGTGATCTTGTCGACGCCCGGATCGCGGACGAGCAGCTCCGACACTTCACGATCGGCCGTCACGACGTTGAGCACGCCGGGCGGCAGCCCGATCTTCTGCGCGACTTCCGCGAACACGTTGCCTTCGCCCGGAGCTTCCGGCGACGACTTGAGCACGACCGTGCATCCGGCGAGGAGCGCGGGGCCGATCTTGTGGCCGATCAGCGCGACCGGCGCGTTCCACGGGATGATCGCGCCGACGACGCCGACCGGCTCGCGCACGAGCAGGCCGAACGCGCCGCCGTTCGTCGGCGGGCACTCCTCCTCGAACGGGAACGTGTCGGCCAGTGCCGCGTACGACTCGAGGGCCTTCGATCCGATCGTGGCCCGCGTACTGCGAGATCTTGAACAGCGTGCCCGTCTCGCGCGGCCACAGCTGCGAGAGGACGTCGCCGTGCTCGAGCAGTCCCGCACCCAGTGCGCGCAGGTACTCGGCGCGCTGCGCATGCGACAGGCGCGGCCACGGACCCTCGTCGAACGCGCTGCCGCGCGGCCGCGACGGCACGCGTGATGTCGGCCGGCGCGGCCTCGGCGACCGTGTAGTACAGCTCTTCGGTCGTGGAATCGATCACGTCGATCGTCGCATCGGAGGACGGCGCGACCCA
Source organism: uncultured Actinomycetes bacterium (assembly GCA_963781425.1). GTDB lineage: Bacteria > Actinomycetota > Acidimicrobiia > IMCC26256 > PALSA-610 > DASQHW01. The sequence continues at coordinate 641,596 of CAWAGX010000018.1, read as the reverse complement.
CTCGCCTCCGATGAAGAACCGATCCGCGTGCGCTACCGGTGCTGCCGTCGCATTGCTCATGTGTCGTTCTCCGTTGGTCGTTGCTACGTCGTGCTGTAGTTGACCGCCAGGTGTTTGATGCTGCCGTTCGTGATCGAGCTCAGGCGTTCGACCGTTCCGATCGACCTCGAACGAGTCCATGCGCGCGAGCAGATGGCGAAAGATCGTCTCGATCTCGACCCGCGCGACGTGGGCGCCCATGCAGAAGTGTTCGCCGAACCCGAACGCGAGGTGGGGGTTCGGGCGACGGTCGATCTTGAACGCGAACGGATCGTCGAACACCTCCTCGTCGCGGTTCGCCGATCCGAAGTAGAGCGCGACCTGCTCGCCGGCGCGGATCGTCGTGCCCGCGCAACTCGTAGTCCTCGGTGGCGACGCGGGTGAAGTGGCTGATCGGGCTGGCCCAGCGCAGGATCTCCTCGACCGCGTCGGGCAGCAGGTCGGGCTGCGCCCGCAGCCGCTCCCACTCGCCGCGGTGCTCCGAGAAGGCGAGCAGGCCGCCGCTGATCGCGTTGCGGGTCGTCTCGTTGCCCGCCTCGACGAGCAGCTCGCAATAGGAGACGAGCTGCTCCTCGCTGAGCGGCTTCCCGTCGATCTCGCCCTTGATCAGCTCGCTCATCAGATCGTCTTGAGGATCGCGTCGGCGTTGGTCGATCAAGCCCCGGAAGTATGCGTGCACCTCGCCACGCGCCCGCTTGATGGTCTGGCCCGGTGTCTCGCCGGGCGCCGGTACTCGGGATCGTCCTTGCCGATCACCTCGTTGGTCCAGCGGAACAAGTGCTGCCAGTCGCTCGGCGCGGGACACCGAGCATCCAGGCGATCACGCCGAGCGGGAACGGCGCCGCGATCCGGTCGACGAAGTCGAGCTCACCGTGCACCGTCCCGGAGTCGCGGCGTCGACCGATCTCGACCGCGATCCGTTCGATGTCGGCGTCGCTGCTCGCGTACCGCGCGCGGTGTGAAGCGGCCGTTCGCGATGCGGCGCACCGGCCCGTGCCTCGGCGGGTCGAGCATCACGACCATCTCCGACGGCGGGATCACGACGCCCGCTCGGAGCAGCGTGATCCCCTTCGCGCTGGAGAAGCGCAGCGGCTGCTTCGCGATCTCCAGGATGTCGGCGTGCTTCGTGATCGCCCAGAACGGCTCCCAGCCCTCGGGTGCGAAGTACGCGACGGGTGCCTCGGACGCGGAGCCGCGTCCACGTCGTCGTGCGGATACCCGCGGCGCGCGTAGCGCTCCGGGTCGATGAGGTCGAGGACGTCGACGCCGGCGATCATCGCGGCTTCGGTTCTCGCGGCAGCCCGAGCAGGCGCTCGCCGATGATGTTGCGCTGGATCTCGCTCGTCCCCCCATGATCGACGTTGCGCAGCGCGAGCAGGCCGAGCAACCAGCGCCGCCGTCGACCGCGCCCTCGGCGCCGGGCATCGAGCACGTCGGGCGCCAGCGCGGCGACCGCGGTGTCGTAGCAGCCGCTGGCTCATGTTCGCCCAGAACAACTTCACGAGGCTCGACTCGGCGCCGAGCTCCTCGCCGCGGGCGAGACGCGCCAGCGTGCGGGCGTTGTGCAAGCGGAAGATCTCGACCTCGATCCACGACTGCGCGAGCCGTTGGCGCACGATGCGGGTCGGCGAGGCGGCCCCGCCGCGCGCACGCCGCGGTGAGGTGCTCCATCGCGAGCTCGTGCAGCACCTGCTCGCTGCCAGATGAACGAAGCGCCGCGTTCGTTGGCGAGCGTCGTGTTCGCGACCCGCCAGCCCTCGTGCTCGGGACCGATGAGGTAGCTCGGCCGGGATCTCCACGTTGTCGAAGAAGACCTCGTTGAACTCGCTCTCACCGGTCATCTGGCGCAGCGGGCGCACGTCGACGCCCGTCGCCGTCATCGGGATCGCGAGCATCGAGATGCCGCGGTGATTCGTCGCGCTCCGATCGGTCCGCACCAGCGCGATGCCCCAGTTCGCAAAGCGTGCGTACGACGACCACACCTTCTGGCCGTTCACGACGTAGACGTCGTCGTGCTTGTCGGCGCGGGTCGTGAGCCCCGCGAGGTCGCTGCCGGCGTCGGGCTCGCTGAACAGCTGGCACCACACGTCGTCGCCGTCGAGGATGCGCGGCATCCACCGCCGGCGTTGTTCCTCGGTGCCGTGCGGCATCAACGTCGGTCCGACGAGGCTGATGCCGACGCGCCCGAGCAGCGGCGGCGCACCGGCGCGCGCCAGCTCCTCGTTGTAGATCGCGGTCTGCGCCGGCGACGCGCCCCGGCCGCCGTACTCGACCGGCCAGTGGATGCCGACCCAGCGACCGTCGTGGAGCGTGCGTTGCCAGGCGCGCATCACGTCGGCCTCTTCGGGCGTCGTCGCGAGCTCGATCGTGGGCGGTGTGTGCTCGGCCAGCCATGCGCGCAGCTCGGCGCGGAATTGCTCGTCGTGCACCGACACCGCACCCCGGAGCTCGGGACGGTGCTCGTGCACGACTGCGGTCACCGCGCGCTCGGCGCGGCCGCGGCGGCGATCGGCGTGAACTCGAGATGCAGCTGCTCGACGCCACGGAGCAGGTAGATGGGCGAGAACTCGTAGTGACGCGGCACCGGCGGGGCCGTGGGCCGCTTCCGAGATCGTGATGTCGTCCATCCGGTCGAGGATGCGCTCGCAGGCTGATGCGCGCTTCCGCCGCGCGAGCGGCGCGCCGGCGCAGGTGTGGATGCCGAAGCCGAACCCGAGGTGCTTGCGGCCGTTCACGCGGTCGAGGCGCAGTTCGTCGGGATCGTCGAACTGTCGCGGGTCGTGGTTCGCGGCGCCGTTGAGCATCATCATCGTGGTACCGGCGGGGAAGTCGATGCCACCGACCGTCGTGTTGCGGCGCGCCAATCGGAACTGCGTGTGCAGCGGGGTTTCGAGCCGCAGCGTTTCCTCGACGAAGTTCGGGATGAGCTCGCGGTCGTCGCGTAGCCGCTGCTGGAGCTCCGGGCGCTCGCCCAGGAACCGCACCATCGTGGCGAGCAGCCGGGCCGTCGTCTCCCCGCCCGCCGCGAACAGGTTGGCGGCGATCAGCTTGACGTCGTCGACGTCGGGCAACGTGCCGTCGGGGAACGTTGCGGCGGCCAGCTGGTCATGACGTCGTCGCGCGGCTCGCGGCGACGGTCCTCGATGTAGCGCCGTGAAGCGCTCGTAGAGGAACTCCAGCGGCTTGTGCAGCATCGCGCCGCGCTGCTGGGTCGGCCGCGTCGTCGCCTTGCAGCTCCTCGCGAAACGTGTCGTGGTCGTCCTCGGGGACACCGAGCAGGTCGGCGATGACGAACAGCGTGAACGGGTTCGCGTAGTCGTGCACGAAGTCGCACTCACCGCGTGGCAGGAACTCCGCGATCTGGCGATCGGCGAGCCGCCACATGAACTCCTCGTTCTCCTTCAGGCGCTTCGGCGTGATGAGCCGCATCAGCAACCCGCGGTGCGCCGTGTGCTCGGGGCGGATCGAACGACGGCAGCTGGTCGCTGAAGATCAGTCCGTCGCGGTACTGCTCGATGATCTCGCTGATGTCGTCGCCCTCGATCGGCACCGGCCACTCGGCGAACGGCCCCGCGACCGTGTTGCACGACGAGAAGGTTGCGTGGTCGTTGTAGACCGCCATCGCCTCTTCGAACCCGGTGACCATGAACACGCCGCGATGCGGCTCCTGCCACACCGGACCGTGCGAGCGCACCCATTCGAAGTAGGGATACGGGTCCTGCCAGATGTCCCTGGCGCGGAAGAAGTCGATCTCGTCGAACTCGGAACTGCTCACCGGAGTCCCCTCTCTCGATATCAGCGGCCGAGAAGCCCGCGCTCGACGACGTGCACGGCCGCGTCGACTTCGACCGCCGGCCGCAGCCGCGCGCCGAACACACCCGAGCAACGCCACCATCACGACGGCCTCGATGTCGACGTCGCCGAAGCCGCGCGGTTGCAGGTACGCGCGCCATGCGCCGCCGGCCCCAGTCGAGGAAGGGCGCGGAATCGGCCCGGAGCGCGGGGTCCTGGAGCGCGGCATCGACCCAGACCGCGCAGCATCGCCGCCTCGCTGGCGTGCGCGGCGTTGTATCGGCTCAGCCACTCTGCGCAGCACGCTCTTGCCGTCCGGCGCTTCGAGGGCGGCGATGTCGGGGCCACGAGCACCGTCGTGCCGACGGTCTGCACGCGCGCGCGCCGTGAGCATGCGCGCGAGCTGCGTCCTTGTTGCGGAAGTAACGGTAGAACGCGCCATGGGAGACGCCGGCGGCGGCGACCAGATCGTCGACGCGCGTGCCGTGATAGCCGCGGCTCGTGAACACGTCGCGACCCGGATGCGAGCAACGCTTCGAGCGCGTGGTTGTTCGATCCCGTCGCGTTTGGGCCTCGGCGTCCGGGCCGGAGCAGGGCGAACATCTCGGAGCCGGACTCGAGCGCAGGCGGTGGCGCAGCCGTCGGGCGCGTGCACGTTCACTCCGGCGAGGCCCGAACAAGGTGCGGTGCACGACGTCGGTGATCGCGACTCTCGCACGCGCTCGCCGGCGTACCCACCGGGAGCGACCGACCGGAGCAACCCGCTGACCTCGAGCGTGTGGTTCGAGGCACTCGAGGAGGAGCCGGATCACCGGGTCGAGGTGGCTTGGGACGGCAGCGTCGTCGTCTCCAACCGCGCGCGGATCCGCGTCACGGTCTCCTCACCCGTGTGGCGGGCGACGGCCGGCGAGCACGTCGTCGCTCTCCAGCGCGTGGAAGACCGGCTCGTAGCGGGCGTGGATCTCGGCGTACCGCGCCACCCAGGCGCGCAACGCGAGCCCAGCCGGCCGCGTCGGGAGTCAGCGCGTCGAGCGCCTCGGTCGACGCGCTCACCTGGCGCGCCACCTGTCCCGCGAGCTGGCCGAACACGTCTTCCTTGTTGGCGAAGTACTGGTAGAAGGAGACCCGGGAGCACCGGGCGAGCTTCGTGATCCGGTCGATGCTGCAGCCGTGGTAAGCCCGCTTCGCCGAAGGCGCGCAGGGCGGCGTCGAGGATGCGCTGCTGCGTGCGCTGGCCCCTGGATCCGACCCGCGGATTGTCGGAGAATGGCGCGCGACGCACGACCGCGACGGCGCCGTCGGGGCGGTCTTGTCGCTCGTCGTCGGGCATCGCGTTCCTCCGGGGCACGAGTCCCAGTGACACTACCGTTAGTTTGTCAGTTTCGCCACGGCGCGGCCCTGCGCACCGGGCGCTGTCCGGTGCTACGTTCCGCTGACGTAGGTGTTAGCTGAGCGACAGGACGACTCCATGGAACATCGACCATTCGGCCGGACCGGGCTCGACGTCTCGGCCGTGGGCTTCGGCTGTTGGGAAGTCGGCGGCGGGTACGGGCAGGTCGACGAGGCCGAGTTCGGCCGCGCGGTCGGCCGCGCCCTCGACCTCGGCGTCAACTGCTTCGACACCGCCGAGGGGTACGGCATGGGCGCGTCGGAGCGAGCGTTGGGCCAGGCGCTCGGGACGCCGGCGCGACGAAGCGGTCGTGGTGACGAAGTTCGGCATGGCCTACCGCGACAAGCCCAACATGCGCGACAGCAGTCCCGAGCGCGTGAAGGTGTCGATCGACAAGAGCCTGAAGCACCTCGGCACCGACTACGTCGATGTCTACCTCGTGCACTGGCCCGACCGGCTGACGCCGTTCGAGGACACGATGGCTGCCCTCGACGACATCGTCCGCGAGGGCAAGGTGCGGTTCGTCGGCCTCTCGAACTTCAAGCGCGAAGAGATCGAGGCGTGCATGCAAGTGCGTCGGGTCGATGTCGTGCAGTACGGCTACAACATGTTCGACCGGCGCATGCAGCGCGAGATCCTTCCGTACTGCGAAGCAGCACGGCATCGGTTTCATGGGCTACGGGTCGCTCGCGTACGGATTGCTGACCGGCACGTTCACCGAAGACCAGGACTTCGGCTCCGAGGACTGGCGGGCGCGGCAAGGAAAGATGGGTTCGATCAAGCTCTTCGAGTCGTTGTTCGGCGCGGAGTCGTTCCCGAACAACGTCCGCGCCGTGAACGAGCTGAAGGACATCGCGGCCCGGTACGACCGCAGCCTGCCGCAGCTCGCGTTGCGGTGGGCCATCTCCCATCCCGTCGATCAGCACCGCGTTGGTCGGCTGCCGCAACGTGGCCGAGGTCGAGGACAACGCCTCGGCGGTCGAGTTCTCGATCAAGGACGACGACCTCGCCGAGATCGATGCGATCTTCGCCCGTCACGGCGTCGACACCCTCCCCGAGTTCTGGATCGAGGACGACTAACGGTTCCGAAGGAGCGCACGATGGGCGATGAGCTCGCGGGCAAGGTTGCGATCGTCACCGGCGGCGCCGGTGGTATCGGACGCGGGATCGTCGAGCGCTTCGTCGACGAGGGCGCCGAAGTCGTCATCGCCGATCTCGACGCCGAGCGGCGGTGAAGCTGGCGTCCGAGCTCGGCGCGCCGTGCGCGTTCAAGCAGACCGACGTCGGCGACCCGGATCAGGTGCAGCAGGCAGTCGACTTCGCGGTCGAACGCTTCGGCGGGCTCCACGTGATGTGCAACAACGCCGGCATCGGCGGACGGCGCGAGCGCTTCCTCGACGACGAGCTGAGCGACTTCGAAACGTTGATGCGCGTGAACCTCTTCGGCGTGATGGTCGGGTGCCAGCGTGCCGCCCGTCACATGGCCGAGCACGGCGGCGGTTCGATCGTCAACACGACGTCGATCGGCGGGATCAACGCCGGGTGCGGGCTCATGACGTACCGCGCCGGGAAGGCCGCGGTCGTGCACATCACACGTTGCGTCGCGATCGATCTCGCCGAACACGGGGTCCGGGTGAACTGCGTCGCGCCCGCGCACATCCCGACCGACATCAACTCGACCTACGACCAGGGCGCGATCGTGCGGCTCATGCAACCGCTCCAGCGCATCGGATCGCCGGCCGACGTGGCGAACGCCGTCATGTACCTCGCCAGCGACCGGGCCGCGCAGGTGACGGGGATCGTGTTGCCCGTCGACGGCGGCACGACCGCCGGTCCGCCCCCGATGAAGCCGGAACGCGTGCTTGCGAAGGAGCAGGAAAAATGACCGACGCGGCGTCGCGCATCTATTCCTGCGACGACCATCTCGATCTGTCGGCGGTGCCGCCTCCCGTGTGGGAATCGCGGTTGTCGAACAAGCTGGCCGGACGCGGCCCGCACGTGGAAACGCGTGACGGTCGCGCGGTCTGGGTGTGCGAGGACCGTGTGATCGGCCGCAGTGGCAACGGCGGGTCCAAGGAGATTGCGAAGAAGTTCAGCGCGATCGGTCGCGCGGGCATCGACGACGACGGCTACCGCGCGGGCACGCCGAAGTTGCGACTCGACGACATGGATCGCGACCACCTGCAGGCTTCGGTCATCTACGGGCCGCTCGCGCTCGGGTTCCCGATCAGCGATCCCGCGCTGCAGGACGCGTGTTACGGCGCGTGGAACGATTGGGCGATCGAGGAGTTCAACGCGGTCGATCCCGACCGGCTGTGCGTGCTCGCGTTCTTGCCCGGTCATTCGCCTGAAGCGGCCGCGGCCGAGCTCGAGCGCAGCGCCGAGCTCGGTCATCGTGGCGCGATCATGGACGTGTTCTCCGTCGACGTCGGCGACCCGGCGTGGGACCGGCTCTGGGCCGCGGCGCAGGACACCGGTCTGCCGATCAGCTTCCACATCAAGGACGGCACCTGGTCGAACCTCAGCTATCGGCTCGGGAAGTGGCAGTCGGCCGCGTTCGCAACGGTGTTGCCGCTGCAACACGACGAGCCGCTGGCGACGATGGTCTTCTGCGGTGCGCTGGAACGGCATCCCGGCCTCAAGCTGGTGCTCGCGGAATCGGGGATCGGCTGGTTGCCGTACTTCTTGGCGCGCATGGATCTGGAGTGGGGGAGTCTCGGCGACAAGCTCGACTACGCGCCGAGTATCCCGCCGAGCGAGTTGTTCCGGCGTCAGGTGTTGCGACGTTCGAGGAGGACGCGCTCGGCGCGCAGTTGATCCCGTTGCTCGGCGCCGACTCCTGCATGTGGGCGTCGGACTATCCGCACACCGACAGCACGTTCCCCAACTCGTTGCCGGTGATCGAGGAGACGTTGGGCGCGCTGCCCGAGGCCGATCGCACCAAGATCATCGCGACCAACTGTGCGCAGCTGTACAGGATCTCGTGAGATGACGATCAGCGCGTTCGACCACGTCTCGCTGCCGATGCTGCACACCGACTCGATGCTGGCCTTCTACCGCGCGCTCGGGCTGACCATCGCGGAGCACCCGAGCATCGTGTCGGTATACGTCGGCAACCAGATGATCAACTTCCATCGGCCCGAGTTGTGGCAGCGGGGCTTCGACCTCCGCGCACGCGCGGCACAAGCACCGTGCGGCGACCTCTGCTTCGTATGGGAGGGAACAGGAGCCGCGCTGCACGCTTTGCTCGACGGCGCGGGAGCCGAGATCATCGAAGGGCCGGTGGAGCGCGAAGGCGGTCGCCGCGCGACCGCGACGAGCGTGTACGTGCGCGATCCGGACGGGAACCTGCTGGAGTTCATGATCTACGGAGAGGAACACTCCGATGCCGCTGACATCGTCATCCGCGGGGGAACGGTCATCGACGGGAGCGGCGCGCCCGGGACACGTTGCCGATGTCGCGATCGCCGACGGCGTGATCCGCGAGATCGCGCCGAACCTCCGCGGAGACGATCGAGCTCGACGCGTCGGGCTGCGCGGTCGCGCCGGGTTTCATCGACATCCACACGCACTACGACGCGCAGGTGTTCTGGGATCCAGCGCTGCGCCCGTCGTCGTACCACGGTGTCACGACGGTGGTGGCGGGCAACTGCGGCTTCGCGATCGCGCCGACCCGCCCCGAGCACCGCGACATGATCGTGCACACGCTCGAGAACGTCGAGGACATGGACCCCGCGACGCTCGTCGCGGGCATCGTGTGGGACTTCGAGACGTTCCCCGAGTACCTGGAATCGGTGCGGCGGCGCGGGACCGCGCTCAACTTCACCGCGTACGTCGGACACTCCCCGCTGCGGCTCTACGTGATGGGCGACGCGGCGTACGAGCGCGCCGCCACGGCCGATGAGATCGCGCGCATGTGCGATGCTCGTGCGCGAGGGGATCGCCGCGGGTGCGGCGGGATTCTCCACCAGCTTCTCGTACGCGCACCGGGGCGTCGACGGCAAGCCCGTCCCGAGCCGCTTCGCCGAGGCCGACGAGGTCGAAGCGCTGTTCCTCGCCGCGGGCGAGGCGGGCAAGGGTGTCGTGCTCATCACGCCCGGAACGCAGTGCACCTACGCCGACGTCTACGAATGGCAGCCGCGCGTCGGGACGGCCGTTCACCTACCCGATGTTCGCGGCGCCGGGCGGCAAGCACCTCGAGCCGCTCGCGCTGCACGAGCAGGGCCTTGCCCGCGGCACGCGAGGTGTGGCCGCAGGTCACGCCCCGGCCGCTGACGATGCAGTTCACGATGGCCGACCCGTACAGCCTCAACACCGGCAAGGTGTTCGGTGAGTTGATGCAGGGCGACCGCGAGGCGCGCATCGCCGCGTACCGCGATCCCGACGTGGCGGGCGCGGGCCGCGGCGGATCTCGAAGAGTCGCCGATGAGGCCGCGCTGGGAGACGTTCGAAGTCTCCGAGTCGGACGCAGTTTCCCGAGCTGGAGGGCCGGCGCGTGCAGCGATCTCGCGCGCGAGCGCGACTGCGGCCCGCTCGACGTGTTGTGCGAGATCGCGGTGGCCGAGGATCTCGAGACCCGCTTCCGCGCGTACATCGCGAACGACGACGTCGCGGCGGTGGGCCACCTGCTCACGCACGACCACGTGGCGCTCGGCCTCTCCGACGCGGGCGCGCACGTCGACCAGCTGTGCGATGCGCCGCTCCCCACCGACCTGCTCGGCACGTGGGTGCGCGAGCGCCAGGTCATGCCGCTCGAGCAGGCGGTGCGCAAGCTCACCGGCGAAGCCGGCCGACATGTTCGGCTTCGTGCGCCGCGGGCTACCTGCGCGAGGGCTACTGGGCCGACGTGTGCGTGTTCGATCCGCAGACCGTGGGCACCGGGACCGACCCGGCGCGTGCGCGACTTCCCGGCCGACGGCGAACGGCTGACGGCCGAGGAGCCGACCGGCGTTCGCCACGTGCTCGTCAACGGCACGCCCATCCGCCGCGACGGAGCGCAACTCGACACGCAGCGACTGGCCGGGCACGCGGCCCGAGCTCGCGTGATCGAGCACTTCCGGATCGACGTCGACGACGCGGTCCTCGACGACCTGCGCCGCCGGCTCGAGCACACCCGTCTGCCCGACGAGATCGACGCACGGCGGCTGGGAGTACGGGATCCCGCTCGACTACCTGCGCGAGCTGGTGCGAGTACTGGCGCGACACCTACGACTGGCGCGCGCACGAGGCGCGGCTCAACGAGCTCGCGCAGTTCCGCACCGAGATCGACGGCCAGTCGATCCACTTCGTGCACGCGCGCTCACCGAACGAGAGCGCGCTGCCGCTGCTGATCACGCACGGCTGGCCCGGATTCGATCGTCGAGTTCCTCGACGTCATCCCGCCCCGACCCAGCGTAGACGGCGGCGGTCGACGCGTTCCACGTGGTGGCGCCCGTCGTTGCCGGGCTACGGCTTCTCGGGGCCGACCAGCGCACGCGGTTGGGATACCTGGCGCATCGCCGCGCGTTCGCGGAGCTGATGAGCCGGCTCGGCTACGCGCCGGCTACGGCGCGCAGGGCGGCGACTGGGGCGCGCAGGTCGCGACGCGGATCGGCGCGGTCGATCCCGAGCACTGCGTCGGCCCTCACCTCAACATGCCGATCGCCGACGAGCCCGCCGAACCCGTCGAGCTCACCGACGCCGACAAGGCCGACCTCGCGGCGATGGCGCAGTTCGCACGCGAGGAGGCGGGTTACGCGAGCGAGCAGTCGACGAAGCCGCAGACGCTCGGCGTCGCGCTCAACGACTCACCGGCCGGTCTGCTCGCGTGGATCGTCGAGAAGTTCCGCGCGTGGAGCGACTGCGACGGCCAGCCCGAGAACGTCTTCACGCGTGATCAGCTGATCACCAACGTGATGCTGTATTGGGTCACCGGCACGAGCGCGTCGTCGGCGCGTCTGTATTGGGAGCACCAGCACCGCGGTTCCGTGGAGGGCGCGCCGGAGTACGTCGGCAGTTCCCACCGGCATCGCGCGCTACCCCAAGGAAGTGGTGCGCTACCCGCGCTCGTGGGTCGAACGGCGCTACAACGTCACGCACTGGGCCGACATGCCGCGCGGCGGCCACTTCGCCGCGATGGAGCAACCCGAGCTGTTCGTCGACGACGTTCGCGCGTTCTTCCGGACGGTGCGCTGACGTCCTCGTCCCGCTTGTCTAATATCTGCGTCACTTCGCGGGACGAGGCCATGCCAACCCGACGCATGCCGTCGAGTTCGACCCCTTCTCCGACGACTTCTTCAACGACCCCACCGAGACCTACCGCCGGCTGCGTGACGAGGCGCCGGTCTGGTTCAGCGAGAAGTACGGCTTCTACGCGCTCTCGCGTTTCGCCGACGTGCTGGCCGCGCACCGCGACTGGGAGGGCTTCTCGAGCGCGCACGGCATCGAGCTGTTCACGCTCTCGAAGGACCCGGAGGAGATCAAGAGCTACCGGCAGATCATCATGATGGATCCCGCCGGAGCACGACCGCATGCGCGCGCTCGTGAGCCGGGTGTTCACACCGCGCGCCGTCACCGCGCTCGAACCGATGATCCGCGAGGTCATCTGCGGTTACCTCGATCCGTTGAACGACGCCGAGCGAGTTCGACGCGGTCGCCGATCTCAGCGCACCCTTCCCGGTCGAGGTGATCTCGCGGATGCTCGGCGTGCCCGGAGGGCGAACGCCAGCAGATCCGCCACTGGCTCGACGTCGAGCCTGCAGCGCACGCCGGGCCAGATCGCGCCGAGCCCCGAGAACGAGCAGGCCGTCCTCGAATCCCGGGCATGTACTGGCACGGGCTCACAGGCGAGAAGCGCAAGAACCCGGGCGACGACATGCTGTCGCGCCTGACGCAGGTCACGGTCGACCGGGGCGACGGCGGGCAGACCGGTCTCGACGACATCGAGATCACCGGCTTCGCCGTGCTCCTCGGCGGCGCCGGCGCGGAGACCGTGACGAAGCTCGTCGGCAACGCGGTCGTGCTGTTCTCCCGGCATCCCGACCAGTGGCAGAAGATCGTCGACGACCACGAGAAGATCCCGTGGGCCGTCGACGAGATCCTGCGCTACTGGCCGCCGTCGCAGTACCAGGGACGGTATTGCGTGCAGGAGCGCGAGCTCGAGGGCGGCACCGTTCCCGCGGGGTTCCCCGTGCTCCTCATCACCGGCGCGGCGACGCGCGACCCGCGCGCCTTCGAGCGCGCCGACGAGTTCGACGTCGAACGGCAACCGGGCATCACCATCGGGTTCGGCCACGGCGTGCACAGTTGCCTCGGGCGCCGCGCTGGCCCGCATGGAGAGCCGCATCGCGATCGAAGAGATCGCCAAGCGCTGGCGACGGCTCGAGGTCGACGAGTCCGGCCTGCGCCGGGTGAACATGTCGAACGTCGCGGGCTACTCGAACGTGCCTGTCCGCGCGGTGCGCTGACCGTCGATGACGGTCGCGGTCGTCACCGGAGCCGGGAGCGGCATGGGGCGTGCATGCGTGGCGACCCTGCGCGGTCTCGCCGACGTCACTGTCGCGGTCGACCTGCACGCACCCGACATCAACGGCACCGTCGGCGTCGCGTGCGACGTCTCCGATCCGACCGCGGTGGACGCGCTCGTCGCGCGGGTGCGGGAGCTCGGAACGTTTCGGGCGCTCGCGCACGCGGCCGGCATCTCGCCGACGATGGCCGACGCCCGCCGTGTGTTCGCGGTCGACCTCGTCGGCACGCAGCTGTTGCTCGACGCCTTCGAAGAGCTCGTCGTGCCCGGAGCGGCGGCCGTCTGTTTCTCGTCGTCGGCCGCGTATCAGATCGCGCCGTTCGTCGAAGCCGGCCAGGACGACCTGCTCGACGGGCCGCTCGCAGCGGAGTTCCTCGATCGCGCCACGAGCGCGTACCCCGACAGCGGCTTCGCGTACGCGATGGCCAAGCGCGGCGTGATCCGCGCCGCCGGTCGCGCCGCGGTGCGATGGGGTCGCCGGGGCGGGCGCGTGCAACTCCGTCGCGCCCGGTTTGATCGACACGCCCATGGGTCGCCAGGAGCTCGCACAACAACCGATCATGAAGGAGATGCTCGAACGCACGCCGCTCGGGCGTCTCGGCGAGGCAGGGGAGGTTGCGGCCGTGGTGGCCTACCTCGTCTCCGACGCCGCGTCGTTCATCTCCGGGATAGATGTGCTCGTCGACGGCGGCATGCTCCAAGGGATGTCAACCGGCGGGTCATCGAGACGCGTCCGCGGGCTCGAACTCGAGGTGCAGGTTCGTGAGGCCGCGCAGGATCCACGTCGGCTCGTAGCGGAAGCGACGAGCGCCGGCCGGGCCGTGGTGCTCCTCGGACAGACGGATGTCGCGCATGCGGTCGAGGATGCGTTCGAGACTTATCCGGCCCTCCGCGCGTGCGAGCGGCCCTCCCGGGCAGGAGTGGACGCCGCGCCCGAACGCGACATGCGCCTGCGCGTGCGGCCGGTCGATGCGGAACTCGGCCGGGCACTCGTACCGCCGCGGATCGCGGTTCGCGGCGCCGTTCAGGAGCATCACCGGCGTCCCCGCGGCGATCTCGACGCCGCTGATCGACGTCGATCGGCGCGCGAGCCGGAAGTCGGTCTTCACCGGGCTCTCGACGCGCAGTACCTCCTCGAGGAAGCCGGGGATGCGGTCGTGGTTCGCACGCAGCTCGTCCTGGAGCTCGGGGTGCTCGGCGAGATGTTTGAGCGCGGCCGCGAGCAGGCGGGCGGTCGTCTCCTGACCGGCCGCGAACAGGAACGTCGACGTCCGCACGACCGACGTCACGTCGGGCGTGCTCCCGTCGGGGTATGTCGCCAGCGCCAGGTCGGTGAGCACGTCGGGGCGCGGTGCGCGCCGCCGGTCCTCGATGTACTCGGCGAACCAGGCGTCGAGCCAGGCGAGCGGGTTCTCGCCGGGGCTGCCTCCTTCACCTGCGCCGACCTCGCCCACGGTGCCGCTCAGCCCGAAGCCTTCGCGGAAGCGTTGGTGATCGGCTTCCGGCACGCCGAGCAGGTCGGCGACGACGAGCAACGCGAAGGGCTGCGCGTACGCGGTGATGAATTCGCAATGGCCGTCGGCGACGAACTCGTCGAGCTGGTGGTCCGCGAGGCGCCACATGAACGCCTCGTTGTCCTTGAGCCGCTTCGGCGTGATGAGCCGCATCAGCAGCGCGCGTTCGCGAGTGTGCTCGGGCGGGTCCATCGTGACCATGTGCTCGTGCATGGGCAGCTGGTCGCGGTAGCGAGCGACGACCTCGCTCACGTCGTCGCCCTCGAGCGGCACCGGAAACGTCGCGTACGGGCCGATCACGGAATTGCACGACGAGAAGGTTTCCGGGTCGCGGTACACCTCGTTCAGCTCTTCGTAGCCCGTCACGGCCACGACGCCGAGATGGGGGAGCGGGAGCACCGGGCAGACCGCGCGGAGGGCATCGAAGTAGGCGTACGGGTCCTCGACCAACGATTCGTCGGTGAAGAAGTCGATCGTCTTCCAGTCGCTCAACGGTCTTCCTCGGGTGTTCGAACGCGGCGGAAGTCGGATACTCAAGAATTGAGAATCACGTTATCAACGCCCGACCAGGGTCGCCAGGACGCGCGTCACCCCGACGACACGGTGCCGCGCGGCAGCACCAGGGGCAGATCGTTGTAGGTCGCGATTCCCGGCGCGGCGGCCACGACGGCGGCGATCGCGTTGAGCGGAGGCGCGGCCGTCATGATGTGTCCGAGCACCATGAAGTCGGCGATCGTGTTCGCCTCGAAGTCGGGCGGCGGGAGGAAGCCGATCTTGGCCGTCACCGTCGGCCGCCCGTCGATCTGGATCACCCAGCCGTCCTGGTCGAACTTCCAGTCGGGTTCGAGCGTCTGACCCTTGCGCCAGCGAACGTTGAGCTCGACGAGGACCCTGTCGCCGACCGATCCCTTCCAGCTCGCCGCGACCCCGGCGACGCATCCCGCCGCGATGGTCCACGACCCGAGGTCGAGGTCGGCGGTCGTCTGCGCGTACTCGGCCTCGCAGCGCACGTCGTCCAGCTCGACCCCGAGCGCGTCGGCGACCATGCGTACGGCCTCGCCGAACACGGCCGTGCCGTGCGCGGTCATCGCCTGCAGGTCGGGGTGGTCGATCGGTTTGCCGAAGCCGACCGGGATCTCGGTCGCGGGCGAGTCGTAGAACGTCGTGTCCGCGGCCTCGTTGACGGTGATCTTGTCGACCCGGTCGCAGATGGTCGCCGAGACGATCGCCAACAGCTCGGCGAAACCGGGGCTGATGCCCGTGCCGAACATCGTCGAACCGCCGCGCTTGCATGCCTCGGCGATCCGGTCGCGGCCGGCGCCCAAGTTCTGGCCGGTGATGAACGCGGCCGTGGACACCACGTTCACGCCCGCCGCCAGGATGCGTACCAGCTCGTCGGTGTCCGACCACATCGGGTTGTACACGACGCAGTCGGGTTTCAGTGCGAGCAGGGCGTCGACGTCATCGGTCGCGGCAACACCCAACGGGGCGATGCCGCAGAGCTCACCGACGTCGCGGCCGACCTTCTCCGGCGACCAGGCGTAGCACCCGACGAGCTCGAGCGTGGGGTTGGCAACGATCGCCTGCACCGAGCTCTTGCCGACATTGCCCGTCGTCCACTGGACCACCCGATAGCGAGCTGTGTTGCGCATCGCGTGCTACCTCACGAACTCGGCGGCGCGCCGGTGGAACCGCCACTCGCCGTCGTTGCAGTGGAGCGTGTCGTGATACCGACCGACAACCTGGATCGCCCAGCCCGCGTCACCCTGCAGGATGAAGACGACGTCGCTGATCGCGCTGGCTTCGTGGTCGTTCCAATCGGTGACGAGCGTGTTGACGACGAGGTGGCGTTGGGGCCGCCTCGGCTTCCATTCGGTGTAGGCCGCGCGGAGCGCGTCATGGCCTTCGTGGGTGCCCATGCCCGGGATGTCGCACACGCCGTCGGGACAGAAGGTGGCGACGACGTCGTCGGTCCGGCCGTCGTCGAGCGCGTGCGTATACGCAGCGATGGCAGCGCGGACGCCCTCGACGACGTCTGCGTATGTCGTGTTGCTGTGCAACTCAGAAGCCAATGTCGACGACCGGATGATCGAGCGGGTTCACGTTGATCGACTGCAGCGCCGGGAGCAACTTCTCGTACGGGAGACCGGCGAGGTAGCCGTCGATTGTCCGTTCGAAGTTCGAGATGTGGCCTTCGATGCCCTCGGACAAGCGCATGTACGCGAAGCCTCTTGCGTGCAGTCCCTTTTGCTGACGCGGGAGATTCGAGAAGTCCTGCGCGGGGATCGGGGGCCACCGCGGATCGTCACATTCCCACGGCTCGGGGGGCGTGGGCCTCGGAGGCTCGCCGCCCTCCGGGTACCGCGTGAGGGACCAGATCTCCATCAGCGTCTCCTCGGGTTCCAGCGGGCGGAAGCGATAGGACGAGGCGCTGCTGTACATGGGCAACACGAAATGGTGCGGGAAGCAGTAACCCATCGGCTCGTTCATCCCGCGCGCTTCGAGATCGTTGAGGTCGGGGATGTCGCTGCCGGCGTCGCGGTGCCATTGCACGACCGCGTCGTTGAGCGCATGTTCCCAGGCGGGCACCGCCAACTTCGGGTCCGGAGGGAGGTCGATGTTGCGCAGACCCTCGGCGACGCGCACGTCGTTCGCGTGCACCATTCCGGCCATGCCCTCGCTCATCGTGCGCAGGTATTGGAGGTCCGCCTCGATGAACTCACGCGGGTCGAAGCTCGCGGCATCGCGTGGCGCGTACCGTCCGGCCAAGCGCAGCTGCGGGTGGGTCTCCACCACGTGGTACTGCTCCATGAACGCCGCTTCGGCGAGCTTCCAGTTCACGGGGAGGCGACACGCGTACCACCACTCGGTCCGTAGCGACTCCACCTTCCAGGCGTCGAAGATGGTGGCGAACGGCTCGATCGACTGCCGCAACGGCGGCGCGTCGTCGTCGAGGTTGATCCACGCGCACCCGCCCCACACCTCGCACCGCACGGCACGAGGTTGATGTCGTCCGGCTCCAGGTTGTGCTCGGTGAAGGTCTTCGCGCGGGAGACGAACGTGTTCTTGCCGTCCGCGCCGTAACACCACCCGTGGAACGGACAAGTGAACCCGCTCTCGCACGACCCATGGCCCTCGACGATCTTGACGCCGCGATGCCGGCATGCGTTCTGGAACGCGCGCACACCCATGTCGGCGGTGCGCAACACGATGATCGACTGATCGAGGATCTCGTACTCGACGAAATCGTGCGGCTGGGGAAGCTCCTCGAGCCGGCACGCCATCTGCCACACCCGAGGCCACAACAATTCGGCCTCCATCGCGTAGAAGTCCGCGTCGTAGTAGCGCTCCTTGCGCGCCCGGTCCGGGAACTCCATCGCGTAGGGCACCGGAAGTGCCGGCCGCTTGTGTTCCACGATCGCCACGCAGCGTCCCTCTCTTTCGGAGTGCGTTGCCGGGGGCGGCCGACTCACCGGTCGGTACAATACGCGCTCGATGACGACCGGCGCCGCGGCCGCAGACGATGTCCGTGCCGATGTGGACGTGCTGGTCGTCGGTGCCGGGATCACCGGTATCTATCAGCTGTATCGCGCTCGCGAAGCGGGCTTCTCGGTGCAGTTGCTCGAAGCCGGCGGGGGTGTCGGCGGCACGTGGTATTGGAACCGCTACCCCGGCGCTCGGTTCGATTCGGAGAGCTACACGTACGCGTACCTGTTCTCGAAAGAGCTGTTCGGCGAGTGGCAGTGGCAAGAGCACTTCGCGCAACAGCCGGAGACCGAGCGCTACCTCAACCACGTGGTCGACCGGTTCGACCTTCGGCGTCACATCCGATTCGGCGCCAAGGTGACCTCGGCCCTCTACGAGACGGCGGAAGGGTCGTGGACCGTCGTCGTCAACGGCGAAACCGAGCTCCGAACGCGGTTCTTCATCGCCGCCACGGGCGTCCTCTCGGTGCCGTACTTCCCGGACGTGCCGGGCCGCGAGGACTTTCGAGGGGAGTCACTCCACACCGGACTGTGGCCGGCGACGCCCGTTGATTTCGCGGGCAAGCGCGTCGCGGTCATCGGTACCGGATCGAGCGGCGTCCAGCTGATCCCGTGCATCGCCGACGAGGTTGCCTCCCTCACCGTGTATCAACGCACCGCCAACTGGTGCACGCCGCTCAACAACGCACCGATCACTCCCGACGAACAGCGGCAGCTCCGCGCCGGCTTCGAAGCGATCCGCGAGACGCTGAACACGTCGGTGAGCGGGTTCCTCCACACTGCACACGATCGCGCGACGTTCGACGACTCGGAAGACGAGCGGTGGGCGTTCTACGAGAAGATGTGGAACAGCCCCGGCTTCTCGAAGCTCACCAGTCACTACACCGACTTGTTGTTCGATCACCGCGGCGAACGCGCAGTGGTGCGAGTTCATTGCCGACAAGATCCGGAGCATCGTCAAGGATCCCGAGACCGCGGAGAAGCTGATCCCCGACGATCACCGTTTCGCGGAGAAGCGGCCTCCGTTCGTGACGGACTACTACGAGACGTACAACAAGCCGAACGTGGCGCTGGTCGATCTCAAGCAGACGCCGATCGTGCGCATGACCGAGACCGGAATCGAGACGGCCGATGGGGTGCGGCAGTTCGACATCGTCGTGTGGGCGACCGGCTTCGACTTCGGGACCGGCGCGCTCACGCGTATGGGGATCCGTGGCCGGAACGGTCTCGCGCTCGGCAGACGAGTGGCGCGACGGTCCGAAGACGTTCCTCGGCGTCCAGAGCACGGGTTTCCCGAACTTCTTCTTCCCCGGTGGTCCGCACGCGGCAGCCGGCAACAATCCGCGGTACAACGGCGACCAGGTCGACTTCATCACCGACACGCTCATGTATGTGCGCGACCACGGCTACGACACGATCGAAGTCGAGCCCACAGCGGAAGCGGAGTGGACCAACATGGTCAACCGGGGCGCGGCGCTGTCGCCCTTCGGAGAGAGCAGCTACTTCTTCGGCACCAACATTCCCGGCAAGCCGCGCAAGTACCTCTTGAACTCGGGCGGCAGGCCCAAGCTCTTCTCCGTGATCGCCACGGTTGTCGCAAACGACTACCAGGCGTTCCGACTGTCGAAGTCAGACGGTCGCGATCGGAGTCGTCGGTGAACCGACCGCGCCGGGCAGCCGCAGCGGCGGCGCGGTGAGCAGGAACCGGCTCCGGTTGTGTGCGCGCAGCCAGGCCGCGAGCTCGTGGAGATACCACATCTCCCCGAGCGGAACCCCGAGCTTGAAGAGACAGAGATTGTGGATCGGGAGGAACGAGTGCCGGCTCGGATCGCGGTCCTTCCCGAGTAGCCCTTCGACCGCGTAGTTGTCCGCGACCAGCGCCGAGATCTGCGATTCGGTGATCCACTCCAGCAACGACTCGTCGCGCACGTCGAGGTACGTGCACATCGTGTGGATCTTCACGGGATCGGGCTCGCGGTTCATGTGCAGGATCTCGGTCGCGAAGCCTGTGTGCAGCAACAACATGTCGCCGGGCTCGACGACCACATCGTCTGCCGCCATGATCTCTTCCAGCATCTCCCGGTTCACCCCGCGCCACTCGTGGCCCAAGTGGTGCGCCAAGTCGATGAGCACGCCTCGCCCCTGCACGCCCTGGTAGGCCATGTGCTCCAAGCCGAGGTGGTGCGCGAAGCAGACGTGCCGGCCACCGTCGCCGGCCGCGTCCTGCTTCGGTCCGACGAGGTCGATGCCGGCGCGGTACCCGTTGTAATACACGGGCTTCTCGATCCCGTCGCCGTCGACGTCGAACTCGGCACCGACGTGCGCGAGCGAGTCCCACTGCGTCGAGTATTGCAGCGAGAGCGTGACCACGTCGTCGGCCCATACGTCGACGTAGCGAGGATCTCCCCACTCCTTCATCTCGCTCATGTGCACGTTGTAGAAGGTGTCGGCGTTGCCTTCCATGTCTTCGGTCGGCGCGAGGCGTGGCGGGTACCGCCGTTGGTTCAGCGCGGTCCCACCCGGATAGTCGAGGGGCAAGCTCAGACAGAAGCTGATGCCGGCCTCGACCTCCCGCACGCCCTCGAGCACCTTCTCGGCGGTGAGCAAGTTGATGCGACCGAGCTCGTCCTCGTCGCCCCAATCTCCCCACGTCGCGCCGGGCGGGCGTTGCGTCCACCGCTTCGTCACGGCGGTGTTCTACCACCGCGTCAGCGTTGCCCGTACCGACCGGTTGGTTTAGCCTCGAACAATGACGACGACGGATTTTGTTGTCTCGGCCGACGGGCACCTGCTCGAGCCCACCGACCTCTTCCGCACGCGTCTTCCGAAGCACCTGCGGGACCGCGCGGTGTGGGAGGAAGACTTCGAGATCGAGCCGTTCGTCGAGGGCGGCGCCCGGATCTTCCGGAAGTTGCACACGTCGGGATACGAGGGCTGGACGATCTCTCGGTATCGCCAGACCGGCGGCCGGATGCCCGAAGGTGACCCCGAGCACATCCTCGAAGACATGGACCTCGACGGCGTCGACGTGCAGGTGATGCACCCGAACCTCTCACTGTTCGGGCTCTACTCCGACGACCACGAGCTGTCTATGGCGCACGCACGCGTCTACAACGATTACGTCATCGAGCGGTTCGCGCCGCACTTCGCGCGCATTGCTCCGACCGCGCCCATTCCGCTGACCGACATCGACGACGCGGTCGCCGAGATCGACCGCGTCGCGGCCGCCGGGTTCCGCGCGATCCTCCTCCCGGCGACCCCGCCGCAGCCCTACTACTCGCGCGCGTTCGACCCGGTGTGGGCCGCGGCGCAGGCCAACGGTGTGCACGTGTTCATCCACACGCAGACCGGCGGCGTGAAGGTGAACGACACCACCGCGACGACGCTCAAGGTGGTGATGGAACAGGCCGCGCAGGTCAACCAGCCGATGACCGAGAAGTCGGCTTCGAAGCGGATGATCACCCAGTGCGTCTACGGCCCGTTCGTCCCGCAGCAGGTGATGTGCGAGCTCATCGGCGGGGGCGTGCCCGAGCGCCACCCCGACCTTCACTTCGCGCTGATCGAATTCAACGCGCACTGGCTGGCGTCGCTGGTCGGGAGCATGGACAAGTGCTGGGTCACCGGGACCGGCCAGGACGCCGACTGGTGGCTCGGGAACTGGGACGACACCCGCCCCGACAACGACCAACCGGGCATGGCGCAGCTGTTCCGCCTGAACGACAAGTGGCCGTACCCGCTGATGCCGAGCGAGTACGTGCGGCGCCAGTTCCACGTGTCCTTCCAGGACGACCCGGTGGCCGTCGCCTGCCGGCACATCACCGGGTTGTCGACGATCGTGTGGGGCAACGACTACCCACACGCCGAGGGGACGTTCCGAGGGAGCCGGGAGCTGATTGCCAGGCTGTTCGCCGGCGTGCCCGACGACGAGCGCGCAGCCATGCTCGGTGGCACCCTGGGCGGGCTCTTGGGGCTCGCCCCGGCCGACGCGGTTCCTTCCTGAGCGAGTTGGACAAGCTCAGCTTCGAGGGTCGCGTCGCGGTCGTCACGGGCTCGGGACGCGGCATCGGGCGAGCGCACGCGCTCCTGCTCGCCGACCGGGGCGCGAGCGTCGTCGTGAACGACCTCGGCGGCTCGATGGACGGCGTCGGCGCGGACACCGGACCGGCGTCGGCCGTCGCGGCCGAGATCGTCGCCGCGGGTGGCGCGGCGATTACCGACACCAGCGACGTTGCGATCCCCGAAGGCGCGCAAGCACTCGTCGACGCGGCGGTCGCGCACTTCGGACGCGTCGACATCCTGGTCAACAATGCCGGCATCATTCGGTGGGCGAGCTTTCCGAAGGCCGATGCCGAAAATCTCGCGGCGCATCTCGCCGTGCACGTCGGCGGCTCGTTCAACACCGCCCGCGCGGCATGGCCGCACATGGTGGAGCAAGGCTACGGACGTATCGTCATGACGACGTCCGCGGGGATGTTCGGACTGCCGCACAACACCGCGTACGCGACGGCGAAGGCCGGCGTCATCGGGCTCACCCGCAGCCTCACGACCGCTGGTGCCAAGCACGGCATCAAGGTCAACTTGATCGCGCCGGCCGCCTTCACGCGCATGGCCGGGCAGTCGTCCGACGATGCCGAGGCGGGCGTGGGTGACTCCGGGGGTGCCCAGATGGCGCCCGAGCTCGTCGCGCCGATGGTCGCCTTCCTCGCGCACGAGGCGTGCCCCGTCACCGGCGAGATCTACGCCGCGGGCGGCGGACGCTTCGCGCGCATCTTCATCGCCTCGACTCCCGGGTATGTCCACTCCGGAGACCACGAAGTGACGATCGAGGACGTCGCCGAACACTGGGCGGCGATCAACGAAGAGACCGGCTACTACGTCCCGGCCGATCTCACCGATTGGTCCGGCACGTTCATGTCCCACCTGTAGGTGGACACAGGTTTCAGGGTGCTTGGTTGCGCAGTTCTCGTTTCAGCACTTTCCCGGAAGGGTTCCGGGGGAGCGCGTCCACGAACACCACGTCCTTCGGGACCTTGAAGCGCGCGAGCTGCCCGCGGCAGTGCTCGATGAGCTCGTCGGCCGTCGTCGCGGCGCGCGCAGCACGACGTAGGCGACCGGGACCTCGCCCCAGCGATCGTCGGGTCGCCCGACGACGGCAAC
Source organism: uncultured Actinomycetes bacterium (assembly GCA_963781425.1). Taxonomy (GTDB): domain Bacteria; phylum Actinomycetota; class Acidimicrobiia; order IMCC26256; family PALSA-610; genus DASQHW01. The sequence continues at coordinate 618,715 of CAWAGX010000018.1, read as the reverse complement.
TTCGACCACGGACTCGTGTTCGTAGAGCACGCGCTCGACTTCTGAGCCGGCGATGTTCTCACCGCCCGACACGATCATGTCCTTGAGGCGATCGACGATGTAGAGGTAGCCGTCGTCATCGCGCACGCCGATGTCGCCGGTGTGGAACCAGCCACCCGCGAACGCCTTGTTCGTTGCCTCGGGGTCGCGCCAATAGCCCTTGAAGACCTTCGGGCCGCGCAGCACGACTTCGCCCCGCCCGCCCGGCGGCATCGAAGCGCCGTCTTCATTCCAGATGTCGAGCTCGAGGTACAGGCAAGGCCGCCCGACGCTTCCCAGCTTCGACACGGTGCTGTCGCGGTCGAGGAACGTGTCGCCCGACACCGTCTCGGTGAGTCCGTACGCGTCCGCGAACCAGGCAGAAGGAAAGGTTGCACGCAGGCGCTCGATGAACGGGATGGGCATCTTCTCCCCGCCGGCGATGAGCACGCGTACCGACGCAGAGATCGCGTTGTGCGATTCCGGGGACGTCGAGGATCGCGCGAACCATCGCGGGCGCCGCCCACACCGTGGTCACTCGCGAACGCTCGATCTCGTCGACGACCTGCGCCGCGTCGAACACACGATGGACGATCGTTGTCGCCCCCACGGCGATCATCGTCGTGGTGACGAGGTCGAGCGCGCCGACGTGATACAGCGGACCGCACGCCAGACCGACGTCGGCCGCGGTGAATCCGAACTCCGTGATGTGGGCGTAGTTCTTCCACGCCAGGTTCGCGTGCGTGAGCATCACGCCCTTCGGACGTCCCGTCGTGCCGGACGTGTACGTCAGCCGGTGTATGTCGTCACCGTCGACGGGCGCGCGGGCCGGCCGTGCCGAGTCCGTGCCCAGGTCGGCAAACCGCTCCCAGCCTGCGATCCCCTTGTCGGAGACACAGACCCGGACGAGGTTGGCCGCCAGATCGTTCGTCGCGTCGTTCGCGAGGTCGACGAGCGCGTCGTCGCACACGAGCGCGCGCGCTTCGGAGTGCTCGATGATGAAGCGCAATTCCGCCGCCGCGAGCCGCCAGTTGACCGGCATCGCGATCGCGCCCAGATGGTTGGCGGCGAAGATCGTCGCGAGGAACTCGATGCTGTTGTACGAGAGCAGCCCGACGACGTCGCCCGCACCGACTCCTCGTCGCGCGAAGTCCTCCCGCGAGTGAAGCCGCCCAATCCTCCATTCCCCGATACGTGACGACGTCGTCACCGAACACGGCAAGGGGCTTGTCCGGCGTGCGGCGGGCATGGTGCTCGAGCACTGCAAGCCAGCTCATGTCCGAATGCATTGCGTGACTCATTGGGAAACCTCAGAAGCACTCAACGAAGCAGGTTCGCCCGGTCGTTGTCCTCGAACTCGGCGCGGAGCGCGTCTGCGTCGGCCGCGGTGAAGCGCGCGTACGCTTCGGTCCGCGGCGCCCGCCAGAACAACGGATCGGTCGTTTCCCACCGTTCGGCACGCAGCGAGCGCTTGTCGATCTTGTTCGTCGCGCCGACCGGAAGCGCGGCAACCACGCGCACGTAGCGCGGCGCCCACTTGGTGCCCAGGTCGCGCTGGGCGGCGAGGAAGGCGGCGAACGCGTCGGGTTCGAAGGTGACCCCCGACAGCATCTCGATCGCGACCATCACCTGATCGCCGGTGCGGCTGTCCGGCACCGCGTAGACGGCAACGCCGTCGGCTCCGGGGAATCGGGCCAGAATGCGCTCGATCGGTGCTGCCGCGAAGTTCTCGCCGTCGACGCGGATCCAGTCGGCATTGCGGCCGGCGAACCAGAACACGCCGGCTTCGTCGCGGTAGCCGAGGTCACCCGACCAGTACATGCCGTCGCGCGTGCGTTCGGCGTCGGCCTCCGGGTTGTTGTAGTAGCCCTCGAAGCGTGAGGTCGCGTTGCGGCTGACCAGCTCGCCGATCGCTTCGCCCGCGTTCAGAAGTCTTCCGTGCTCGTCGTAGCGCGCCCGTGGCTTCTCTTCGCCGGTCACCGGATCGAGGATCACGACATCGATGCCGTCGAGGGGCCGGCCGAGCGAGCCCTTCGGCAGCTTCGGATCGGGCAGCATGATGATCGCGTTCTCGCTCGAGCCGTAGCCCTCGATCACCGGCGGGCCGAAGCGCTTGCGAAATGCGCGCACGTCTGCGGGCGCCGTCTCGGGCCCGAGCACGTACTTGATCGAATGATTGCGATCGTCTTCGGTCTCGGGCGTCGAGAGAATGTGGTTCAGCGCGCGGCCGACGGTGTTGAAGAACGTCACGCCGTAGCGCTGCGCGTCGGGGAGAAACCCGGACGCCGAGAACTTGCGGCGGAGCACGATCGCGGCACCCGAGCGCAGTGCGGGGAAGAGGTTCGCGTTGAGCGCGTTGCCGTGGTAGAGCGGCATCGCGCAATACAGCACGTCGTCCGGTGTGAACATCGAGGTCGCGACCGTCCGGGCGGCGCGACCCTGGGTCATTCGCACCGCCTTGGGCGCGCCCGTCGAACCGGACGTGAACAGCAGCGCGAACAGGGTCTCCTCGCTCGGCGGGGCGAGCGAACCAAGACGGCCGCCTGCCCGCGCGTCGGCGGAGACCGCGAGCGCATCGCCGTACACCGGGCCGTCGATGTCGAGGATGCGCTCGGCCTCGAGGTCGAGCGCGCTCCCGTCCAGCAACGGCCGCATGGAATCGTCGGTGATGATCAACTGGCAGTCCGTGTGATTGATGTCGTGGGCGAGCTCGGCGCCGCGGCGCGTCGGATTGATGCCGACGATCGCGGCGCCGGCGAGGCCTGCGCCCATCAACACGAACACGAACTCGGGGACGTTCTCGAGCAACACGCCGACGTGAAACGGGCCGGGCCGGCGCAGTCGAACGAGGACGTCGGCGCGGACGCGCGCCTCCTCGACCACCTCGCGCCACGACCACCGTAGATCCTCGTAGAACAGCCCGTCGGTGTCGTCTTCGGCGCGACTCAGCACCAGGCCGGCAACGGTCGTCGGTGCCGGTGCGCCCACTACGCGTCCCACGCGAGCGGCATCGAGTCCATCCCGCGCACGAGGCTCGACGCGACCCATCGAGGCTCGCCGGCGACGACGTAGTTCGGGTGTCGCGCCAGCAGCTCCTCGAACAGGATGCGAGTCTCCATGCGTGCCAGCGCCGCCCCGAGGCAGAGGTGCTCGCCGAAGCCGAACGCGAGGTGCGGGGGGTTTGCCTCGCGCCGGATGTCGAACACGCCGGCCGTCGGTCCGAAGGCGCGCTCGTCACGATTGCCCGACGCGTAGAGCATCACGAGGTAGTCGTGCTTCTCCACCCCGACACCACCGATGACCGTGTCCGCGGTCACGGTTCGGGCGAATGCCTGTATCGGCGTGACCCATCGCAGACACTCCTCGACCGCGCCGGGGATGAGCGACGGATCCGCGGCCAGGTCTGTGCGCTGGCTCGGGTGGTCGAACAACGCGAGCGTGCCCCCGGAGATCAGCGTGCGCGTCGTCTCGTTGCCGGCGACGAGCAGGGCCAGGAGAAAGATCAACAGTTCGTCACGGTCGAGGGCACGACCGTCGACCTCCGCGCCGACGAGGATCGAAACGACGTCATCTGCCGGGACGCGCCGCCTTCGCCGCGATGTGTTCCATCAAGTATGCGAACAATTCGCCAGTTGCCTGTACCGTCTCGGCCGGAGGCTTGTCGGTGGCTTCGATCGTCGCATCGGACCAGCGCCGGAAGTCGGGCCGATCCCCGTCGGGAATGCCGAGCAGCTCGGCGATCACCATCAACGGGAACGGCGCGGCGACCAGATCGACGAAATCGAACACGCCGGAAGCCGGGGTTCGATCGAGCACCGTGCGAGCAAGCTGACGAATTCGAGGTTCGAGGTTCGCGATCGCCCGCGGCGTGAACTCGCGATTCACGAGCTTGCGGAACCCGATGTGGTCGGGCGGATCCATGTGCAAGATCGACGGCGCCTTCAGGGGCGGCTCCGAGGTGCGCATGGGATCGTTCACGAGTGCGCCCATCGACGAGCAGAAGCGTGCGGGATCGCGACTGATCTCGCGGATGTCGTCGTACCGCGCGATCGTCAGCATGCCGGGCGCGAACTCGTGCACCGGCGCGTCGTGTCGCAGGCCGGCGAGTATCTCGTAGTAGTCCGCGCGCAGGTAGTAGCCGGGCACGGTCGGGTCGGTCGGCACCGGGGTCTCGGGGTTGCGTTGGTTCATCGGGTCACTCACATGAACGACGACTGCTCGTCGAGTCCGAGGTCGGGATGCGGGCCCGCGACGATGCTCTGCAGGTTGCCGACACCGACACCGCCGCCAACCGGATCGTCGACCCGCACAATGCAGTCGCGCAGTTGATGCAAGCGGCGCGCCTCCTCGAACGTCGTGCAATCCGCGATGTACTCGCCGTCCAGATGTCGGGGACCGCGCCACTCGCCGTGCCAGTGACCGTCGAAGCCGAAGTACAACCCGGCACCGAGGTGGAAGCCGGTCGCCGACAGCGCGGTGATGGTGATGTCGCGCGCCGTGCCGTCGGTCATGGTGGCGTGCAACACGCCGGCGTGCAGGCGACGGTTCAACGGGTCGACGTCGAGCTCGGGAATCAGCGCGGCGTAGGCCTCGCGCCGCCCGTTTGCATGCTCGAAGCCACCCTGAAGCTCGATGCGTTGCCAGTCGCCGATGCCGTGGCGTTGGTAATAGGTATGGAGGCCGTAGCGCGTGCCGTCGGGACGGGTGAGGAGGATCGGCGACCAGATGATCGTCATGGCGACGTTCGTCGGGACGGGCGCGGGCGCGACGTCGGCGATCGGAATGCCGACCTGGTACCGGACCCCCCACGAGTGATCACGGGTGGAGACCCACGCCTCGTCCGTGAAATCGATGCGTTCGCCGTCGACGTCGACCCAACCGTGCGCGGTGCCGATGTGGTGGTAGCGCGCGATGTCGGCGTCGATGCGTCGTCCGTCGCGAGCGCGGTGCACCTCGTGGTTCTCGAGGACCGCCGGCACGACGCCCTCGAAGATCCACTCGAACGAGACGGGCTGCGCATCGTTTGCATCGAGCGCGAAGCGGATGCGGCGCATGGGCTCGAGCACTTCGTAGCGCATCGGCCCGACCACGGGGGTGTCGCCATCGGTGCCGAGCTCGCGGCTGGCGCGCACCGTCCATTGTTCGGTGCCGCGCGAAACGCCGGCGTAGGCATCCATCACGCCGCGGTTCGGGTACTTGCCGAGTCCGAAGCCGAGCGAGAGCGAGCCGTCGTTCGCACCCGCCATCGCGCAGACCTTCTCGGTCCAGGATCGATCCGACTGCGAGACCGTCGAGAACGTGTCGACGATCTGGTGGGCGAGCAGCTCGTCGAGGGGCCCGAGCGGCCCGAGGCCGGTCACGACGCAGCGAGGATCATTGCATCTACGGTCATGCACGTCACTTTACGCAGGAGGCTCGCATGGCACTGCTGACACATCGCGATCCGGTGGTCGTCGGCAACGCGCTTGCGGGCTGGATCGCCGCGCGCCTCGGAGTACGCGACGTGCGTGTGACCAACGCCGAGCATCCTTCCATCGGGTATTCGAGCGAGACTGTGCTCGTCGACCTCGCCTGGTCGGACGACGGCGGCGGGAAGGGCGAGCAGACCCGCGAGCTCGTCGTGCGCCTCGCTCCGCCGACGGTCGGCACGTTTCGTGACTACGACCTCGGTGTCGCAGACCATCGCGCAGCTGGCGGCCGCCGCGGCCGGCGTTGCGATCGCGTCACCGGAGCTCGTCTCCGACCTCCACTGGCTCGGCGCCCCGTTCGTGGTGATGCCGCGGGTACGCGGCTACATCATCGGCGAGTTCGCCGCCGGCGACCCGTGGCTGAGACACTGACCGAGCTGCAGCGCGCGCAAGTGCACGAGCACTTCGTGGGCCAAGTCGCCGCGACGCATCGCGCCGACCTTGCCGCGGCCGCGGGCGTACCCGAACGCGACAACGGGGCGGAGCTCGATTTCTGGGCCGATTACCTCGACTGGTCGAGCGGTGGCGCGCCCGTTCCCACTCTCGTCGACGGCACTCGAATGGTGCCGCGCCCACCGACCCGCAACGGAATCCGAACCTGTGTTGCTCTGGGGTGACGTTCGGCTCGGCAACGTGATCTTCGGGGATGATCTGGTGCCGCGCGCCGTGCTCGACTGGGACATGGCCTCGATCGGTGCGGCGGAGCACGACGTCGCGTGGTTCACGACGCTCGAGTCCACGATGAGGTCGCTCTTCGATACCCACCTGGCCGGATTTCCCGACCGCGACGGAACGATCGCGCAGTACGAGCACCTCAGCGGCCGCGCTCTCGAGGACTTCGGGTGGTACGAGACCCTCGCGTTGCTCCGCAGCACCGCGATCCTGACGAGAATCGGCTACCTGCACCGGGACGCAGGATTGCCCAGCCCGTTGCCGATCGAGCACAACCCGCTGCTCGATGTGCTCGCGGCGCGCATCGCGTCGACCGGCGGTGTCGCGGGCTGAGGTGCGCGGATCACTTCGAGCGTCGGGCGATCGCTCCCACGAATCCGGCAGAGAGCCCGCCCGCGACGAGGCGGAGTCCGCGTGCAAGACGCTCGTCCGGGTTGGATGAGTTCGCGGCGACACCCGCGGCGATCCACACCAGCCCCGCGAACAACCCGACTGCGACCGTCCGGCCCGCGCGCGTCAGGCTGCGTTCGAGACGCGCGGACGTGAAGTGCAGCTCACCTCCGACGCCGACACGATTCAACGCGGCGACGCCGCTACCGATCCTGTCCAAGCGGTAGCGCCACTTCTCGGCCTCGTACACGAGGTCCTGCGGATCGAGGCGCTCGACGAAGCGTCGCAGCAAGCTGGCGCCGAAGAAGCTGCGCGCTTCCGCGATCGGATCGAGGTCCGGAGCGAGCTCCGCCACAGTGCGCTGTGCCTGCGCCAGGGCCTTGCCGACCATCGTCAGGGAAGAAGGGAGAGGGACACGGTGGCGCACCGCGATCTCGATCACGCGGTTGAAGAGCTCCCCGATCTGGACGTCTTTGATGGTCTGACCCTCGAGCGTCTCCATCAACGCGGCGAACTCGGTCTCGAACGCGTCGAAGTCGAGTCTGCTCGTGTCACTGTCCACCATGTCGAGCGCCACCTCGGCGAGGAGGTGCGCGTCCTGCTGCGCGAGCGCGAGAAACATCAACATGAGTTGCCGGCGCGTGCGGGCATCGATCTCGCCCACCATCCCGAGGTCGAGCAGCCAGATCCGGCCGTCGGCCCACAAGAGGTTCCCGGGATGCGGGTCGGCGTGAAAGAACCCGTCCTCGATCACCTGTTGGTAGTAGGCGTGGAGGAGCTGTTGCGCCGCCTCGGTGCGCTCGGGGCACGGCGGCGCGGACAACGCCGGAATTCCATCGACTTCGTCCATGACGAGGAGCCGGGCCGACGACAGGTCTCGGTGACACGCCGGTACCTCGAGCCGGGAGTATCGACCGACGCTGGCCTTCATGCGCTCGAGATTGGTCGCTTCCTCGTGATAGTCGAGCTCCGCGCGCAGAGCCTCGCCGACCCGATCGACGACCGACGTCAGGTCGACGACGCGGCGGACCGCGTCAACGTGCTGCACCGTCCGGACCAGTCCCTCGAGCAGCGCGAGGTCCTGCTCGACGAGCGTCGCCGCCGTCGGCCGCTGCACCTTGACGACGACGCGATCACCGCCGACGAGACGCGCCCGATGCACCTGACCGATGGTGCCCGCGGCGAGCGGCGACGGATCGATCCACGAGAACGCGTCCTCCCAGGGGACGCCGAGCTCGTGTTCCATGACCGAGACGACCTCGGCTTCGGTCATCGGCGGGACGTCGGCCTGCAGGGACGTCAGCTCCTGCAGATACGGCTCGGGGATCAGATCGGGTCGAGTGGACAGGATCTGACCGATCTTGCCGAACGCGGGCCCGAGCTCCTCGAAGGCGCATCGCAGGCGGCGAGGCCCCGCCGGATCGGGCTCCGGCGAGAACACACGCGCCGACAATGCGCGGAGGAAGACCGGCCCGAGAATGCGGGCGATCTCAGCCGCGCGTCCACCCAATTCCGCCGCGCCCGGACTCCGTGGGTGGGGCTCGCCGGCGCCCGGCTCGGCCGCGCCGAGACCGGTGTTGACGACAACCACCGTGCAGCGCGCGAGATGCGTGACGCGGTTCGCGATGTTGCCGAGCAGGAACTCGGTCCGACCGCGCATCCCCGAGTTCCCGACGACCAGCTCTTCGGCGCCGATGCGCTCGGCTTGCATGACGATCATCTCGGCGATGCCTCGTCCATCGTCGCGAATGACGATGGCCCGGCCGGAGGCGACGAGCTTCTTGACGTCGGTCTCGAGCGTCGCTCGGATCGTCTCGAGGTGTCCGTCGAGGTCTTCGACCGCCGGTCCATCGAGCACTTGGATCGCGACAAACTCGGCATTGGCATCCGTCGCGTGCGCGGCGGCCCAGCTGACAGCGCGGGTCGCGCTCTCACTCCCGTCGGTCGCCACGGCTACGAGACGGTCGCTCACCTGCAGACCTTCCTCCTGATCTCCGCCGACGCTAGCGGCGGCACCCGAGGACATGCTCGGCCACTCGTCGCTGCCCTGTTGACCCTCCTCTTCGCTCACAGCCCGTGCACGGCCGGCACGAAACGGGCGAGGTACGACGTGAGGTGCACGTAGGTATCGGTCGCGAGCAGGACGCCGAGCACGATGAGCAGCGCGCCCGCGACGCGCTCGAGTGTCGGTCCCGCGCGTCGAAGCCGCGCGGACAGCGCGGGTGACGACGCCAGACCCAACGCGGCGAGCAGGAACGGCACGCCGATGCCCGCCGCGTATGCACTGAGCAGAAGCGCGCCGCGTCCGACTTCTCCCGAGCGCGCGGCGATCGTCAGCGCGGCGGCCAGGAGCGGCCCCACACAGGGGCTCCATCCGGCGCCGAACGCGATGCCGACGACATAGGGACGGGCGACGCCGGTGATCTTCGGGAGTGTCGGGATCAGCCGTCGCTCGCGAGCGAGCGGTCCGCGCAGCACGCCGACCAACGCGAGGCCCATCACCGCGATCACGATGCCACCGACCACGCGCACCGTGCTCTGGAACGTCGACAGCGAGGAGCCGAGCAGCCCGGCCGCCGCGCCCAACCCGGCGAACACCGTCGTGAAACCCGCGATGAACAACAGCGTGGCCGGGACCGCGCGTGAGGCGTCTCGTGCGTCGCCCATCTCCCCGACGATGATCCCGAGGTAGGCAGGGACGAGCGGCACGATGCACGGCGCCAGGAAGGAGGCCACGCCGGCACCGAACAAGGCGACCACCTGGGTCACCGTGTCGCTCATTCGCTCATCCGAACGTGAAGGCGTAGGCCTCGAGCCCGGGTTGCTCGGCAACGACCGTCAGCTGATGGTCTTCGACATTCCTCGCGGCAACGAGGCGGTACATGTCGGGCGACTTCACGGTCACGACGGTGCGGCCACTCGCGTCGACGTGCACGCTGGCGCCGCGCTCGGCGGCGGGAACCGGCTGGCCGTCGAGCGTCACGATCGCATCAATGGGTTTTCCGCTCGGAGTCGCGAGCACGAGGTTCACCGTCTGCGCGTGCATACCGAGCACGATCTGCGCGCCCGGCGCGCCCGCCGTGCTCTTCTCGGCATCGACGGTCCAGGTGCCGGCCAGCTTGACCTCGGGCGCGGCGACCTTGCCGGGCGCCGGATATATGACCGTGCCGGGCGCCACATCGAGCTGGCCATGCTGCGCGTCGAGGTACGTCTCCGGATTGACCCGCTGACCCGACGCGGTTTCGGCCCTCACGCCTCGATCGGCGCGCGGCGACGCCGCGGCCACACCGAGGAGCGTGCGCAACACGTTTTCGGTGTTCGTCGTAGTCGCCCTCGCCGAAGTGCGAGTACCGCAGGTGACCGGTGCGATCGGCGACGTAGTCGGCGGGCCAGTACTGGTTCTTGAACGCGTTCCAGATGGTCATGTCGTCGTCGAGCGCCACCGGCCAGGTCACGTCGAGCCGCTTCACCGCACCTTCGACATTTGCGTGCACCTTCTCGAAATCGAACTCGGGAGAATGCACGCCGATCACGACGAGCCCGTCGGCCTTGTAGCGGTCGTACCACGCGCGGAAGTAGGGGAACGTTCGCACGCAGTTGATGCACGAATACGTCCAGATGTCGTACAACACGACCTTGCCCGTGACGGCGGCGGAGGTCAGTGGCGACGAGTTGATCCAACCCTTCGCTTGGAGCGCGGGCGCGGGACCCTTGTCGGGAAGATGCGAGGTATCGACCGGCCCGGAGATCGACGACGGGTCCGAGCGGGCCGCGACGAACACGGTTGCGAGGGCGAGCGCGGCGATGACGACCGCGGCGATGAGGTACCACCTACGGCTCGTGGGCCGGCCGGTCTCGGAGCTCGTCACGCTGCGCAGGCTACGAGTTGGTTCTACTCGATCGCGAGCATGACCTCGGTGGCTTTGATGAGCACGGTCACGTTCGTGCCGGACGCGAGCGCGAGCTCTTCCGCGGCCTCGCGCGTGATGGCCGCGGTGATCGTTTCCCCGCTGCGGAGTGCAACCTTGACTGCACTCATGATGCCGCCGAGCTGCACGCTCTCGACGGTCCCTTCGAGCTGGTTGCGGGTGCTGAGTCGCATGTTGGATCTCCATCGATCGTTCGGCGTGGCCGCGCACCGGTCACAGCTCGGGTGACGAGCGGTTCCAGCGTGACACCATCAGACGAGCGAGCCACGGTGATGGCGTATCCGCGTCCCTCGTCCACGGGACTGCGCAACCGGTACGCCAAAGAGATCCCATCGGGCGTCGCGACGGCGCTGGGACCGCCGGTTCCCACGGAGCCGGCCGGAAGCGGGACCTGGAGTGGATTGAGTGAGGGCTCACTCAGGTACGATGGACCTTCGTGAGCGGAGCGGCGACAGCAGCGGGGACGAAGCGGGCGGCCGCCCTGCCGCCCGACGAGCGGCGGTCGATGATCGTCGCAGCGACCCTGCCGTTGCTGCTCGAGCACGGAGACCGGGTGACCAGCCGGCAGATCGCGGAGGCGGCCGGGATCGCCGAGGGCACCATCTTCCGGGTCTTCGCGGACAAGGACGAGGTCATCGCCGCAGTCGTCGAGGCGGCGCTCGACCCTGAGCCGCTCGAAGCGGCGCTGTCGGACATCCCCGAAAGCTTGCCGTTCGAAGACGGTCTCGCGGCCGCGGTCGTGATCATCCAGCAGCGCGTCATCGACATCTGGCGGTTGGTGTCGAGCGTCGGGACCCGATTCCACGAGATGACCCGCCGCCCGATGACCGACAGCAACGCGCTCGTTCGGATCTTCCAGGCACACCGCGTGCAGATCACCGTCGAGCCGATCGTCGCCGCTCGTTTGCTCCGCGCGCTCACGCTGTCGACGACCCATCCGATGCTCGCCGGCGAACCGCGATCACCGGACGAGCTGGTGCAGCTGTTCTTGCACGGGGTCGGCGGCAGCGGTGAAGGCGATAAGGACACGTCGTGCTGATCCGGTTGTTGCGATCGCATCTCGGCCCGTACCGCAACGCGCTGCTCCTCATCGTCGTGCTGCAGACGGTGCAGACCTCGGCCGCGTTGACCCTTCCGACGATCACCGCGCGCATCATCGACAACGGCGTGATCCCCGGCAACGTGGGCTACATCTGGACGTGGGGCGCGCTGATGCTCGGCGTCGCGCTGATCCAGGTCGTGTTCTCGATTGCGGCCGTCTACCACGGCGGCAAGGTGGCGATGAGCTTCGGGCGCGATCTGCGCAAGAACCTCTTCCATCAGGTAACCGATTTCTCGGCGCGCGAGGTCGGCACGTTCGGGGCGCCGTCGCTGATCACACGGATCACGAACGACGTGCAGCAGGTGCAGCTGCTCGTGGTGATGGCGTGCACGATGGCGATCGCGGCGCCGATCACGATCGTCGTCGGCGTCTTCATGGCGCTGCGGCAAGACGTCGGCCTCTCGATCGTGTTGGTCATCGCGATGCCGGTCGCAGGCGTCGTGCTCGGCCTGATCGTGTCGCGGATGGTGCCGGCCTTCCGCCTGATGCAGGAGCGGATCGACCAGGTCAACCGGGTGCTGCGGGAGCAGATCACCGGGATCCGTGTCGTGCGAGCGTTCGTGCGCGAGCCCCAGGAGGCACGCCGTTTCGGGGACGCCAACCACGACCTGACCGCGGTGTCGCTGCGTGCCGGACGGTTGATGTCCTCGATGTTCCCGACGGTGAACCTGCTCATCAACGCGTCGAGCGTCCTCGTGCTCTGGCTCGGTGCGAGTCGTGTGAACTCGGGCGAGATCCAGGTCGGCACCCTGGTCGCGTATCTCACGTACCTCGTGCAGATCCTCATGTCCGTCGTGATGGCCACGTTCATGATCTCGATGATCCCGCGCGCGTCGGTGTCGGCCGATCGCATCGAGGAGGTGCTCGACACCGACCCGAGCGTCGTCCCGCCGGTCGACCCGGTGCGGGAAGTCGTCACACACGGTGCACTCGAGTTCCGCGACGTCGGCTTCCACTATCCCGGCGCCGAGCACGCGGTGCTCACGGGCGTCTCGTTCGCCACCGCGCCCGGACAGACCACCGCCATCGTCGGCAGCACCGGCGCGGGCAAGTCCACGCTCGTCAACCTCATCCTCCGGCTCTTCGACAGCACCGAGGGCACCGTGCTGGTCGGCGGTGTCGACGTGCACGACCTCGATCCCGACGTGCTGTGGAACACGATCGGGCTCGTCCCGCAGCGGCCCTACCTGTTCTCGGGCACCGTGGCGAGCAACCTGCAGTTCGGCAAGCCCGACGCGACCGAGGACGAGATGTGGGCCGCGCTCGACGTCGCGCAAGCGAGCGACTTCGTGCGCGCGATGCCCGGCGGGCTGCACGCGCGCATCGAGCAAGGCGGCACGAACGTGTCGGGTGGGCAGCGCCAGCGGCTGTCGATCGCCCGCGCGCTCATCCGCCGGCCTGACATCTACGTGTTCGACGACTCGTTCTCGGCACTCGACCTCGCGACCGACGCCCGGTTGCGCGCTGCGCTCGGCCCGTACACGAAGGATGCCGCCGTCGTCATCGTGGCGCAGCGGGTGTCGACGATCTCGACGGCGGACAACATCCTCGTCCTCGAGGACGGTGTGGTCATCGGGCGGGGCACGCACGACGAGCTGATCCGTGACTGCCCGACGTACGCGGAGATCGTCCAGTCGCAGATCGGCGAGAAGAGCGCCGCGTGACGATCACCGACGATCCCGAGGCCCACGAAGAGGAGGAGATCAATCTCGCCGCGCCCGAGACCCGCGCCGCGGGGCGCTGGAACTCGGCGGGTGTTCCCGGCGAGCGATCGAAGGACTTCAAGAGCGCGCTCCGCCGCCTGGGCCGGATGCTCGGACCGATGTGGATCGTCCTGGTCGTGGTCGCGGCTGGTCGCGATCACGAGCGCGACCCTCAACGTGTTCGGGCCCCGTGTGCTCGGGCACGGCACCGACATCATCGTCCGCGGCGTCGTCAGCCACCGGGCATCGACTTCAACGCGCTCCATCACGTGCTGCTGCCAGGCGTTGGCGTTGTACGCGGCATCGTCCGGGCTTTCGATCATCGCGGCCTACATGCTGGCCGGAGTCATCCAAAGGCTCATGTACCGGCTGCGTTCCGACGTCGAGGACAAGGTCAACGCCCTGCCACTCGGCTACATCGACAAGCAACAGCGCGGCGACCTGTTGAGCCGGGTCACGAACGACATCGACAACGTCGCGCAGAGCCTGCAACAGACGCTGAGTCAAATGCTCACGTCGGTGCTGTTGCTGGTCGGCGTCGCGATCATGATGTTCACGATCTCGCCCTTGTTGGCGGTCGTCGCGCTCACGACGGTCCCGGTGTCCGTCTGGGGGATGCGTGTGGTCGCACGCCGGGCCCGCCCCCGCTTCATCTCGCAGTGGAAGAGCACCGGGATCCTCAACGCGCAGATCGAGGAGACGTTCACGGGTCACGCCGTCGTCAAGGCCTTCGGCCGGCAACGCGAGGTCGAGCAGCGGTTCCGCGACACCAACGACGAGCTCTTCGAATCGTCGTTCGGTGCCCAGTTCATGTCGAGCTTGATGCAGCCGTTCACGATGTTCATGGGCAACATCCAGTATGTGATCGTTGCGGTCGTCGGCGGCCTCCGGGTGTCGAGCGGCGCGATCACCGTCGGCGACATCCAGGCCTTCATCCAGTACTCACGCAGCTTCTCGATGCCGCTGACACAGCTGGCGTCGATGATGAACGTCTTCCAGTCGGGGATCGCCTCGTTCGAACGGGTCGTCGAGTTCCTCGACGCAGAGGAGCAGAGCCCCAACCCGCTCGCCAGTGACGACCCGCCGCCGGTGCGCGGACGCGTCGAGTTCCGCGACGTCACGTTCTCCTACGACCCCGACCGCCCGCTGATCGAGTCGCTCTCACTGGTCGCCGAGCCCGGCCAGACCATCGCGATCGTCGGACCGACGGGCGCCGGCAAGACCACGCTCGTCAATCTCATCATGCGGTTCTACGAGCTGAACGCAGGCATGATCACCCTCGACGGACGCGACATCTCGTCGATCCCACGCGCCGAGCTGCGATCCCAGATCGGCATGGTGCTGCAGGACACGTGGCTGTTCGGAGGCACGATCCGCGACAACATCGCCTACGGCAACCCCGACGCCACCGAAGCGCAGATTCGCGAGGCGGCCCGCGCGACGTACGTGGACCGCTTCGTGCACTCGCTCCCCGAGGGCTACGACACGCTCATCAACGAAGAGGGCGACAACATCAGCGCCGGCCAGAAGCAGTTGCTCACCATCGCCCGAGCCTTCCTCGCCGACCCCGCCATCCTCATCCTCGACGAAGCCACCAGCTCCGTCGACACCCGCACCGAGGTCCTCATCCAGGAGGCGATGAACGCGTTGCGCAAGGAGCGCACGAGCTTCGTGATCGCCCACCGGTTGTCGACCATTCGCGGCGCCGACATCATCCTCGTGATGGAGGACGGCAGCATCGTCGAACAGGGATCGCACAACGACCTGCTCGGCCACGACGGACCGTACGCACGTCTCTACAACTCCCAGTTCGTGGCACCGGTCGTCGAGGTCGCCTGATCGGACGGAGCGCCCCACTCGCTCGAGTGGTCCGATTCGCCGCGAAAGCGAATCGACTCACCGTCGTCGCACCGGGGAAAATGTGGCGTGCGGAGGATCGTGGTGCGGCTCGGGAGCGAGAGCGATCTCGCGAACGCGAACGTCGGTGGTCGCCACGGCGAGTATCGACGGGAGCTCGCGGAGGTGCTCCGGTGCGAGCATGCCCGGCTGCTCGTCGCGCAGGTCGACGACGCGATCGTCGGGCGGGTCACGCTCGAGTGCGCGGGCGACGAGGCGGAGCTCTTCGGCCTCGTCGTCGACGCGAAGCGGCGGCGCCGCGGGATCGGCACCACGCTGCTGGAAGCCGCCGAAGCCGAAGCGCGTCGACTCGGCTGCCGGGTCGTCCGCCTGACCGTCGGGAAGGCGAACGCCGGCGCGCTCGTCCTCTACGAGCGGCGCGGTTACCGCGTCGCAGGAGAAGGCGAGAGTCATGGCCTCGCGTCACCGAACGGCGACCTCGTCCACGAGCGCGAGCCCGTGTGGAAGATGACCAAAGGGTTGACGGCGCCCGCCATCGCGGACTGACGACACTTCTTCGGCGACGGTGACCGGGGGCGCCGTCGCGGCCGGATCGCAGTTGGGCACCAATTCCAACACCGCTTCGTGCACGAATGCGCGCCGAGTGTCACTCGGACACGCGACAGGATGTGGATTGTTGGACCGCGGGGCCTTCGGAGGCGACGAGGCCGTCGACTGCGCGGTAGACCATCTTCCTCATATCCGCCACCGCGCGAAGGAGTGACGTCATGGTGCACACCGATCGGCTCATGGAGTTGTTCCATGCCGTCGATGACGAACCGATCGATGATCAACATCTTCGTCGCCTTGCGTACGAGGCGTTCGACGGTGACGCGCTCGCGCTCATGACCACACTGTTGCGCACGATCCGCAGCCTCTCGGATCAGCTCGCGCATTTCTACGGGACCAGCGCCAACGACGTGTTGCGCATCGAAGCGATACTGCCTGCCAAGCCCGTGAGCTGATCACTGACGGCCCGTCCGGGCTGTTCCCGAGGCCGGACGGTCGCGCTTACCCTCGCGAGTACGGGGGTATCGCGGGTGAGTGCCCCGTGTCGAAGCCTCGACGAGGCCACATGATGGTCGCAATCTGCCCATGGTGTACGACTCTGCGTTCGCCCAAGCTGCCGATTTGTGCCGTCTCCGTGCCGAGGCGATCGCCGCGCTCGAGGAGCAGGGCCGCACGCGTGACCACGTTCGCATCGTGGGCCTCTTGTTGAGCGAGCTCGCAACGAACGCGCTGATGCATGCGACGTCGCCGTATCGGCTCACCATAGAAGTGGACCCCCACGAAACGTTTGTCAATGTCACCGATGCCGGGGATGGCGACGCGTTCGCGCGCGCCCGCGCATGTCGACGGCGGGTACGGGTTGAATCTCGTCAACGCGCTGGCGTCGTCTTGGGGCGCAGAACCATTCGAGCGCGGAAAGACGGTGTGGGCGGCCGTCGGCCGCGAGGCACACTCTGACGATCACTTCAGGGACGTTCGCTTCAGGCTGACGCTCACTTCAGGGCGACGGCGTCGATCACGAACCACAACGCCTCGTCAGGTTCGATCTCTCCCTGACCGGTCGCCCCGTATGCATCCAAGGGCGGGATGCCGAGCAGGCGGCGACCGCCGATCTTCATCCCCGGAATGCCGTCGATCCAGCCGGTGATGACGCCCCCCTTGAGTTTCGCGGGGATGGGCTCCTTGCCGTACGAGAAATCGAAGATCTTGCCGGTCGAGCAGGCGACACCGATGTAGTTGACCTCCACGGTCGCGCCCGGGCGCACGACCGGGCCGGTGCCGATCTTGAGGTCCTTCTTCACGAGCTTCGTAGGAGGCGGCCCCGTCCGCACCGGAACCGCGGGCGCGCCCTTCGGCAACGGATCCGCCACCGCGACGCAGGGCTTGCCCTTCGCCGAGATCGGTTGGGCGACGGTTGGCGTCGGCGTCGCCTTGTTGCTGTTCCCGCCCGGTACCGCGAACGCGAACACGAGCACCACTAGGACGACGATCAGGAACGCGGCGACTGCGGCTCCGCCGAGACGACGCCGTTGCTGCGCGCGATGGCGTCGCGCTGGCCGCGGCTGCGAGTCGCTCCTTCTGGCGCGCCTGACGAGTCCGTGCTTGCTTCGACGGAGGCACCCGGTCACGCTATCGCCCGTGCCGGAGATCGAACCGTCGTGCGCACGCGCGATGAGCGCGTGCGAACCACGACGAGCACCGTGACCCGCGCCCGGACGACGGTCGACCTGCTGCGCGGCGCCGCCGATACCGAGGGCGATCGCGACGCCTTCGTGGAGCCGGGGCGGCGGGTCACGTTCGCCGCGTGGAACCGGGCCGCGGACGGGCTCGCCGCGTGCTGGGCCGAAGCCGGTGTCGGCCCGGGTGACGTGATCGCGCTCATGCTGCCGTCGTCGATCGACTACGCGATCTGCTACCAGGCGGCGATGCGCCTGCGGGCGATCACGACCGGCATCAACATCCGGCTCGGGCCCGTCGAGGTCGCGAGCATCCTCGAACGGACATCGCCGCGTGTCGTCGTCCGTGACGAGGACCTCCCCTCGGTGCGAAAGGCGTACGCGCTCGATCCGGTCAAGACGCCGCGGGTGCGGCCGGACGACGCGGTCGCGATCGTCTGGACCAGCGGGACGACCGGCATGCCCAAGGGCGCGGTCTTCGATCACGAGAACCTCGCGGCCGTCGCCGTCGGTGCCGGCGCGCTGGGCGAGCGCTTCGACCGGCGGTTGTCGCCGCTGCCGTTCGCGCATGTCGCGTTCATGTCGCGACCATGGGAGGAGATCGAGAAGGTGATCACCACGGTGATCCCTTCGACACCGTGGAACGCGGGCGAGACGTTGCAACTGATCGAGAGCGAGCGGGTGACGGTGGGCCAGGGAGTGCCCACGCAGTGGCGACTCGTGCTCGACCATCCGTCGTTCGAGACCGCGGATCTGTCGTCGCTGAGGATCGCAGGCACGGGCGCGGCGACGGTACCGCCCGATCTCATCCGCGAGATGGAGCGCCGGCTGGGTTGCCCGGTCGTCATCGGCTACACGAGCACCGAAGCCGCGATCACCACCGGGAGCGTGCCGGGCGATGCGCCCGAGGTGATCGCGCGGACGGTCGGGCGGGCGCGGGTGAACGTCGAGCTCGAGGTGGTCGACGACGACGATCGACCGTGCGCTACTGGTGTGGTCGGCCGCGTGCGTTGCCGCTCGGGCGCGGTGATGCGGGAGTACTGGCGTGATCCGCAGCGCACCGCGGAGGTGCTCGACGAACAGGGGTGGCTCTCGACCGGTGACGCCGGCGTGCTCGACGAGCGCGGCTATCTGACCCTCGTCGGCCGGAAGAGCGAGATGTACATCCGCGGCGGATACAACGTCTATCCGGCCGAGGTCGAGCGCGTTTTGTCCGCGCACCCGGCCGTCGAGCAGATCGCAGTCATCGGCATCCCCGATCGCGTCCTCGGTGAGATCGGCCTCGCATTCGTCGTCCCCGTCGCCGGCGCGAGGCCCGAGCTGGAGGGGCTGCGTACGCACTGTCGCGCTGCACTCGCCGACTACAAGGCGCCCGATCGCCTCGAGATCATCGAAGCGCTGCCGCTGACGTCGGTCGGCAAGGTCGACAAGCGTGCGCTCCTTGCCGGTCGGTGATTAGTTTCGGGAGCCATGACCAGGGTCACCAAGAGCACGCTCGAGTTCCCGTACTCGCGCACCGTCGGGCCGGTCGTCGGCGCATTCTTCGCCGCCCTGCGCGAGCATCGGATCGTCGGCACCCGCACGAGCGACGGCAAGGTGCTCGTGCCACCGTTGGAGTACGACCCGCACACCGGTGAAACGCTCGTCGAGCTGGTCGAGGTCGGCCCGGCCGGAGTCGTCGAGTCGTGGACGTGGATCGACGAGCCCACGTCGAAGCACCCGCTGTCGCAGCCGTTCGCGTTCGCGTTGATCCGCCCCGACGGCGCGGACACGGCGATGGTGCACGCCGTCGACGCGGGCGACATCGACGAGATGACGACCGGGATGCGCGTCACGCCGCGCTGGCGTGCCGAGCCGCAGAACCGGATCGACGACCTGGAAGCGTGGGAGCCGGCACCGTGACCGCGAATGAGGCCCCGAAGGAGACGCTGGTGATGGAGCACCTCGTCTCGCTCACCTACGAGGAGGAGCTCACGCCGATTCTCGAGCGGTACGTGGATGCGCTGATCGACGGCCGCATCCTCGGCCACAAGTGCCCCGACTGCGGACGTGTGTACGTGCCGGGCAAGGGCTACTGCCCGTTGTGCGTCGTCGCGACCCGCGACGAGGACGAGGTCACCGTCGCCGACACCGGCACCGTGACCGGGTTCACGATCATCACGCCGGTCGCGTACTACGGCCAGAAGGAGACCGAGCCGTTCGTGTACGCGTCGGTGCTGCTGGACGGCGCCAACAGCAACCTCGGTGGCCAGGACATCGTCGGCATCCCGCACGATCAGGTGCGCTCGGGGTTGCGCGTGCGCGCGGTGTGGAAGCCGAAGGACAAGCGCAGCGCCGAGGGCGTGTCGAATCGCGGCTGGGGCGGCGTCGGTTCGGCGAGTTGAGGCGTTCGAACCGAGCGGCGAGCCCGACATGCCGCGAGCAGCAATTCGAGGAGCACATCTTCTGATGAGGCGAGCGACCGCGAGGCGTCAGGAGTGCGTGACATGAGCGGGGCGAGCGACATCGCGGTCGTCGGGTTCGCGCAGACGCCGTCGGTTCGGCGTGCGGCCGACAGCGAAGTGCAGATGCTCGTGCCCGTCGTCGCCGCGGCGTTGCAGCGCGCCGGCGTCGACCGGCGAGACATCGGCTTCACGTGCGCGGGCAGTTGCGACTATCTGACCGGCGGACCGTTCGCGTTCGTGTCGAACCTGGAGGCCGCCGGCGCGTGGCCGCCGATCTCGGAGTCCCACGTCGAGATGGACGGCGCCTGGGCACTGTACGAGGCATGGGTGCGGCTGCAGCACGGTGACATCGATACCGCGCTCGTGTTCGGTTCGGGCAAGTCGTCGCCGTCGAAGCCGGCCGAGGTATGGGCGCAGCAACTCGACCCGTACTACCTCGCGCCGCTCGGTGTGGATCCGCTCTCGTTGGCGGGTCTGCAAGCACGGGTGTTGCTCGATCGCGGCAAGGCCACCGAACGCGACTTCGCGGAGGTCGTCGTGCGCAGCCGTCGGCAGGCACTCGACAACCCGAACGCGCAGGTACGCGGCAACTCGAGCGTCGACGAGCTGCTCGCGGCAGCCATACGTGCGCGCACCTCTGCGCCGACACGACCTGCCGCCTATCTCCGACGGCGCGGTTGCCGTCGTGCTCGCCCGCGGCGATCGGGCGCGGAGCCTGTGCGAGCGTCCGGCGTGGATACGCGGGCTCGACCATCGCATCGAGGTCCATCAACCCGGTATGCGCGACCTCGCGACTTCTTCGTCGACGACGCTCGCGGCACGCAAGGCCGGATATGACGGTGGCCCCCTCGACGTGGCCGAGCTCTCGGTGACCTTCAGCCCGCAGGAGCTGATCCTGCGTGAGGCGCTGGGCCTGCCTCCCGACACCAACGTCAACCCGTCGGGTGGCCCGCTGGCCGCGAACCCGGTGATGGCGACGGGGCTCATCCGCATCGTCGAGGTCGCACAGCGGATCACTGCCGGTGCTGCGGACCGTGGGCTTGCGCACGCGACGGGCGGGCAAGTGCTCCAGCACAACCTCGTCTGCCTCATGGAGGGGGAGTAGCCATGGCCGAGCGCTGTGCGGTCGTCGGCATCGGTCAGACACACCACAAGAAGCGTCGCGACGACGTCTCGATCCCCGGCTTGTTGCGGGAAGCGGCGTTGCGCGCGCTCGAGGACGCGGAGATGACGTTCGCGGACATCGACGCGCTGGTCATCGGCAAGGCACCCGACGCGTTCGAAGGGATCGTGCAACCCGAGCTGTTCCTCGCCGACGCGCTCGGTGGCGCCGGCAAGCCGATGCTCCGCGTGCACACCGCCGGCAGCGTCGGCGGCTCGACGTTCATCGTCGGTTCCCACCTGGTGGAGTCGCGCATCCACGAGCGTGTGCTGGCGATCGCCTGGGAAAAGCAGAGCGAGGGGAACGCGCAGTGGGGCCTCGCGGGCGGACGCTCCCGCGGCATCGGCGCGGGCGGTGCGTTCGCGCCGTGGATCCGCGCGTACATCGAGCAGACCGGCGCGCCCGAGTACATCGGCTGGCAGGTCGCGGTGAAGGACCGCCTCAACGCGCTGAAGAACCCGTACGCGCATTTGAAGATCGCCGACATCAGTATCGAGAAGGTCAAAGAGTCGGCGATGCTGTGGGACCCGCTGCGATTCCTCGAATCGTGCCCGTCGTCCGACGGGGCCTGCGCGGTCGTGCTCACCGACGAGGCCGGCGGCCGCCGTGCCGCGAAGCCGCCCGCGTGGGTGGAGGCCACGGCTGTGCGCAGCGAGCTCGGCGTGTTCCCGGGACGGAACCCCGTGCGTCCGCAGGCCGGCGTCGAGTGCGCGCAGGACGTCTACCGCCGAGCCGGCATCAGCGTGCCGCGCCAGGAGATCGACGTCGCCGAGCTGTACGTGCCGTTCAGCTGGTACGAGCCGATGTGGCTCGAAGGGCACGACATCGCGGGGCCCGGCGAGGGCTGGAAGATGGTCGAGAGCGGCGAGACCGAGCTCACCGGCTCGTTCCCCGTCAACCCGTCCGGGGGCGTGTTGTCGTCGAACCCGATCGGCGCATCCGGCATGCTCCGGTTCGCAGAAGCTGCGCTTCAAGTGCGCGGCCTCGCCGGCGAACACCAGGTCGACGGCGCGCGCACCGCGCTCGCGCAGGCCTACGGCGGCGGCGCGCAGTACTTCGCGATGGGCGTGCTGCGCTCGCAGCCGAGCTGAGCGAAGAACGGACGCTCGGTGTCGTTGCGGGTCAGTGGTGGAAGTGCTCGCCGGGCTCCGGGGGCAACGGGCTCTCCAAACGCTCGAGATACGTGACGACGTTCTCGAGATCCGTGACCAAGAAGTCGGCGAGGTCGCGGGTAAAGCCGTTGCGAACCACGATGCGAATCGCGGCGAGATCCTCGCGGTTCGCCGGGAATCGGTAGGCAGGAACCAGCCACCCGCGCTCGCGTAGCTGACGCGACACATCGAACACCGTGTAGTTCGGCACGTCGGGCGTGATCGAGAACGCGAGCACCGGCAGCTCCGAGCCGTCGGTGATCAGCTCGAACGGCCCGAGCTTAGAGATCTCGCTCGGCGATGTACATCGCGACATCGCGCGCCGCTTGCTGCACGCGCCGGAACCCCTCGAAGCCGAGACGCAGGAAGTTGTAGTACTGCGCCACGACCTGGTTGCCGGGTCGTGAGAAGTTCAGTGAGAACGTCGGCATCTCGCCGCCGAGATAGTTCACCCTGAACACGAGCTCTTCGGGCAACGCTTCCGGCGTGCGCCAGACGACCCAACCGACGCCCGGGTACACGAGTCCGTACTTGTGGCCGGACGTGTTGATCGACTGCACGCGAGGGAGGCGGAAGTCCCACTCGAGATCGGGATCGAGGAACGGCGCGATGAACGCACCGGACGCGCCGTCGACGTGCACCGGGACGTCGAGCCCGGTGTGCGCTTGCAGCCGTCGAGCGCCGCGCAGATCTCCGCGACCGGTTCGTAGCTGCCGTCGAACGTGGACCCGAGCACCGGGATCACGCCGATGGTGTTCTCGTCGCAATACTTCACGGCCTCCGCGGCGTCGAGGTGCAGACGGTCGCCTTCCATCGGGACGAGGCGCATCTCGACATCCCAGTAACGGCAGAACTTCTCCCAACACACCTGCACGTTGATGCCCATGACCATGTTCGGACGATCGGTGGGCTTGCCCGCTGCGCGCTCGCGCTCGCGCCACCGCCACTTCAACGCCATCCCACCGAGCATCGCCGCTTCACTCGAACCGATCGTCGACGTGCCGGTCGCGCCTTCACCGTGCGGGGAGTGCCAAAGCTTGGCGAGCATGTTCACGCAGCGCATCTCGATTTCGGCGGTGCGCGGGTACTCGTCCTTGTCGATCATGTTCTTGTCGAACGTCTCCGACATCAGCTTCTCGGCCTGCGGCTCCATCCACGTGGTGACGAACGTCGCGAGGTTGAGGCGGGCGTTGCCGTCGAGCATCAGCTCGTCGTGCACGATCTGATACGCCGTGTCGGGCCGCATCCCGTGCTGCGGTAGGCGACGTTGCGGGGCGACGGTGAGCTCGCCGGCCCGGGCGAAGATCGGGTCGACGAACGGATGCATGGCCGTATCGATCGACGGGTGCGACTCGGAAGACTTCTGATGGAGCGCCATCCGCGCAGCCTGACACCTCGCGTGGAGGTTCGACTCATCTCGCGGGTGAATTGGCCGTGGCGGTCGGGTGCGGCTTCTCCGGCCTCAGCAGCGAAGATGCGCTTCGCGGTGATGTCGCCGGCAGAGCAGCACGAGGTTGTCGAGGCTCGTCGCACCGCCGTCTTCCCAGTGCCGGATGTGGTGCCCGTCGCACCATGCGGGCGGTCGATCGCATCCCGGCGCTCGGCAATGACGGTCGCGCGCCACCAGGGCTCGGCGGATCGCAGGCGGGATGCTGCGCGTCGCGCGACCCACGTCGAGCACCTCCGACGGCCCGTCGGTGATCACCCTCGAAACGCTGCAATCACACGTGAGCCGCCGGAGCGTCGCCGTGGACAGCCGTCCGACGTGGGCGGCGTCCGCTCGTACCCGGCGCACGATGTCGCGTCCGCCGCGCGCTTCGAGCTCGGTGACGTCGACCACGACCGTGACGTGTGGTCGTACCGCGCCCGTGCCGGCGATCTCGCCCGCATCGAGCGATCGCCGGCAGATGTTCACGAGCGCATCGGCGCGTCGCATTGCCGGCGTTCGGGCGTCGCCGACCTGCGCGTCGCGCGCTATCTCCGCGTTCGTTGCGGTCAGATAGATCTCGCCGCCCTCGGGGTCGAGCAGCGCATCGAGCATCACCATGCCGTCGATCGTGACCGACGCGTGCACGCGCCGGCGCCCGAGCAATGCTTCGTCGCCGGCCGCGCCACCGTCGCCGTCGAGTGAGTCGGCGAGTCGCCGTACGACTGCACGCAAGTCCTTTGGTTTCACCCGGCGGGCAAGCTCGACGAGCTGCGCCTCCACCTCACGCAGCGCGTCGAGCCGCTCGACCGTGCATGCATCGGCGATGGCAGCCGCGTGGTGGCGAGAGATGTCGCCGGCAGCGAACACGGCCGAGGTCTCGGGCAGGTCCACGAGTCGGTGCGCGAGCTTGAGCGCGCCCGACGCGGTGCCGTGGGACATGTTGCACGTCGCTCGCAAGCCGGCGGCCGCGCTCAGGTAACCGTCGGCGCGCCATTGCTCGTTGCGCTCGTACTCGCGCAGCGTCCGTAGCTTCAGGAACTCCATCTGCTCCGCGGCGCGGCACACGTCGGTGACCTCGAGCGGACCCTCGTACGCGACCGCCTTCTCCACGGCGTGCACGACATCGATCAGCACCTGATCGCGAGCTCCCACGCGGCGTTCTCCTGCTTGCAGCGAACTGGTGGGGGAAGAAGAGCGGGTTCAAGACAACCCGAACGTATGTTCGAGTCTACCAGAAGCGCAACCCGTGTCAACAAGAGTTTCGAGATGGCGACATCCTTCCGCTTGCGATTGGTGTCGCGGTGAGCCCGGTGCCGATCAAACGCGGTGATGCTGATGCTGCTCTCGCAACGTGCGCGCATCAACGGACCGAGGGCTAGGACCGCCCGAGGCAGCACCCGGCGAGGGTGATGACCCGGCCGGCGATCGCGGTGATGCTGGAACCCGTAGCGCGGCGGCGTCGTTCCGCGCGCCGCGCCGTCGAGATTCGTGGACCTCGCTGAGGGAGGCTCGTTATGAGCAAGGATGTCCAGCGATCGATGTTGCCGATTCCCGACCGACCGGATTCGGCTTGGTGACGTTCGACGCCAAGGACCCGGACACGAAGTTCCCGCCGATCGAGCCGTTGCGTCCGCCGGACGGTGCGCCGAACGTACTGATCGTGTTGCTGGATGACATCGGGTTCGGTGCGGCGAGCGCGTTCGGCGGCCCGTGCAACACGCCCGTCGCCGAACGGCTGATGGCGCCGACCGACCAGCCCGCCGGGAATGCGCGGTGCGAGACGCTCGAGCCCGAAGAGTACGAGCAGGGCGACCGCGCCGACTGCAAGCGTGACGACACTCGTCGACCCCAGGTGCGCGACGACATGCGCGAGTTGCCTGATCGTGTCGCCGTCACCTTTGTCGATGCCGAAGAGCTTGGGAAGCTGGCTGACGGTCACGAAGATCGCCAACCCGAAGACGAAGCCCGCCATGACCGGCCGGGACAAGAACTGGGTGATGAAGCCGAGCCGGAACAGTCCGGCGAGGATGAGAAAGCACCCGGTGAGAAGGATCACGCCGCCCACGAGCGCGGCATAGTCGCCGGCTTCCCTGGGTGTAATTCGGTGACGGCCGAGAAGACGAGTACCGCCGACGCAGAGGTGCCCGCCACGACGAGCTGACGACTCGTGCCGAACACCGCGCGGGGATGCGCGGGCTGGTCGGGCGTTGCCGATCAGACCAGTACCTTGGCCTTCAGCTGCTCGAACTCGGCGTCGCTGATCGCACCGCTCCGCTTGAGCTCGGCGAGCCGGGCGATCTCGTCAGCCGGGCTCCCGCTGCTGGCTGCATCACGGATGTAGGCGCGAGCAGCCGCGTCCTGCGCTTGCGCAGCCTCCACCGCATGCTCCGACATCTTGTGACCCCGAGCGATGAGGTACACGAACACTCCGAGATACGGGAAGACGATGATGAAGATCGTCCACAGGGCCTTCGCGAGGCCGCCCATGTCATGACTCCGGAAGATGTCGGAGAACACGGCAATGACGAGCCAGATCCAGATGATGAAGAGCGTGAACCAGAGCATCGACAGGAATACCTGACCGACCTGCCAGTCGGCAGCGAGAATGTTCATTGCAGTTCCCCTCGTGAAGATGTCCGGGCGCGGCGGGTGTGTGCTGCGCTCCTCGTAGTGCGTCTGTCTGGGAGCTGATGCTGGCAGTGGGTGGCATGGCACCGGATCACCCTGGACGGGTGCATCGGGCCTCCCGAGCCGTCGCTAGAACACCCGCGACCAGTCGCTCTTGACGCTGACGACCGTCCGACCGTCCGCGGCGGCCTGTTTGAGGGCGGCTTCGGCGCCGGCGGTGTACTCGAACTCCCGTTCGCCGTCGTCGTGGAGCACCAGCAACTGAAGCGAGCGCTTGTCTTGGTGCCTCGCGAACTGAAGCATTTGAATGTCACCGTTCGAGTTGCCGGCGCCCAACAGTGGCCGGCGGCCGACGCGGCTCCAGATACGCACCGACTTCTCCGGCCCGTCGTGAAGGAAGTCGGCCTGGGGGAGATGCGTGATGGTGCCGCCGCGGTCGTCACTGGCGTAGCTGAGTGCGACGGTGCTCCCGATCACCCGTTCGCGTGGGATGCCGTACGTGTCTTGCGTGATCGGTCGCATGAAATCGCGACCGCCGCCCGAGGCGATGTAGCTCGAGAAGCCGTTCGCTTCCAGGTAGCCGAGGAGCTCGACCATCGGCGCGTAGGCGCACTTCACGTACTCGCGGCGAGGGTCGGGTGCCGTTCGTGGCGGAGGAATGCTTCCGCTCGGGCTTCGAAGTCGTCCACGCTGATGCCGTCGTAGGCCGCGAGGACGCCTCCGAGGAGCGCTCGAACAGCCGTGTCGTCGCCGGCGTAGTCCGCGGTCAGGACATCGTCGATCCAGCCGTAGTCGCGCTCGTACGCCGCTTCCAAGGTTGGCGCTGGCGCAACTCCGGCTGCGCCTCGGCCATCTCCCCGAGGCGGCGCACGATGAACTCGCCCTGGATCGCGATCGGCTTCTCGCACCAAAGCGTGCCGTCGTTGTCGAAGGTGGCCACACGTTCTTCGGGCGGCACGAAGTCCGGGCCCTCTTCCGTCACGGCGGCGACGAAGTCGAGCAACGCGCGACGCGCGGCACCGTCGTTCCAACTCGAAAGCAGGTCTTCGTTCGCCATCGGTACTCCCGGTCGCTCGCGCCCGGGCCCGCCTTGCCGTTCACTCTTCCGGCCCGTCGGGTGAGGGCGAATCACCCCGGCGGGTTGGACTCCTCGCGGCGTCGCACGCCGAAGGCATCGGAAAGCGTCGGTGCGACGAGCGGAGGGGGAAGTGACGGCGGCGCGTTGTCCGCAAGTACCGGAGCCGTGTCTGAACCGCGCACGAGCCGGCCGATCCAGCCCCGGTCTTCGGCGAGGACGGGGGCGGTGCACGCGCTGACGACGATGACGATGGAGGCGCCGCTCAGCCATGTCACGAGGGCGAGCGCGACGCCGAAGAAGCCGAACTGATGTTGGTTCTCGGCGACGGTGCGGGGCATCCACACCGACGATGTGGCGCCGTACACCGATATCGCGGTTCCGGTCAGCAGCGCGCTCGTGGCCAGGACCCTCAATCGGACCTGGCGCTGGAGCATCAGCCACGGCGTGAGCCACCACAGACCGATCGATGCCATCCATGCCATCGCCGCGAATAGCGCGGTCTCGGGACCGCCCTTCAGTACCCCGCGCAGGCCTCCGAGGAGCGCGAAGTATGCAGCGATGCCGATCAGCCACGACGCGCCGACTGCGTAACCCGAAGCTCGTCCCACGCGTGGCCGTCGCCAGGCCTTCGTATAGACCCGGCACAGCGCGGTCGTGAACGAGTTGATGTAGAACAACGTGAAGAGCAATCCGACGATGCCGGTTGCCCGCCGCGTGTCATCAGACGTCGCGAACGCACCCTTGACCGTTTCCAGACCGGCACCGGCCAGCCCGGTTCGTCGTGTGATCGTCGTGACGATCGAGTCGCGAACCGACTCCGGCGCGAACGCCGCGACCACGATGATCGCGGGAAAGAACGACACGAATGCCTTCGCGCCGAGCGCGACGCTGCGGTCGAGGAACTCGTTCTCCGCGAGGCGCTCCCAGATTCGCCAGAGGATCGTGCGCTCGACCCAGCCTCGTACCGCTTCCGAATGCTGCAGCGCCCGTTCGTGCGCCCCGCTCGCCCACTCAGGTACATGCATTCGAGATCCTCACGACACGCGTCAGCGCACGCGGTGCTCGACCCCGGCGGTGAGCACCGCGCGCGGACTCCTCATGCGTCGTGATTCAGACGCCGGCCTTCGCCTGCGCGAGCTCCTTCTCCATCTGCGCGTCGAGGTCGCCGGCAACCGTGTTGATCACGACCTTCCTCTCGGCGCGGCCCAGCAGAGGCGTGATGTCGTTGCCCTGCCGATTGACCGCGACCACGATGAGCCCGGACTCTCCTGATTCGAGCAGGTCCGCGGCTTCCTTGACCTTCGCCTTGGGGATGTTGTGCCAGAAGTGCCCGACGAGCGCTCCCGCGCCGGCGCCGCTCGCGGATCGCGGCCGCACCGACCGGCGGTGCGATGACGACGAGGGCTGCGCCGACCCATGCCATGTGCTTCGCGGTGGTGTCGTGGCGCTCGATCTGCAGGTTGCCGTCCTCGTCCTTCGTGAGAACTGCCACGGCGGTGTGATCGAACTCGCCCAACGATTTCGCGTCCTTCACGGTCTTGAAGTCGGCGACCGCGTCCTCACGGGTCCCATACCTGGCCGCGGCCAGGACGATCGGTGTATCTGCCTTCATCGTGTGGTTGTCCTTCCATCTCCAGGTGATGTCGATCGACCGTACGATGGGCGTCTGACGCACGCATCACCCGCACGGGGTGCCGCAAGTGCGAGGGTCGGAACTGGAGGTACGTCGTGAGCAGGGTCGAGCACCCGAGCGTCGATGAACGAAGGGCACGGGGCAAGGAAGCACGCAAGCAGGTCCTGCCGTCGGGCCATACAGGATGGGCGCCGGCACCGGATCGCCCCGACCCGGTCGCGTTGCTCGAGGAGCAGAACGCCACCCGTGAGCCCGACCTGGTGCCGGTGCGCCACGGGCGCATGATGGTCTCGCCGTTCACGTTCTACCGGGGCGCGGCGAAGATCATGGCCGCCGACCTGAAGGACACGCCGACGGCCGGCCTGAACGTGCAGCTCTGCGGCGACGCGCACCTCTCGAACTTCGGCGTGTTCGCGTCACCCGAGCGGACGCTGATGTTCGACCTGAACGACTTCGACGAGACGCTCCCCGGGCCCTTCGAGTACGACGTGAAGCGCATGGCGGCGAGCTTCACGATCGCGGCGCGCAACAACGGCTTCACCAAGGCCGACGCGCACGCCGCGACGCTCGCATCGGTGACGGCGTACCGCGAGGCGATGGCCGAGTTCGCGGAGATGCGCACGATGGACATCTGGTACGCGCGCCTGTCGGAGCAAGATCTGATGCAACGCGATCGAGCGCCGCCAGCCGGGCGGCGAAGGGCGCGCAGAACAAGAAGGTCGGCGAAGGCCGCCGAGAAGAGGGTGCGAGAAGGCGACGCGGAAGGCGCGCACTCGTGACAGCTTGCAGGCGCTGTCGAAGCTCGCCGAGCTCGTCGACGGCCAGTACCGGATCGTCAGCCAACCGCCGATCGTCATCCCGCTGCGTGATCTCGGCGCGACCTATGGACTCTCCGCCGACGAGCTCGAGCGAGACGATCCACGAGCAGTTCCGCGCCTACCGGGCGACGTTGCAGGATGATCGACGCCATCTGCTGGAGCGGTTCGAGGTGGTCGACGTCGCCCGCAAGGTCGTCGGCGTCGGCAGCGTCGGCACCCGGGCGTTCATCGTCCTGCTGCAGGGTCGCGATCAGCAGGACCCGCTGTTCCTGCAGGTCAAGGAGGCGACCGCATCGGTGCTGGAGGACCACCTGCCCGAAGAGCCGCTACCGCCAAGCCGGCGAGCGAGTGGTGCAGGGCCAGCGGATGATGCAGGCCGCGAGCGACATCTACCTCGGCTGGACGAAGGGTGCGCAGGACAACCGCTACCTCTACTGGCGCCAGCTGCGCGACATGAAGGGCTTCGGCCGTCGGTCGAGACGATGGCGCCGTCGGGCCTCGAGTTCTACGCGCGCCTCTGCGGCCAGACGCTGGCGCGGGCGCACGCCGCGGTCGGGCGACCCGGTCGCGATCGCCGCGTACCTCGGCAAGAAGGACCGGTTCGACGAGTCGATCACCGACTTCTCCGAGCGCTACGCCGACCAGAACGAGCGGGACTATCAGGCGTTCACACAGGCGATCACATCCGGCCGGTTGGAAGCGCTCGAGGGCGTCTGAACACCCCGAAAGGACCTCGGCGTGAAGCTCCGCATCGGAATCATCTTGTGGATCCTGTCGTGGGTGCCGTACGGGTTGATCCTGGGCCTGTCGGGTGCATGGTTGACCGCGGCATGGGTCGTCGAGATCCTGCTCGGTATCACGGGGCTGGCGCTGGCGGGCACCGAGTTCGCACAGGCCGTCAAGGTGAAGGGCTGGAAGGGGGCGCCCGCGGTCGCGTGGCGCACTCTGGTGCACGGCGGCGACGTCGACGTCGCACACCGAAGCGTGTGATGCACGATCCTCGGGCCTACGTCGCGGACAACCGCGTGTGGACAGAGGTGAACGCGGAGTTCACCGCCGCGAATGCCTCGCGTGATTGGGCCGAGTCAGAGATCACCTGGGGGCTGTTCGACGTGCCGGAGCGGGAGTTCGCGCGCGCTCGGCGAAGTCGCCGACCGCGACGTCGTCGAGCTCGGCTGCGGCACCGGCTACCTCTCCGCGTGGCTTGCGCGTCAAGGTGCGCGACCGGTGGGCGTCGACGTCACACCTGCGCAGCTGGAGACCGCGGCGACTGCATGCGCCGGTTCGCGATCTCCTTTCCGCTCGTCGCCGCGAGTGCCGAGGATGTACCCCTTCGTCACGACAGCTTCGACCTCGCGGTCAGCGAGTACGGGGCGAGTGTGTGGTGCGATCCCGCGCGATGGGTGCCGGAGGCGGCGCGGCTGCTCAGGCCGGGTGGGCGCCTCGTGTTCCTGACGAACAGCGTGCTCGTGACGCTGTGCGTCCCCGAGGAGGGCGGTCACGCGGAGGAGTTGCTGCATCGGCCCCAGCGAGACATGTATCGCACGCACTGGTCCGGCGGCGGGGTCGAGTTCCATCCCGGCCACGGTGAATGGATTCGCATCCTGCGCGAGAGCTCCTTCGAGGTCGTCGCCCTCCACGAGCTCTTCGGCGCGCCCGACGCGCAGGACCACGAGTACTACGAGATCGCGACCGCGGCGTGGGCCCGGCGCTGGCCGGTCGAGGACCTGTGGGTCGCCGAGCTCAGGAGCTGAGGATGCGGGTCTTCTGCGCCTCGAATTCCTCGTCCGTGAGGACACCTTGGGTCTTCAGCTCGCCGAGCTGCTTCAGTTGGTCGAGCTTGTCGTCCATGTTGGGCGGCGCGGGCGCCGGCGGCGGCGGCGCGGCATAGGCCTGTTGCTCGTCGGCTGCCTGCTGGTCCTGCGCGGACCACCGTCCGGCCTGACGACGCGAGACTCGGTTGGAAACGGCGGTCGCAGTCCCGGAGACGACAGCGACTCGTGCGACGCCACGGAGAAGACCCGGCATTGTGCTTCCTTTCCTCGGCGTGATGCGTGATCTAAGCGACGGGTTCGGTGGCGTCGAGCGCGGCGAGCATCGCTTGGATCGGGATTCGTCCGCTGGCCACGAGCTGGCCGCCGCCCCGCCGCAGGGCAGCCGCGAAGGGACCGGCCCAGGTGTTCTCGTACACGAGGATCCCGGCCGAGCTGCCCGGCTCGAGCAGGGTACCGACCTCGTCGACATCGTCCTGGTGCAGTAGCCCCGAAGATGCACCCTCGAAGACCGTGAGGTCGAGCTTTCCATCGTGATCGAAGTCGGCGATGGCGACGCCGGCCACCGATCCATCCAGGCCCCGCGTGACGAACAGCAAGTCGAGCACCCGGATGATGCCTCGGTCGACCAGGTCGACCAGCAGCGGGAAACCCTCACCGGTCATGCGACTGCCCGGGAATTCGACGACCAGGTAGTCGATGGGGCCCATCTCGTCCAGATCGGCACTCATGTTCGTCCTCTCGACACAGCCGGTTCGCGCAGCCGCTTACCGGCTGGCTCCGAAGGATTTGCGGTCATTCCGAGGGTGCCATCCCGTCCGCGCATCCGCCTCACCCGGAACGGATGAGTGTCACCGGCACGTTCCCTACCGGCCCTACCGGCGCGGCCCATCGGTTGCCGAGAGCAGGTCGGCAACGACCGCGACCAGGGTCGAGCCGGGCGCGTCGAGCGGGGTCAGACCTGTGATGATCCGTTTCCGGAAGGCGCGATAGCGGGTGAACGGGGCCTGTAACGCGTCGACGACGGCTGCGGCAGCCAAAACTCCCAACGCGACCATGCGCAGCCGGTGCAACGCGGCCTCCTCCGGCGTTCGTGTTGCTGCATCGAGCGGCGCGGTGATCGTCACGGGGCGTCCCCTGCCAGGTGGTTGAGTTCAAGAGGCGACAAGTCTCCCGAAGCTATCAGTGTGTGTCTTCACCCCGACGGGGTGGTGGGGGCCTCTGCTCGTGTCACTTAGGTTCGGCGGGTGAACTGGATCAATGCCGAGCTGGCGCTCGTTGCGCTCGCCGCAATGCTGTCGCCGACCACATTGACGTTCTCGGTGCTTGCATTGGTGCTCGGCGAGCGGCCTCGTACCACCGGGATTTGGTTCTACCTCGGCGTGCTGGGCGCGACGTTGGCGATCGGCATCATTGCCGCGTTCGTGCTCGGGGACGCCGCCGCATCTCACACATCGAGCCCGAAGACCTGGGTCGCGGTGGTCGATGTCATCGCGGGCGCCCTGCTGCTCATCTACGTCGCGTGGGTCGTGCGGAGGCCGCGTGATCCGCGAAAAGTGGAGAGCATGGTTGCGCAGATGAGCAAGATCTCATCCTCGCCCGCGATCGCAGTGGTCGGCGCCGGTGCGGCGCTCGCGAATCCCGGCGGGTTCATCCCGCTCGCTCTCAAGGACATCTCGGAGACGAACCCGAGCGCCACGCAGTACATCGTGGACTGGTTGTTCTTCTCGCTCGTCTCGCTGCTGCCCCTTGCCATTGCAATCGTGATGCTGGTCGTGGCCCCGGAGAGGGCCGGTCGAATTCTCACAGCAGTGCGCGACTGGTTGATCGTGAACGCCCGAACCATCGCAGCCGTCATCGTTGCGGTGCTCGCACTTTCGCTCATTCGGAACGGCATCGCCGGCCTCACCAACTAGACGCAGCCGGCTATCCGGTGCCGCCCTTCGCGAGGAACCGCAGACGAGCGGCGCGTGCATCCCAGGCGTACACGACGGCCGACCGCACGATGAGGTCGTGAAGGGCACGACGGTCGCGGCGGAAGAGGATGAACAGAAATCCGAGTCCGAAGAGCACGAAGCTGAGCGGAAACACGAGGACGCGGAGCACCGAGTGGAGGACGTCGACGTCGCGGCCGTCGACGCGTACGACCCGTAGGCCGACGACGGTCATCCCAAAGGTGCGGCCCGCCTGCGAAAGCGGATAGGCGCAATAGAAGGTCCACCACGCCGCGAGCAAGATCGCGGCAGCGATCGGCGCGTCCGAGAGGTGCACCTGGCTGCCGACCAATGCCGAGACGATGTATTCGATGACGGCGGACCCCAACGTGAAGAGCGCGAGCGCAGTGATCAGATCCATCAGGAAGGCCGCCAGCCGCGTGACGAACCCCGCGTAGCAACCCTGTAGCCCGAGGTCACGTTCCGGTGCAACGTGCGCAATGTGGGCGGTCATGTCGGTGACGGCTTCGCGAGACCGACGAGCAGCGGCGGACCCTGGGGGTGAGCCGATGGATCTCTCCGTAAGAGTCGGTTCATCCAGCGGTGGACGAACGTATCGAGCCCGACGCCCTGGCTGCGTGCCGCGTCGAGCACCTTGGCGGCGACGCCCGCTCCCGAGCGTGCGATGAGTGACCCGATCTGTGTGCGCTCGACGAGCGCGTCGACGTCGATCTGCTCGAGCAGGGCGTTCATGTCGAGCTTGGCGACGATCTTGTCCACGTCGAGGCGGTCGACGAGCGCATTGACGTCCATATGGCTGAGCAGCACGTCGAGGTCGATGCGGTCGAGCAGCGCGTTCAGGTCGATACGGTCCAGAACTGCCTGAATGTCGATCTCCTGGATGACGCCGTCGACGTCGAGGACACCCACGACCTCCGGGGCAACCTCCTTGGCCACCGTGCCGACGATGTCGGTTGCGCCCTCTATGAGTGACTCGAAGAGCCCTTGGCGGGCGTGTCGAGAGCGACGAGTTGAACGCCTGGGTCGAGCCACCTCCCGATTGTCAACCTTTCGGAGCACCGCGATATCACCCGATGCGGGGCTGCCTGCGCGGTTGCGCCAGGAGGATGATGGAGGCGATGAACGAGCATCTGAGCCCCATCGAATCGATTATGTGGAGAGTCGGCCAGGATCCGACGCTGCGGATGACGGTCGGCGCCCTCGTGCTCCTCGATCGGTTGCCGAGCAGCGAGGCGCTGGGCGAGCAGCTCTCGGCCGCGGCGGCACGGGCGCCGCGGCTGCGTCAGCGCCCTGACGACCCGACGTTGACCCGGACGCGCCCGGCCTGGATCGACGACGACGAGATCGACGTCGACCACCACCTGCGGTCCGCCGCGGTCCCTTCGCCCGGCTCGCTGCGTCAAGTGCTCGACCTGGTCGGGTTGTTCGAGGCGCTCCCGTTCGACCGCGAGCATCCGCCGTGGGACCTGACGCGCATCGAGGGACTCGAAGGCGGGCGCGCCGCGCTCTACTTCCGCGCGGATCACGTGGTCACCGACGGGCTCGGCGGTCTCCGGCTGGCCGGCGCGCTCCTCGACGAGGTGGCGTGGCCGCGAAGCCTCCAAACCGATCGCCCGGAGAAGAGCAGGAAACGGGACCGGGCGAAGGAGCCGAGCGGTCGCCGATCGGGCACGGTCACTATCGACTTGCACAAGGCGACGGAGCCGCTCCGGCAGCGAGTCAACGCGGCGCGCGAAGTCGAGCCGCTCGATACCGTCGTGCGCGGGCTCCAGCACGCGCTCGATGTGGCCAACTCCGTCTCTCGCCAGGTCATGGTGACCGGAGGGCCGCTGTCGCCCTTGTTCGACGACCACTCGATGATGAGCCGTTTCGAGGTGTTCTCGGTGGCCGGTGCGCGCCAGGTTTCGCGCGCGCTCGGCGGGAGCCGCAACGATCTGCTCGTCGCCGCGGCGGCGAGCGCGCTCGGCCTCTACCACGAACGGATGGGGGAGCCGTGCTCCGAGCTCCGGCTCGCGACACCGGCCGGCCATGGCCGCGGCCACGAGGTCGGCGGCAATTCGGTTCGTGCCGGCGCGGTGGAGGTTCCCACTGCGGCGGGACACCCCGGCCCACTGTTCGGCATGATCGCGGAACGGCTCGCGCAGGCGCGCAGCGAACCCGCGCTCAGGCTCTCGACCGCGCTGGCGTGGACGATCAGCCGCCTGCCGACGCGACTGGTGCTCCCGGCGCTGCACGCGGCAGGCAGACTCGGTCGACTTCGCAGCCACCGCGCTCCCGGGGTTGCGCCGGGAACGGCACATCTGTGGCGCACTGGTCGAAGCGATTCACCCGTTCGGGCCTCGTCTGGGTTGTCCGGTGAACATCACGGCACTCGGGAACGACGATCGCCTCGATATCGGGATCGCGCTCGACCCGGCCGCGATCACCGAGCCGCCCGTCTTCCTGCAGAGTCTCGACGAAGCGTTCGCGATGTTTGCCCCCAAGCTGGATCTGACGTCGACGGCGAGCCACGACCCGCTCGAGCAGCCCTTGCTGCGCTGACGCAGGACCCCCGTTGTGCGGGCGTGTTTGAGGTGCGGTTTCCGCACCTCAAACACGCCTACGCGTTCACCCCGGCGGGGTGAGGTGACGCGCCGCGCTGCCGGCGCACAATCAGGTCGGCCCGGAACCTTTGTGAACGATTCCGGCGGAAGTCGATGAACGGAGCGTACGATGAGAGCCGTGGCGGCAGAGTTCGGA
The DNA here is from genome assembly GCA_963781425.1 of uncultured Actinomycetes bacterium. Lineage (GTDB taxonomy): Bacteria > Actinomycetota > Acidimicrobiia > IMCC26256 > PALSA-610 > DASQHW01. The sequence continues at coordinate 582,542 of CAWAGX010000018.1, read as the reverse complement.
ACGGGCCAGGTCTTCTGGTCGATGCTCTATTTCTTCTTGTTCTTCGTCTGGATCTGGCTGCTGATCACCGTGTTCGCGGACATCTTCCGCAGTCCTGATCTCTCGGGTGGGGTGAAGGCGCTCTGGACAATCTTTGTCATCGTGCTGCCGTACCTCGGAGTCTTCGTGTATCTCATCGCGCGCGGTCACAAGATGTCGGAGCACGCGATGCAGGCCGCCAAGACACAAGACGAGGCGACACGCGCATACATCAAGAGCGCGGCCAACGACGGGTCGAGTACCACCGATCAGCTGACGCAACTCGCGAACCTCAAGGCGCAGGGCGTCATCGACGAGGCCGAATTCCAGCGGCTGAAGCAAAAGGCGATCGCCGGCTAGATCTCGCCGATGACAGTCTCCGAATTCATCGGCTACCTGTGCGCCCACGAAGCCACGACCGAGCTCGGCGCGTCACTATGCATCGTGTTGCGGACGAAGGCGACACCTCGCGGCACGCGAGTGCGTCTGGGGGAATTTTCACCCGTCATGAGTGATGCATCCCGGTCGTAATCGAGATCTCATAGAAGCTTGACGGCGACCGGTGAACGTCAACTCGCGGATGGACGGCTTGCGACACTCGTCATGGCCCTCGAGTTGGGCCCGATGGGCGATGGCGCGCTTCTGCACGAGCTCTACACAGAGGACGTCATCGGTTGGTCTCCCACGCTCGCGATCTCGTCGCGCGACGAGCTGAAGGACGATCATGCGAGACGGGCAGGCGCGTTCTCCGAGGTCGACCTACTGATCGACCCGATCGATGTCGTGGAGGACCGGGGCTACGCGGAGTGGGTGATGTCGGCGACGCACGTCGGGCCGTTCACCATCGACGGTGGCGCGACACTGCAACCCTCCGGGCGTCGCCTCACATTGCGCGGCGTCACCATTGCCCACTTCGACGGAACGCTGATCAGCTCGTTCCACCACTACTGGGACAACGACGCGCTGCTCTTGGAGCTGGGACGCATCCAGGCCCCGAAATAACGGCGCCCGAGGGCGTCACCCGTGTGAGGTGAACGCACTCAGGCGCGAACGGGCTGCGGAGCCGGGGTGGGCGTCGAAGCAGACGTCGCGGTCGGACGCGCGAGTCCCGTCGAGGCGACATACGCCACGACGACGGAGACGATCACCAGCGGCATGACGGCGAGGCCATCGGAAGCCAGCAGCAGAGTGGCGAGCAACACCGAGCTCAAAGGAAGCTTCAGCATCACCGCGCTCATCGCACCGATGCCCATGGCGACACCGGCGACCATGGACAGGCCCGGGAGGTGCGAGACCGCGATGCCGCCGGCCGCTCCGAGGAACAACGCGGGAAACACGGGACCGCCGCGGAAGCTGCTCAACGACAAGCTGTATGCGAGTCCCTTGCACACGAAGAGCAGGACGAGCGCGCCGACCGAGTAGCTCGCACTCTGTGAGATGAGTGGGCCCATCGCGGTCTGGCCGGAGAACAGCACCTGGGACGAGCTCTTTCCGGTCCATGCATCGAACACGATCGCGAGGAGCGCAACACCGAGCCCGGTCACAATCGTGAAGGCGATCAACCGTCGTTCGACGCGCGGTCGCACGAAGAGGGCGAGCTGCCGGATTCCGGTTCCCACAACGGCGGCGGCACCGCCGATCGCGATGGCGTAGCCGAACTCGGCAATGGTGGGTTGACCGACGCCGGGCAGGTTCGGCAGTGCGAGCGAGAACGTGCCGAAACCGGTCCACGAGTCCAGGCCGACCATTGTCAGCGTGCCGACGCCGGCCGCCAACAGTCCCGGGAGCAGTACGAGCGTCATCGTCGGGCCGCCGAGGCCGGAGGCCTCCATCAACAAGAACGCGGCCGGGAGCGGTGAGCCGAAGAGCGTGCTGATCGCGGCGAAGCTGCCGGCCGCCGAGACGACCGCGGCAGTCTGCGCGGGGACGTCGCGTTGCGCCAACCGCACCGCCGCCACGGCGAGCCCGCCGCCGATTGCGATCAGCGGCGCTTCCGGGCCCAGCACGACGCCGAACGCGAGCGTGGCGAGCGACGCCAGTGCAATGCCCGGCAGCTCGATGGGCATCACCGCGCCGCCCGCCTTGAATCCGTCGGCCGGCGAGTGCCCACCCGCGCCGGGGAGGTACCGAATGACCGCGCCGACGATGGCGCCCGCGATTGCCAGGAGTGGCAGCGGCCACCACGTGGGCACCGTGTCGAAGCCGAGTCCCTCCGGCAGGTCGGTGAACAGCCATTCCTGCATGAGCTCGACGACCTTGAGAAAGAAGAAGGCCGCAGTCGCGATCGGCACGCCGATGATCGCGGCGAGCACGAGAAGCTTGGTGTACGACCGGGTCAGCAAGGTGTCGAGCGGGCCGGCGGGCTCGGTCATCGTTGTCCGCTTCTCATCTCAGCGCCCGTGGAGGGCTTGGATGCGGCCCGATCGCCCGGCCTCGGCCAGGGCGTCGTTGTCGCGCCGGTTCTGCGCGGCGTACGCGACTGCGAGCACCGTCACCGCACGGCGCGAGCTCGGGAAGCCTCGACGCGTTCGACGTTTCGAGCATGCGACCGGATCGCGGGCGTCGGCCGGCAGCCCCCAGGAGGCGTGACTGGATCGCGGCACATCTTTCCGCCGGGCACGACCGAGCTCCACGAGTCTTCCCGGCTGATTGTGCACGGCGTCATCTTTACGAGGTATCCGAGCAACCGTAAGGACCGGGAAGCTCTCCGCCATCACCCGTGCGAGGTGAGCGCACGGACGGACCGGAGCCAACGGGTTCGTGACGGCCCGCACACCGTTCGCGGACCGCGGTGGGCACGCGGTCCGGGCGCTCGTGTTCCACCGCGCACGGTTCATCCGGATCGGGTGATGTCTCGGGTCACGGGCTCGGCCACGGTCGGGCCATGGCGAGACAGCGGAGTCAGTCGCTCGGCGGAAGAGCTGACCAAGCAGGCGTCTTGTATGCGGCGGCGAATGCACCGCTCACGTTCCAGCGGACCTTGATGCCCCGCGCGACGCTGGATCAGGCACTGGTCACCGGGCTGTCGGCCTCGACGAACCACGCGCTCGTCACCCTGATCCAGGAGACGATCCAATCCGCGGCGTTGGTGCTCGTCGGGCAGGCCGGCGGGCGGGCGGCCGACGAGCGACGGTGGAGTCGCGCGACCATCGCCGCTGATGTGACGGCGATCGCCGCCGGTATCGCAGTGCAGCGCGCGTTCGCGCGCGAAAGACCGTGAGCCGTTGCTTCGGGCAGGAGCGCGCACCGGAGGGTTCTGGCTCGCGGTGAGCGGAACGGCGGGGGCGCTCGTCGGCGCGCTCCAGGAGTCGTTCGAACGGAGCGGCGTGCGCCGCAGCCGGACCCTGGCAGTGGTCGGTCCCGCCGGCGGCGCGCTCGCGGCAATAAGCGCCTGGGGGGTCCACCGGCGCGCCGCGCTCGACACCGACCTTCCGGCTCAGGAGGTGCACGCCTCGCCGGTCAAGTCGCTCGCGTTCGGGCTCGGGGTGACCGCAGGGATGTCGGTACTCGGGGCCGGGGAGCGCAAGCTCGCAAATGTGCTGTCGCGAGCCCTGGCGCGGGCGCTCCCGGGCAACGCCGCGGTATGGCGTCCGGTCGCGCACGCCGCCACACTCGCGGGGCTCGGCGCGGGCACTCGCGTCCTTGCTGTCAAGGCGTTGCATCGCATCGAGGACGTGCAGGAGTCGGCCGAGGCCGCGTTCGACATCCCGCCGCCCAACCCGCTCCTCAGCGGGAGCGTCGAGAGCCACGTGCCCTTCGACACGTTGTCGCGCGCGGGCCGCCGGTACGTGTGGATGGTGTCCGCGCCCGACAAGATCGCCGAAGTGATGGGCGAGCCGGCCGTTGCCACACCGATCCGTGCGTACGTCGGCATCGAGAGCGCAGCGACCGAGCAGGAACGGGTCGACCTGACGATGCGCGAGCTCGAGCGGACCGGCGCGTTCGAGCGCTCGTGGCTGATGATCGCGTCGCCGACCGGCACTGGCTACGTGAACTACGCGGCCGCCTCGATCCTGGAATTCCTGACTCGAGGCGACTGCGCGACCGTCGCGATGCAGTACTCCGCCCGGCCTTCGCCGCTCTCGCTCGACCGCGTCCGACGAAGGTCGACACCACGCGCGAATGCTGTGTGCGGCCATACGCGATCGTTGTGCTGCGTGTCCCCCCGGGAAGCGGCCGAAGGTCGTGCTGTTCGGAGAGAGCCTCGGCGCGTGGACGAGCCAGGACGGCTTCGTCGACCAGGGAACCAACGGGCTCGTCGAGGCCGGTATCGACTACGCGATCTGGATCGGCACGCCGCATTTCAGCAAGTGGAAGGAGCGGGTGCTCTACGACGACCGGCCCGACATCGACCGCACCCTCATCGGCCGATTCAACGACATCGGCGAGTGGGAAGCGCTCGACGCCATGACGAGAGAGCGCATCCGCTACGTGATGATCACCCACTACGACGACGGCGTCGGCGTGTTCGGCCCCGAGCTTGCGATCCAGGCACCCGAGTGGCTGGGCGAGCCCGAGACGCGTCACGCGTCGGTTCCGAAAGGGATGCGGTGGGCACCGGTCACCGCGTTCTTCCAGGTGCTCATCGACATGAAGAACGCCGCCAATGTCGTGCCCGGCGTCTTTGCCGCGAAGGGCCATGACTATCGCGCCGACCTGCTGCCGTTCTTCCACGCCGTGCTCGGGCTCGAGGCAACGCCCGAGCAGCTCGCGAGCATCGCCCACCGCCTCGCAGACCGGGAACTGTTCCGCAGCCAGTGGGTGAAGAAGCACGGCACGGCCGACAAGAGCCTGGCGGCGGCGGTGCTGGCGCGTCTGATCCGCGAGGAGCGCGAGGCGGGACGCGACTCCGACGAGCGGATGCTCGCGCTGGTGCGCGCGGTCGCGCTCGAGGAGTTCGACGCAAGCGCCGGAGTCGTCCCTTCGTGACGGCCGCTCGACGCGCGATCGCCGCCGAGCTCGTGGCGGTTGGGTGCGTCGCGGTCTACAACTTTGCGGTCACGCGGATCGAGCGACGCGCGCGCCTTCCCGCGAATCTCGGAGCCGCGCTCGCGCTCACGGGACTGGCTCGAGCAGCCGGCGTGCTGCCGTCGGAGATGGGCCTCGAGCGGGCGAACATCGGGCGAGGTGCCCGCGCGTGGGTCTGTTGCCGCCGCGTCGCTCGCGTTGGTGGCGGGGGCGCGGTCGCGATTCCGAAGACGCGCCGGCTACTGGCCGACGAGAAGATCACCGGCACGAGCCGTTCGGAAGCTGCGTTCGAGACGTTCGTTCGCATCCCGCTCGAGACTGCACTCGCCGAAGAGGTGATCTTCCGCGGCGTCCTGCTCGGGCTCGGCCAGCGCAGCCGATCACGCGTGTTGGCGGTCGCGACCTCCTCGGCGCTGTTCGGCCTCTGGCACGTGATCCCCACAGTCGGTGCGCTCGCACGCGGGGCGAACGGCAGGTCGCCCGCACGCGTGACGGCATCGACCGCCGCAGTGGTTGCGACGACGGGCGTCGCCGGCGCGGGGTTTGCATGCTTGCGGCTCATGGCCGACAGCGTGGTCGCCCCGATCGTCGCGCACTCGGCGGTGAACATGGTGACGTTCGCGGGTCTCCGGCTGACCGCTGATCCTGTCCTCCGCGCTGCGGTGAGGTGACGAGCGTGCTCCACCTCGTGCCGGTGCTCGCAATCGATCCGGTTCCCTGGGCACGCGCGCAGATGGCGTTCACGCTTGCGAGCCACATCATTCTCGTGCCGCTCGGTGTCTCGTGGGCGTTCATGACGCTGGTCGCCAACTACCGAGCGATCAAGCGCGACGAGGCGGACGCGCTCCTGCTGGCACAACGCTGGTCGAAGTACATGGCCGTGACCTTCGCGGTGGGAGCAGTGAGCGGCACCGTCCTCTCGTTCGAGTTCGGCCTGCTGTGGCCCAACTTCATGGGGAAGTACGGTGCCGCCTTCGGCATCCCGTTCGCTGTCGAAGGCGTGTTCTTCTTCCTCGAAGCGATCTTCATCGCGATCTACATCCACGGGTGGAAGCGGTTGAAGCCGTGGACCCACTTCTGGACCGGCGTGCCGATCGTCCTGTCCGGGATCGGCGGGACCATCGTGGTGGTTGCCGCGAATTCGTGGATGAACGAACCCCAGGGCTTCACGCTCAACTCGGCCGGCAAAGTCGTGGACGTCGACCCGTGGAGTGTGATCTTCAACAAGGCAACGCCGTACGAGGCGACGCACATGCTCGTCGCGGCATACCTCGTCGGCGGGTTTCTTATCGCCTCGGTGTACGCGCGCGGCTTGCTACGCGGCCGCCGTGACCGCTATCACCGCCTCGGCTTCATCATCCCGTTCACCGTTGCGGCGATCGCAGCACCGGTGCAGCTGGCGGTGGGCGACACGCTCGCGCGCTGGGTCTATAACAACGAACCGGTGAAGTTCGCGGCCATCGAGATGGTGCAGAACACCGGCAGTGATGAGCCGGAGACGCTGCTCGGTCATCTCAATTCGAACGGCACGATCAGCGGCGGCATCAAGATTCCGGGCATGGCGTCGTGGCTCTCCGATCCGAGCACCGGCACGAGCACTGTCGTGCAAGGGTTGAATGCCACGCCCGCCTCGGACCGACCGACCACCGCCCAGGTCAATGTCATCCACCTCGCATGGGACGTCATGGTCGGGATCGGCACGCTCCTGTTCCTGTTGGCGGCGTGGTACGCGCTCTCGTGGGTCTTCCGGCGCGACTTCCCGCAGTCGCGCCTCTTCTTGTGGATCGCGACGTTCGCGGGCATCGCCTCCGTGCTCGCGCTCGAGGCGGGGTGGACGGTGACCGAGGTCGGGCGCCAACCGTGGATCGTCTCGGGCCAGATGCGCGTGCAAGAAGCCGCGACCACGAACGAGGGCGTGTGGGCCACCTTCCTCGTCGTGCTCGCGATCTACCTCGGTCTGGGTGTGACGACGATCCTCGTGCTCCGCAAGATGAGCCGGCGCTGGCGCGAGCACGAAGAACCCGACGAGTCGGAGGTGCCGTACGGCCCGCGCGAGGTGGTCGGCGGCGTCGAAGACGACGAGGTGCCGGTCGGATGACGAATGCAGCGGCCATCGTGTTGTTCGTCGCGATCACCGCGTATGCCGTGTTCGGCGGTGCCGACTTCGGCGCCGGGTTCTGGGACCTCGTCGCGGGCGGCGCGCAGAAGGGTGCACGGCCCCGGGCCGTGGTGAGCCACGCGATCGCACCGGTCTGGGAAGCGAACCATGTCTGGTTGATCTTCACCTTGGTCGTGCTCTGGACCGCGTTCTCGGAAGCGTTCTCGTCGATCATGCTGACGCTGTTCGTCCCCCTCACCTTCGCAGCCTTCGGCATCGTCTTGCGCGGCTCGAGCTTCGTGTTCCGCAAGAACGTCCTCCGCGTTCGGGACCGCCGGAACTTCGGGGCCGCGTTCGCGCTGTCGTCGGTGCTCGTGCCGTACTGCTTCGGCGCCGTGGCGGGCGCGATCGCGTCGGGCCGCGTGCCCGCGGGCGGCGATGTCGGCGATCCCTGGTCGAGCTGGGTCAACCCGACGTCGATTCTCGGCGGCGTCCTCGCGGTCACGGTGTGCGCGTACCTTGCAGCCGTGTATCTCACCTACGACGCGTGCCGGATCGCCGACGCCGCGATGGTCGAGTACTTCCGCCGGCGCGCGGTGATCACCGCAGTCGTCGCAGGAGTGGTCGCCCTCGCCGGTGTCTTCGTGCTCCGCAGCGACGCGCGCTATGTCTTCGACGGCCTTACCGCGCGTGCGCTGCCGCTGGTGATCGTGTCCGCGGCCTGCGGAATCGCGTCATTGGTGTTGCTGCTTCGCGGTGGCCCAACGCTATGCACGCGCTCCTCGCGGCCGGCGCAGTCGCGACGGTGGTCGGAGGTTGGGGCGTCGCGCAGTGGCCGTACATGCTCCCGAAGACGCTCACCGTCGCGCAGGCGGCCGCGCCGTCGGGAACGCTGGGAACAGTGCTCGTCGTGTTCGGCATCGCTGCGGTGCTCGTGGTGCCGTCGCTGATCGGGCTGTACATCCTCGATCAGCGGACCATGCTCGAGGACACCGGCTACGTGCCCGACCACCGCTGAAACGTTTGGGGAGTCGCCTTCGACACCCCCGGGAACTGGTTGGGGGTGATCGCGGCTCGTACCTCGGCCGGAGCGCTGAGGTCGCCCCCGGTATGACCCACGCTGAACACGCGCTCGGCGCGACTCCGACCGATCATCGATCGGATCCACGACGACAAAGTCGTGAGACGATTGGCGAAACCGTTGAGGAACGCGAGGTGCACGAACACCCACACGAGCCATGCCGGGAACCCGCTCGCGCGGACGCGGCCCAGGCTGAAGATCGCGTGGAATCGGCCGATCGTCGCGACGCTCCCGACGTCGTAGTAACGGAACGGGATGGATCGATTATCGCCGCGGAGCCGGCGGGCGATCGTGTGCGCGGCGTGCAAGCCGCCTTGCATCGCAACCTCTGCGACTCCGGGGAGCTCGTCGAGGGTCACCATGTCACCGACGGCGAACACCTCGGGATGCCCGGGAAGCGTGAGGTCGGGTTGGGTCGCGATGCGTCCGGCGCGATCCACATTTGCACCGGAGGCATCAGCGAGCATTTGCGCGAGGGGCGACGCATGGACGCCGGCGGCCCAGAGCACCGTGTGCGCGGCAATGCGGTCCTTGTCGTTGTCGACCTCGACGTCGACGCCGAAGGAATCGACGCCGACGACCCTCGTGTTCATCCGCATCTCGACGCCGAGCTTGCGGAGCTCGCGCTGGGCATCGTTCGAGAGGTCGTGACCGAACGTCGCGAGTGGCTCCTTGCCGGCGTCGACGAGCACGACACGCACCGACGAGGGATCGAAGGTGCGAAACTCGCCCTGCAAGCTGCGGGTCGCCAGCTCCCGGATCTGGCCGGCGAGCTCGACACCGGTCGGCCCGGCCCCGACGACGACCATCGTGAGCCACTCTGCCTTGTCCGCTGGGTCGGTCGCGGTCTCGGCCATCTCGAAGGCGCCGAAAATGCGACGTCGAATCTCGAGCGCGTCGTCGATCGTCTTCATGCCCGGCGCGAACATCGCCAGCTCGTCGTGACCGAAATAGGACTGCCCGGCTCCCGCTGCGACGATGAGGCTGTCGTACGGCACTTCGATCGTCTCGTGCGGAGGCCGGGTCGCGTACGACGACGCGTCGCTCGAGGTCGAAACCGCTCACCTCCGCCAGCTCGACCCGCACCCGCCGAAGATGCCGCAGCACGTGTCGCAGCGGCGGCCCGATGTCGCCCGGCGAGAGCATGCCCGTCGCGACCTGATAGAGGAGCGGTTGGAAGAGGTGATGGTTCCGCCGGTCGATGAGGGTCACCTCGACCGGCAGGTGACCGAGGAACCGCGAGGCGGGCAGACCCCCGAAGCCGCCACCGACGACCACGACGTGATGCGGGCGGCCGCGTGCCGCACGGTTTGCGCCGTGCTCCCGTTCGTGACCCGCGACGCCCGCGATCGCCGCCTCCCGAGCCAAACGGAACGTGCCCCTCACCGGCCGATCGCCTCACTCTCACAGAGCCGCGTGGCGGCGTCGATGAGTGCCAGGTGCGTGAATGCTTGCGGGAAGTTGCCGAGGTGTTGCCCGGTCGTGGTGTCGATCTCCTCGGCGTAGAGAAGGAGGGGACCGGCGAAGGAGAGGAGCTTCTCGAACAGCGCGCGTGCGCGCGCTTCCTCGCCGACGATCGCGAGAGCCGAGACGAGCCAGAACGAACAGATCGTGAACGTGCCTTCGGCGTCGTTCGAAAGTCCGTCCTCGGCATTGTCCACGCGGTAGCGCAACACCAAGTCGTCTTGGGTGAGCTCGTCGGCGATCGCGAGCACCGTCGCCCGGACCCGCTCGTCGTTGGCCGGCAGGAACCCCATGATCGGGATGAGCAACGCCGACGCGTCCAACTCGTCACCGTCGTAGTGCTGCGTGAAGACCCCGCGCCCGTCGACACCCTTGGAGCACACCTCGGCCTTGATCGAGTCCGCGGCCTGCTGCCAGCGCTCGGCGCGCTCGGTGTCGGCGCGGTCGCGCGCGAGCTGCGCACCACGATCGGCCGCGACCCAGCACAGGACCTTCGACGCGACGAAGTGCTGGGGCGGCCCGCGCATCTCCCAGATGCCCTGGTCCGGCTCGGAGGCGCGTTCGATCGCCGTTTCGACCAATCCTGCGAGCGCTTTCCATGCCCGCGGTGCCATCTGCCCGCCGTTGCGGAGATGGGTGACCACCGAATCGAGCACCATCCCCCAGACGTCGTGTTGGCGCTGGTCGTACGCACCGTTGCCGGTACGCACCGGCCGGGAGTCCATGTAGCCGGAGAGATGATCGAGGGTGTGTTCCGTCAGGTCGCGCTCGCCGCCGATCCCGTACATGATCTGGAGATCGAACTGCCCTTCGGGTTGCCCGCTGCTCATTGCCTCGAGCATGAACGCGAAGTACTGCAGCGCCTCCCAGTCGAATCCGAGGCTGTGGAGGGCGCGGCAGCATGAACCCCGAGTCCCGGATCCACGTGTAGCGGTAGTCCCAGTTCCGTTCGCCGCCCGGCGTCTCCGGGAGCGAGGTCGTGGCCGCGGCCATGATGGCGCCCGTCGGCGCGTAGCTCAGCCCTTTCAGCGCGAGGGCGCTGCGTTCGATGAACGGGCGGTACCGGTGGTCGGGAATCTTCGCCATGCTGAGCCAGTCCCGCCAGAAGTCCTCGGTCTCGCTCAGGCGTTGGAACGCGTCGCCCACCTCTGACGTCTCGTCGCCCCAGGAGAGCGCCACGATGGTCGATTCACCCTCACGCAGCGTCGTACGTCCCATCGTGCGGGCGCCCGTCAGCTCCAGCTGCATGCCACTCACGATGCGCAACGAGAGATCGCCCGCCAGCACCGTCGCGTTCGTATATCCCGGCCCCTGATAGGACCACGCGCCTTCGGTGAGGCCGTAGTCGAAGAGCGGGAGGCAGTCGACCTCGACTTCCACGTGCCCGCGCGTGCAGGTCGCGACGCGCAGCAGCATGCCGCGCGTGGCCGAGTCGCCGGGGACGCGTCGGTATTTCGGGCGTCGCTCGTCGGCGCTCGACGGGCCCATCACGAACGCGTCGGTGACCGTGAGCCAGCCCATCGGGGCGTGCCACGTCGTCTCCAGGACCATCGTCCCGGGGAGATATCGCCGCTGATCGGGGACACGCGTGTTCGAGGGGCCGAAGCGGAAGAACCCGGCCGACCGATCGAGCAACGCGCCGAAGACGCTCGGCGCATCCGGACGCGGCAGGCACATCCACTCGACCGATCCGTCGGCTGCCACCAACGCCGAGTTCTCGCAATCGGACAAGAACGCGTATTCCGCAATGGGCGGGAACATGACCGCTCGCTTTCGACGTGGGGCGCACCGACCGCCCGAGCGTGGCCGCTTTCGGCTCGGGTGTCGTCCCCCGGGTGGGGTGAACCGGGAACCCAGGGGGGACCGGCGCAGGGCCGCCGACCCGGTTCACCCCGGGCGGATGATGCGCCAGGCGTCCTCACGCTCGATGGTGGACGTGGACGGGGACGAGATCGCACGAAGGGCGCGACGTGACTGAAGCTGTCAGCGTGGGGCGGCCTTCGGGCTCCCTTCAGCGAATTCTCGTGCCGCTCGCGCTCGCGGAGTTCATCTGCAGCTTCGCGGGCTCGAACATGAACGTGATGATCACCGACATCAGCAAGGACCTGGACACGACCGTCGAGGGCGTGCAGACCGCGATCACCATCTTCTTGCTGGTGATGGCGGCCCTCATGATTCCTGCCGGCAAGCTGACCGACCGGTGGGGCCGCAAGCGGTGCTTCATGGCCGGCCTGATCGTGTATGCGATCGGCGCCTTGATCAGCGCAGTCTCTCCGGGTCTCGGTGTCCTGATCCTCGGCAACTCGATCCTCGAGGGTGTGGGCACCGCCCTGTTGATCCCTCCGGTCTACATCCTCACGACGATGCTCTTCACCGATGTCACGTCGTGCGCCCGGGCCTTCGGTGTGATCGCCGGGATGGGAGGCGTCGGAGCCGCGGCCGGGCCGTTGATCGGAGGCGTGATCGCCACTGCGATCAGCTGGCGGGCTGCCTTCGTCTTCCAAGCGGCCATCATCGGGGTGATCGTGTTGCTCAGCCGATCGATCGTCGACCCGGTAGCGCCCGATCCGACCCGCTCCTTCGACACCCTCGGCGCGGTCCTCTCCGCCGCCGGCCTGGTGCTCGTGGTGATGGGGATCCTCCAAGCGGACACGAACCTCGGCCTCATGGCGGTCCTGATCGTGGCCGGCGCCGTCGTCCTGACTATCTTCTTCCTCCACATTCGCGCCAAAGAACGCCGAGGCGAGGAGCCGCTGCTGTCCACCGCAGTCTTCCGGAGCCGCGTCTCCAACCTCGGTCTGGTCACACAGAACGTGCAGTGGCTCCTGCTCATCGGCACCTCGTTCGTCGTCTCGGCATTCCTCCAGGTCGTCCGCGGCTACAACGCCATCCAAACGGGCGTGATCTTCACGGCGGCGACCGCCGGCATCCTGGCGTCGTCGCTTGCCGCCGAGCGACTCGCCAAGAAGTACATGCAGAAGACGCTCATCATCGTGGGCTTCGTCATGTCGATCGCCGGGATCGGCGTCCTGCTCGCCATGGTGAAGGGCTCGCCCAGCGCCTGGGCGTTCGCGCCCGGACTCCTGTTCGTGGGCCTGGGAGTCGGCGTGATGCTGACCCCTTCCGTCAACGTCGTGCAGTCCGCCTTCCCAGACGAGCTCCAGGGCGAGATCTCGGGCTTGTCGCGCTCAGTGTCGAATCTCGGTTCGTCCCTCGGCGCGGCGGTCGCCGGCACCATCCTCGTCTCCAGCCTCGGTGACACTTCCTATGCCGCGGCGATGATCGTCCTGGCAGGCATCGGGATCATCGGGCTCGTGGTCGCGATGTTCCTCCCCGCCCACCATGTGCAGCCCGCAACTCCCTGATGATCTCGTGGCGGCGACTGCTGCGTTCACCTGGGCCTGGCCGCATCGTTGCGTGCGGGATGCTTGTCGTGTGCGCGGTCGCGGCGTGCGGTGACTCGGACGGTTCCCGTCCATCGGGCGGTGGCACTCGGCCCAGTGTGAATGTTCCGAGCGTTGCACCGACCAGCGAGGGCGACAGCTCGCCGATCACCAGCCGTCCGAGCCCGCCGACGACGGGCGGATCGCCGGCGACGGCCCCGCCTGATACCCGCCCGCCGCGCACGAACCCCGCACCGACGACCGCAACGACGACTGCGCAGACGGCCGCGCCGACACCAACAACGCGACCGGCCGTCATCATCGTGCCGGGAGCGTCACCGACGAGCACCCCGCAAAATCCCACACCGACGACAGTTGGCCCAGGTGCCAGCGCGAGCCCGGCCGCATCCACCTCGGACGACTCGATCACATGGTGGATATGGCTCATCGTCGCGCTCGCGGTCGCCGGGGCCGCGATCACCGTCGTGGTGATGCTGCGGCGGCGCCGTACGAGCGAAGTCGCCGCGAATGCATGGCGGCGCAACCTCGGCGCCATGCTCGCCGACGCGACGATGACACGCGACGTGCTCGACAACGCGTCGGCCGGCCCGATCGACGCAACGCGTTTGCAGATGTTGCGCGATCAAGTCGACACGGTCGGCGACCGGCTCGAGCGCCTTGGTGCAACCGCGCCCGACAACGCGGCGCGCACGCGAACCACTGCCGTCGCACAAGAATTCCGCGGGTATCTCCTCGCGCTCGAGAGCCAGCAGCTGCTACGCGAAAGCGCCGCCGCGCCATCGGCACAGGCGATGGCCGATGCGGTTGCGACCCGACAGGCGCATGCCGATGCGCTGAACAACGCCCTCACCCAACTCGACGAGTATTGGAACGCTCGAACCTCGCGTGCGAGCATGGACCGGTGACCGCGAACCGTGACGCATTCTTCCGTGCGATCGAACGCTGGAACGCGGGCGATCTCGACGGGTATCTCGAGCTCTACGATGACTCGATCGCGCTCCACGGGTATTCCGATGAGCCGATGGCCAAGAGCGAGGTACGCGGTTTCTACCAAGGCCTCTTCGGGTCGTTGTCCGACGTGCGGATCGAGATCCACCAGGTCGTCGAGGACGCGAACCATGTCGCGGCCCGGTTCATCCTCACGGGAGAGCACACGGGCGAGCTCGCGGGAGTACCCGCGACGGGACGCACGGTGACACAACCGGGCATGACGATCCTGCGCTTCGCGAACGGACGCTGCATCGAACGGTGGTCAGTCGCAGACCTCCTGCCTGTGCTCGTCCAGATCGGCGCGAAATCGCTGCCGAGCTAGCGTTCTCACTCGACGCGGGTGAGGGCTGACACGTCCTGCCGCGCGATCGTGGTCGTTGATGCTGCGACGCTTCCTCATCTCCTGGCTCCTGTGCGCCATTGCCGTCGGGCTGACCGCCGGTTTGCTGCCCGGCATCGAGGTCGACGGCGGGTTCGGGGCGTTCCTGCTCATCGCGCTCGTCTGGGGACTCGTGGATGGTCTCCTCGGACCGATCGCGCGGCTCCTCTCACTGCCGGTGACGCTGATCACGTTTGGTCTCTTCGCCTTCGTCGTCAACGGGCTTCTGTTCGCGTTGACCGCCTGGGTCGTCGATTCGCTGAACGTCGACAATTTCGGATGGGCGATCCTCGGGGCGTTGGTGCTCTCGCTGGTGAACTTCGTTCTGAGCTGGGTGATGAACCGAGTCGTCGCATCCTCCCGCGCGTAGGCCCCGCCCGAAGTTCACCCAGCGCGGAGGATGCGCCGCGCGACCCGGCGTCCCATGCTGACCACGACCGTTGCGAACCCGCTCGAGGGGTGCGAGGTGGCTGAGCATTACGACGTCATCGTCATCGGGAGCGGTGCGGGTGGGGGAACGCTCGTCCATACCGTCGCCGGCTCCGGGAAGCGGATCCTGCTGCTCGAACGCGGGAACTACCTCCCGCGCGAGCAGGCCAACTGGGACGCGTCCCAGGTGTTCGTCGACGGTCGCTACATCTCGAAGGACACGTGGTACGACGCCGACGGGAAGCCGTTCCAGCCGCAGGTGCACTATTTCGTCGGCGGCGCGACCAAGCTCTACGGCGCGGCGCTCTACCGGTTACGACCCCGGGACTTCGGCGAGCTCCGCCACGTCGACGGTCTCTCGCCCGCGTGGCCCGTGACCTATGACGACTTCGAGCCGTACTACACGAAGGCGGAGTGGCTCTATCAGGTGCACGGCAACCACGGCGACGACCCGACGGAGGGACACTGGAGCAAGCAGTATCCATGGCCGGCCGTGTCGCACGAGTCGCGCATCCAACAGCTGCACGATGAGCTGGAGAAGGGCGGCTATCACCCGTACCACGCTCCGTGCGGCATCTTGCTCGCCGAGGAAGACATGCCGAACAGCGCGTGCATTCGTTGCGGGACCTGCGACGGCTACCCGTGCCTGGTCCACGCGAAGTCGGATGCGGAGACGATCGCGGTGCGGCCAATTCTCGGTCGTCCGAACGTGACACTCCTCGTCGACGCCGAAGTGACGAGCCTCGAAACCGACGCGTCAGGCCGGCGGGTGACGAACGTCGTGGTGTCGCGACACGGCGAACGCGAGGTCTACGAGGGTGACGTCGTCGTGGTCTCTGCAGGCGCAGCGAACAGCGCCAGGATCCTGCTGCGCTCCGCGAACGACAAGCATCCCAACGGGCTTGCAAACGGCTCCGACCAGGTCGGCCGGAACTACATGTACCACAACAGCAAGGCGGTGGTCGCGCTCGCGAAGGAGCGCAACGACACGGTGTTCCAGAAGACGCTGGCGCTGAACGACTTCTACTTCGGCACGGACGACTACGACTGGCCCATCGGCCAGATCCAGATGGTCGGCAAGTCCAACGCGGCGGCGATGAAAGGCGAAGAACCGAAACTCACGAAACTCGCACCGCACTGGAGCTTGGCCGAAACCGCGAGCCACGCGGTCGACTTCTGGCTCACGACCGAAGATCTCCCTACGCCGGAGAACCGCGTCACGCTCGATCGCGGCGGCAACGTCCATCTGTCGTATCACTCGACGAACGACGCCGAGGCCGACCGGCTGTACCACGAGCTCAAGAAGATCCTGAACCACGTCGGCATGGCCAAGCATCACGTGCTCGACAAGAACTACTACATGGACATGAACATCCCGGTCGCCGGTGTCGCGCACCAGGCGGGCACCTGCCGGTTCGGGAACGACCCGGCGACCTCGGTGCTCGACGCCGATTGCAAGGCGCACGAGCTCGACAATCTCTACGTGATCGACACGAGCTTCTTTCCGAGCATCGGTGCGGTGAATCCCGCCCTGACCGCGATGGCGAACGCCATCCGCGTGGG
Organism: uncultured Actinomycetes bacterium; assembly: GCA_963781425.1. Taxonomy (GTDB): domain Bacteria; phylum Actinomycetota; class Acidimicrobiia; order IMCC26256; family PALSA-610; genus DASQHW01. The sequence goes on along the minus strand of CAWAGX010000018.1, from coordinate 566,148 downwards.
CGAGCACCTCATCGAACGCACCGCATAGCCCCAAGGAGCAATTGCATGAGCCTCAAAGGCAAGGTTGCCATCGTCACCGGCGGCAACAGTGGCATCGGAAAGGCGATTGCACTCGCCCTTGCGGCGCAGGAAGCGGACATCGTCATCGACTACGTCGCGCGCCCCGAAGCGACCGAAGCGCTCGAGCAGCAGATCATCGCGCTCGGTGATCGAGCCATCGGTGTCGAGGCCGACGTGAGCAAGGTCGAGGATCTGCGCCATCTGATCGACGCCGCGGTCAAGGAGCTCGGCCGCGTGGACATCATGGTCAACAACGCCGGCATCGAGACCCGCACGTCGATTCTCGACACCAGCGAAGACCAATTCGCGAAGGTGATGGACATCAACCTCAAGAGCGCGTTCTTCGGCACGCAACTCGCCGCCAAGCAGATGATCGCCCAGGGCGACGGCGGCCGGATCATCAACGTCACTTCGGTGCACGAGGATTGGCCCATGCCCGGCAACACGCCGTACTGCGTGTCGAAGGGTGGCATGCGCATGCTGACCCGCACCGCCGGCATCGAGCTCGCCCAGCTCGGCATCCTCGTCGTCGGTGTCGGACCGGGCGCAGTGGCGACGCCGATCAATCAGGCGACCATGGATGACCCGGCGAAGATGAAGACGTTGAACGCGGCGATCCCGATCGGGAGGATGGCCGAGGCCGAGGAGATCGCCAACGTCGTCGCGTTCGTCGCAGGTGAGGGCGCGAGCTACCTCGCCGCAACGACGATCTTCGCCGACGGCGGGATCATGCACTCGAGCCCGGGGCTCTAGGAATCGCTGGGTCGACGCCGCGGGCGGTCTCCGACGTAACATCGCCCATGAAGCCCGAACCGATGCTCGAACAGCGGTTTCCGGGTTACCGCTACGGCATCGTTCTCGTCCTCTTGTTCGCCACCTTCATCGTCATGGCCTCCGGCGCTTCCGGCCCGTGGGCGCGACTTGCGACCGTGGCGCTGCAGGGTGCGACGCTGTTCGCCGCACTCGTCGCGTCCAGGGCGAAGCGCCGCACGTTCCGCCTCATGGGGATCGTCGTCCTGAGCGCGTTCGCGGGATCGGTTGCGTCCGTGCTGGCCGACTCCAGCAACACGAGGGGTAGCAGCTTCTTGCTCAATGCCCTCCTCGTCGCTCTCGCGCCGGTGATCATCGGGCGCGCGCTCTGGCGCCGAGCCATCGTCGACGTGCAGACGATCCTCGGTGCGATCTGTATCTACGTGCTCGTGGGCATGCTGTGGGCGTTCGTCTACCAGGCGATGACGGCGTTCGGGAGCGCGCAGTTCTTCGTGCAGAACAGCGCACCTACGAGCGCCGACGACCTCTACTTCAGCTTCGTCACGCTCACGACCGTCGGCTATGGCGATCTCACGCCCGCGACCGGCCTCGGCCGGTCATTTGCCGTGCTCGAGGCGCTCACCGGACAGATCTACCTCGTCACGATCGTGTCGGTGCTCGTGAGTCGCCTCGGACGCGCCTCCACGCGCGACAAGCAGACCCAAACGGGGTGAGGACGCGGGTTCCGCGGCTGCTCGAACCTCGCGACCATGCCTGACGGTCTTTCCCCGGTCGAGGCCGGGAAGGAGCTGGCTCACCACACGACGCAGGGAGAGGTGCCCGACGAGAAGCTGCCGCGGCACGATCGGACGATCTCGATCCTCGAGGCCATCTTGCTCGCGGTGGTTGCCGTGCTCGCGGCATGGTCCGGCTTCGCGTCGGCGAAGTGGGGAACGGAGTCGTCACTCGCGCTGGCGCGGGCTTCCGCGACGCGCTCGCAGGCGAACCGGGCCCAGCTCTCGGCGCTGGAAGAACGCAACTTCGACGCGGCGACGTTCAATACGTGGTTCACCGCGTATGCAGCCGGGGACCAAACCGCGATGCGATTGGCCGCGAAGCGATTCCGCCCGGAGTTCCGCGTCGCGTTCGACGCATGGCAGGCGACCAAGCCCGCAACAAACCCGGCCGCTCCTCCGGGGCCCACGCACATGGCCGAGTACCGGCAACCCGAGCTCGCACGGAGCCGGGACCTCGATGCGCGGGCCGACCAGTACTACAAGGACGGCAGCCGGGCCGGCACGAGATCGGACGACTACGTGCGCATCACAGTTTTCCTGGCGTCGGTGCTGTTCCTCGTCGGGATCGCCAGCCACCTGCGCTTGCGAGGGGCCCGCTACGCGCTCGTCGGGGTGGGCGCCGTGATGCTCGCCCTTGCCGTCGCGCAGCTGATCACCGCTCCGAAGCCGCCAACGGGTTGAACGCCACCGCAGAGCGCGCGTGACGGAGAACGCGGAATGCACCGGTTGTTCATCCAATTGAGGTGACGACGCCGTCCCGCGCGCACCCACACGCCGCGGAACGTCACACCCGAGGGTGAGGCCGTTCCGAGAAACCCTTCAATCACCCTTTTCCGGTGATGCCCGCAACCTGCCGGGTCGCCAACGCTCTGGGCGCAGGGGGAACGACCAGAGGAGCGCGTGATGTCACTCGTCGTCGATGCACCGGAGCGGCCGGCGGGATTGCGCGCATGCGTCCCGCCCGAGATCGATGGCGACAAGTTCGCGGTGCCCTTGCTGCCGAACATCTTCGTCGATCGTCCACGGCTGCAACACGCGCTGAGCGCGGCCGCGACCATCCCCCTCACAGTGGTCGTCGGACCCATCGGCGCAGGCAAGACCACCCTGCTCGCGTCGTTCGCGCGTTCACGACCGCAGGGCACGACCGCGTGGTGCACGCTCGACGAGCGCGACACGGACACGCATGTGTTCGGGACGTCGGTCCTGCAGGCGATCCTCACGGCCCGCACCTCCGGCGGCGTCGAGCAACTCGCGGCGGTGCGTGCCTCGTCGCCGGATCCGCTCGATCAGGCGATCGACCTTGCGATACACACACCGGGCCTCGTGCTCGTGCTCGACGACGTCGAGCGCCTGTGTACCCGCGCGGGCCGCGCCGCGCTGCAGCGACTCGCCCAGATGACGCCTCACGGCTTGTCGACCGTGCTCGTGACCCGGCACGACCCCGATCTGCCCCAGCAGACGTTCCGAGGGATCCGGCCCGCGAGCTTGCGGGTTGCCGACCTGGCCTTCACCGCGCCGGAGGCAACGGCGCTGTTCGAACAGTGCGGTGTGGTCGTGCCCCCCGACGATGTGCTCACGCTGACGGAGTGGACGGAGGGTTCCGCGGCGTCGCTGAATCTCGCCGCGCGCTACCTCAAGGGCGCGCGCACCCACGAGCCGCTGTTGACCGAGGCTCGAGTCCGTGATCGAACCGTCATCGGTTATCTCTTCAACGAGGTACTCGGGCAGCAGCCCGACGAGCTCCGGCACTTCATGCTTCGGACCGCGGTGGTCGACGTCCTCGGTGGCGATCTCGCAGAAGCGATCGCCGAAAGCGGTCACGCGGCGAATGATCTCGACCAGGTCGCCGAACAAGGGCTCTTCCTCACACCGATAGGTGGGGCCGAAGGGTGGTACCGCCACCACAGCCTCATCGCGGATCTCCTGCGCGCCACCCTCCAGCACGAGCTCCCACTCGAGGTGCGCGCGCTGCACGCACGTGTGCGGCACGCTGGTTCGAGGCCGCGGGACGCCTCGACGACGCCATGCGCCACGCCGCAACGGCACGCGACTGGGACCTCCTGGCCCGAATGATCACGGACGCGTGGGTCGCGCCGACGCTCGAGCGAGCCACAATGCCTGCTCGCACGACCGCGTACCTTCTTCCCGACGAAGCGTGCGATGGGAACGCGATGCGTTCGCTCGCCGCCGCGATCCAGCACCTCGAGCTGGGCGAGCACGCCGGTGCATCCGCGTGTCTGGCCGGCGCCGGAAACTGTGTCGGCGATGACGACGACGGCCGCTCGTCGCGGCGAAGCCTCATCGCGACACTGATCTGGTTGTCGCTCGCGTGCGAGGGAACTGACTCGGCACGCGAGATCGATCAGGCCGGGGCGCTCCTCGAGCAGGACGCCGAAGCCGGATGCGATTCGCCGGAGGAACGCACGCAGATCGCGAGATTGGTCATGCTGGCGCGGGCGGAGGCACGACTGCGCGACGGCGATCTCGACGCGATCCGCGAGCTGCTGGAACATGTGATCTCGTACGGCCCGCGTACAAGCCGCGACACCATGAATGTGACTGCGACCACATTGCTCGCGCTCGCAAGTGCACTCGGCGGCCGCTTGCGCAATGCCACGATGCTCTGCGATGAGCTCGGCGACGTGTCGGCGAGCATCCCCGCGCGAAACCCCCGTGGAATTCGTGCCCTGACCCTCGCGATCTGCGCGTACCACGCGGACGATCTGCCGGCTGCGCGCACCGCGCTCGCGGAGGCGCGGGTGAATCTACGGCCCGGTGCGTGTCGCGACGTCGTGGCGCCGGCGCTCGCGGCTCGGATGGCGCTGAGCAACGGCGACAAGGACGCGGCCAAGCGCCAGCTTGCCAACGTCGTCGCCACCGGCTGTATCCCACTCCTCGACGTGTTGGACGACGCGCTGGGGCTCGTCGACCTGGCCGGGCGCCAAAAGCGCGCGATGCGCGGACGCGGTGACTCGCGGGTCGATGCAACGCATCCGTACGTCCTCGCGCGTGGCCATGTGAAGCGGGCGGCCGAGCGCGCGGCGCTGCGCGACCTGCCGGAAGCGGAATCAGAGTGCGAGCGTGCGCTCGCGCTTGTCGACCGGCACGGCTACAGGCGCGCGTTCGTGGACTCCGGGCTCGCAGTTCGCGAGGTGCTGGTCGACTACGTCGCGGGTGTGCGGCCCTTCCGAATGCTCGCCACGCAGCTTCTCGAGCGAATGGGTCTCGACGGCGGTGTGACGTCTGCGCAGTTCGTCGAGCGGCTCACCGAACGAGAGCTCACCGTGCTGCGCTACCTGCCGACGATGATGTCGAACAGCGAGATCGCCGCCGAGATGTACTTCTCCGTGAACACCGTCAAGACGCATCTCAAGAGCATCTATCGCAAGCTCGAGGTCACCCGACGCCGGCAGGCGGTCGAGCGGGCACGCGCGCTTTCCCTGATCTGACCCTCCTGATCCGACCTCGCTATTCGTCCTCGCGCGGGGTCTCGATGACCCGCCGAAGCTCCACGAGCTCGAGGCCGAGCGCCTCGATCCGCTGGAGGACGCCGTGCAACGCCGCCTGGTCCTCGATCCGGCCGCAGAGGACCGTCTCGGTCGGCTCGACGTGCGCGATGAGAGGATCGAACGCCGAGTACAACGAAGCGGTCAATCGACCTCGAATTCGTATCTCGTATCTGGTCGTGGGCACGGGCGCCCTTCCTCGAGCGGTACGAGGAGCGTGTCACGGCGCACCACCCCCGACATCGCCCTGCTGGGGTGAGCGCGTCCGGTCCGCCGAGGTCGCACTCAGCACGCGGCCCCGGCGCCGCCCGAGTTCTCGGCGAACCTCCTCGGGTCAGCTTGCGAGATCAGCGCTCCCGCAACCGGAGGGAGCACCCCGGTCAGCGCCTCCACCACCACGGCCAGGGTCCCCGGCGGGAGATGGCGCGCCGCGAAGGTGCGCCGGTGCCACTCGAGCATCTCTGCGACGACGCCCGGGTCCGCGGTCAGGAGGGCGGCATTCACGAAGTCGAGCATCAACGTGATGTCGGGCCCCGTGACACCGATCCGTGGATGGCTCTCCTGTCCCGAGCCGCGGTGTCCGAGATGTCGGAGCACCTCATCCGTGGCGTCCGCGGCGGCCGCCGGCGAGAGCAAGGGCGGGGTTGCAGACGTTGCAGCCTTCATCGCGGGCGTCCGGCGCGACCAAGACGCCAGAATGCGATCCGCCTCGGTCATCGAGCGCGCCCAGCCATCCGCGCCCACGGCGCGAGCCCGGCGATCGTCGCGTCCGAACCCGGCGCCGCCGACCAGCACGGGAAGGTGGAGCTCGTGCATCGCCTCGATCGCATCCGCGCCGCGACGAGAACGCGTGGCCATCGTGCAGCTGAGCACGACTGCGAGCGGGGGACGGGACCGGGCGACTGCGGCGAGCGTGGCGCTCGGAGTCGACGCACCGGAGAACGTCACGGACCAGTCGTGCATCTGCAAGAGCTCGCTCGCCATGCGCGCCGGGAGCGTGTGCCACTCTCCGAGCGGGCACGCGCAGATCACGCGGTCTCTCGAATCGCCGCGCGGGATGTGGTACACGATGGCGCTCAGCAGCTCCTCGACGATCGCCGTGATCCTCTCCTCTTCGACGACGTCGATCAGTGAGCGCTCCCAGAGCTCGCCGACGCGACGCTGGAGCGGCACGAGCCCGTCCTCGATCAATGTCGCCGGCTCGGCAGCACTCAGGAGCAATGAATGCACGAGCCGGAGGGCGCCGTCGCGGTCGCCACGCACGACGAGCTCGAAGAGTTGCTGCGCGACGGCAGAGGGACTTGGACCCTCTGGTGTCACACCAGACCCAGCTCTTCTGCCCGATCGATCGCATCCTTTCGACCATGGGCACCGAGCTTCGTGTAGATGCTCCGCACCTGGGTTTTCACGGTGTTGAGCGACACGAACAGCTGCGCGGCAATCTCCGCGTGCGTCATGCGGCTGGGCAGATATTGCAGCACGAGGAGCTCGCGTGCGCTCAGCGGCGCTCGGAGCTCAGTTGTCGAGGCTCCTCGTCTCGATGAGGCCGGTTGTTCGGGCCTCGCGAGTTGCCGGAGGTACGGGGTGGGGTGGGCGTGGAAGAGCGCCCGCACGAGGCGCTGGGCCCGGGGCCCGGCGCCGGTGAAGAGCAGCACGTGACCCTCGGGTTCCGCTGCTGCCACCACTTCCTCGAGCACTGTAAGAGCTGCCCGACGTTCGCCGTCGGCGTCGGCGATCAGCACTTCGGCGAGCCGGCGATTCAGGTCCGACCACGAGCCGCCCGCGGCGGGCCACGCGGCGAGTGCCTGCCGGGCGGAGACGGCGTCGTTGCGTTCGAGTGCGAGTTGGATCGCGGTGGCTGCCTCCTCGACAGTGCACTCGGCCGCAGCGTCGTCGAGTGCGCGCTCTGCAAGCGCGGGCTCGCCGAGGCTGAGCAACGCGCGCGCCTTCAGGGCGCGTAGGCGCGAGGCGATGAGGGGAGGCACTGCGGGATGACGATGCTCGGCTTCTCGCAGGGAGTCGAGCGCGGCTCGCGGTCTCGAGCGCACGTGCTCGAAGACGGCATGTTCAACCGCGTAAAGCGCGAGCGACATCGCATACCCCGCGGTGCGAGCGGCGGCTTCGAACGCTTCCCCGAGCATCACCTCGGCTCGAGTCGGATCGTCACGGGCGAGCATGACGTGTGCCATCGCAAGATACGCGTTGACGAGCGAGGGATGAAGGTCTCGACCGCCGGGTTTCGGCGGCGATCCGGAATGCATACGTCGCGTGTTGTTGCGCCCGGCGCAGCTGCCCGCACCAAGCCTCGAGCAGGGCGAGCGTCCCAAGGATGTTGATGTGCCACGTCGGGTAGAGGTCGCCGTCCTCGAGGAGCTGCTCCAGGCCGGCACGTGCCGACGCGACATCCCCTGCGAACCACAACGCCCGCGCCCTCGAAGTCAACGCGATGACCTGCAGATCGCGATGTGACGTGATGCCCAACACGTCGGGCAGTTCGTCGAAACGCAAGGTGTCGAGGATGCCGAGCGCGTTGTCCGCCGCTTCGAGCACGGCGCCCGGAGCGAGATGCACTTCTACCCAGGTCGAGCGGAGCACGTCGGCGACGGCCCGCACGCCGGGCGGCAGCGACCGCGGAGCTCCCATCCGTCGAAGGATCTCCTCGGCGCCGAGCGTGTCGCCGACGAAGTGCCGGAGCACGGCGTGCATGAGCGCCACGTCGTTGCGGCCCTCGCGGACAGCATGGGGCACGGCTTCGAGCCACGCGAGCGCGACCGTGGGACGAGCCTGCTCGTGCATTCCCCGACCGGCTGCCGACACGGCCTCGAGCACGCGTTCCCAGTCCTGGGCGCGGAGCAGGTACGGGACGGCTTCCTCGATGTCGTCGTGCGCCAGGTACCAGTCCGCGGCTCGACCGAGCACGTGCCGCTCCCCGGCCGGGTCGACGACCCGGAACCGGCTGCGGAGGTACTCACCGAACAGGCGGTCGAAGACGAAGATGTCCTCGCCGTCCATGGGTCTCCGGCGGAATGCCGATCGCTCCTCGAGGAGATGCAGCATCGTCGTGCCGTCGTTGGTCCCGGTGACGGTGTCGCAAAGGGATCCGGTGAGCCGATCGAGGAGCGAGGTCGTCAGGAGGAAGCGCTGCTGTTCCGGCGAATACTGGGGCATGACGACGTCGGTGAAGTAGGACGCGACGTATTCGTCCGCACCGTCGAAGCGGTCGACCCAGCCCGCGACGCGGTCGGCGGCGCGGAGCGAGAGCGCGGCGAGGTGCAGGCCGGTCGGCCATCCTTCCGTCCGCGCCACCAGGTTGCTGATGTCTGCATCGTCGAGAAGGCGGCGCGACTCGCGACCGAGGAGGTCGCGCGCCTCGTCGCGGTCGAAGAGGAGGTCGGGCTCCCGCAGGAACGCGACGTCGTCCTGGAGCCGGACGTCGTGAGCGACCTGGGGAACGAGCCGTTCGGACCGTACGGCGACGACGAAGTGGATGTGCGGAGCGGTTTGTGCGATGAACGCGAGCATGTCCTCGCGGAGCGAAGGTGGTTCGAGTCCGTCGAAACAGTCGATGACGAACACCGTCTCGCGCAGAGAATCGACGACATCGACGAGTCGGGAGAAGAATGCATCGCCCACCGTGTGCTCGTCGGTCTCGCCCGAGAAGAGCTGCAGGTCGATCAACCCGGGTTCGAGGCCGGCGAGAGGCTCGACGAACCGCGATGCAAGTTCGCGGGTGCCGGCGACGCGGTCGAACGACAGCATCGCTCCAAGATCGCGGCGGGTTGATGCCCATTGCGCGAGGAGTACCGACTTGCCGCATCCGGGCGGGGCCGCGACCAACGTGAGCTTGGCCCGCGCTGGCCGCGTCGAGACGTCGGAGCAAGCGCGAACGAGTGACCGCGCGGTGGGTCTCGGGCCTGGGAGAGGCGTGTCGGAGAGAGCGTGTGGGCACCACGGTCCGTTCTGATCGTCCGGCCCTCTTGCAAAGCGGTCAGCATCGTCGCGAATTTCGGAGAATACCTGGCATTCGAGAAATTGGGTTCCGAAATCGTGCGAGTTGCAGCTCGCTCGACGCGCGTCCATAGCGAACAGCGCGCCGGCGCACGCTCAACGTGTGGGGTCGTCACCCCACGGGGTGAGACGCGTCGTCAGAAATGGCTTCAGCGGTCCAGCGCGTCGGTAAGGAGCGCGCTGAAGGCGATGCGGGCGCGGAGGTCGAGCAGGATGTCGACGACCTCGTCGGGAGCGAATGTGCCGCGTCCGCCCAACGTGTCGATGGCGGCATCGATTGCGGCAACACGCGCGGCGACAAGCGTCGAGGTGGAGTGCAGCGTCGTCGCCGTCGTCCTGTTCCTCGAGTTCTCGCTTCTCCTGGGGCGGAACGTCGTTCGGCACAGAGCGCTGCGACCTCGTTCTCCGGGCACGTCGACGCGAGATGATGTGAGAAGAATCGCAATCGATCGCGTGGATCGCATCACCCCGATGGGATGAAGACGAGCGTGGGCACCGCCGGTAGCTTCCGGCGCGTGATCGAGGCGCCGGTTGCGTTCCGGGGCAGACCGGCAAGCCCGAGCACACGTCCCGCCGGCGCGCCACCCGCATTCCACATGCTCGCGAAGCCGACGGGCGCGATCTGCAACCTCGACTGTTCGTACTGTTTCTTCCTTTCGAAGGAGGCGCTCTATCCGGGTGACAAGTTCCGGATGCGCGACGACACGCTCGAGACGTACATCAGTCAGCTGCTCGAGGCCCACAGCGCGCCCGAGGTCACGATCGCGTGGCAAGGCGGCGAGCCGACGCTGATGGGTCTCGAGTTCTTTCGGCGTGTGGTCGTCGTGGCCGAGACGCTGAAGCGGCCCGGTGTCCGGCTCGAGCACACGATCCAGACCAACGGCACGCTGCTGACCGACGACTGGTGCCGGTTCCTCCATGAGCACAACTTCCTCGTCGGTATCAGCATCGACGGCCCGCGGGAGCTCCACGATGCGTACCGGGTCGACAAGAAAGGCGGTCCCACGTTCGATCGGGTCGTTACCGGGCTCGCTTTGCTACGCAAGCACGACGTCGCCTTCAACGTGCTCTGCACCGTGCACGCCGCGAACGCGGATCATCCGCTCCAGGTGTATCGCTTCCTACGCGACGAGTGCGGCGCCGAGCACATCCAGCTCATTCCGATCGTCGAGCGCGACAACCAGACGGGGTTCCAGGAAGGCAATACGGTGACCGAACGGTCGGTCGGCGCGGCACAGTGGGGTCGGTTCCTCGTCGCGGTCTTCGACGAGTGGGTGCACAACGACGTCGGACGGGTGTTCATCCCTACGTTCGAATCTGCGCTCGCGTCCTGGCTCGGCATCTCCCCGGCGCTCTGCGTCTTTGCCGAGACGTGTGGCGACGCGGTTGCGCTCGAGCACAACGGTGACGTCTATGCGTGCGACCACTTCGTCGAACCGGACTTCCTGCTGGGGAACATCCACGAGACGCACCTCGTCGAGCTGATCGCGAAGCCCGAGCAGCGCAAGTTCGGCCGGGACAAGCACGACACGCTCCCCACACAGTGCCGGGAGTGTCCCGTCCTCTTCGCGTGCCACGGCGAATGCCCGAAGAACCGCTTCGTGCTCGCCGCCGACGGTGAGCCGGGATTGAACTACCTGTGCGCCGGCTATTTCGACTTCTTCACGCACATCGATCGCCCGATGTCGCTCATGGCCGCGCTCCTGCAGCGGGGCCGCTACGCCGACGAGGTCATCCAGCTGCTGGGCTGAAGCACGAACGACCCCATCAGGGTGAAGCGCGATATGGGGACGCGTCCTTACGCTCCCTGCGATCGCTCCCTTCGAGAGGATGTAGGCATGCCGTGGATCATTGGTGGAGGAGTGCTCTACCTCGTCCTGCTCGTCACCCTGGGCGTGGTGACCATCCGCAACGGCCATTGGGTCATGTTCATCGTGGGCATCTTCTTCCCGCTGTTCTGGCTGATCGGCGCAGTGATGCGGCCAACGGTGCGGGCCGTGTAGCTCCGCCCATCGGGGCAATTTTCACGAGAGAACGTCATTGTCCGCGGGCTGGGGATGGGTCATACTGAGGGAGAATGACATTCTCCCCTCTGGCCGCCGAGGAGCTCGAAGCTCGCCCCGAGCGTTTCGTCCAGGCGGCCCGCGATCTCGCCAACGACACCGGCAGCGCGGCCTTCACCGTCGCCCAGGTGACCACGCAGGCCGAGCTCTCGCTCAAGAGCTTCTACCGGTGCTTCCGCGGCAAGGACGAGCTGCTGCTCGCGCTGATCGCGGCCGACAGCCGGCTCGGCGCGGAGGTGCTGCGTACGCGCATCGGCGTGCGCACCGGTGCCGACGGTCTCCACGCGTACTTCGTCGAGTTGTTCGACATGCTCTCGTTGCCGGGCGCGGCCGGCTACGGCGGCGTGCTCGTGCGCGAGTACCTGCGACTCAACGAGCACCACGGCGAAGAGCAGCTGGCCGCCCTCGCGCCACTGCTCGACCTCCTTGCCGGCTACCTCGGGAGCGAACATCCGCACCGCGACGCACTCACGATGTTCGGCGTGATTCTCGGTGGCATCCACGAGGTCGTGCTGGGACGTGCCTCCGACCCACGCGAGCTCGCCGAGTACCTCCACGATTTCTGTGCGCGCGGGGTGCGTGCGCGGTGAGCGCGACCCTGCTGCCCGATCCCGAGGCGCGCCCGCGCCACTACACGATCATCTCCGTCGACGATCATCTGATCGAGCCCGCGGACGTCTTCGAAGGGCGCATGCCGCGCCATCTCCAGGACCAGGCGCCGCGGGTGGTCACGCTTCCCGACGGCCGGGAGACGTGGGTGTACGAGGACGCCTTCTACCCGCAGGTCGGCTTGAACGCCGTCGCCGGCCGGGCCAAGGAAGAGTGGAGCATGGAGCCGGCGCGTTTCGACGAGATGCGCCACGGTTGCTACGACATCGACGCGCGGATCGCCGACATGGATCTCGACGGCGTGTTCGCGAGCTTGTGCTTCCCTTCGTTGATCGCCGGCTTTGCGGGCACGATCTTCTCGAAGAGCAAGGACCCCGAGCTCGGGCTCGCCGCGCTCCGCGCCTGGAACGAGTGGCACATCGACGAATGGGCGGGCGCACACCCCGATCGCATCATCCCGCTCCAGCTCGCGTGGGTGAACGATCCGAAGATCGCGGCCAACGACGTCTACGAGAACGCCGAACGCGGCGCCAAGGCGGTGAGCTTTCCCGAGAACCCCGTCGACCTGAAGCTGCCGCCGATGATCGACGCGCACTGGGATCCGTTCCTGCGCGTGTGCGAGGAAACCGGCACGGTCGTGTGCCTGCACAACGGCTCGTCGTCGTGGACCGCGGCGCGCTCGCCCGGCGCACCGCTCGAGCTCTACACGAGCCTGTTCCCCGTGAACGCGCTCGTGACCGCTGCCGACTGGCTCTGGGCACAGGTCCCGACCCGCTTCCCCGACCTCAAGATCGCGTTCTCCGAGGGCGGCATCAGCTGGGTGCCGATGCTGATCGATCGCATCACGTACGTGCTCGATCACTCCGCGGTCGGCTCACACGGCTGGGACGACCCGAACGTGTCGCCCATCGACGCATTGCGACGAAACTTCTGGTTCTGCACGATCGACCTCGGCTCGACGTTCGCATTGCGCGACCACATCGGTATCGACCACATCTGCATGGAGAGCGACTACCCGCACGCCGACTCCACGTGGCCCGACACGCAGCTGCTCGCCGCCGAAGGCCTCGTAGACGTCTCCGACGCCGACATCCGCAAGGTCACGTGGGAGAACGCGTCCAAGCTCTTCCGCCATCCTGTGCCCGAGGAGCTCCGGCTCCCGTGACTCTCGACCTCCTCGTCAAGAACGGCACCGTGGTGGACGGGACGGGCTCCCCGGCGCGGCGCGCCGACGTCGCGATCGTGGGCGGACGCATCGTCGAGATCGGCGATGTCGACGACACCGCGGCGCGCACGATCGACGCCGACGGCCTCGTCGTCGCGCCGGGATTCGTCGACCTGCACACGCACTACGACGCGCAGCTGCTCTGGGACGCGACTGCGAGCCCTTCGCCGTTGCACGGCGTCACGACCGTGTTCGGCGGGAACTGCGGGTTCACGCTCGCGCCCGGCGGCGACGAGCACGTCGACTACCTGTCGCGCTTGATGGCGCGGGTCGAAGGCATCCCGTTGCCGGCATTGCAACAGGGTGTGCCTTGGGACTGGAAGACGTTCGCCGACTACCTCGATCGCGTCGAGCAGCACGGCATCGCCGTGAATGCCGGGTTCCTCTGTGGTCATTCCGCGCTCCGGCGCGTCGTCATGGGCGAGGACGCGGTCGGCAGCGAGGCGAGCGACGGTCAAGTGACGCAGATGGAACGTCTGCTGCACGATGCGCTCGACGCGGGAGCGATGGGTTTTTCGACCTCGCAGGCGCCGACCCACAACGACGGCGACGGCAATCCGGTCCCGTCGCGGCGCCGCGACGCACGAAGAGCTGTTGCGGCTCGCGGCGGTGCTGCACGATCACGCCGGGACGCAGCTCGAGCTGATCATCCCCGGTTGCCTGAACGGCTTCACCGACGACGAGATCGACCTGATGGCCGGCATGTCGTCCGCGGCGGACCGTCCGCTCAATTGGAACGTGCTCGGCGTCGCTCCCGGTGGCAATCACGAGCGCCAGCTCGACGCCGGAAGCCGGGCGGCGGCCAAGGGAGCGCGGGTCGTCGCCCTCACCCTGCCCCAGGGCATGCGGATCCGCCTCTCTTTCCACTCCGGGTTCGTGCTCGACGGCCTCCCGGGCTGGCGGGAGACGTTCGCCCTGCCGATCGAGGAACGAATGCGCGCGCTCTCCGACCCCGACACCCGCCGCCGGCTCGACGCGAACGCGCATTCGCCCGAAGCCGGGGTCCTGGCCGGCCTCGCCCGTTGGGAGCGCCTCGAGATCGCCGAGGGCTTCACCGACGACACCCGCCGCCTCGAAGGCACCAGGATCGGTGACATCGCCCGCGACCGGCAGGCCGACGCGTTCGACGTGTTGTGCGATGTCGTGATCGCCGACGGCCTTCGCACCGGGCTGCGGCCCGACTTCGGCGGTCCCGAGCCCGATGAGGTGTGGAAGATGCGCGCCGCGGTGTCGGCGCGACTCGCGCGCGATCGTCGGTGGCTCCGACGCCGGCGCGCACCTCGACATGATGTCGGGCGCGAGCTACTCGACGTTCGTTGTCGGGGACGCCGTACGCAACGGCCACCTCGGCCTGGAAGAAGCGGTGCGCCTGCTGACCGAAGTGCCCGCGCGGCTCTACGGCGTCCGTGATCGCGGCCGCATCGCGGTCGGCGCGCGCACGCCGACGTCGTGGCCTTCGACCCCGAGACCGTCGGCCCGGCGGGCGAGCGCACGCACGACGACCTGCCCGGCGGCGCCAGCCGAATCGTCGCCGACTCACGCGGCATGCACCACGTGCTCGTCGCCGGAACCGAAATCGTTCGTGACGGTGCGTACACAGGCTCGACGCCCGGCGTCGTCCTGCGTGCCGGCCGCGACACCGACACCGTTCACTCGAAGGAGTCCTGATGTACACCGAAGAGACGCCCGCGCCCGGCGAGGACCGCGAGATGGACGTGATGGACAGGGTCTTCTCGCCACGCTGTGCCGACGCGCCGCACGACGTGTACGCGGAGATGCTCGACATGTGTCCGGTCTCGCGCCAGGCGGGGATGTTCGGGAACGAGGTCGTCATGATCTCGCGTTACGAGGACGTGCTCTGGGCGCTGAAGCACCCGCAGGTCTTCTCGTCGAAGGGCGTGGTGGACATCGGCGGAGAGTTCCCGCTCATCCCGCTGTCGGTGGACCCGCCGGAGCACGCGAAGTACCGGCGCCTCCTCGACCCCGAGTTCTCGCCGAAGAAGATGGCCGCGCTGGAAGACGAGATGCGCAAGTTCGTGAACGAGGCGATCGACGTCTTCATCGACCGCGGCGAGTGCGACTTCCACGAAGACTTCGCGTCGCCCCTGCCGTCGACGTTCTTCCTCGCGCTGACGGGTTTGCCCCACGAGGACCTGCCGAGATTCCTGAAGTGGCGCGACGACACGATCCGGCCCGAGGCCCCGACCTTCGAGGAGGGGGACCGCATCCGCAAGGAAGCGGGCGACGCGATCGAGCATTACTTCGAGGCCGCGCTCGAGGAGAAGCGACGCAATCCCGACGACCGCCTCTTCAGCCGGATGGTGCAGGGGACCGTCGACGGACGGCCGCTCACACGTGCCGAGATGCTCGGCGCGTGCCACCTGCTCTTGCTCGGCGGTCTCGACACCGTCACTGCGACGCTCGACTGCATGATCGTGTACCTCGCCCGCCACACCGAGCGTCGAGACGCGCTCGTCGCCGACCCGTCCTGCATCCCGCACGCGGTCGAGGAGCTCCTCCGTCACCAGACGCCGGTGATGATGGTGCCGCGCGTGCTCGCGCAGGATCACGAGATGGGTGGCGTGCAGATGAAGGCCGGCGACAGCGTGACGCTCTTGATCGGTGCCGCGAACGCCGATGTCGCCGAGTTCGATGATTGGGGCGACGTGCGTTTCGACCGCGAGACGAACCGCCACCTCGCGTTCGGCGGCGGGCCGCACCGTTGTCTCGGCTCGCACCTTGCCCGCCTAGAGCTGCGCGTCGCGCTCGAGGAATTCCACCGCCGCATCCCCGAGTACGCGCTCGGGCACGACGACATCCACTTCTCGCCGGGGATCCGTCAAGCCGACCATTTGCCACTCGTCTTCCCCGTCGCGAGGTAGCCGTCGTGCGCGCGGCCGTGTTGCGCGCCGCCGGGGAGCAGTTCGCGGTCGACGACGTGGCATTGCGCGCGCTCGGGCCGCACGACGTGCATGTGCGCGTCGCGGCGAGCGGCGTGTGCCACTCCGATCTTTCGATCCGGGACGGCACGATCCCGCACCCGTTGCCGGCCGTGCTCGGCCACGAGGGGGCCGGCGTCGTGCTCGAGACGGGCGGCGAGGTCTCCGGCATCGATCCCGGCGACCACGTCGTGCTCTCGTGGGTCGCGCCGTGCCGGCAGTGCTTCTTCTGCCTGCGCGGACACCCAGAGCTGTGCGAGCACGGCCTCGATCATGCGTTCGCGCAGCCATATGCACACGCGAGCGACGGCACTCCGCTGCTCGCCGCGTTCGGCACGGCAACCTTCGGGGAGGAAACGATCGTGCCCGACCGGGCATGCATCCGCATCGACGGCGACTTTCCACTCGAGCTCGCCGCGCTCGTCGGATGCGGCGTGGTCACGGGCGTCGGCGCAGTGTGCAACAGCGCGCATGTCGAGCCCGGCGCGAGCGTGGCGGTCATCGGCTGCGGAGGAGTGGGGCTCGCCGCGATCCAAGGCGCGCGACTGGCCGGCGCGGTGCCGATCGTCGCCGTCGACCGCGTGGCATCGAAGCTCGCGCTCGGCGCGCCGATGCGGCGCGACCGAAGTCGTCGATGCTTCGGCAACGGACGCGGTCTCTGCAGTGCGGGAACTGACCGGCGGCCGCGGCGTCGACTACGCGTTCGAGGTCGTCGGCCGTTCCGAGACGATCCGCCAGGCGTTCGACATGACCCGGCGCGCGGGTACGTGCACCATCGTGGGCGCGGGCAGCTTCGAGGACATGGTGCAATTCGGCGCGATGCAGCTGATGGTCGACGCCAAGACGATGCGGGGCTGCGTGTACGGCGCGACCGATCCCGCGCGCGACTTTCCCGAGATCGTGCGATTGCAGCAGGCGGGACGCCTCGACCTGGAACAGCTGGTCACGCGCCACATCGGGCTCGACGACCTGGATGCGGCCTTCACGGCAATGCAGGCGGGCGAGGTTGCCCGGAGTGTCATCGTCTACTGACTACGGCGCGTCGGCCCGAATCTCGAGCACGTCGCCGGCAAGAGTCAGCTGCAGATCGTCCCTTGTGATACCGGCCGGGATCGAGACCTGGTGCGTCACGCTCTCGCTGGTGCCGTTGTCGACGTGGTGGACCTCGATCTCGAGGACTTGATCGCGCACTTCGAGCCGGACGTCGGCATCGGGATCGATGCCGGCCAGCTCGATCTGCACCACCACGTGCCGACCGTCGGAGTGAGATACCACTCTTGCCACGCGCTCCAGACTACGGTCATCCCGCCTGATCAAGTATCTGGGATCGAAACGACGGCTGGTACCCGTGCTGGGCGCCATTTGCGCCGATGCGGGAGCGCGGCGGGCGCTCGACCTGTTCACCGGCACGACCCGCGTCGCGCAGGAGTTCAAGCGCCGGGGCGCGCACGTCACCGCGGTCGACACCGCCCGGTACGCCGAGGTGTTCGCCCAGTGTTACGTCGCGCTCGACGGGGATGCCGCCGACCACGGCGAGCTTGCCGACGCGCTCGCGGATCTTGCCGCCCGGCCCGACGTCGACGGCTACGCCACGGAGACCTTCTGTGTTCGCTCGCGCTTCTTCCAGCCGCACAACGGCCGGCGCATCGACGCCATCCGCGATGCGATCGAGCGCGACTATCGCGGCTCGTGGATGTATCCGGTGCTGCTCACGAGCCTGCTCGAAGCGGCCGACCGCGTCGACTCGACCACTGGCGTACAGATGGCCTACGTCAAGCAATGGGCGCCGCGGTCGTTCCGGCCGCTGACGCTCCGCGTCCCGGAGCTCGTCGCCGGCGAGGGTGTCGCGCTCCGGGCCGACGCGTGCGAGGTGGCGAGGGCCGGCGGAGCGTTCGACCTCGCCTACCTCGACCCGCCGTACAACCAGCACCGCTACTTCACGAACTACCACGTGTGGGAGACCATCGTGGCGTGGGACGCACCGGAGCACTACGGCGTGGCATGCAAGCGCGTCGACGCGCGCGATCCGGTCACCAAGAGCGTGTTCAACGAGCGTCGAGCGATGCCGGGCGCGCTTGCGCAAGTCGATCCGTGACGTCGACGCCGCGCTCGTCGTCGTCTCGTACAACAACGAGGCGTGGATCACGATCGAAGATCTCGAAGGCGGCCTGCGCGCACCGCGGCGGCGCCGTCCGCGTGCTCGCGTTCGACTCGCGCCGGTACGTCGGGGCATTGATCGGCATCCACGACCCGAACGGCAAGAAGGTGGGAAGCGTGTCGCACGTGCGCAACGTCGAGTACGTCGTGCTCGCGGGAGCACCCGAGCTCGTGGAGGGACTGTGCAGATCGCCGGCAATGTCGCGCTCGTAACGGGTGCCGCGTCGGGCCTCGGCGCCGCGAGCGCGGCCCGGCTCCGCGCCGCCGGCGCCCGGCTCGTGCTGGCCGACCGCGCCGAGCGTCGACGCGCCCGAAGGCGATCGGTTCGTGCGCTGCGACGTGACGTCCGAGCCGGACGTGCAGGCCGCCGTCGAACAGGCAGCCGCGCTCGGCCGGTTGGCGATCTCGGTGCACTGCGCCGGCGGCGGGATCGCGGCGCGCACACTTGCGCGCGATGGCACGCCGCACGATGCTCGACGCGTTCCGGAATGTCGTGGAGCTCAATCTCGTCGGCACGTTCAACGTCCTGCGGCTGGCCGCGGCGCAGATGTCACAGAACGAGCCCGACGAGGGCGGGGAGCGCGGCGTCTGCGTGCAGACGGCGTCGATCGCCGGTTATGAGGGCCAGATCGGCCAGATCGCCTACGGCGCGGCAAAGGCCGGCGTCATCGGCATGACGATCATCGCGGCGCGCGACCTGGCGGCGGCCGGCGTGCGCGTGTGCACGATCGCGCCCGGGACGATCGCGACGCCTCCCATGATGATGGCGCCGCAGGCGATGCGTGACGCGTTCGCGGCGAACGTGCCGTTCCCGAAGCGACTCGGCGAGCCCGACGAGTTCGCCGCGCTCGCGCAACACATCGTCGAGAACCCGTACCTCAATGGCGAGGTCATCCGCCTGGACGGAGCCGTGCGCTTCTCGCCGAAGTAGCGCGCAAGCCCGCCGCGAGGAGCCGCCGGACGATCTCGCGCGTGGGCACGACGCCGCGCACCGGCATCGACGGTCTCCTGCCAGCAGGCGGCCGGGACGTCGTAGTGGTCGCGGTGGAAGCGCAGCGGCCGGCGGAGGGACAACGCCGCGGCGAACGCGTGCAGTTCCTCGAACGACGTGTCGCTGACGAGATGCGCGAACCGAAGATCGTCGGCGCGACGCCGACGCGGGCCCGTCGATCAGGATCGCCACGCGGCGGAGGCTATGTGTAGTTGAGGTGGACCGCCGCTTCCGGGGTGAAGATCTGGAACGTGAACGACTCCTCCAGATAGAGGTGCACGTTCGCGTCGTCGTGATCCAGGTAGCCGATCGAGGTGTCCTGGCCGACGGTGAGCTCGAAGTCACCGCCGCGCAAGGAGATGCACGACCGCGCCGTCGACCGCCGGTGCCCACAACACCGGACCGCCGGCGATGAGCCGCAGGTGCTCGAGCACGGGATAGCCGCCCATCTCCGTGGTCTCGACGACGCCGGTGTAGCAACGCGGGCCGAGCGCCACCGCGTAGGGACCGGCGATGCCGACGGTCTGCAGGGTCGCCACCGCGCGGGCCACGCTCTGCGGGTAGTCGCGATAGTCGTCGTGGATCGGCAGCTTGGCGTTCGGTGTGGCCTCGGCGATGCCGGTGATCAGCGCCCCACGATTGCCGAGGAACACGGCTTCGTCCTCGGCGATCGCGAGCCGCCGGGCGGCATCGCGCACGGGGTCGATGTCGGCGTCGCTGCGCGCCGCGGTCGATCGCATCCAGGGCCGCTCGATCGAGCCAGAACTCGGCACGGTACTCCACGAGCGGTTGCACGGCACGGATACGGGCCCGGATGCCGGCGGGGGCCTGCGTGACCTCGTCGACGTGGCCGCGCGCGACCGCGTCCTTGGTCCAGCCGTCGGGGCCGGCAAAGTCGACGAGCCGGCGGGCGGTGAGAAAGTGCTTCAAGGTGCGGGAGGCTTCGTCGTCGATCTCGGACCACGCGTCCTCGGAGATCGGCGCCAGCTCGCGTCGGAGGTGGTTCATCGGGGCGGCTCCTTGCGCAAGTCTCCGAGGGAGAGATCCGTCGGTCGCATCGCCGCCCGCTTCGGCCTGCTTCTCGACCTCCGTGATCGGTGCTTCCGTGAAGAGATAGGTGCGGAGCACCTCGTCCCACTTCGCATCGTTGCGACGAATCCACTCGAGCGTCATCGCCGCGTGTTCCTTCTCCTCGTCGCGGTTGTGCGCGAGCACGGCGCGCAGCTCGTCGTCCGAGGTCGCCGCGACGCGCTGGTCGTACCAGTCGACGGCTTCCAGCTCTTCCTTCAAGGAGGTGATGGCGCGATGTCGCTCGAGCACGTCCGCCGAGAGCCGCTCGAGTGGCTCGTGGTAACCCTCGCTCGCCATGCACTTCCTCCTGTTGCCGTACCCGAGTACCGCCCGCTGCATCCTGGGTAAGCGTGAGCTCACCGAAGACGCACAGGAGGGTAGCGATGCCTGCATCGAGAACGCGAATGCCGCGGACACTCGAGAAGTCGCCGGCCAAAGCTCGGCGCACCTACGCCGAGACGCTCGAATCGGCCGAGACGACCTACGACGGCGACGAGGAGCGGGCGCACCGGGCGGCGTTCGCCTCGGTGAAGCACTCCTTCGAGAAGGTCGGCGACCACTGGGAGCCCAAGAAGGGCGGCCGCAAGGGACCCTCCGACGAGCGCGCCAAGGTGGGTGGACGCAGCAATCGGGGTCGATCGGCGGGCGGGGTCGACGTCGAGGGCCACACGAGGCCGGAGCTCCTGGCGCGTGCCAAGAAGCTCGAGATCACCGGGCGTTCCCGCATGACGAAGATGGAGCTGGGCCAGGCGATCGCGAAGCGCGAGGGCTCGCGTTCTCGCGCTACGGCTCGCGGAGGCCGACGCGGGCGGACTCGCTCATGATGTGCTCGACCCACCACGCGGGCGCGGTGTTCATCAGCGTGGCGAGGTCCCAGTAGTCCCACCAGCGCACGATCTTGCCGTCGCGGAGCTGCTGCATCGAGACGAACGGCAGGCTCGCGCGCTCGCCGGTCGGCCATTCCCAGTGCTCGACGTGCTCGGTCACGACGGTGTCGCCCTCGCACACGATCACCCGGATGTCGTGCGAGATCCCGGCCAGCGGCTCGAGGCCGAGCCGGAGCCGGGCCGCGATCTGCGCGGGTCCCCGCGCGACGTCTTCGGCTGGGCGTCGGCATGTCGGTGTACTCGCCGTCGTCGGCGAAGTAGGCGCCGACCGCGTCGAAGTCGCGGCGGTAGAGGTCGGCCCAGAACTGCTCGACGAGCTCGCGGTATCGGTCACGGCGCGGCCCTTTCGAGCGGTGCGGACGGGCTGAACGTGCACGGGCATCGACTCGAGCCCGCTGATGAAGTTCGCACGCCGGCGGGGGAGCGTCGCGGGATCGGCCGCGAGCTCGAGGTCGGGCAGGCGCGCGAGCAGCTGCTCGAACATGACCTTCAGCTCGAGCCGGGCCAGCGCCTGACCGAGGCAGAAGTGCGCACCGAAGCCGAACGCGACGTGCTCGTTCGGCTGCGCGCTCGACGTCGAAGCGGAACGGGTCGTCGAACTTGGCCTCGTCGAAGTTGGCCGACTCGAACAGCAGCATGCACTTCTGGCCGGCCGTCATCGCTTGCCCCATGAACTCGGTGTCGTGCGTCACCGTGCGGCACATGTTCTTGATCGGCGTCACCCAGCGCAGCATCTCCTCGACCGCGACCGTGATCTTCGCCGGGTTCGTCGACGAGGAGCTTGCGTTGCTCCGGGTGCAGCAGCAGTTGCTCCATGCCGCCGCTGATGACGTGGCGCGTCGTCTCGTCGCCGCCGACGAGGATCAGCAGCGACTCGTGCAGCACGTCGTCGGGTGACAAGCGGTCGCCGTCGACCTCGGCGTGCACGAGCACGCTCATGAGATCGTCGGTCGGCGTCGCCTGGCGCTGCGCGACCGCGTGCGTGCAGAACGCGGTGTAGCCCTCCATCGCCTGGCAGCGACCGCAGCGACTGCTCCTCGGTCGCGCTGCCGCTCTGCGCGCTCACCATGTCGTCCGACCACCGGAGCAGGTCGTCGCGGTCTTCGGGCTCGACGCCGAGCATGTCGCCGATGAGGATCATCGGCAGCGGCGCGGCGATGTCGTTGACGAAGTCGCACTCGCCCCGTTCGCACACCGTGTCGATGATCGCGTCGCAGACCTGCGCGGATCTTCTGCTCGCTGTCGCGCACGCGCCGCGGCGTGAAGCCCTTGTTGACGAGCTTGCGGCGCTTCCAGTGCTCGGGGTCGTCCATGTCGATCATCATCGGGATCGGGCCGGTGTCGGGCCGGATCCCGCCCGCGTTCGAGAACGTCGTGGGGTCCTTCTCGGTCGCGAGCACGCGCCGCGTAGGACGCGATGCCCCACACGCCGTTGTGGCTCGTCGAAGTACACGGGCGCGTGCTCGCGCATCCACGTGTACTTCTCGTGCGGGTCGTCGACGTAGAACGCTGCCGTCGAGCAGATCGATGTCGTCGCGGGTGCGGATGATCGCGGCATGGCGGCTGACCTACTTCGGCGGCATCCGGATGCCCGCGTCCATGCGGATCACCTCGCCGTTCAGGTAGCTGTTGCGCACGATCTCCATCGCGAGCGAGGCGAAGTCGTCGGGCACGCCGAGGCGCTTCGGGAACAGCACCGACTGGGCAAGCGCGTCGCGCTGGGCTCTGCGGCAGGCCACCGAGCAGCGGCGTGTCGATGAGCCCGGGCGCGATCGTGCACACGCGGATGCCGACGGCCGCGAGGTCGCGGGCGGCGGTGAGCGTGAGCGCGACGACGCCGCCCTTGGACGCCGAGTACGCGGCCTGGCCGATCTGGCCGTCGAACGCCGCGATCGACGCGGTGTTGACGATCACGCCCCGCTCGCCCTGGTCGTCGGGCTCGTTGGCCGACATCCCCGACGCCGCGAGCCGCAGCACGTTGAACGTGCCGATCAGGTTGATCTCGATCACCTTGCGGAACGTGTCGAGCGAGTGCGGGACCGCCGTCGCGGTTGATCGTCCGCTCCGCCCATCCGATGCCCGCGCAGTGGATGCACGTGCGCAGGGGCGCGAGCGCGGTCGCGGCGGCGACCGCGGCGCTCGACGTCGTCCTCGTTCGTCACGTCGGCTGGGACGAAGCGGCCGCCGAGCTCCGACGGCGACCTGCTCGCCCTTGCCGGCGTCGCGGTCGAGGATGACGACGGTGGCGCCCGCCTCCGCCAGGCGCCGGGCCGTGGCCTCGCCCATGCCGGAGGCGCCGCCGGTGACGATCGCGCGTCGAGTGTGTCGAGCTGCATGGCGGCCGCACCGTAACGACGCCGGGAATGCACCCGCCCGCTCGAGCCGTTCGCCCTCCATCGTGGCCGAGACGGAGTCGCAGCGCGGCATGGACGACCCCTCGTGCCTCGAGGTGCTCGCGGTCATCCACTGCTATGTCGACTGCGAGTGCGACGTCACGACGATGCTCGCGATCGCGGCCCATCTCGACCGCTGCTGCGCCTGCTGACGCAGAGCTGCAGCAGCTGCGCTGGCTGAAGTCGGCCGTCCGGCGCTGCGGTCACGGCCGCGGTGTGAATTCAGGCAGAATCCCGCTTGTGGCCCTGATCTCGTACGCGCAACGGCTCGGCGACCACGCGGAAGCCGACCCGGACCGCCCGGCGCTCACCGACGAGCAGCGCACGTGAGCGCGGGCCGAGCTCGAGCGCTCGCGAATCGCACCGCGCGCAGCGCTGCCGCACAAGGGCGTCGCCAAGGCGACCTGGTCACGATCGCGCTGCCGAACTCGGTCGAGTTCGTCGCGACCGCGATCGCGTGCTGGAAGCTCGGCGCGACCGCCGCAACCGGTGTCGGCCCGGCTGCCGCAACGCGAGCTCGACGCGATCATCGAGCTCGCGCAGCCCGCGCGTCGTGCGTCGACGAGCCGCTCGCACGTCGACGGCTTCGACGACGGCCCCGCTGCCCGACGCGGTGCTCGAACCCGTGGAAGGCGATGACGTCGGGCGGTTCGACCGGGCCGCCCGAAGCTCATCGAGGCGAACCAGCGCGCGGCGAGATCGATCCCGACGCGGCGCCGCTGCTGCTGATGAAGCTCGACGGCACGCACCTGATGCCCGGGCCGCTGTACCACAACGGTCCGTTCATGTGGACGATGACCGCGCTGCTCGCGGGCAACCATGTCGTGCTCGGCGGCAAGTTCGATGCCGAGAAGACGCTGCCGCTGATCGACGAGTCACCAGCCCGACTCGATGTACGTCGTGCCGACGATGATGGCGCGCATCTCGAAGCTCCCGCAGGACGTACGCGACCGCTACGACGTGTCGTCGTTGAAGGTCGTGTGGCACCTCGCGGCGCCGTGCCCGCCGTGGCTGAAGGAGGAATGGATCGACTGGCTCGGCGCCGAGACGATCTGGGAGCTCTACGGGGGCACGGAGGCGCAGGCCGCGACGATCATCAACGGCGCCGAATGGCTCGAGCACCGCGGTTCGGTCGGCAAGGTCAACCCCGAGCAGTTCAAGATCGTGCGCGCCGACGGCGACCGATGCCGCGCCCGGTGAGGTCGGCGAGGTGTTCATGCGGCCGTCGGCCGACGAGAGCGTGCGCACGTACCGCTACGTCGGCGCGGAGGCCCGCCGGATCGACGGCGGCTGGGAGTCGCTCGGCGACATGGGCATGATCGACGCCGACGGCTACCTCTACCTGAGCGACCGCGCAGACCGACATGATCCTCGCGGGCGGCGCCAACATCTATCCCGCCGAGATCGAGGCCGCGCTCGACGAGCATCCGCGTGTGCGATCGTGCGCGGTGATCGGCCTGCCCGACGACGACCTCGGCAACCGCGTGCACGCGATCGTGCAGACCGACGACGGCACCCACATCGACGTCGACGAGCTGCGCGACGCACCTGGCCGAGCGGCTCGTCCGCTACAAGATCCCGCGCACGTTCGAGTTCACGACCGAGCCCCTCCGCGACGACGCCGGCAAGCTCCGGCGGTCGGCGTTGCGGGCCGAGCGGCTCGAGGCATAAACTAGAACGCCGTTCTATTTCGCTCACCTCCGGGAGTTCGCGATGGATGAACGATCGACTTCGACGTCTTCGACGCTGACAACCACTACTACGAGGCGACCGACGCGTTCATCCGTCACCTGCCCAAGCACCGGTCGAAGCTCGTGCAGTGGGCCGACATCGACGGCAAGCAGCGCATGATCGTCGACAACAAGATCTTCCGGTTCATCCCGAACCCCACCTTCGACCCGGTCGCGCGCCCCGGCTGTCTCGACGACTACTTCCGCGGCAAGCAGGCCGGCGACGACATCCGCCAGGCGTTCGGCGAGCTCGAGCCGATCAACCCCGCGTACCGCGAGCCCGAGGCGCGCGTGAAGCTGATGGACACGCCAGGGACTGCTGGGCTGCTTCCTGTTCCCGACGCTCGGCGTCGGCGTCGAAGAAGCGCTGCTGCACGATCCCGACGCGCTGCACGACGTGTTCCACGCGTTCAACGAGTGGATGCTCGACGACTGGACGTTCAACTACGACGATCGCATCTACGCCGCGCCGTACATCGCGCTGCCAGGACCCGGCGCGCG
This sequence comes from uncultured Actinomycetes bacterium, assembly GCA_963781425.1. GTDB lineage: Bacteria > Actinomycetota > Acidimicrobiia > IMCC26256 > PALSA-610 > DASQHW01. The sequence goes on along the minus strand of CAWAGX010000018.1, from coordinate 540,461 downwards.
CCGAACAAGAGGTCGAGTACACGCTCGCGAACGGCGCCCACGTCGTGGTGCTGCGCGCCGGCCCGGTGCGGGGACCGGGCTTCTCCCGCACGCCCGGCGATCGCATCTACGACGGCGTGTGGGCGCGTATCGCCGAAGCCGGCATCGTGGCGGCGTATCACTCGGGCGACGCGGGCTACAACCGCTACGCCGACGAGTGGGGCGGCGGCGGCGACTTCCAAGCGTTCCGCAACGACCCGTTCCGCAGCGTGACCGTCGGGCCACCGGCCCGATCTACGACACGATCGCGGCGCTCGTGTGTCACGGCGTGCTCCGCCGTCATCCGCAACCTCCGTGTCGCGACGATCGAGAGCGGCTCCGACTGGGTGCCGCAGCTGCTGAAGGCGTTGAAGAAGTCGTACGGTCAGCTCCCCGCGGCGTACGAGCACGTCGACCCGGTCGAGCAGGTCCGCGCGCAGATGTGGGTGTCGCCGTACTACGAGGACGACCTCCCCGAGCTGCGCGACGAGCTGGGCGCGCAACGCATGATCTTCGGCTCCGACTACCCGCACGCCGAGGGGCTCGCCGACCCGAAGTCGTTCGTCGACGACCTTCCCGGGTTCTCGGAGGAGGAAGTGCGGCTGGTGATGCGGGAGAACGGGCTCGCGCTCTCTCAGCCCCGCGCTCTGTAGACCTGCCAGCGCTCGGGCACGCCCTTGAGCTCGTACTCGCCGCGTTCGTCGAACGTCAGGCCCGACCCGGCCGTGAGATCACGGACGGTTCGGGTCACGAGCACCTCGCCACCGTCGGCCAGCGCCATGACGCGGGCGCCGACGTGCACGGCGATGCCGCCGACGTCGTCGCCGCGGAGCTCGATCTCCCCGGTGTGCACGCCGGTGCGGATGTCGATGCCGAGCGTCTTGACGGCCTGTGCTGTGGTGAGGCCGCACGAGACGGCGCGCGCGGGGCCGTCGAACCGGGCGAGCACTCCGTCGCCCGTGTGCTTGACGAGCGTGCCGCGAAACCGCGCCACCTCGCGTTGCATGATGTCGTCGTGCCGGTCGAGCAGCTGTCTCCACGCCGCGTCACCCTGCTGCGACGCCGAACGTGTCGATTCGACGATGTCGGTGAACATGACGGTCGAGAGCACCCGGTCGACGACGGGGCCGGCCGGCCGGATCCCGGTCACGAGCTCGATGTAGTCGTCGTACCACGGGTCGATCCAGTGTGGCTCGAGCGACAGATGGTTTCTCATCTCGAACTCGACCAGGCGCGCGTCCGGGATGTGCGCGGCGAGATAGCGCCCCGACTCGACGGGGATGATCCGATCGCCGCTCGCGTGCACGACGATCGTCGGCACGGAGATCGAGGGCAGAATCGCACGCACGTCGATCTGCATGTTCATGCGCGTGAGCGCGACCATCGCGCCCGGGCTCGCCGAACGCGACTCGAATCTGGCGGCGAGCTCCCTGCGCTCGGGCGTCCTTTCGTCCTTCGGCAGGAAGGTCGAGAGCACGGCGCCGCTGCCCCACAGTCCAACCGCCTGTTCATTGACCCGCTCCCGATCCTCGGCGGTCGGCATCCAGGGGTGATCGTCGGTGCGGACGAAGGCCGCGAAGGAGCCGTACAGCAGCAGCGAATGCACGCGCTCCGGGAATGTCGCCGCGAAGACGATCGACATCGGGCCGCCTTCGGAGATGCCCGCGAGGTGCGCGCGATCACTGCCCACCGCGTCCATGACCGCGCGCAGGTCGTCCATGCGCGTGTCGAGGTTCGGCAGGGTTCCCACGCGGTCGGAGAGCCCGGTGCCGCGCTTGTCGAAGGTGATCACGCGGGCCAATGACGACACCCGCTCGACGAACGGTCCGAACGTGCCCTCGAGGGTCAGGTCGACGGCCGAGACGAAGCCCGGGATGAGCACGATGTCGATCGGGCCGTCGCCGAACGTTGCGTACGCGAGATGGACGTCGCCGCTGCGGGCGTAGCGGACCTTCGGTTCCACGCCACTCATCGTGTCATGCTGTGCCCCCGTGACGCGACTGATCCTTCACCTCACGACCGCGCCCGAATGGGACCGGGCGCGAGCGGACGGGAAGTACCGGGCCGCGAGCCTCGACACGGAGGGGTTCATTCACTGCTCCCTGCCGACCCAGGTGACACACGTCGCGGATTGGTTCTACCGGGACGTCTCGGACCTCGTGCTGCTGTGCATCGACCCCGACGGGCTCACCAGCGAGCTGCGGTGGGAGCCGTCGGCCGACGCGTTCGCCGGGGACTTCCCCCACGTGTACGGCCCCATCGACGCGGCGGCCGTGATCGCGGCGGTGCCGTGGGCCCGTGGGGACGACGGCTTCGTCCTGCCCGACGCCATCCACCACCTGCTCGACGGTTAGCCGGGTCGCGCGCACTGACCGCTTACAAGTCGGGCAGGCCCAGCTCGAGGTTCGGGTATTCGATGCCGCCGTCGACTTCGACGACCTTGCCGGTGACGAAGCTGCCGGCATCGGACGCGAGGTAGAGGGCACACAACGCGATGTCCTCGGGGCGGCCCAACCGTTTGAGCGGCGTACGCCGCACCATCTCGTCGTGGATCTCCGGGTTGTCGAGGACGATCTCGAGCGCGCTGGTCGCCACCGAGCCCACCGCGATGCCGTTCACGCGCACCTTGGGTGCCAGGTCGGCCGCGAGCAGGCGGGTCATGTGCGCGAGGGCGGCCTTCGCGGTGCCGTAGGCCACATAGCCGCGGTCGCGCAGGCGCCCCATCGCCGAAGAGATGTTGACGATCGCCCCCTCGCCCGACGCCAGCAGGTGCGGCGTCGCCGCCTTGGTCAGGACGAACGCGGTCGTGACGTTGAAGTGAAAGGCCCGTTCGAATGCGCCGACGCTGGTGTCGAGAAACGCCTGTGGCATCGAGCCCCCGGCGTTGTTGACGACGACGTCGACCCGACCGAGCTCGCCGACAGTCTGGGCCACGATGCGTTCGACGGCGTCGTTGTCGTTCACGTCGCACGGGATGACCAGCGCGTCGCGGCCCGCGCCGCGGACATCGGCTCGCGACCTCGTCGAGCTGCTCTTTCGTGCGCGCCGCGAGTGCCACGTTGGCCCCGGCATCCGCGAAGGTGCGCGCGATGGAGGCGCCGATGCCGCGCCCGGCGCCGGTGACGATCGCGACCTTGCCGTCCAGCCGGAACGCGTCCACCACGCTCGGGCGACGCTCGCTCATGTCAGGTACCGGGAGACGGCGTCGACGACTGCGGCCGGCTTCTCGCTGCCCTCGCGCTCGATCGTGATGCGGGTCGTCGCCTGCACCCCGCCGGGCACCTCCTTGGCGTCGAGGAGCTCGCCCCGGCCCCGCAGGCGGGAACCGACCGGTACCGGTGACGGGAACCGGACCTTCTCGGCGCCGTAGTTGATGCCCATCGAGATCCCGCCGACCCGCACCAGCTCGCCCAGGAAGTGCGACGCCAGCGACATCGTCAGGTACCCGTGGGCGATCGGCGCCCCGAAGGGTCCGGCCTTCGCCCGCTCGGTGTCGACGTGGATCCACTGGTTGTCCAGCGTGGCGTCGGCGAACTTGTTGATCTGGTCCTGGGTGATCGTGATCCAGTCGGTGGGGCCCAGCTGGGTGCCGATCGCGCCGAGCAGGTCCTTCGGGGAGGCAAAGGTCGTGGTCATCTTCGCCACGCTATTAGGGGCGGCCCCGGCGGTGCCGATGTAGGGGGATGGCCCCGGTGCCCGAAGTCGCCGCGGTCGGAGCGGTCAGCGAGAAGAACCCACCACTCGACGTCCGGGATCCGGACGTCCTCTGCGCGCTTGCCGAGGCGGTCGCCATCCTCGGTGCCGGATTTCCGGCCTCGCATCGTGCTCGGTGATCTCGGTCTGCGGGCCGGCTTCAGCCGCGCCGCGGACCTCACGACGCGGCATGGCGGATTGGGTGCATCCCGACGATCATCCTGCCCTCGGCGATGCCCTCGTCGCGTGCCGGGCCGCAGCAGGTCGTCGAGATCGAGGCGCGGGCCGTGGTGCGCAACGACCTCGACGGCTGGCACTCGCATGACGCTCGCGTTCCGGAACCTGCTCGACCATCCCGATGTGCAGGGCATCATCGTGCGGGTCATCGACCACACCGTGTACGAACGCGAGGCGCGCTGGCGCACGCTCGTCACCGAGAGCCCGATCGGCATCTGCGAGGTCGACGTCGAAGACCGATGTGTCGTTCGTCAACCCCGCATTCGAGCTGCTCACCGGAGGTGCCCGCCGCGGACGCGTTGGGCGGCGGGTGGTCGCGGACGCTCCATCCCGACGACGTCGAGTCGTTGCGCGTGCAGAAGCAGTGTGCAGTCGACGGCGTCGAGACGCGGCCGTCGGTGGTGCGCTTGACGACCTCGACCGGAGTGTTGCGGTGGGTGAGCGCCCGATGGGTCGCGCTCCGGCGCGGCGACGGCGCGGTGACCGGCTTCCTCGGATCGCTTCGAAGACGTCACCGAGCGGCACCGGCTCGAAGAGCGCCTCGAGTACGACGCGACCCACGACCGTCTGACCGGCCTCGGCAGCCGCGCGCTGCTCGTCGAGGAGCTCAACGCCGCGCTCGCGGCGCACGTGCCGCGGTGCGGGTGGCGTCGCGCTGCTCTTCATCGACCTCGACGGCTTCAAGCGCGTGAACGACATGCTCGGGCACGCGGCCGGCGACGAGCTGCTCGTGCAGGTCGCGGAGCGACTGCGCAGCACCGTCCGCGACGGCGACGTGTGCGTGCGGCTCGGTGGCGACGAGTTCGTCGTCTGCTGCCCCGACATGGAATCGGTCACGCAATCGTCGATGCTCGCGGACCGCCTGCTGGCACGCGTCAGCGAGCCGTACGACATTCACGGTCACGAGGTGGTGATCGGCGCAAGCATCGGCATCGCGACGGCACGCGGCGACGACCCGCTGTCGGCCGATCAGCTCCTCTCGAACGCCGACGTCGCGGCGTATCGCGCCAAGCGGCTCGGGCGCGGTCGCGTCGAGATGTTCGACGAAGACCTGCGGCGCCAGCTCGCGGAGGGCCGGCGGATCGCACGTACCGTGGGCCGGCTCCTCGAGGAGCCCCGGCTCCCGATCCTGTGCACGCCGATCGCGCACCTCGCGACGCACGAGATCGTCGGCTTCGACTGCGCGGTCGACTGGGAGACGACGGGTCTCGCACGACGGCGAAGCGATCAGCAAGGTGGTCGAGGACGCCGGCCTCTCGCGCGCATTGGACGTCGCCATGGTGCGGACCGCTGCTCGCCCAGCTCGCCGAATGGGAGCTCAACCCGCCGGGGGCGATCGTTCCCGGTCTCAGCGTGGTGCTGACTGCGACCGGCGCGCTGTCGCCCGTGTTCCCGCAGCTCGTGCGCGAGATGCTCGGCAAGCAATCGCGTGCTCGCCGTCGCTGTGCTGGATCGGCATTCCCGAGTCCGCGGTGGCGCACGACTTCGATGCTGCATCTCGCGTCGTCGTCGCGCTCGACGAGCTGGGTGTCGGTGTCGCGCTGCGCGATTTCGGATCGGCGGTGTCGTCGCTCGAGCAGCTCCGCACGCTGCCGACGCCCGACGATGACGATCGCCGGTCCGCTCGTGGCCGCGGTTGCACGACGCACGTGACGACGAAGTGAGCGCGGCATTGCTCGGCGCGATCGTGCAGTACGCGCGGTGCGCTGGGTCGCATCGTCGTGGCCAACGACGTCGAGAACAGCGCCCAAGCCGCGCGGCTTGCACGAGCTCGGCTGCGAGTTCGGCTCGGTCCGGCGTTCGGACCGACGATTCCGCCCGCGCAGGTGCGGGACTTCCTGCCGCAGCTGCCGGTAGCCGCGCAGAAGACACCAGGGTGGCGCAGCCGTCACCTAGCGTGTCTGCATGGCCCGCAACCGCGGGAGCGGCGACTACTCCGCCGAGCACATCCAGGTGCTCGAGGGTCTCGATCCCGTGCGCAAGCGGCCGGGCATGTACATCGGCTCGACCGGGCCGAGCGGCCTCCACCACCTGATCTGGGAGGTCGTCGACAACGCGGTCGACGAGGCGATGGCCGGCCACTGCACGCGGATCGACGTCACGTTGCTCGCCGACGGCGGGTGCGCGTCGTCGACAACGGCCGCGGCATCCCGGTCGACGAGCACCCGCAGTACAAGGGCCGTTCCGCGGCCGAGATCGTGATGACCACGTTGCACGCGGGCGGCAAGTTCGGCGGCGGCGGCTACAAGGTGTCGGGCGGCCTGCACGGCGTCGGCGTGTCGGTCGTGAACGCGTTGTCGCACGCGTGTCGTGCTCGAGGTCGACCGCGACGGCAAGACGTGGCGCCAGGAGTACGCGGCCGTGAAGCAGGGCCGCGGCGCGGTGAAGCCGGGCGTCCCGCAGGGCAAGCTGAAAGCCGTCGCGCAGTCGAAGCGCGGGCACACGGGAACGTCGGTGACGTTCTGGCCCGACCCCGACGTCTTCGAGGAGACCGAGTACCGCTGGGCGACGGTGGCGGAACGCCTGCAGGTGATGGCGTTCCTCAATCGCGGGCTCGCGATCGTGCTTGCCGACGAGCGGCCCGGACACAAGCAGTCGCAGACGTTCCAGTTCGACGGCGGGATCGTCGACTTCGTGCGGCACCTGAACGCGTCGAAGGAGCCGCTGTTCAAGGACGTCGGTCACTTCGCGGACAAGGGGACCGAGGGCGAGGTCGAGGTCGCGTGGCAGTGGAACAACGGCTTACCACGAGGGCCTGCACTCGTTCGCGAACGGCATCTCCACGACCGAGGGCGGGATGCACGCAGAAGGGTTCAAGCGCGCGCTCACGCAGGCCGTGAACCGCTACGCCAAGGCGCGCAACCTCGTGAAGGCCAAGGACACCGACGTTCCAGGGCGACGACGTGCGCGAGGGGCTGACCGCGATCGTGTCGGTGCGGCTGGCCGACCCGCAGTTCGAGGGCCAGACCAAGGCGAAGCTCGGCAACACCGAGATGCGCTCCCTCGTCGAACGGGCGACGAACGAGCACATCGTGCGATGGCTCGAGGAGCACCCGAACCCGGCGAAGGCGATCGTCGGCAAGGCGTCGAACGCGGCACGGGCGCGCAGCGCCGCCAAGCAGGCGCGCGACCTCACCCGGCGCAAGACCGCGCTCGACGGCGTCGGCATGCCCGACAAGCTCGCCGACTGCGCCTCGCGCTCGCGCGACGAAGCCGAGCTGTTCCTCGTCGAGGGCGATTCGGCCGGCGGTTCCGCGCGCGACGCTCGCGACCCGAAGAACCAGGCGATCCTGCCGTTGCGCGGCAAGATCCTGAACGTCGAGCGGGCGTCGATGGACAAGGTCGTCGCCAACGCCGAGATCCAGTCGTTGACCGCGGCGATCGGCGGCGGGATCGGCGCCGACTTCGACATCGCCAAGGTGCGCTACGGCAAGGTGATCGTGCTCGCCGACGCCGACGTCGACGGCGGCCACATCCGCACGCTGCTGATCACGTTCTTCTACCGGCACATGACGCCGCTCGTGGAGGCGGGCCGGCTCTACGTCGCGCAGCCGCCGCTGTACTCGGTCGAGATCGGCGGCCAGAAGCACTACGTCGCCGACGACGCGGCGCGCCTGCGCGTTGATGCGACGAGCACCCGAACCGCCAGCTCGCGTTCGCGCGGTTCAAAGGGCTCGGCGAGATGGATCCGCCCGAGCTGCGGGAGACGTGCATGGATCCCGCGACGCGCCACCTCGTGCAGCTCGACGTCGACCAGGCCGCGATCGCCGACGAGATCCTCTCGGTGCTGATGGGCGACGACGTCGACGCCCGGCGCAACTGGATCCAGCAGAACGCCAAAGACGCACGCTTCCTCGACGTGTAGGGGGCGCCAGGGGCGTGTGTGAGGTGCGATTTTCGCACCTCACACACGCCTACCTCCCGGGCGTCCCTGCCCCAGGAGGACGTAGATGGCCCGCCGGAAGACGACCAACCAATTGACGCTCGAGAGCGCCGGCCGACGTGCCGACGCGCACGCTCGCCGAGGAGGTCGAGGCCGCGTTCCTCGAGTACTCGATGAGCGTCATCGTGTCGCGCGCGCTGCCCGACGTGCGCGACGGCCTGAAGCCGGTGCAGCGGCGCATCCTCTGGGCGATGCACGACGCGAACCTGCGCCCCGACCGGCCGTTCGTGAAGTGCGCCGCGTCGTCGGCGACGTGATGGCGAACTACCACCCGCACGGCGACGCCGTCGATCTACGAAGCGCTCGTGCGCATGGGCCAGACGTTCTCGCTCACCGCGCCGCTCATCGACAAGCACGGCAACTTCGGCTCGCCGTCCGATCCCGCCCGCCGCGTCGCGCTACACCGAATGCCGGCTGTCGCCGATCGCGATGGAGATGCTCGCCGGGATCGACGAGGGCACCGTCGACTCCGAGCCGAACTACGACGCGTCGCGCACGCAGCCCGTCGTGCTGCCGGCGCGCTTCCCGAACCTGTTGGTGAACGGCTCGCAGGGCATCGCGGTCGGCATGGCGACGAACATCCCGCCGCACAACCTGGCCGAGATCTGCAACGCCGCGATGCGCTGATCGACAAGCCCGACGTGACGCTCTCGGAGCTGATGCGGCACGTGAAGGGCCCCGACTTCCCGACCGGCGGCCTGATCATGGGCGACGACGGCATCAAGGACGCGTTCCGCACCGGGCGCGGCACGGTGCGCCTGCGCGCCGTGCACGAGATCGAGCCGGTGAAGCGCGGCGGCCAGGCGATCGTGCTCACCGAGATCCCGTTCCAGACGAGCGTCGACGCGATCGCGGGCAAGCTCGCCGAGCTCGTCGAGTCGCGGGAAGATCGACGGCGTACGCGACATCCGCAACGAGTCGGGCCAGGGCAAGACGCGTCTCGTCATCGAGCTGCGGCCCGACACGAACCCGCAGATCGTGCTCAACAACCTGTTCAAGCACACGGCGGCGCAGACGACGTTCCCGGTGAACATGGTGGCGCTCGTCGACGGCGTGCCGCACACGATCACGCTCGCCGAGGCGTTGCGCGGCTGGCTCGACCACCAGGTCGTCGTCGTCACCCGGCGCACGCCAGTTCCGGTTGCGAGAAGGCCGAGGCGCGGCTGCACATCGTCGAAGGCCTCGTGAAGGCCGTCGACATGATCGACGCGGTCGTGAAGGCGATCCGCGCGTCGAAGGACCGCGCCGCCGGCGCGGACCGCGCTGATGGCGAAGCGGTTCGGGTTCTCCGAGATCCAGGCGAACCACATCCTCGACATGCCGCTCGGCCGGCTCACCCAGCTCGGCCGCGAGGAGCTCGCCAAGGAGGCGAAGGAGCTCCAGGCGACGATCAAGGAGCTGCAGCCGCATCCTCGCCAAGCGCGACGTGCTGCTGGGCGTGATCCGCGAGGAGCTCGACCGCGATCCGCGACGCGCACAAGGCGCCGCGCCGGACGCAGATCGTCAGCGACGACACCGGCACGATCGACATCGTCGAGCTCGTCGAGGACGAGCCGTACGTCGTCACCGTCACCGCACGCGGCTACGTGAAGGCGCGTGCCCGAACGGGCGCGCGCGGCGAAGGTCGCGAACCCGGGGGAGCGCGACGCGGTCGCGCAGGTGATCGACACGACCGCGCTCGCGGGCGTGTTGTTCTTCACCGACCGCGGCCGCGCGTACCGCGCCACGGTGCACGAGCTCCCGAAGGAGCGGCTCACCGCGGCGCAGAACCTCTTCCAGTTCGGCGACGGCGAGAAGGTCGTCGCGGTCGCTCGACGCGCGGCTGCACGAAGAGCACCCGAACCTCGTGTTCGTCACCGCGACGGGCGCGGTGAAGCGCACCGCCTCGTCGGAGTTCGCCGAGGCGTCGGGCCGCCAGAACGGCATCGTCGCGATGAAGCTCGCCGCCGACGACCGGATCGTCGCGGTGTTCCCGGGCTGGGACGACTACGAGCTGCTGCTCGTCACCGCCAACGGGCAGGGCATCCGCTTCGCCGAGGACGACGTGCGCCCCGTCGGCCGCAGCGCCGGCGGGATCCGCGGCATCCGCCTGAAGGGCGACGACCGGGTGGTCGGCGCGTGCGCGGTCGCGCACGAGGAGATCGTCGTGATCGCGACCGAGCAGGGGTTCGCCAAGCGCACCGAGCGTCGACGAGTTCCCGGTGCAGGCGCGCGGCGGCTCGGGATTGAAGGCGGCGAAGATCGACAAGGCGCGCGGGCCGCTGGTCGCGGTCGCGACGGCCGCGGACGAGCTCGCGTTCCTCACCGCCGACGGCATGCCTCGTCGTGCCCGGCGCAGGGCGTGCGCGCCGCGGGCCGCGACGGCGGCGGATCGAAGATGTGCCCGGCCGGGTTGCAGCGCGTCGTCGCCGTCGCGTCGTCGGCGTCGACGCGACGCGACGGTTCAGGGCAGCGGGGTTCTCGACGGTCTGCCAGTCGCGGGTCGTGAGGTACGTGCGGAACTGCTCGCCGACGTGCAGCGACGTCGTCCATCGTCTTCGGGTGGCGGAGCTCGTAGAGATGCGGGAAGCGCTGCATCGCAGCGCGTGAGCTCCCAGAGCGCGACCGCATCCTTCGCCCGTCGGGCGCGGGCACGACGACCGGGCCGTACACCGCGTAGCCCGCTCTCGAACACGATCGTCGGCACGCCGTGCGCGCCGTAGCACGCGACCGCGTCCTCGTGCTCGGCGCGCGCCTCGGCGAGCGTGGAGTCGTCGGCGATCGCGCGCTCGACGAACGACGGGTCGAACCCGGCGGCCGCGATCACCTGCGCGTGCGTCTCGGGCACGTGGGTCTTCAGCCCGTCGTAGAAGAACGCGTGCCCGACCGCCTCGTACCAGCGGTCGAGCGCGTCGTTGCCGAGCTCCCGGCGGATCAGCACGCCCACCCGCATCTGCCCGAACCCGAACGACCACGGCCGCTCCCACGGGTGGCGCTTGCCCGCGACGAGGTTCACCTCTTCGAGCGAGAAGAACTTCCACGTGATGTCGAGCGCGGCGCGCGTGCCGCACGTCGCGGATCCAGACCGACGTCTGGTAGGCGTACGGGCACATCGGGTCGAAGTAGAAGACGATCGATTCCGCGTTCGGCTCGCGGCATGGTGCGAGTCTCGCATCTTCGGGTCTACGGTGCGCCCGTGGCCGACCCGGCATCCCTCGTCGACGACCTGTTCGCGGACGAGGCGCGCTTCGGCACGACGTACGCGGCTCTCGTCGTGCAGCAGGGCCAACGGCTCGCCGAGCGCTACGGCGGTGCCATCCCGCACTTCGACGGCCCGGACGAGCCGGTCGGGCCCGACACCAAGCTGCTGTCGTGGTCGGTCGCGAAGTCGGTGCTCCATGCTGCCGTCGGCGTGCTCGTCGGCGAGGCACCACCTCGACCTCGACGCACCCGGCCGGTTCCGGAATGGTCCGCGCCCGACGACCCGCGGCAGGCGATCACGCTCGAGCACATGCTTGTGCATGCGCGACGGCCTCGACTTCGTCGAGGACTACGTCGACGCGGGCCGCTCCGACGTGATCGAGATGCTGTTCGGTACCGGGCAGGACGACGTCGCGCATTTCGCAGCCGACCGGCCGCTCGCGCACCCACCCGACACCGTCTTCAACTACTCGTCGGGCACCTCGAACATCGTCGTCGCGCCTCGTCGGCGCGGTCGTCGGGCCGGGAGAAGCCACGCGGCGGTTCTTGCGGGACAGCGGTGTTCGATCCGATCGGCATGGACTCGGCAACGGCCCGCATCGACGCCGCCGGCACGTTCATCGGCTCGTCGTACGTCTACGCGACCGCCCGCGACTGGGTGCGATTCGGCCAGTGCTACCTGCACGACGGCGTGTGCGACGGACGGCGGGTGGTCCCCGAGGGCTGGGTCGCGCACGGACGGCGCGCCCGCTCGATCGACGCCGACGACGGTCGCCCGTACGGCGCGCACTGGTGGGTGCTAGGAAGCGACGCGCAGCGAACTCTTTCTACGCGAGCGGCTACGAGGGCCAGCGCATCGTCGTGTCCCCGAGTCGGGGGCTCGTCGTCGCCCGGTTCGGCCGGTCGACGTCCGCGCACTACGACGCGCTGGCCGACTGGTGCCGCGCCGTTGTCGCCGCGTGCGCCCCGCCGGATACCGTCCGGGCATGACCGAGCCCGTCATCGACCGTCTCCGCGAGGTGTGGAGCGACATCTCCGACCTGTGCGACGGCCTCACGAGCGCGCAATGGGACACGCCGACCGAATGCCCGGGCTGGACCGTCCGGGACATCGTCGCGCACATGATCGGCACGGAGCGCATGCTCATGGGCGAACAGCCGAGCGTGCGAGCGGCAGCAGACGACGCACCTGTCCCGCCGCACGTGCGCAACGACATCGGCAAGGCCAACGAGCAGTGGATCGAGACGTACCGCGGCTGGGACGGCCCGAAGCTGTTGGACGAGCTCCGCGCCGTGACCGCGCGTCGGCTGGACCAATTGCGGCGCGCTCACGCCCGACGACTGGGAGCGGGAAGGCTTCACGCCGGAAGGGCCGGGCCCGTACCGCCAGTTCATGGCGATCCGGGTCTTCGACTGCTGGTATCACGATCAGGACATCCGCGAGGCACTCGACCGGCCCGGCTTCATGGACGGCCCGACCGCGGACCTGTCGGTGCAGCGCATCCTCGAGCGGGGCATGCCGTACGTCGTCGGCAAGAAGGCGGCGGCCCCGCAGGGCGCACGGGTGCGGTTCGACGTCTCGGCGCCGGCCTCGACCGCCGATGTGGTCGTCGAGGGCCGCGCCGCGGTTGCGCCTTCGGATCCGCACCGGACGCCGACGACGTGCGTCGCGCTCGACCGTCGGACGTTCGCACGCCTTGCCGGCGGCCGTTGGACCGGCCCCTACGCCCGGACGCACGGCACGGTGCGCGTCGAGGGCGATCAGGAGCTCGGCAACCGGATCGTCGACAACATGGCGTTCACGATCTGACCGCACCGCACTGACGCGGGCGACGGCGCTCAGACGCGAGATTCGTCGCGCCGGCGACGCGAGGCGAGCGCGGCACCCGCGGCGAGGAACCCACCGGCGAGGCCGATGAGGCCCTGTGTCTCGCCACCCGTGAACGGCAGCTCGCCGGTCGTGGAAGCCGACGGGCCGTCCGGGTTGGACGGGAGTTGCTCGGCCTCCACCACGATGGTGCCCGGAGATTCCGGCCCGGTGCCGGGCGCAGGAGTGGGCTTGTGGTGGCCGGGCTTCGGCTTGTGCGGCTTCGGTGCCTTCTTCTCGCTGCAGTCCACGCTGGCGTGGAACGTCTGGCACACCAGCGTCGACGACTGGTTGCCGTACGCCATCGTGTTGCCGGTGAAGACGCTTGCGAGGACCTCGGGTGACCCGGTCTCGAGCGTGGTGCCGGACTTCGCCGCCTTGCCCTCGTCTTCGTGGTGCTGGGTCACGAGGGCGACGACGACGTTGTGGCCGCTGTCGGACGTGGCGAAGCCGATGTTCAAGATGCCGCTGATCTGGCGGACGCGCACGCCGCCGGGGATCGGGCCGCCGTCGGGGGCGAAGGCGCTGTCCCAGCCCACCAGGAACTCCTCACCGTGCAAGGAGCCGCCGAGCTGGAGCGTGACCCCACCGAGGTCGACGCTCTGGGCGAACTGTGCGAACGGGTTGGCGCTGTTCAGCCACTCGAGGTTGGTGAGCAGGTTCAGGAACTGCGTGAGCGCACCCTGCGCCGCCATCAGCTCGGGGTGGGCCTGCGTCAGCCCGTCGAGCGTGACGCCGCCGAGGGCGCCGTTGAAGCCGGTGTTCGCCAGGGCGAGCCCGAGGTTCCCGACGGTTGCCTTCTGCGTGACCGACGCGTGGTTGTCGCCGGTGACGTGGCCGACGGCGACCTGGCCGACGTCGGTGGTCGACGCGTTGCCGACCGCGTGCGCGGTCCCGGTCGTGACCTTGGCGATCGTGCCGCCGGCTGCGCTCGACCCGGTCGGAGCGGGCGCGAACAGCGGCGACAGTGCGAGCAGCACTGCCTGGACGATCTCGGCCTCTTCGGGCGACAACTGGCTCGGGTCGAACGACGCGAAGGCAAGGTTGCCGCCCGAGTTCGCGAGCGCAGCACCGAAGTTGACGATGATCGCGCGCTGGTCGATCGTCAGCACGGCGGTGCCGCTGGCGTCTCCGCCGGCGAGCTGCTGGATACGGGACCGCGACTGGTCGCCGATGGCGTTGGCGCCGCCGGTGATGACCTGACCGCTCGTCGTCCCGACCGCGACCGACTGGCCGGACTGGGTGGAACCGTTGGAGCCCAACGTTCCGATCGTGATGTTCAGGCCGCTGTTGCCGATCGCGATGCCGACGTTGACGACCGTGGCGTTCTGGTTGCTCTGCTCGCCGTTGCCCACGAGGGCGGACTGCTTGATGCCGGTCTTGGCCGAGTCGCCGACGGCGCCGGCGTTGCCGGTCTTGATGGTGCTCTTGATCGTGCCGATGCTCGGCGAGCCGGTGCCGCCCGAGCCCACCACGTTGTTGCCGCTGTTCGAGTGGGCGACGCCGACGTTGACGATCAGCGCGATCTGCAGGATGTCGACGGTGCCCTGCTCACTCTGGTGCACGTCGACGTGCTGGCCGATCGTGCTGGTGCTGTCGGTGCCCGTCGAGGTGGACGGACCGGTGGTCGTCGAGCCGGTGGCGTTGCCGGTGCCGGCCGGTGCCGGCGTGCCGGTCGGGGTCGTCGCGGCCGCACCGTTCGCACCGGTATTGGCGACCGCGGTGCCGTTCGTGCCGACGTCCGCGTCCTGGTTGTTGTTGTTCTGCGGCGGCCCGGGGGCGCCGGCAGGTGTCGAAGGGGTGGGCTCGGCCTGCACGCCCGTGGGCGGCGGCGCGGTCTGCGTCTCGACCGGCGGCGTGGCCGCGGTCGAATTGTCGGTCGGAGCGGGAGCAGGAGGGTTCCCGCTCGCCGGCGGCGCAGTCTCGGCGGGAGGCGGCGTCCGTTCTCAGCCGGAGGTGTCGATGATGGCGCGGGAGGGGTCGTCCCTTCCGCGGCCGGTGTGCTCGCCGGCGGTGCCTCGTCCGCATGTGCACGCCCGGCGAACAGCAACAACGCGATGAGAACCAGCGTTGCTGCAAACAACATGCGAAGACCAAGCCTCGCGGAGGCCACGACCACGGGTACCCGCTCCTTCGGCGAACGACCGACCACTCGCCGACGGACGTCCCCCGCCGGCAGATTCGTTTCCTGTGGGTGACACCGCCCCACCCAGGAGAGATGACTTCCAGGGGAGGAGTGCGCCCCCTCCCCCGGAGGTCGATTCTCGTACGACTGGCGAGTCGCTTACGACGCCGGCCAGTTGCTGTTGCTCCAGCCGCTCAACGTGGCGCCCGAGGCATCCGTCTTCGCCGACACAGAACCACCGTTGTTCTGCGAGACGTTGTTCTTGCTCGAGTTGCTCGCTGTCGCGTCGCCGCTCGAAACGGTTGCCGTGGACTTGCCGTTGTTCGCACCGGAGTTGCTGTTCGACGCCACACCAGCCTTGTTGCCGCTGTGGGTGTCGGTGTTGTCGCCGCCGTTCGTGACGTTGCCGTCCTTCGCGTTGGCGTCAGCGTCCTGCTCGTTGGTGTTGAAGCCGATCACGCCCGACTTGGCCGAGTTGAAGCCAGAGTTCGCAGCCGCCACCTGGAAGGTGTCGATGTGCGACTTCTGGTACACGTCCAGGTACGCCGTGTTGTCAATGCTCCCGCCACCGCTCAGGGTCGCCCCGTGCGCGTTGGTCTCGGCCTTGACGTCACCGTCGTTGTTCTGGCTGACCTTGTTGTCGGAGCCGTTGGTGGCCTTGGCGTTTCCGGAGTCCGCCGACGCGCTTGACGAGCCGTCGTTCTTGCCGGAGTTCTTGTTTTCCGCCTTGCCGCCCTCGTTGCCCGCGTGGGTGTCGGTGTAGTCGCCACCGTTGGTGACGTTCCCGTCCTTCGCGTTCGCGTCGGCATCCTGGTAGTTGAGGTTCGCGCCGACGACGAACGAACTGGCGTGATTGAACCCGCTGTTCGCTACGGACGCCTGCCACGTGTCGATGCTGCTCTTCTGATCGATGTCAGCCGTCGCGTGGTTGTTGATCGCACTCGCCCCTGCCCCTGTGGCCATCGCCACGGACGAGGCCGCAGCCACCGTCACGAGGGTTGCCTTCCACTTGCCCGTTGCCTTCACCGAGGCATCCTCCCTGTATTCGTGCACGATTAACCGACCGCAAGGCGCTCGGCGCGCTCATAAAGGAGCGCAGAGACACCCAAACACCTCTCAGCTCCTGACTGAAGTACAAAGGGGAGCCAGCATCGCGACGGTTGTCCTACACGGTGCATCAGATTTGGCGCGATTTCTGCGTGCGTTAGAGCGCGCGCGTACCGGGAGCATCTAAGCTGTACCGGTACGACCAAGGGCGATGGGAGTGGGGAAATGGATCGTGTTCGCGTGGTGGGCTCGGCGCGCGCCGTCCTTTTGGCGGTTTCTGAGCCGATACCGCTGGCTCAGCTGTTCGCGAACGCCGGATTCGCTCCGATGCTCGCGTTCGATTCCTCTCAAATTGTGGAATTCGCGCGTACGACCGAAGTGGTGGTCGCAGACGATCTCGTCGACCCCGACGGGCGGATGTTGCAACAGGCCGGGACGTTGCAGGACACGATCCGGGTGTTCGTCACCGAGCCCCAGCGGCTCGCGCCGGCCGACGTCCACGCGATCGTTTCAGCCGATCTCCCGCCGGACGAGGTGCTCTCACGTGCACTGACGTTGCTGGCGCTGCGCGGCGATCGGGGCATGTCGGAGGTCCTGGCCTGGGGTCCGTTGCGCCTCGACCTCGCCCGCCGCGAGGCCCGTTGGCGCGGCGGCACGTGCTCGCTGACCCAGACGCAGTTCGACATCCTCGTCGCGCTCGTCCAGGCGGGCGGCGCGGTGGTCTCGAAGGTCGAGCTCCAAAAGGCGATCTGGCCCAACGAGCCGCCCGACGCGGGGGAGCGCCTCGTGGCCCACATCCGCCGCATCCGGAGCCGCATCGAAGAGGAGCCGTCGCGCCCGAAGTTCCTGCTGACGTCGCGCGGGATCGGCTTCTGCCTCGCCCAGCACGACGACTCGCGCGACGCAGAGGGGCGGAGCGCGGAGCGCCGGCCGACCCATCTCCGAAGCGTGCAGGGCGACAGGGCTTCGGCACCCGCGTAGATTCCGGCGCTGTGAAAGCGCTCTTGTACGGCGTTCGCCCGGAAGCAGTTCCAGATCCTGGAAGCGACAATTTCCTGGTCCGGAACCTCGCGCACACACCCATGAAGCTCGTGGAGCTCGACGAGCCGGCCCTGCCGCTCCCGGACTGGGTGGTGCTCCGTCCGCGCCTGACCGGGATCTGCGGATCGGACGCGAAGCAGGTCTTCATGGACTGGGGCGAGGTGCGGACGCCCGACAACCCGATGAAGGCGTTCTTCTCGCTGCCGCAGGTGCTCGGTCACGAGGTCGTTGCCGACGTGGTCGCGCTCGGTCCCGAGTCCGAGGGCCTCGACGTCGGTGACCGCGTCGTGCTGAACCCCTGGCTGTCGTGCGCGCCGCGCGGTGTCTCGCCGGTCTGTCCCGCGTGCGAGCGGGGCGACTTCAACCTGTGCTGGTCCTTCGACGTCGGACCGATCGCACCGGGCATTCACATCGGCACCGCCCGTGACGCCAACGGCGGCTATGCCGAGCTGATGCCCGCGCACGACTCGCAGCTCTTCAAGGTCCCCGACGCGGTGCCCGACGAATTGGCAGTTTTTGCCGATCCGTTCACGGTGTCGTTGCACTCCGTCACGCGGCACCCGCCGACGCCGGGCGGCAAGGTCATGGTCTACGGCGCCGGCGCGCTCGGGACGTGCGCGGTCTCGGTGTTGAGGACCCTGTATCCGGACGTCGAGGTGCTGGTCGTGGCGCGTTTCGAGGCGCAGGCGGCGTTGGCCCGCAAGCTCGGGGCCACCGTGATCGGGCACACGCCGGCCCTGCAGGTGATCGAGGAAGCGGTCGCGTGGTCGGGCGGCGTCCTGCGCGACAGCGATGGCCTCCCGATGGCGTTCCCGGGCGGCATCGACGTCGTGTACGACACGGTCGGCAAGCAGGAGACCTTCGAGGTCTCGACGCGGGTGCTCAAGGCGCGCGGCACGCTGGTCAAGGCCGGCGTGCACGGCCCGACCTGGTGGGAGGACACGCCGCTGTACTTCAAGGAGATCTCGATGGTCGGGTCGAACGCGTTCGGGTTCGAGGAGGTCGACGGCGTGCGCAAGCACGGCATCGCGCACTACCTCGACCTGGTCGCCGACGGCCGGGTCGACCTCGCGGGCATGCTCACCCACACGTTCCGGCTCGACGACTGGCGCGAGGCGTTCACCGCCCTGGCGACCCAGGACGAGAGCGGCGCCATCAAGGTGGCCTTCGACTTCCGGGACCGCTGATGGCCGCCGACGTCGTGCTGGTCGACGTCGCCGAACGGGTGGCGACGATCACGCTCAACCGGCCCGACCAGCGCAACGCGCTGAACCGCGCCGTGCGGCGGGCGTTGCCTGCCGCGATCACCGGTTGCGACGAGGACGACGACGTCGACGTGATGCTCCTGACCGGCGCCGATCCCGCTTTCTGCGCGGGCGTCGACCTCAAGGAGTTCGGCGCCGGTGAGGTCGAGCGAGGCGTTGGCTTCGCCGAGGTCGGCGACGGGCGGGGCCGCTTCCGGGGGCGCTCCCGCCGCACACGAAGCCCTTGATCGGCGCGATCAACGGCGTCGCCGTGACCGGCGGCTTCGAAGTCGCGCTCGAACTGCGATTTCCTGATCGCATCCGAGCGCGCCCGCTTCGCCGACACCCACGCCCGGGTCGGCGTGATGCCGGGATGGGGGCTGACCGTCTTGCTGGCCCAGCGGATCGGTGTGGCACGCGCCAAGCAGATGAGCGTCACCGGGAATTACATCGACGCGCAACGCGCCTACGAATGGGGGCTCGTCAACGAGGTGGTCCCGCACGACGAGCTGCTCTCGTACTGCCACAAGCTCGCGGCCGACATCGTCTCGAACGATCAGCTCGGCGTGCGCAGAATGGTGCGCACCTACAACGAGGTGACGGGCGGCACAGTTGACGACGGGTGGGAGATCGAGGCGCGCGTGAGCCGCGAGTGGGAAGGCCCGGGATTCGACCCGGCATCGATCGAAGCGCGCCGCATGAAGGTCGTCGAGCGAGGACGCCGGCAGATTCAGTCTTGACGCCGCCCACTGAAAACGCCATTCTCAGTGCACATGGCGGCGCCGACCCAGACCAGTGAACGGCGGGCGCTGATCGATGCCGGGCTCGCGGTGCTCCGCCGGCGAGGCTCGGAAGGGTGCACGGTCGCCGACGTGCTCGCCGAGGCCGGGCTCTCGACCCGCGCGTTCTACCGGCACTTCGCATCCAAGGACGAGCTCGTGCTCGCGATCTACGAGCGCGACGCGCAGCCCACGCAGGCACGGCTCCGGGAGCGGCTCGACGCGGCCGCGTCTCCCCGCGCCGCGCTCGAGGTCTGGGTCGACGAGACGCTCGCGCTCGGCTTCGACACGCGGGCGCGCCCGTCGTACGCAACCGCTCGCGAAGGAAGGGTTGCGGCTCCAGGCGCAGTTCCCGCGCGAGTTCGCGGCGATGGAGGCCGGCGTCATCGAGCCGCTGGTTGCGGTGTTGCGTGCGTTCCCCGCCGCCGACCCGGAACGTGACGCCCGATCGATCCACGCGGTCGCCTGGGCGCTGGTCGAAGAGCGCTTCGCGGGCGGGACGCTCACGCGCGAGGAAGCGAAGGCGCACGTGCTGCGCTTCTGTCTCCCGGCAGTCGGTGAGACGACCGTGAGCGGCGCCGGTCTCCCGCCGGTCGACCAGCGCTACTACGCGCCGGAGATCGAGGCGATGCCCCGGGCCGAGATCGAGGCGACGCAACTGGAGCGCCTCCTCGCGATCCTTCCGCACGCGTACGAGAACTCCGCGCTCCTGCGCACGACGTGGGACGACGCCGGCGTGCATCCCCGCGAGATCCGCACGCTCGACGACTTCCGTGAACGCGTGCCGTTCGTCGACAAGGACGCCGTCCGCCGGTTCCGCGACGATCGGGGCGATCCCTACGGCGGTCTGCTGTGCGTGCCGCCGTCGGCGCTGACCGGCGTGAGCTCGACGTCCGGCACGACCGGCGACCCGACGCTCGTGCCCGAGCAGTGGGGCGCGCGGTCGGGCCCGCCGTCGATCATCACGCGCGACCTGTGGGGCTGGGGCGTGCGACCGGGTGACTACGTCGCGCTCGTGCTGTTCACGTTCCGGGGCCCGACCTACGGCCTGTTCCAGGGATCGCTCGGGACGACGCCGATCCTCATCGACTTCGATCCGGCCGAGATGGAGCGGTTCTGCGAGCTGTCGCTCGAGTACCGGCCGACCGCCGTCTACAACTTCGGTTCGATGCTGTTCAACGCCGTGAAGGAGGCGTGCGACCGGCGAGGCTTCGAGCCACGCGACGTGTTCGCCTCCTACAAGGGTGTGACGATTGCCGGCGAGCCGTTGTCACCGCGTGCGCGTGTGCTCGCGGAGAGCTGGGGCGTCGAGCTGTTCGAGCACGGCAATGTCGGCGACGTGACGGGCTCGTTCGAATGCGTCGTCCACGACGGGCTCCACATCTGGGAGGACGACGTGCTCGTGGAAGGCGTCGACCCCGACGGTGACCGATGTGAGCTCGTCGCGACCTCGCTCACGAACATGGTCGCGCCGCTTGTCCGCTACCGGTCCGACGACATCGTCCGGTTAAGCACCGAACCCTGCGCGTGCGGGCGGACGCACGCGCGCATGTGGTCCATCGGCCGGAAGAGCGACGAGGTGATCGTCGACGGCCGCTCCGTGCTGCCCGTCGACGTATGGGACGCGGTCGAGAGCGTCGATGCCTGCGCGCTCGGCCTGTTCCAGGTCATCCGCACCGGGCGCGTGGTCGACCGGCTCCGGCTGCGCGCCGGCTACGCGTCCGGCTGGGAGTCGCGTCTCGACGCAGTACGACAAGAGGTGGCAGCCGCGGTGCACGAGCGGATCGGTGTCGAGCCCGACGTCGAGCTCGTGCCCAACGACGCGTTGTTGCGACTCGGTCCGCCCCACAAGATCCCGCGGGTTGCGCCGCGATGAGCGCGTCGTCGGAGATGCCGTGGGGCATCGGTTCGTACGTCGACGGGTCGGGCGAGCGAGTGCCCTGGCGCATCACGCACGAGGAGATCGGTCGCGACATCGACGGTGCCACCAAGGTGCTCACCGAGCTCGGCGTGGCGGGCAAGCGCGTGTTGTGGTGCTCGATGCTCTCGCAAGCGGGACAGTTCTGGCCGTATGTGTGCGGGTCGTACCTCGCGGGCGCGCGCCTGTCGTGCGCGGACGCGACGGCGGGCGAGGCGGCGCGGGTCGGGATGTTCCTGCGATTGATGGAGTACGACGCGGTGTTCGGCGTGACGGATGCGATCCTCGACGGATTCGACGCGTTGGGTCGACGCTACGAGGATGTGTGTGCGGGCGTGCGCATCGTCGGCGCCCTCCCCGGTGCGTACGAGCGCTTGCGGGACGCGGGACTCGCGCCGACGCGTTTCGTGCTGTGCGGGCCGGCAGTCGCGATCGGGCGGGTACCCGCCGGCCCCGCGTTGGTGACGAGTGACGAGTGGGAGCTCGCCGCGGAGGACGGCCGCATCTGTGTCACGGCGCGCCGGGCGCGCGGGCAGGCGTTCGTGCGCACACCCACTGGAGTGCGCGGCGAGATCGTCGACGGAGGAGTGACGTGGTGACGAAACGCTCGTTGATCAGCGCGGACAATCATGTGTTCGAGCCGGTCACGTTGTGGCAGGAGCGGCTGCCGGCCGGGTTCCGCGACCGCGGGCCGCGAGTCGAGCAGCGCGGCGACTGGATCGTGATGGCGATCGAGGGTATGCCCGATCGCAAGCTCACGCGGGTGGCGACCACGGTCGGGGCCGGGGGTGCCGAGGGCGGCGCAGCCGTTGCCGTCCCGAGCCGCGAGTCCTCCGGAGGATCCGACCTCGACCAGCGACTCCGCGACATGGCGCTCGACGGGGTCGTCGCCGAAGTGATCTATCCGACGTTCGGCCTGTTCATCGACATGATCCCGGCCGCCGATCTCCAGATGGCGTGCGCGCGGGTCTACAACGACTGGCTCGCCGAGGCGTTCCTGGCGCGACCCGACGTGTTCATTCCCGCGGCCGTGGTCCCGGTACGCGACGTCGCGTCGGCGGTCGCCGAGCTCGGCCGGGTCGCGGCGCTCGGGTTCAAGGCCGCGATGATCCCGACGTCGGCGCCGGCCGGCCTGCCGTACAACCGCGCCGAGTACGACCCGCTGTGGCGGATCGCGAGTGACGCGGGCATGCCGCTCTCCCTGCACACCGGCACGGGCGCGCTCCCGCAACACGAACGAGGGCCGGGCGGCGCCGTCATCAACTACGCCAAGGTCGGCCTCCTGTCGGCCGAGACGCTGTGCTACTTCTGCGCGTCGGGTGCGCTCGAGCGGTTCCCGGACCTGAAGCTCGTGTTCGTCGAGACCGGCGCGGGCTGGTTCGCGTACTGCTGCGAGCGCATGGACGAGGCGTTCGAGGAGCACGAGCAGTGGGTGAACCCGAAGCTCGCCGCGCCCGCCGAGCCACTACGCGAAGACGCAGTGCCACGTGACCCTCGGCGCCGACCGCGCGCCGCTCCTCACACGCGAGATCACCGGGATCGAGCCGCTGTTGTGGGCGAGCGACTATCCGCATCCCGAAGGCACGTTCCCGCACAGCCAGGAGGTCGTCGAGCGCATCTTCGCGGGCGTGCCGGAGCACGAGATGCAGGCGATCGTCGGCGGCAACGCCGCCCGTTTCTACGGGGTGGATGTCCCGACCGATTGGACGCTCAGCCCGCCTGTGGCGGGCTGAGCGTCCAAACAGATGGAGCAGTTGTGACGCTGAAGGACGAGACGGCGATCGTCGGCGTCGGCTCGACGCCCTACTACCGGCGCGGGGAATCGGTGCCGCAGACATCGATGGAGCTCGCGGGCAAGGCCGTGCTCGCGGCGCTCGACGACGCCGGCCTCACCGCCGACGACCTCGACGGCTTCGCGCTGTACAGCATGGGCTTCGACACTTCGCTGTTCGCGCAGTGGCTCGGCGTGCCCGAGGTGCGGTTCACCGCGATGCTCACCGGCGGGGGCGGAGGCGCCGCGGGTTCGGTCGGTCTCGCGGCGGCCGCGATCGTGAGCGGCATGGCGGAGTGCGTGGTGTCGGTCATGACGCTGCAGCAGGCCGCGAGCCGCTTCGGCGCGTCGTTCGCACCGCGCGGTGCGAAGGGCGCGGTGTACAGCGCACCGCCGTCGCCCGAAGCCAACTTCGCGCAGCCGTCGGGCCTGATGGCGCCCGGGCAGATGTTCGCCGTGCTCGCGCAACGGCACATGCACCTGTACGGCACGAAGCGTGAGCACTTCTGCGAGGTTGCGATCTCGACGCGCAACAACGCGATCCGCCGGCCCACTTCGCTGATGCAGGACCCGCTCACGCGAGACGACTACTTCGCGGCGCGCATGATCTCCGATCCGCTCTGCCTCTACGACTTCTGCCTCGAGTGCGACGGCGCGGTCGCGGTCGTCACGACGAGCGCGGAGCGGGCCCGGGATCTGCGGCATCCGCCCGTCCGCGTGATCGCCTCGGCGCACGGCGGGCACGGCCGGTGGGGCCAGGCGATCACGTGGATGGGCATGCCCGACGACGAGTTCGTCGTCGTCGGGGCACCGGCCGGTCGCGCGGCGGCTGTACGAGATGGCCGGCATCGCGCCCGACGACGTCGACGTCGCGCTGATCTACGACCACTTCAGCCCGATGGTGATCATGCAGCTCGAGGACTACGGATTCTGCGGCATCGGCGAGGGCGGCCCGTTCGTCGCCGACGGCAACATCCGCTGGCCCGACGGGTCGCTGCCGGTGAACACGCACGGCGGCAACCTGTCGGAGGCGTACATCATCGGCATGACGCACGTGAAGGAAGCCGTCGAGCAGTTACGCGGCACGGCCGTGAACCAGGTCGACGGCGCCGAGGTCGCGCTCGTCACCGGCGGACCGGCGTCGATCCCGGTGTCGTCGCTCCTGCTCGGGAGCGTCCCGATGACACGGCGAGGCGTGCTGCCGCGCGACGTCATCGCGCTCACGCCGAGCCTGTCCACCGAGCCGTTCTGGGACGCGGCCGCGCGAGCACCGGCTCGTGCTGCCGCGCTGCACGACGTGCGGCACCTTCCGGCTGCCGCCGTCGCCGTTCTGCTGGAAGTGCCGCGACCAGGATGTCGAGTGGGTCGACGCACGACGGCAAGGGCACGCTCTACTGGTTCACCGTCATCCGCCACGCGGTGATTCCCCAGGTGCGCGACGCGCTTCCGCTCATCGCGGCCGTGGTCGAGCTGCCGGGCACCGGCGGGTGCCGCCTGATCGGCAACATCGTCGACTGCGAACCCGAGGACGTCGCGATCGGCGCGCCGGTCGAGCTCGACTGGTACGACGTGCGCGAGGGCACGACGATCCCGGTGTTCCGCTTGTGAGCACCGCGCTCGCCGGTCGCTGGCCGACGTGCTGCGCTCGTACGCGCGCGCCCGCCCGGACGGCGTCGCGTTCGTCGACGGCGACGTCCAGCTCACATGGCACGCGGCGAACGACGCGTGAACCGCGTCGCACAGGCGTTGCGCGCCGCCGGTGTCGGCGCGGGCGACCGTGTGCTCTGGCTGGGACAGAACTCGTTCCGGCTCCAGGAGCTCCTGCTCGCGTGCTGCAAGCTCGGCGCGATGTTCTGCCCCGCGAACTGGCGGCAGCGCCCGAGCGAGCTCGCGTTCGTGATCGACGACCTCGCACCGCACGTCGTCGTCTGGCAGCACGAAGAGGTGGGCGAGACGGTGCAGGCGGGCGCGGGCCGCCGCAACCGACACAGCTGCGCGGTGGATCTGCCACGACACCGGCGAGTACGAGGCCTGGCTCGATGCGATACCGCCGCGATGCGCCCGACCCCGACGCCGACGCCGGTCATGCGTTTCCTCTCCTGCTGATCTACACCGCCGCGTTCGACGGACGGCCCAACGCGGCGATGCTGTCGTCCCGCGCGCTGATCGCGCAGGGGCTGCTGATGGCGCCGTGGTCGGGCATCGACGCGAGCTACGTGTTCCTGAACTCGGGCCCGCTCTTCCACATCGGCACGTTCATGCCGAACCTCTCGACGTTCGTGAGCGGTGGCACCAACGTGTTCGTCCGCCGCTCCGACGGCGAGGTGTTGTGCGCGGCGATCGACGGCGAGCGGTGCACCGGCGGGTTCGTCGTCGGCCCGATGGTCGACGCGATCGTCGAGGCCAACGCCGGCGGCCGCTACGACCTCTCGTCGTTCCGCGGCAAGCGCGGCAACGCGGCGTTCGACGCCGTGGTGCAGCGCGACGAGAGCCTGTGGGGCCGGCACGCCGGCGGATACGGCCAGACCGAGGTCATGGGCATGGCGACCTTCAACCTGCTCGGCACCGGCGCGATCGGGCACGCACGGCCGGCCGTCGCCGCTCGTCGACATGCGCGTCGTCGATGCCGAGCGACGACGAGGTGCCGGCCGGGACCGTCGGCGAGATCGTCGTGCGGGGCTCACCGTGATGTGCGGCTACTGGAACCGCCGGGAGCTGAACGAGCAACGGTCCCGCAACGGCTGGCACCACACGAACGATCTCGGGCGGTTCGAAGCCGACGGCTCGTTCTCGTTCATCGGGCCGAAGACGCGGATGTTGAAGTCGGCGGCCGAGAACATCTATCCGGTCGAGGTCGAGAACTGCCTCAAGGAGCACCCGGCGGTCGCGGACTGCGCGGTGATCGGCGTGCCCGACGACACGTGGGTGCAGGCCGTCAAGGCGATCGTCGTCCTTCGCACGGATGCGCGACGCGACGCCGGACGAGCTGATCGCGCACTGCAAGGAACGCATCGCGTCGTACAAGAAGCCGCGCTCGATCGAGTTCGCCGACGCGATCCCGCGCGAGGCTTCGCACCCGACTACGACGGCTCTCGACGAACGCTACGGCGGCGGCGGCTACCCGGGCGGCACCACCCGGAGCGTGTGAGCAGCTCCGTCAGGTCAGGAGCTCCGCCTTCGTTGCGCCGACGAGCAACACGTCCCGGTGCACGGCGTGCGCGTCGGACACCTCGAGCGCGCACGTCGTGCCGTCGACGAGCGTGAAGTCGTCCGGCCAGGCCTCGACCCCGCGGCCCACGCCTTCCACCACGGCATCGCGGGCGCGGCAGGTCGCCGGCCGTCGCACCGGGGCGGCACGCGGCGAGGAGCGGCTGCCGGCACGCTCGGGGGAGATTGCTCGGAGGCCGACTCGGACCCGATGCGGTACGTGCGTGCGACCGATGCCTCCCAGCCGTCGCGCAGCGCACCCGCGCGGAGCACGACGAGCTCGTGCTCGGCGAGGACGCGCTCGGGCGAGAGCCACGTCGAGCCGTTCGGGTCGAGGGGCGCCACCACGGCCTCGAACGCGGGGGTCGTGACGCCGAACGACGCGAAGACCTCCGCGCACACGCCGCGCAACGTGCGCGCGTGCACGCCGGGACCGAGCACGGTGACCATTGCCGCCAGGCCCGCGGTCGCGACCTCGGCCGCGGCGCGCACGCCCGCCAACCGTTCGGGGTCGGGCAGGGACCACAACGCGGTGAGCACGGGTGCTGCGTCGACGAGCTCGGCCGCGGGCGCGACGGTCGCCGAGCAAGGTGTGCATCATCGGCGTCATGCCGTCGACCGCGACGCGTCGGGCCTGGGCGAGCCCGGGAATCGCGGCCAGGGCGGCGATCAGCTTCTCCGGGTTCCACGTGATGCCGTACAGGCGCTCGACCGGGAACCCGTCGGGGCACGCGCGTCGTCGCTGTTCGAGAGCACGTGCACCGTGGCCCGGTCGCGTACGACCACACAGCCCGGCGAGAACGGCGCGTGCCCGCGAGCCAGAGGCGTCTCGTGCCCGCAACGGTCTTGCGTTGGCCTCCCGGCCGAGCACCATCGCGTCGACGTCCCGGCGCGCCATCGCGTCGAGCACCTGGTCCAGGCATCACGAACCGAACTCCCCGTCGAGCTCGGCGCGCGACGACAGCTGCTCGTAGCCGTCCGCGGTGACCGCGATGATCTCTTCGGAACGGTGACCGGCGTGGCCGTCCTCCCAGATGACGGGCTCGAGCACCAGCACCATGCCCGGTGCCAGCACGAACGACGCGTCGAACGCGTCGCCGAGGTCGGTGCCGACGAACGGCATCTCGGCGCTGTCGGTGCCGCACCCGTGGGCAAGATAGAAGTACGACAGCCACGGCCGTTCGCCGTGATGGGTCCCTGCCGCGCGGACGAGATCAGCGCTCGTCGCGCCCGCCCGCACGACCGCGAGCACGTGATCCACGACGTCGCGCCATCGCGTGCGTACTGCACGCGGGCCCGCTCGTCGGGCTCGTCGCCGATGATCCACGTGGCGCCGAAGTCCGACGCGTAGCCGTACAGGTTGATGCCGCTGTCGACCCACATGACATCGCCGTCGCGCGAGCTCCTGCGGTCGGGTCGGCAGCGGGAACACGGGCTCTCCGGTGACCGAGTACGGCCCTGCGCCGACCGATGGCGGCATCACCTGGAAGACCGGATCGACGGTGTTCGCGTGCGCGCCGAGGTCGGCGATCGCACGCAGGAACGCGCCGGAGAGGTCGGTGGCGCGTGCGCCCGGCACCGCGAGCGGCCGGACCGCGCGGATCGCCCGCTCGTTGAGCGCCTGCGACTGACGGATGCATTCGAGCTCGTCGTGGGTCTTCGTCAGCTTGGCGGGGGCGAGCACTGCGGCGGCATCGACGGGGTTCCGATCACGCAGCGCCTCCCAGAGCGGGAACGGCGCGTCGTCGATCGCGACCACGCCGCCCGGCAGGAGCCGGCCGAGCTCGGCGGCGCCGTCGTGCGTCTCGACCCTGATCCCGGGATGCAGGCATTCGGCGGGCAGGTCCGGCGGGGCGCCCTCGGGGAACTCGGTGTAGAGATGCGGCCACTCGGCATCGCGCTCGAGCACGACGACCGGGCGCCACCAGGCCGGCACGCACGTGATCGGCGGCAGGTACGAGCGCACCGGTCGTGTACGACACGTTGTTCTGCGAGCAGCACAGCAGCACGTCGACCGCGGCCGCATCCATCGCGGCGCGGAGCTTCTCGATCCGCTCGCGTCGCATGCGCGCGAGATCGAGCGTGCACAACGGCGCGGTCACGGGCGCCCACGCTAGCGGCGCGGGAGTTCACGCCGCCGGATCCGCCACTCCTCAAAGGGCGGTCGCGGGACCGGGATCGCACTCCTCGACCGTCGTGTAGCGCAAGCACGCACGCCCGCCGGCCAGGCGCGGCGGTGCAGCCCGGCCTTGCGCCACAGCACGTCGAGGAACTCGTCGAGGTCGCGCGACCTTCGGCCACACCGACGGCAACAGCGTTGCGCGGTAGGTCCCCGCGATCTCGACCGTGAGGCCGTCGATGCCGGGCCGCACAGGTCGCGCAGCTCGTCGAACGAACGGGCGGCGACGGGTGCGGAGGGCGAGAGCACCGAACCTTGACGCTCATTTCGGGGAAGTCGCCGGCGTCACCGCGGGCACGCGGCGGTCGTCGAACGCGGCCGCGAGCGCATGCTCGGCGACGTCGATCGCGAGCGGTCGGCGCGCCTCGAGCGTGCCGATGCAACCGAGCAGCCGGTCGTCGCGCTCGAGCGTGACGAACGTCGCGGCCGAGTTCGCGACAGGGCGGGGTCGAGAGCCGCGTGAGCGCGGGGAGTCCGGCGCTCGCCGTCGGTCAGCGCGTGATCGCGATCGCGTCCAGCGCAATGTCGCACAGGCACTCATCGTGGTGCAGCCGTCGTGGGTCGTGATTCCTCGTCCTCCATCCAGAACGCGCCGTATCCGACGACCCGGTCGCGTGGTGCCCGCCGTGTCGCCCGACGACCGCAGGTCGAGCAGCTGCGGCACGAGTGCCCGGGCGCGCGCGATCTCGAGCAGGCCGCGGAGCGGGTACGCGCCGCACGCGTCGTGGGGGCCGATGGCGTCGGTCGCGCACGCGACGATCGACGCCGCGGTGCGCGCGTCGTGCCGGGCGGCCGCGTCGGTGATCCTCGTAGTGCGAGAGGTCCGACGAGACGATCAGACGGTCTCCGGTCCGCCCCACACTTCGTCGATGACATCGCGGCAACCGTCGCGGGCGCGCCCGGCCGACGACGATCGGGACCAGCGTGAACGACGGCAGCACGCGCTGGAGGAACGGCAGGTGCACCTCGAGGCTGTGCTCGGGCGCGTGCGGCCGGTCGTCGACGACGACTCCCGGCATGCCGGCCAGCGCGGCGCGCGCCGCCGCTGTCGACCGGGACGTCGCCGAGCGGCGTGTGGAACGCGTCGACGCGGCGGCAGCGCGAGTCCGTCGAACGCGACGCGGTGCGCGGGACCGAGCAGGACGACGCGGGTGATGCTCGTGACGGGCGGGCAGCAACGTCGCGTACCCGGTCGCGGCGATCGGGCCCGAGTAGACGTATCCGGCGTGCGGGACGACGAGCGCCTTCGGTGGCGTCGCGACGCGGGGCGCGGCGGCGGCGAGCAGGCGTCGACGGTCGCGGTCGAGCTCGCCGGGGTCGTCCGGATAGAACAGTGCCGGCGACAGCCGGCGCGGCGGCGTGCTCACCGGCGCGCCTCGAAGTCGGCGAGCCGCACGGGCAGCCGGCGGGCGCCCCACGTCCCCGGTGGCCCGTCGAAGCGGCCCGGGAGCTGCGTGCCGCACGTCGTGCAGCGCCCGTCGTCGGTGAGGCCGTACTCGCCGAGCACGTACCAGTCGCGTTCGATCACGAGCGTGCCGCACGCCGGCACACCTGTGCTGCCGCCGGCGCGGTCGTGCACGTTGCCCGTGTACGCGTAGCGCACGCCGTTGGCCAGCGCGATGTCGCGTGCGCGCGTCAGGGTCGACGGCGGTGTCGGGGCGACGTCGAGCATCTTGAAGTCGGGATGAAAGGCGGTGAAGTGCATCGGCACGTCGGGGCCGAGGTGCTCGACGACCCACTTCGTCATCGCGTCGAGCTCTTCGTCGCTGTCGTTCTTGCCCGGGATCGAGAGCGTCGTCGTCTCGACCCACACGTCCGTCTCGTGCACGAGGTACTCGAGCGTGTCGAGCACGTCGTGGAGATGGCCGCCGCACACGTGGCGGTAGAAGTCTTCGGTGAATCCCTTGAGGTCGACGTTGGCCGCGTCGATGTGCGTGTAGAACTCGCGGCGGGGCTCGGCGCAGATGTAGCCCGCGGTCACCGCGACCGCCGCGATGCCGGCGGCGCGGCACGCGTCGGCGACGTCGATCGCGTACTCCATGAAGATCGTCGGGTCGTTGTAGGTGAACGCGACGCTGCGACACCCGAGCTCGTGCGCCGCGTTCGCGATCGTCTCGGGCGACGCGCCGTCGGCGAGGGTGTCGATCTCCTTCGACTTCGAGATGTCCCAGTTCTGGCAGAACCGGCACGCGAGGTTGCAGCCGGCGGTGCCGAACGACAGCACCGCGCTCCCCGGCAGGAAGTGGTTGAGCGGCTTCTTCTCGATCGGGTCGACGCAGAACCCGCTCGACCGCCCGTAGGTCGTGAGCACGACCTCGTCGTCCTCGACGCGCACGTACGAAGCACACGCCGCGCTGGCCTTCGTGCAGCTTGCATGCCCGCGGGCACACGTCGCACTGCACGCGGCCGTCGGCGAGCTGGTGCCAGTACTTCGTGGGGAACGCAGACGGGTCGGGCATGCCGTCACCCAGTGTCGCGCCGCGGACCGGCCGTCACGGTCCCCGGCGCGCGCTCCGAGGCCTGCAGATAGACCGCAACCTGCGCGATCAGCCCATCCACGACGTCGAACACGACGACCTCGTCGGTACGCAGGCGGTCACTTGCCGTCGTCGACGGTCTCGCTCAGCTCGACCGCCACCGTCCCGCCACTGGCGGTCATCCGTTCGACCGCCAGCTCGTAGCCGGACAGCGCGGTGAGGGTCGTCTCCAGGAACGCCGCGTACGCATCGCGGCCGTCGTAGACATCGCGGTACGGACCGACCCGGTGCACGTCGCTCGCGAGCGTGCCCGACAACGTCGACCAGTCGTGCGCGGCAAGCGCCGCGAGGTAACGCTGCACGACGTCGCGCCCGAGGGCCTCGTCGAGCACTCTCCGGCCGCCCGGGGTCAGCGGCACGTCGGCGATCAACGCGAGCCCGGCGGGGCTCATCTTGCGCGCGGTCTTGACGATCACGCGCTGCAGTGTGTCGGCGTCGAGCCGGGCCGCGACGTCGACGAGCTGGGTCTCGAGGAACACGAGACACAACGCGTCTTCGAGCGCCTGCGCGTCGGGATCGCTGCCGAGGCCGTCCTTGCGCACGAGCGCCTGCACGCGCGTGATCGTCGACGTCGTCGTAGCCCACCTCCGCGAGCACGGCACCCAGCTCCTGCGCGTGCTGCTCGTGCAGCGCCTTGCGCCAGCGCAGGTAGCCGGCTGCGGCCGGCCGGGATACGAGGACCGCGGCGACGTCCAACGCCGGAAATGATGGCCGCGCGCGGCGAGCACCAGCGCCTCGTCGGGCTCGGTCCGAGGCGGCGCACCCACCCGCTGACCAGCTCCGCGTGCACGACCTCCTTCGGACCGGTGCGTTCCCGCACGGTGACGACCGTCGGATCCTCCGCATTCGCGGCGTCGATCGCGCCGAGCGCACTGCGCAGGCGGTCGGTCATCATCGCCGCCGGTTCAGCGCAGATGCGAGGCGAACCACGAGAGTGTGCGCGCCCACGCGTCCGTGGCGTCGTCGGGCCGGTAGTCGTCTCGCTGGTCGCAGTGGAAGCCGTGCCCGGCGTCCGCATAGCGCACGACGTCGGTGTCCGCGCCGGTTGTGCGTAGCAGCGCGCGCAGCTGTTCGACGTCGTCGACGGGAATGGACGCGTCCTGGTCACCGAACAGGCCGAGCCACGGCGTTTGGAGCGCGGGCGCCTCGTCGGCGAGCGGTGGGAACTGCGGGAAGCGGCCGGTCACGATGCCGCCGCCGTAGAAGCCGACTGCCGCGCCGAGCGCATACCGCAGCGCGACGAGGAACGAGATGCGCCCGCCGAAGCAGAATCCGACGATCCCGATGCGCTGATCGGAGAACCCCGCGCCGTGGAGGTGGTCGAGCGCGCCCTCGATGTCGGTGAGCACCGACTCGTCGCCGGAGATGTCCTTGAAGAACTCCATCACCTTGGCGAAGTCGCCGTAGTCGACGACGCATCCGGCACCGGAGCGATGGAACAGGTCGGGTGCAATCGCGTAGTACCCGGCGTCCGCCAGGCGGCGAGTCACGTCCTCGATGTGCCCGTTCACCCCGAAGGCTTCCTGGACGACGATCACCGCCCCGCGGGGCTCGCCGGCCGGCCGGGCGACGTAGGCCCGCATCGGACCGTCGGTCGTATCGAGCATCACATCGGCGCTGGTCATGGCCCTGCAAGCTAGCTCTGGACCTGCATTGGGAACACTCGCACACGGGGGGTCGTTCCCGACAACACTGATGGACGTGAAGCCCATGGCCGTGCTCGCGGTCTCGTTCGCCGCCGGTTCGATTCCCAGCTCGCAGATCGCCGCCCGCCTGAAGACGGGCGCGGACCTGCGCACCGTGGGCACGGGCACCGTCTCCGGCACGAGCCTCTATCGCGTCGCCGGCTTCGTGCCGCTCGCCGTCTCGGGGATCGCCGACATCGCGAAGGCGACGGTGGGGCCGCTGCTCGCGGGCCGGAGCCGGCCGGGCCTCGGCGCGGTGGCGGGCGGGGTGGCGATCGCCGGCCACAACTGGTCACCGTTCCTGCGCGGCGCGGGCGGGCGCGGCGTCGCCCCGTCGCTCGGCGCACTCGGTGTGAACGCCTGGCCCGGCATCCCGCTGATGCTCGGCGGGCTGGTCGCGGGCAAGGCCGCACGGCAGACGGGGCTCGGCGGTTTCGCGGCCCAGTGCGCGCTCGTGCCGATGTTGGCCCGGACCAACGGCCGCCGCGGCGCGCTCGTCGGCGCGTGTGTGGTCGTGCCGATGTGGACGAAGCGCATACTCGGCAACCGAAGGCCCGACGCATGGTCGGCGCGCGTCGTGGTGCACCGCCTGCTGTTCGACCGCGACGAGCACGACACCACTGACGAGAGGGAAGCGTGAGCAGGCCTGCCCTGTTGCGGGCCGGTGGGTTCCGCAAGCTGCTGATCGGTCAGGGTGTCTCGGCGCTCGGCGACTGGATGGGCACGTTCGCGTTCATGGCGCTGGTCTTCCGGGAGTCCGGCTCCGCGACGGCGGTCGGCGGGATCCTCGCGCTGCGGCTCCTGCCCGCGGCGCTCGGCGGCCCACTCGCAGCCCGGGCCGCGTCCCGCTGGAACCGCCTCCGCACGATGGTGTCGATGGACGTCACGCGCGCCGCCATGGTGGCGCTGGTGCCGCTCGTGCGCGGGCTCTGGTGGGTCTATCTCTGGGCGTTCATGATCGAGGTGGGGAGCCTGGTGTTCCTGCCCGCGCGCGACGCGTCGATCCCGGATCTGGTCGACGACGACGAGCTCGAGCTCGCGAACGGGCTGGTGCTCGGATCCTCGTACGGCACGATCCCACTCGGGGCGGGTGTCTTCGCGCTCGTCGCCGCGCTGCCGGGCAGCGACCTCTTCGGCCGTCCACTCGCGCTCGTGTTCTGGCTCGACGGGCTGTCGTACATCGTCTCGGCCTTGATGATCGCTCGCATCACCACGCTTGGCCACGGTGTCGGACGTTCGAGTGACGTCGA
Organism: uncultured Actinomycetes bacterium; assembly: GCA_963781425.1. GTDB lineage: Bacteria > Actinomycetota > Acidimicrobiia > IMCC26256 > PALSA-610 > DASQHW01. The sequence continues at coordinate 506,741 of CAWAGX010000018.1, read as the reverse complement.
GGTCGACATGGAGAACCAGGCGAAGGTGCGGTTCCGGGACGCGTTCGCGATCCCACTCGTGCGCGCGGTGCTGCCTGCGACGATCGCGGTCGCGCTCGGATTGGGCGCGCTGTTCTCACTCGGCATCGATTTCGTGCGCACCGTGTTGCACGCGAGCGACGCGCAGTTCGGAGTGCTCGTGGCGCTGTTCGGTGTCGGCGCGGGCGGCGGCCTCGCGCTGATGCAGCGGTTGCACCGCGTCGACCGCCTGCGCGCGACGCAGCTCGGCGTGCTCGCGCTCGGGGTGCATCGTCGCGTTCTTCAGCCTCGCGCCGGCGATCGGCCTCGCGTTCGTCGGCGCGGTGATGTTCGGCGCCGCGGCCGCGTGGACGCTGGCGTCGGGCATGGGCGCGCTGCAATCGGAGCTCGACGGGCAGGAGCGCATCCTTGCGTTCGCGGTGTTCCACATCGTGATCCGCTCCGGCCTCGCCGCCGCGGCGATCGGTGCCGGTGTGGCGGGAGAGCTCGTCGGCAACGTGCGCTGGCCGATCGTCGGCACGCTCGAACCCTCCCGGCTCGTGCTGTTGTGCTCCGGAATCCTGGTGTTCCTCTCCGCGTCACGGGTACGGCTCCCCGCCGAGCGCCCGGCACCGGAACGCCCGGCGGCCGAGGGTGCCCAGCCGGAAGGAGCCTGATGGCGGTCGCGATCGTCACGGACAGCGCGGCCGCGCTGCCGCCCGAGCTCGCACGGGCGCATGCGATCGCGATCGTCCCGATGTGGCTGACCGTCGACGGAGTGCCGACGCACGACGGTGAGGTGCCGCTCGGGGAGATGCTGGCGCACGACGACGTCACGACGTCGGGCCCCACGCCGGGCGAGTTCGAGACGGCGGTGAAGGAGCGACAGCAGGAGACCGACGACGGGGTGCTCGTCCTCACGATCGCGTCGACGATGAGCGGGACGCACGAAGCCGCGGTGATCGGTGCGCGCGCGGCGGGGGGTGCGGTGCGGGTCGTGGACACGGCGACCGCGGCCGGCGCGCAGGCGCTGGTGGTGCTCGCGGCCGCCGCCGCCGCGGAACGCGGCATGTCGCTCGATGAGGTCGAGCACGCCGCCCGCGCCGCGAGCGCCCAGGTGCGGTTGCTCGCAACCGTCCCGAGCCTCGATCACCTCGTGCGCAGCGGCCGCGTGCCGAACATCGCCGGATGGGCGGGGCGCCGTCTCGGCATCGCGCCCTTGTTCGAGTTCCGGGACGGCGGCGCGCACCCGTTGCGTCCCGCGCTCGGCATGCCGGCTGCCCTCGACCGCATCATCTCGCGATGGCGGCGGGATCGCGTGCCCGGCGCGCGCTTGCACGTCGCGGCGCTCCACGCGCAGGCCGAGGCGGATGCCAGCGAGCTCCTTGCGCGCGTACGGGCGGAGGCCGATCCGGCGACCGCGTTCGTCGGGCCGTTCGGCAGCGTCATGGTGGTGCACACCGGTCCGGGACTGGTCGGGCTCGCGTGGCGCTGGGAACCGATGAGCTGATTGCTACGAGATGATGTCGTCGATCATGCCGTAGTCACGCGCCTCTTCGGCGGTGAACCAGCGATCGCGTTCGCCGTCGGTGAGCACCCGGTCGAGCGTCTGGCCGGTGTGCTCCGCGGTCAGCTCGGCGACGACGTGGCGAGCGCGCGTGAACTGCTCGGCTTGGATCGCGACGTCGACCGCGACCCCTTCGACGGCACCGTGCGGTTGGTGCATGAGGATGCGACTGTGGGCGTACGCGGCGCGCATGCCCTTCGTGCCACCGCAGAGCAAGAACTGCGCCATCGACGCCGCGAACCCCATGCACACGGTCGCGACGTCACACTGGAGCGCGCGCATCGTGTCGTAGATCGCGAAGCCGGCGTCGACCTCTCCGCCCGGCGAGTTGAGGTACAGCGTGAGGGGTTCGTCAGGCTGCTCGGCCTCCAGCACGAGCAGTTGCGCGCACAGCGCTCTGCGAGCCGGCCGTCGATCGGCCCGGTGAGCATGACCCGCCGCTGCCCGAGGAGCCGGCGAGAGATCTCGATCTCGAACGGGATCTGGTTCTCTTGAGTGTCCTGCAACTGCATGGTTGCACATTAGCGCCGGGCGTGTCGTAGTACCATGCAACCCATGGGTTGCACTGATGATGAGGCTGCGGTCGAACGCACCATCGAGCTCGATGCACCGGCCGAGCAGGTGTGGGAGGAGCTCCCGTTCCTGCTCGGTGACGGCACGCGGCTCGTGACCGAACCCGGGGCGCCACTGCGCGTCGACGGACCCGAAGGCGACCGGCTCGGCGTGATCGAGCAGGTGGAGCCGGTCCGTCGCCTCACGTTCTGGTGGACCGCCGCCGAAGGAGACGACGCGCCGTCGTACGTCGAGATCGATCTCGAGCCGTGCCGCGTCGGCACGTTGCTGCGCGTCCGCGAGAGCCGCGTCGACGGCGAGCGCCTCCCTCCGTGCCGCGTTCCATGCCCGCGCGCTCGCCTGACCGCGTCTTCGACGCCCTCGCAGACCCGACCCGCCGGCGCATCGTCGAGCGCCTCGGTCGCGCCCCCGCGACGGCCGGTGAGCTCGCGCAACGGCTCCCCGTGACCCGGCAGGCGGTCGTCAAGCATCTCGCCGTCCTGGAGGAGGCGGGGCTCACGACCGGAGAGCGCGACGGGCGGCGAGTGGTCTACCGGCTCACGCCGGGACCGTTCGCGGAAGCCGCGCGGTGGATGCACGACGTCGGGAGCGCGTGGGATCGCCGGCTCGAGAAGCTCGCGACGCGGCTCAGGGAGCCGGGCTGAGCTCGTGTGCGAGGGCCCACTCGACGGCTTCGCGCACCGCGTCGAGTGCCGCCGGCTCGAACGCATGGCCCATCCCGCGGACGACGACGAGGCGCCGCGGCTCGGGTGTCGCGTCCCAGAGCTGGGCCGCGTCCCGCACCGCGATGAACCGGTCGTCGGTGCCATGGACGTACGTGATCGGCACTTGCATGCCCGGCACGAGCTCGATCGGCGGCACCGGGTTCGTCCAGCGCGCCGCGATGCGCACGCCGCAGAGCCGACGCGTCGCATGACGGCCCGGGCGGGTCCGGGTCATCGCCGCGGCCAGCACGCCGCGCAGGTTGCGCGGAAGACGCCAGGCGGCGGGGCACGACACCGTGACGACGCCGGCGAGGCTGGAGTCAGTCACCGCATACCGGAGCACCGCGATGGCGCCCATCGACGCGCCGACGAGGATCACGCGGGGCGTGCGCTCACGGGCAAGGCCGACGGCCGCCTCCACGTCGTGTTGCTCGTAGTCGCCGAGGGTCGACTCGCCCGGTGAGTCGCCGTGGCCGCGCGCGTCATAGGTGATGACGTCGAGATCGTCGACGTGCAGCGCATCGGCGAGTGCCCCGACGTTCGGGCACGCGGCGGATGCGCTGAACCCGTGCACGATGACGACCGCGGCCCGGGGAGTGCCCGGTGCGAGACGGCATTGCGCGACGAGGTCGAGTCCGTCCGCGGTGCGGAGCATTCGACCGGTCATGACGCCGACGGGACGGCCGCCGGGCGGCGCCATCCGGGGAGGTGCACGACGATGCCGTTGCGCGCCATGCTCCGCTTGAACCACAACGCCGATCCCACGATCGCGACGATCGTCACGCTGGCCGATGCCACCGTGCGGAGCAGCACGAAGGTGCTGAGCGATTGGGAGAACAGCAACCAGACCGTGATGCCCGCGTTCGCGGCTTGCACGAATGCCCAGAGCAGCGAGATCTGACGGAAGAACCGGCGCACGTGCGTGTTCGCATGCATCTCCGTCGAGAGCGGGCAGAAGTCGGCGGCGAGTCGACCCGCGAGCGGACGATCGAGTGGCACCGACAACAAGAACGCGCCGGCGACGAGCATCGTCGCGAGCGACGGCTGCAGGAAGTAGACGACGACCGAGTCGGCCAAGATCGCGATGATCGTCCGGGCGGTGAGCGTCGACCGCGCCGAGCATGAGGATGCCGGGAATCCGACGGTGGGTGAGTGCCCGCACGAGGAGGAGCGAGTAGACCCACACAAGGCCGGCGATCATCGCGCCCCACACGCCGAGCAGGTGCAGGAACACGAGGAACAGCACGAGCGGAACCAGCGTGCACTCCACGAACCTCGGCGCCGCGTGGCGCACGACGGTACGGAGATCCGGAATCTCCATCTGCTCGGAGGTCATTGCTCCCTCATCGGCGCCGCAACGGCGTCACTCAAGACCGGCCATTGCGGGGTCCGGGCAACAGCCCAGATGATGACACCTTTCCGGGCGCCGCGGGGGATCGGCACGGGCGCCTTTTTCTGTGCCTTTCATGGGATCGTCCGCCGGTCGGGCCCGGCCGCCGCGGCCGCTCGGGCGCTACGGTGCCGGCACCAGCCCCGACGGGAGGACGAGATGAGCTTCCGGGTCGTTGTCGACTTCGACAAATGCGAGAGCAACGCGCTGTGCATGGGCGTCGCGCCCGAGGTGTTCGAGGTGCGCGACGACGACTTCTTGTACGTGTTGCAGGAGGAACCGCCGGACGCGCTGCGTGCGAAATGCGAAGAAGCGGTACGCGTCTGCCCGAAACAGGCCATCACGATCGTCGACGCCTGACGCAATGACCGGGTTGCGCGGGATGCATGCCCTCGTGACGGGTGGCGGGAGCGGTATCGGGCTCGGGACCGCCCGCCGGTTCGCGTCGGAGGGCGCGCACGTGACGATCGCGGGCCGCACCGAGAAGCGACTCGAGGATGCCGCGCGTGAGATCGAGCCGGACGCGGCGCCCGGCGCCCGCGTGCAGCACGTCGTCGCGGACGTCACGGACGAGCAGGACGTCGAGCGCGCGGTCGAGGCCGCGAGCGGGGCGGATGGTGCGCTCGACGTGCTGTTCGCGTGCGCGGGCGGCTCGTTGCACGGCGGGCCCATCGCCACGTCGGACGCAGGGGCGTGGCGCGCGACCGTCGATCTGAACCTCGTCGGCACGTTCCTCTGCATCAAGCACGCCGCGCCCGCGATGATGCGCGCCGGCGGCGGCTCGATCATCGGCATGTCGTCCATCGCGGGGCACACGACGCACCGCTTCATGAGCGCGTACTGCGCGAGCAAGGCCGGTATCGAGATGCTCGTACGCTGCGCCGCCGATGAGCTCGGCGCGCACAACATCCGCGTCAACGCCGTGCAGCCGGGGATCGTCGACACCGACCTCATGAGCTTCATCACCGCCGGCGGTCCGATACTCGACAGCTACCACGAGAACATGCCGGTGTCGCGCGTGGGAACGGTCGACGACGTCGCGGCCGTTGTCGCCTTCCTCGCGGGCCCCGACTCGACGTGGGTCACGGGCCAGATGATCGGCATCGACGGCGGTCACCAGCTCCGCCGCGGCCCCGACTACGGGCCGGTGCTCGGTGGCTGACATGTTCTTGCGACCGTTGACGACAATATGTGTCGTCGTTCCTCGCAAGAACGGGTAGGGCGCATGGATTTCGACGAGAGTGAAGAGGAGCGCGCCTTTCGGGCCGAGGCGCGGGCGTGGCTGGCCGAGCATGCGAAGCCGCGGGTGCCGGGCGGGCCGTCGGATCACTCCTACGTACCCGGCGAGCGCACACCCGAGGCCGACCTCGAGCACATGCAGGCATGCCGGGAATGGCAGCGCACGTTGTCCGAAGGCGGATGGGCGGGCATCGCATGGCCGCGCGAGGCGGGCGGCCGCGGCGGCAAGTCGTGGCAGCAGCGCATCTTCAACGAGGAGCAAGCCAGGTTCGACGTCGCGGTCGGCGTGTTCGCGGTCGGCATCGGCATGGCCGGCCCGACGATCATCGCGTGGGGTTCCGACGACCAGAAGCAGCGCCTGTTGCCGCCGATGCTGCGCGGCGACGAGATCTGGTGCCAGCTGTTCTCGGAGCCGGGCGCGGGCTCGGACCTGGCCGGCCTGCGCACCCGCGCGGAACGCGACGGTGACGAGTGGGTCGTGAACGGCCAGAAGGTGTGGACGTCGGGCGCGCACTACAGCGACTGGGGCCTGCTGCTCGCGCGCACCGACCTCGACGTGCCCAAGCACAAGGGCATCACGGCCTTCGTGCTCGACATGCACTCGCCCGGCATCGATGTGCGGCCCCTGCGCCAGATCACCGGCGCCGCCCATTTCAACGAGGTCTTCCTCACCGACGTGCGCATCCCGGAGACGTGCCGTCTCGGTGCAACCGGCGAAGGCTGGCGCGTCGCGAACACGATGCTTTCGAACGAGCGGGCACTGATCGGCGGCGGCGGACGCGTGGGCTTCCGCGACATCGTGGAGCTCGCGCGCGGTCGCGGCACGAACACCGATCCGCGCATGCGTCAGGAGCTCGCCCGGTCCTACACGCGTCTGCAACTCATCAAATGGCTGGGATGGAGGGCCCGGAGCCGGAAGGACCAAGGGCTGGGCCCCGAGGCATCGGTGCTCAAGCTCGCCGCGTCCCGCCGGCTCGAGGCCGACGGCAACCTCGTGCTCGGCCTGCAGGGCGCACCCGCGATGCTCTCGGACGACGGACGCGATCTCCGACGGCTACTGGCAGCAGCAGTTCCTCATGCAGTGGAGCAGCCGGCTCGGGGGCGGCACCGAGCAGGTGCAGCGCAACGTGATCGGCGAGCGCGTGCTCGGCCTCCCCGGCGAACCACGCGTCGACAAGGATCTCCCGTTCCGCGATCTCCCGACGTCGTGAGCTGACGCACGGATGGAGCTCGACGCGTTCCAGGAGTTGATGGCGCGCACGTACGGCGAGCGCGACCGGGCGCGCGGCATCGAGGCGACCGTCGCGTGGCTCACCGAGGAGTTGGGCGAGCTCGCGCGCGCGGTTCGCAAGGGCACGCGCGATGACCAACTGCACGAGCTCGGTGACGTCATCGCGTGGCTCGCGTCGCTCGCCGAGCAGCTCGACCTCTCGCTCGACGCGGCGGCGGCGCGCTACGACGCGGGATGCCCGCGCTGCGGGGCTAGCCCGTGCGCGTGTCCGTAGCCGGCGGTCCCGTGTAGATCGCGAGCCGACGGATGCGATCGCCGGCGAGCGTGAAGACGTCGGCGACATAGCGAGATGTTCCCCGCCATCCGCAGGTGGATCTCGACGGCAACGCGGTCGCCGTCGACGATGAGCGCGCCGGGCTCGGGCCACAGGTCGTCGACCTTGAACACCAGGTCACGGTAGAAGCCGAGGATCTCCTCGGGTCCCGAGTAGGTGCCGGTGACGGGTCGTCAGCTCGGCGTCCTCGGTGAACAACCCGCGCAGCGCGTCCGCATCGCGCGCCGGATGGCACCGAAGTACGCGTGGATGGCGTCGAGTCCGGACGTCACGGGCGAGGACGGTACCCTCCCTCGATGCGCGTTGTCGTGGTCGGCGGAGGGATCGCGGGGCTCGGTACCGCGCTCGCGTGTGCCCGCGACGGCCACGAGGTGACGATCCTCGAGCGCGACGACACGCCGATGCCGAACGACGCCGACACCGCGTTCGACTGGAAGCGCACGGGCGCGCCACAGGTGCGGCACTCGCACGCGTTCCTCGCTCGTTTGCGCAAGGTCTTGCGGGAACGGGCGCCCGACGTGCTCGACGCGCTGCTCGACGCGGGTGCGGCCGAGATCCCGTTCACCGAGAACCTGCCGGAGACGCTGACCGACCGGGAGCCGCGGCCCGGTGACGACGAGCTGGTGGCGATCGTGTGCCGCCGCACGACGTTCGAGTGGGTGCTGCGCCGGCTCGTGCTCGCCGAGCCGCACGTCACGCTGCGGCACGGAGTCGCGGCGAGCAGCCTCGATGCGGAGGCGGGCGCCGTCCCGCGCGTCACTGGCGTCGACGGCCGGCCCGCCGATCTCGTCGTTGACGCCCGGGGCCCGCGCTCGTCGTCGGACGACTGGCTGTCGGCCATCGGCGCGCAGCCCGTACGCGAGGAGCTGCACGAGAGCGGCATCGTCTACTTCTCGCGCTTCTACCGCGTGAATCCGGGAGTCGTGCTGCCGTCGTTCGCCGGCCCCGTCGCGGCGGATCTCGGGTACCTGAAGTACGCGATCTTCCTCGGCGACAACGACACGTTCTCGGTCACGTACGCGATCGAGAGTGACGACGAAGAGCTCCGGCGGGCGCTGGTCGACCCGCATGCGTTCGAGATCGTTGCGGGGGCGGTGGGAGGAATCGCGCCCTGGCGGGCCGAAGGCGTGGCGGAGCCGACGACGTCGGTGCACGTGATGGCGGGGCTCCGAAACCGTTACCGCCCGCTCGTCGACGAGCACGGCGAGCCGATCGTCCACGGGTTCGTCGCCGCCGGCGACGCCGCGCTGTGCACGAACCCGCTCTACGGCCGCGGGTGCAGCCTGGCATTCGTGCACGCGTTCGGGCTCGCGGATGCGCTCCGCCGGCATCCCGACGACCCGGCCGCGTTCGGGCGTGCGTTCGCGGAATTCACCGCGCGCGAGCTCGTGCCGTGGTTCCGTTCTGCCGTCCTGCAGGACTCCCAGGCGCGTGCGATGCACGAGGAGCTCCCGTCCGAGGATCCACGCGCGTTCATGCAGGCGGTGTTCCGCGATGGCTTGCTTCCCGCGATGCGCACGTCGCCCGCCGTCTTCCGTGCGTTCCTGCGCTGGTTCAACCTCTTGGTGACGCCCGAAGCGTTGATGGAGGACCCGGAGGTCGTCGGCGACGTGCTGGCCGCGTACCAGGACCGGGACAACCACCCTGCGCCCGTACCCCTGGGGCCGGACCGCGCCGGGCTGTTGGCACGGATGGGTCAGTAGGCCAGCAGGGCCCGGAGGTCGCGGGCGATGTCGGCGACCTGGGGAAGGATCGCGTTCTCGAGCGACGGCTCGTACGCGCAGAGCGTGTCCGAAGCGGCGAGTCGCCACACGGGCGCATCGAGATGCTCGAAGCACGCGTCGGCGACGAAGGCGGCGACCTCGGCCCCGAAGCCGCACGTCAAGGTGTCTTCGTGGAGCACGAGCACGCGGCCGGTCTTCTGCACCGACTCGGCGACGATGTCGCGGTCCCACGGCGCGATCGTGCGCAGGTCGATGATCTCGATGCCCGCGTCGGCACCGAGCTCCTGCGCGGCAACCTGGGCTCGACGCACCGTCGCTCCCCACGTCACGACGGTGGCGCGGTTGCCGCGCGTGACGTATGCGCCGCGCCCGAACGGAAGCATCCATTCCTCGGGCGGCATCGGGTCGCGGTTGTAGCCCTGCCGGTAGAGGTGCTTGTGCTCGAGGAACAGCACCGGGTCCTCGCAGCGCAAGGCGGTGCGCAACAGCCCGGCGGCATCGCGCGCCCGGGACGGGAACGCGATCAGCAGGCCGGGGACGTGGGCGAAGATCGACTCGCCGCACTGGCTGTGCCAGATCGAGCCGCCTTGCAGGTAGCCGCCGATCGGGATGCGCACGACCATCGGGCACGTGAACGTGCCGTTCGATCGCCAGCGCGTCGTGGCGGCTTCCGACTTGAGCTGGTGCATCGCCGGCCACACGTAGTCGAAGAACTGGATCTCCGGGCAGGGACGCAGACCGCGCACCGCCTGGCCGACGGCCCGGCCGATGATGTTTGCCTCCGCGAGCGGCGTGTTGAAGCAACGGGCTTCGCCGAACGCGCGCTGCAGCCCGAACGTGATGCCGAACACGCCGCCCTTGCCCGCGACCTCGTCGATGACGTGAGGGTCGGCGTCGGCGACGTCCTCACCGAAGACGCGGATGCGTTCGTCACGCGCCATCTGCTCGTGCAGCGTGAGCCGGATCGCCTCGCCGAACGTGACGGGCTCGCCGCCGGGAGCTCCGGAGGCTTCGGGTTCGCCGGGATCGGTGGTGACGGGCATCGGGCCGGTGACGTGCGCGACGACGCTCTCGGGCGCGGGCCGGGCCGCGGCCAGCGCGGTGTCGGCCGCGGCGCGCACCGTGTCGCGCGCCTCGGTGCGCAGCTGCTCCGCGGTCTCGGCCGTCAACATGCCGGCCGCGATCAATTGCTGCTCGAGCACCTTGATCGGGTCGTGCTCCCGCTCGTCCTCGAGCTCCTCGGCGCCGCGGTACTTCTTCTGGTCGTCGCTCAGCGAGTGTGAGTACGGACGGGTGACGAGACCGTGGATCAGGCACGGCCCCGCGCCGGCGCGCACGTGCGCGATCGCGTTCGCACCCTTGCGTCGCACCTCGAAGTAGTCGCGGCCGTCCATCTTCACGACGTGCAATCCGCGGATGCCGCGCACCATCTCCGAGATCGGTGCGGGCGCCTGATCGGTCGAGCGAACCGAGATCGCGTATCCGTTGTCGGCGACGACGTACAGCACGGGGAGGTGCAGGCGGCACGCGGTGTTCAGCGACTCCCAGAACTCGCCTTCGGATGTCGCGCCCTCACCGAGCGACACGTACGTGAGCTCGTCGCCCTGCGCGACGCAGCCGGGCAGTTGTGGCCGGCGGCTGATGTAGCGCGCCGCTTCCGCACATCCCACCGCCGGAAGGCACTGCGAACCGGTGCACGACGTCTGGCTCACGATGTTCAGCGGGACCGAACCCCAGTGACACGGCATCTGCCGGCCACCCGATGCGGGATCGTCGGCCGCGCCCACCGCCTGCATGAGCATCTCGGTGGGCGTCACGCCGAGGGCGAGTGCCAGCGCGCGGTCGCGGTAGTAGGGGAAGAACCAGTCGTAGCCCGCGAGCAGGTAACGGGCGAGACCGAGGAGCAGCGCTTCGTGGCCGGCGCCGGAGATCTGGAAGAACGCACGGTTCTGCTGTCGCAACGCGATCTCGCGATCGTCACAGAACCGGGAGACGAGCGCGAGCTTGAAATCTTCCAGCGCCTCGTCGAGCGACACATCGTGCGATGCCAGTTGCACCGCGACCTAGCCTATGGGACCACCGTGCGTACCCAGTGCAGCCGTGAACCGCATGGAGGGAGCCACAGTCGTGAACGACGCCGAGACGACGCTCCCGTGGCGGCGACGGCCGGCGCGTGAGACGAGCGGGTTCTTCTCGCCCGCGGCGCGCCGGGCAGCACGCGACGCGGGCGTCGACCCCGGCACGCTGGCCGGGCACGGAACGGGAGGGCGGGTCACTCGCGACGACGTGCTCGCCGCGGCCGGCGCGGACGTGGCGCGCGACGAGGTCGTGCCGTTCGACAACATCCGGCGGCGCACCGCGGCCGGACTGCTCGCGTCGAAGCGCACGGCAGCCCATGCCGGGACCCTTCTCGTCGCCGACTACTCGGCCGTCGATGCGGTACGCCGCAACGCGAAGCTCACCGCGTTGCCGTTCGTCGCACGGGCCGTCGTCGACGCCTTGCGCGAGTACCCGCGGTGCAATGCCACCCTCGACGGCGACGACACGCTGACGATGCATCGCGCGGTGCACCTCGGCATCGCCGTCGACCTCGACTTCCAGGGGCTCGTCGTCCCCGTCGTGCACGACGCCGACGGCTTGCGTCTGCGTGCCCTCGCGGGCGCGATTCGTGACGTTGCGACACGCGCCCGGGCGCGCAAGCTCGGGCCCGACGACCTCGTGGGGGGCACCTTCACGATCACCAACCCCGGCGCATCCCGGACATGGATCTCGTTCCCGGTCATCAACCGCCCGCAGGTCGGCATCCTCGCGACCGACGGCGTGTCGAAGCAGGTTGTCAGCGACGACGACGCCCGCTTGCGGATCGCGCCCCTCGGGCACCTCTGCCTGTCGTTCGACCACCGCGCGCTCGACGGCGCGTACGCAGCCTCGTTCCTGCGTCGTGTGCAGGAGATCGTCGAGACCCGCGATTGGCTCAGCGAGTTGTGAGCCGGGCCGGGTTCTCGACGTCGCTGGGCTTGCAGTCGGGTGGCGCGTTGACCGGGTCGCAGCGGGCGGGCGTGCCGCCGGGGATTCGGACCGTGTAGCCGGTCTTCAGCGTCGGGTCCGGTTGCTCGTAGTCGGTGCTCACGAACTGGGCGCCGCCCGCCAGGGCCGCTTGGCGGGACTTCGTGTCGTTCGTGCGGGCCTGCACGGTGTCGGCGTCGGCGCGTGTGCGCACGATCATGTGCGCCGCGATCGCGGCCTTGATCTTCGCGGCATCGGCGATCGGGTCGTTCAGCTTCGCGAACGCCGCGTCGTCCTCACCCGGCGCAGAGGGTGTGAAGATCAGCCGCCCCCGCAACGACGGATGTCCCTCGAGATATTCGTTGCGGAAGCCCTCGTTGTCGAGCGTGAAATACACCTTGCCGCGGACCTTCCCCAGGGTCGGCCACCCGTGAGCGCGCACGGCTTCTCCGAGCGTCGCCGCCGATCCGCGTACGTCGTCGGGCGTGAAGAACTCGTCACGCGGGAAGACCGAGGTGATCTCATCTTCGAGGCGCCGGAACATCGGCTCGGTCGCGGCGTCGTCCTTCATCTCGATCTGCACGTTCATCGCCACGTGCCCCGGGTGCGCGTCGGACCACGTCTTCACGAGCCGCAGGCAGGCGACGAACGTCAGGCACGTCGAGTTCGTGTCGACGCCTGCCTGGTGGATCACCTTGAAACCGGGCTCGTGCATCTCCGGCGCGTCCGGGACCTTCACGCCGACCGACATCGGATAGGAAGGCGACGCGTACTTTCCGCCCTCCGGGTCGTCCCACACGTCGAGCTCGATCTGGCGGACGCCGAGGTCGAACTGCTCGGGCAGCGGCGCGTGCGCGTAGTCGAGCGTGGCGCTGAGACCGGGCACGGCCTTCTGCAGCCCGGCGAGCACCTCCGGGTACGGGCGGCCGTGGTAGCTGTTGTGCGACCCGAGCACCTGCACCTGGTCGAGGCGCAAGGTGTCGTCCAGCCGGTACGCCGCCACCGTCGTCGATGACGACTGGCTGGGTGCGCTCTTCTTCGCGCTGCTCGAACACGCCGCGAGCGCGACAACGAGCAGGATCGTCCACGTGCGGGGCCGCATGAGCCGGAGCCTAGGATCAAATGCGACGCAGCGGAGGCCAGGGACGGCGCAGCGAGGGAGCGATCTGCATTGAAGGTGCGTGTCGATCCGGATCTTTGTGTCGGCCACGGCCGCTGCTACGCGCTGGCGCCCGACGTGTTCGGGGCCGACGACTTCGGCCATTGCGAGATCCTCGTCGAGGCACCAACGGGTGCACTGGCCGAGCAGGCGAGACTCGGTGCCGAGAACTGCCCCGAACGAGCGATCTTCTTGGAACAGGACTAGTGGTCGACGTTCTGCAGTACGAGGGCAAGCGCGTCATCGTCACGGGCGCGGCGTCGGGGATGGGCGCGGCGACCGCACAGGTCCTCGTCGACCTCGGTGCCGAGGTGCACGCGATCGACATCAAGAAGCCGGATCTCGCAGGGCTCGCGAGCTTCACCGAGTGCGACCTCCGCGAGCCGGAGCAGATCGACGATGCGATCAACAAGATCGGCAAGATCGTCAACTGCTTGTTCAACTGCGCGGGATTGCCGAACACGTTCGCGTCGCTCGACGTGATGCTCGTCAACTTCTGCGGTCTGCGTCAGCTGACCGAAGCCGTCATCCCGAACATGCTCGAGGGTTCGGCGATCGCGTGCATCGCGTCGACCGCGGGCATCGGTTGGATGCAGAACATGGAGCTGCTGTTCGGCCTGCTGATGACACCCGACTTCGGCGCGGCGCGCACGTGGTGCGAGGCGCATCCCGACGAGCTCGCCAACGCGTACGGCCTCTCCAAGGAAGCCATCAACGCCTATACGGCGTTCCGGTCGTTCGCGCTCGCCAAGGAAGGGATTCGCATCAACTGCGTGAATCCCGGCCCCACCGACACGCCGATGATGCCCGAGTTCGAAAAGGCCGTCGGCAAGAAGTACATGGACGACTTCCCGGTACCGCTCGGCCGGCACGCGGTCGCCGAGGAGCAAGCGTGGCCGATGGTGTTCCTCAACAGCCCACGCGCGTCGTATCTCACCGGCCACCAGCTCGACGTCGACGGCGGCTTCAAGGGCGGCCTGTTCACCGGCCAGATCGACCCCAGCGTGCTGATGCCGGAAGGCTTCGGCGACAGCTGACGCGCGGGCCGCGCTTCGGTTCGCTCCGAGGTGCCGGATCTGCTGCAGACGTTGGAACGTTGCGCTCTTAGTTTGACCGCAACAGCCAACACCACGGGGGTCATCATGAGTGTGATCGAGCGTTCCGATGTGCCTGTGACCGTCAAGAACGACAACGTTGAGCTCCGGACCGCTCCGGTAGGAGAGCTCACCGTGGGGTTCGTTGACATCCAGAAGGGCACCGACTTGGGTCCTGCTCTCGTCGGGCTGCCGGGCGATCTCTGCCAGTGCCCGCATTGGGGCTACATGCTCAAGGGTCGCGTGATGATGAGAACGGAGAAGGGCGAGGAGGTCTACGAAAGCGGACAGGCCTTCTACTGGCCTCCGGGCCACGCACCCGTGGCTCTCGAAGACTCCGAGTACCTCGACTTCTCACCGACTGAAGAGTTCGCCAAGGTGCTTCGCCACCTCACCGGCACGCCGTAGCCGCCGCGTCAGCACTCCCGACCCGCGTTGCCGAGAGGCGTGGGCACGAATTCCGACACATGTGTCGGGAACGGTGCCCAGGCCCCGCCACGGAGCACGGCGACCCGTCACCAGGGCGGATTCGTGGCGTTCGGGTGAAGGTACCGTCGGCGACGTGCTGTTGCTCATCAACGGTGCGCCCGCGGTCGGCAAGTCGAGCCTGGCGCAAACGTATGCCGACGAGCATCCACTCGCCCTGATCATCGACATCGACGCGATCCGCACGCAGCTCGGACAGTGGGCCAAGTTCGACACATCGAAGCTCATCGCGCGCGATCTCGCGCTCGCACTGGCCCGCGCCCACTTGCGCACCGGACACGACGTGATCGTCCCCCAGTACCTCGGCCGGCCCGAGTACCGCGAGCAGTTGCGGCTCCTCGCCGCGGAGACCGACGTGCCCTTCGTCGAGGTGCTCCTCACCGATGACGCCGAACGGATCACGCAGCGATTTCGCAAGCGACGAGCTGAGTACGCGAGCACAGGAGCCGAGTACCCGGAAGGTGATCTCAGTGACGAAGCAGTCGCGACCGAAGTCTCGGCGGCGAACGAGGCGCTCCTGCGAGACGCAACCGAGCGCGGGGTGCTCGTGATCTCTGCCGCCGGCGGCACGGACGCGTCGTATCTCGCGTTGTGCGAAGCGCTCGCCCCGGGGGACTGAGCAGCTCCTAGGCGCTGTGTGCGTCGATCCAGTCCTGCATCGGATTGTTCACCGCCGACGACGTGTAGGCGGCGCGACCGGCCTTGTGTGCCGGACCGGTGCACAGGCTCTTGTCTTCCTCGTTGAGATTGTGATGTACGAGCTCACTCAACACGATTGGATCGTTGAACTGCGACGCGGCAGCCTCGTCCGAGAGCGCGCGTGCCACGTCCACGACATCGCCCGTAAACACGATGTCGTCGATTCCTGATCCGTCGTACCCCGCTCTGATCATCAGTGCTCGTCCGTAGTGCATGCCGATCCCGGCGTGGATCGAGTCGTATCCGTGCTCTCGGAGGCGGCAATTCAGGACTTTGACAAGTGTTCGGCACTGCACAGCGGTCAAGAACGCGCTGTCGACGTGCGGCTTGTGCGGCGTGTCGAATACGCCCCACACGGCATCTCCGTGGACGTTGACCTCGACACACCGTTCGGAGAGATGCATGACCGCGACAAGCTCGGAGACGTACGCACGAGTGAGCTTCGCGAGCGTCGATCGATCGCAGCTGGCGGTGAGGGAAGGTGATTCACGCATGCCGACCCAGACCACGCAGCAGTTGACGTAGAAACCGTTCGTGAACGTGAGCTTGTCGCGATCGGGAATCGAGTCGGCGTCCTCATAGGAGGTATCGGCACTCGAGAGAATCCCGTTGATGCGCGTGATGCTCGCTGCAATGTCGTAGCTGCGCCAACTCCGAAGCGGACTCTCCACCCGATCGGCCTTTCATGTTCATCGGTCGTCTCGCCCCGACGATGCTCGCAGGGGGACGCGCCCTTTGGGTGGATGGGCGCGGGGTCCTGACCGCCGGGTTCGCTACGGGATTGCGTTGAGGAACCGCGCCGCGAGCGGTGCGGCGACGCGGCCACCGACGCCGCCGCCTTCCACGACGACCGCGAACGCGAGGTCACCGCGGAAGCCGATGAACCACGCGTGGGTCTGCGGCGGGTTGGCGTTGCCGAACTCGGCGGTGCCGGTCTTGCCGAACGTACCGGGAGGGAGGCCCGCACCGGCGGCGGTGCCGCCGCTCTGCACCACGCTCGCCATGAACGCGCGCAGCGTTGCCGCGACGCCCGCGTCGAGCGGCGCAACCTTCGGCACCTTCGGCTTCGGCTGCGTCGTCAGGACCGGTGCATGCCACTGCCCGGCCGCGACCGCGGCCGCGACGGACGCCATGTGCGCAGGGCTCACGAGCACACGACCCTGGCCGATCGCGGACGCCGCGAGCTCGGCGCGATCCTTCGGTGTCGGATAGGAACCGCCTGCGGCCGGCGGTGGCAGCGCCGACTTGGCATTGAACCCGAATTGCACCGCGGCACGCGCGAGCGCACCGTCGGGCAGCTTGTCGGCGAGACCGATGAACGCGTTGTTGCACGAGATCTTGAACGCATTCGCGAGGTCGAGCGCGCCCGATGCCTCACCCTCGAAGTTCTTGAACACACGGCCGTAGACCTGGAGCGTGGCCGGGCACGGCGCGGGAGTCGCGCCGGTGCTGCCGTTGGCGAGCAACGCCGCGGAGGTGACGACCTTGAACGTCGAGCCGGGCTCGTACGTGCCCGCGAGTGCACGATTGAACCCGCCGTCCGGCTTGGATGCGACCGCGCGTAGCTGTCCGTTCGTGACGTCGATGGCGACGAGCGCGGCCGGAAGGGTCACGCCGGTGAGCGCACCCTCGGCGGCCGCCTGCATGCGCGGGTCCACCGTGAGACGCACCGATTGCCCGGCCTTCCCGCGGAAGCGCTGCACCCGGCGGACGACCTTGGTGCGCGTCTTGATCACGACGTCGGCGGTCGGCGTACCTGCGAGCCGTTCTTCGTATGCGGCCTGCAACCCGGTCAGGCCCACCTCGTCGCCGGCGCGGTACGGCGCGCCGAGCTCCTTCAAGCGGTCAGCCGTGATCTCTCCGACGCGTCCGACGAGCGGCGCGAGCCCCGCGCTCGTCGAGAGGACACCTCGAGCGCGATGGAACGAGAGGCCCGGCAAGGGGTAGAGCTGCGGGCGCAACACGGTCGTGTACCGGGCATCGTCCGCGACAGTCGCGATCGGGACGAACCAGTTCGGCTGCACACCCGGCGCGTGGAGCGCGGCGTCGATCGACGCGGGATCGGTGCCGACCAACTGCTTCATCAACCGCTTGATGTCATCGAGGCTCTGCGTGACGCGTCGCGGCTCGAGGCCGATCGTGACGACAGATTGCGCGCCCGCGAGCAGCGAGCCGTCCGCGGCGAGGATCGATGCGCGTGCCGGCCACGTGACGCGCAGGTCGAGGTGCTGACCCGTGCGCAGCCCGGGATACAGGATGTCGGGTTGGTATTGGATGCGCCACACCTCGTCCTTGTCCTGCTTCACCCGGACGAGACGCAACGAGCCGTTCCACTCGACGGCGCCGAAGCCGTCGACGTCCACGCGCGCGTGATACGTCGCCGACGCTTCCTCGTCGTTGTTGACATCGCGCACGAGCGCCGTGCGCGTGTACGACGCGTGGCTGCCGGGTCGCGCATCGACGAGGGATGTTGCGGTCTTCGCCAGGTCGGCCGGCGGCAGGTCGAGCTCCGCGGCCATGCCCTTGGCGTCTCCGGCCGTCCACGCCGAGAGGAACGCGTCGACCTCCGACGACGGCAGTGCCGGCGTCGAATCACTGTCTCGCTGGAGCACCACGAAGACGCCCGCGCCGATCGCGCCCAACACCACGAGGACGATGAGGGTTCGCCACCGGAGGAACCGGCGAGGCCGCTTGGTCGCGAAGGTCAATCCCATCGGGCGCCATTGTGGGCGCGCCGGCGCCGCTCGACACGGCAGGGGTCACTCGGCGAAGATGGAACGCGTTCTACTGATCTCCCCATGGCTCACACGACGCTCGCCGGTGCACCTGCGTTCCGTGGGGCGCCGAACCCGGTTCTGCAGCGAGCGCGACAAGGAGAAATATGTACGTCGGACTTTCCAAGGAGCAGGAAGCGCTGCGCGACGAACTGCGCGCGTATTACGACAAGTTGCTCACCCCGGAGGTCGAAGACGACCTGCGGAAGGGCGAAGGCGTCGGCCAGGTGTCCAAGGACACGTGGAAGCAGATGTGCGCCGACGGGTGGGCCGGGGTCGGGTGGCCCAAGGAATGGGGCGGCAAGGGTCTGACGCCGATCGAGCAGTTCGTGTTCTTCGACGAGTCGATGCGGGCCGGTGCTCCGGTGCCGATGCTCACGATCAACTCCGTCGCGCCGACGATCATGCGGTACGGGTCCGAGGAACAGAAGCAGTTCTACGTGCCCAAGATCCTCAAGGGTGAGATCCACTTCGCGATCGGATATACGGAGTCCGATGCCGGCACCGACCTCGCGTCGCTGAAGACCCGCGCGTTACGCGACGGCGACGAGTACGTCATCAACGGCCAGAAGGTCTTCACGTCGCTGGCAAGCGGGGCGGACTACATCTGGCTCGCGGTGCGTACCAATACCGAAGCGAAGAAGCACAAGGGCATCTCGATCATCATCGTGCCGACCGACACGCCCGGCTTCTCGTACAAGCAGATCGACAACTTCGGCAACACGAACACGAACATCACCTACTACGAAGATGTTCGGGTGCCCGCGGGAAATCTCGTCGGCGAGGAGAACCAGGGCTGGTCGCTCATCACCAATCAGCTCAACCACGAACGGGTGACGCTGTGCTCGTCGGGAGTGGTGGAGCGGCAGCTGGAGGACGTACGGCGCTGGGCGCAACAGACGAAGCTCGCCGACGGCCGGCGCGTCATCGACCAGGAATGGGTGCAGGTCAATCTCGCGCGCGTGCACGCCAAGCTCGACTTCCTGCGTCTCGCCAACTGGCGGGTCGCCTGGCTGGCGCAGAACGGCGAGGCGCTGAACCCCGCCGACGCGTCGACGATCAAGGTGTTCGGCACCGAGTTCTACATGGAGGCCGCGCGCCTGTTGATGGAGATCATGCGGGACCAGGCATCCATCTCGGGTGACTCGCCGGGCGCCGTGGTGCGCGGCCGCGTCGAGCGGATGCTGCGCAGCATGCACATCCTCACGTTCGGCGGCGGCACCAACGAGATGCAGCGTGACCTGATCGCGATCTTCGGCCTCAACATGCCCGGCAGCCCGAGGTAAGGACTCGTACGATGGACTTCTCTCTGAACGAAGAGCAGCAGGAGCTGGCGGGCCTGGCGGCGCGCATCCTCGAGGACCGCATGACGCTGCAGCATCTCAAGGCGCGCGACCGCTCCGAGGACTGGTACGACCTCGACACCTGGCACGAGTTCGCCAAGACGAACCTGCTCGGGATCGCGCTGCCCGAGTCGGCGGGCGGGCTCGGCATGGGCTTCCTCGACCTCTGCATGGTCCTGCGGGAGGTCGGCCGCAACGTCGCGCCGCTGCCGATGATCCCGACGCTCGTCAGCGCCGCCCTGCCGATCGCGCGATTCGGGAACGACGCGGAGGCGGCCGTGCTGTCGAAGGTCGCCGCCGGTGACGTGCTGTTGACCGCGGCATTGCACGAGTACGGGGCCGAGCCCGAGCAGCCGCAGACCACCGTGTCACGTGACGGCGACGGTTGGCGGCTCGACGGACTGAAGACGAACGTGGCCAGCGCGACCGCAGCCGAGCTCGTGGTGGTGCCGGCGCGTGTGGGCGACGACGTCGGCCTGTTCCTCGTGCCCACGAACGCGCCGGGCATCACGCTCGTGCGCCAGGAGATCATGGACCACGAGCCGCAGTTCGAGATGCGACTCGACGGTGTGCACGCGGGTGCCGACGCGCTTCTCGGTTCGCTCGACCAGGGATCAGAGATCCTCTCCTGGACGTTGCACCGCACCACGATCGCGACCTGCGCGCTGGTCGCCGGCGTCGCCGACAAGGCGTTGCGACTCACCGCGCACTACACGACCGAACGCAAGCAGTTCGAACGGCAGATCGGCACGTTCCAAGCGGTCGGGCAGCGGATGGCGGATTGCTACATCGACAACCAGGCGATCGAGCTCACGATGTTGCAAGCCGCGACCCATCTCGACGAAGGACGTGACGACCCGGTCGAGGTCGCGACCCGCGAAGTTCTGGGCAGCCGACGGTGGCAACCGCATCGCGCACGCCGCACTCCACATCCACGGCGGCATCAGCATCGACGTGGACTTCCCGATCCACCGGTACTTCCTGTGGCTGAAGCGGTACGAGTTCTCGCTCGGCTCGGCCACTCCGGAGCTGCTGCGCATCGGCAAGGTGCTCGCGGACACACCCGCCTCGACGTCATCCTGAACGCGCGCGTCCACCGGACGCCGCGTACGACGTGTGCGACGTGTGACCGCGTGCCGCGCTGATCCGCCGCGCCCGAAGTCCGTCGAGCACGGCATCGTTCCCGTTTCGGCTCAAGCGCCGCGACGGCCCCTCCGATAAGGCAAAGGCACACAGTGTGGCGACTTTCCTCGGGCGGGGAGTGGGAGCACGGTGTAGTGGAGGGCCCGACGCTTCGGCGTCCATGGCGTGGCTGGATCTCGACGGTCGCGAGCGGTGCCGCGCTCGCGGTGGCGTTGACCCTCATGTCGATGGCCGACGTCGGTCACCCGAGCGCGCGTCCCGAGCGGGTCTCGACCCTCGGGCCCAGCCCCACGGTGGATCATCAAGGCCGCGGCAACGCGATCCCGCCGAATGCCAAACCTCCCCGGAAGCCCGCAGACGCGACGCCCGCCCCACCGGTGGCAGCGACGCGGCCCCCGACTCCCGTCACCGCCCCACGCTTACGCGCGCGGCTCGCCGCGTCGACGGCGCCGGAAGCAGACCTCACCGATGGTGGTCACGGCGAGCGCCCCACGACGAACCCGGCGCCGGCGGACCCGACGTCACCGCCTCCCGCACCGCCCGTCCACCTCCCGGGTGATGGCGGAGGCACCACCGGCATCGACACCTCGCACCACTCCTACGGCCGGCCGCATCGCCCGTGTGTCCCGGATGTCCCGCACCACTCGGGGTTCCGCGGCTGCACGAATGACGACCGCAACGACTCGCGCGACCGGGACGACAACGACTGGCGCAAGGAGCACGACGGCTCGCACGAGCGCGGGCACGATTGGTCCGAAGGCGGTCGCCGCGGCGACTGGTAGTCAGCCGTCCGCGTGCCGGAGCAGCGCGCGCACCGATGCCAGGTCGAACGGCGGTCCGAGCATGACGATGAGGTGCTCGGCGCGCGCGTCGAGGTATGACTCGAAGTTGTCGACCTCGCTGCCGTTGATCGCGACGGTCCGCTCGACCTGGCTCGGCTTGCGGTCGCGCTTGCGGCACCACTCGTCGAGGACCTCGTTCTTGTGCGCGTAGCTCTCGGGCGGACCGAACGTGTTCCACATGTCGGCGTGCTCGGCGACCAGGCGCAGCGTCACCTTCTCGCCCGAGCCACCGATGAGTATCGGCAGGCGACCCCGGGGAGGCGGTTGGAGCCGGCTGAAGCGGTCCATGATGATCGGCAGGTCGCGGGCGAGCGCGCGTAGCCGGGTGGCAGGCGTGCCGTACTCGTAGCCGTACTCGCGGTAATCACGATCGAACCAGCCCGAGCCGATGCCGAGCACGAAACGGCCATCGCTGATGTGGTCGATCGTGCGGGCCATGTCGGCGAGCAGACTCGGGTTGCGGTACGAGTTGCACGTGACGAGCGCACCCAGTTGCGCGTGCGTCGTGTCGGCAGCCATCGCGCCGAGGATGGCGTACGCCTCGAAGTGGGCGGCCTCGGGATCGCCGTAGAGTGGATAGAAGTGGTCCCACACCCAGATGCTGTCGACCTCGAGCGCGTCGGCGGCGCGCCATGCCTCCCGCATCTCGTCGACGGTCGTCGCCTGCGGATGGAGTTGCACCCCGACCTTGAAGCGTCGCATCTTTACTCGCTCGCTCTCTGCGGACCGGGATACCCGGCCCGCCGCCGTTCGCTCGCTGGCGAGCTCGCGACGCGGCTGCGCCGCTTCGCTCACCGCTTCGGTTGTTCATTGGTTGTTCGGCGGCGGACCGGGATACCCGGCCCGCCGCCGTTCGCTCGCTGGCGAGCTCGCGACGCGGCTGCGCCGCTTCGCTCACCGCTTCGGTTGTTCATTGGTTGTTCGGTGCGGACCGGGATACCCGGCCCGCCGCCGTTCGCTCGCTGGCGAGCTCGCGACGCGGCTGCGCCGCTTCGCTCACCGCTTCGGTTGTTCATTGGTTGTTCGCTGCGGACCGGGATACCCGGCCCGCCGCCGTTCGCCCGGGCTACTGATCTCGGAGCTCGATCCGGCGGCCACCGTCGCACAGTACGAGCGCGGCCTCGCCGGCCAGGAGCCGGCGCAGTGGCGCGCCGACCAGCTCGTCGCGCCAGCCCGTACCCAACCGGCTCGGTTCGCCCTGGAGGAGCTGCGTCATCTCCGCCCGCGTGCCGAGCAGTGCCGGATCGAGGTCGAGCTCCGAGGCCCGCTGCGCGAGCCACGCGCCCAGCACGGTCACGGCCGGGGCGAGCGAGCGGTCGACCCGTCCCGCTTCGGGGAGCCGCAGCTGCGAGGGCTGGAGCTCGTTCCCGGCCGCGACGGCGGCCAGGAGCTCGTTCGCCTGCGTGTCGCGCAGGCGCCCGTCGATGCCCCGGATCCCGCTCAGGTCCTCCCGATCCCGCGGTGGCCGCTGGACGAGACCCGCGAGCGCGAGCTCGGACAGGACGTAGCGCGGCGGGACGTCGAGCGCTTCGGCGGCGCGCTCGCGCCATGCTGCGACCGCTTGCGCGACACCCCGGGAGGCCCCCCGCAATTGCCGCGCACCCTTGATGCGCCACCATGCGATCTCGGGCTCGGGACGGGTCCGCACGCCGGCGTCGCTCCTCACATTCGTCGAGCGCCCATTGCAGTCGACCGACCTCTTGGAGTCGTTCGACGAGGCGATCGTGCAACGCGAGCAAGTGCGCGACGTCGGCCGCCGCGTACACGCGTTGTTCCGCGCGCAGGGGCCGTCGCGTCCAGTCGGTCAGCCGGTCACCCTTCGCGAGGCGTGTGCCGAGCATCCGTTCGACGGCGGACGCGAGCGACGCGGTGCCGAGCCCGACGAACCCGGCTGCAACCTGGGTGTCGAACAGTTGGGTCGGAATCTTTCCGCACGCGCGCTCGAGAATCGCGAGATCCTGATCGGCCGCGTGGGCAACCATGCACCCCGGACCGGCCAGCAGCTCACCGAGCGGCGCGGGATCGACGGTGAGCGGGTCGATGAGCGCCACACCTCCCGGCCACGCGAGCTGGATCAATGCCAGGCGGGGCCAATACGACCGTTCACCGTGAAATTCCGTGTCGAGCGCGTAGCGCGGTTCGTCTGCGCACTTCATCGACGCATGCCGCCAATTGGTCCGCAGTGTCGACGAAGCGCGGTTCTTCCATCACGACAGCTTGCATCACCGCCGCGTCGCGGCGGCGCCCATCGGACGTGCGGTACGCCGACCAGCACAAATGCAGGCCGATGCTGCCGAGGGTTGTCGATTACGCGGGCTCGCTAGGAGAAAATGGAAAACGCCGGGTCGGTCGGTGGTCCCCACGCCACCGTCCGCCCCGGCGCTTCGCTTCTCAGCGCCGTGCACCGACGCGCTCGCGAACGTCGGCCAGCCGCTCGAAGGAGCGCAGCACTTCGTCGTGATCGTCGGCGAGATGACGCACGATCACATCCGTGCAGCCGGCCTGCTCCAAGCTTGCGAACGCACCCGCAACCCGCTCGACGCCACCGACCACGAGCGCGGACGGGTCGAACCCGCGGTACCCGCGCGTGATGATCGGGGCAGTGACACGATCGGCGTCTGCGTCGTCGGCGCCGACATGGATGTCGCGGCGAACCGCGATGCGTGCCCCCGATCGAGCGTGACGCGCGCACGCTTCGCGATATGCCGCAACGAGCGTCCCGACCTCGGCGGGCGTGGCCTCGGGACCGATGAGGAACGCGTCGCCGAGCCGGGCCGCGCGGTCGATGGCCTTCGGTGCGGCCGCGCCGATCCACACCTCCAGCGGTGCGGGCGGCACCGGCGCGATCCGGGCCCGGTCGATGGGCCACGGTGCCTCCAGTGACACCTCTTCACCGGCGCAGAGCCGTCGGAGCACGTCGAGCCCCGCTTCGAACCGCTTCGGCCGCTCGCGCAACGGCAGGCCGAACGCACGAAATTGCTCGTCCCCACCGCCGATCGCACACTGCACGATGAACGGGCCCTGCGCGATCGAGGCGAGCGTCCCGACCTGCTCGGCGAGCAGCACCGGGTGCCAGAGCGGCAGCAGGAACAGCGCCCCGGCGGGCCGGGTATCCCACTCCGCGAGCAACCGGCCCAGCATCGGCACGTTCTGGTAGTAGGGCACGGGCACGTTGTGGTGGTCGCCGACGAACAGGCTGTCGAGCCCCGCGGCGGCGGCCGCGCGCGCCCGTTCGATCGTCCATTGCGCGCCGACCCGCGCGTCCATGGGCGGATAGCCGCTCCGCAACGAGACGCCGACTCTCATGGCTCCCTCGCTGCGCCATCCTGGCTCCGCTGCGTCCGCACGCTCCTCATGGGGCACTCAGGCTCATCATGAAGGGGCAGCCTCGCGCGATGATCGACGCATGGCGACACGCGATCTTGCGGCTCTGGCGGAACGGCGGGTGGACCTCCGCGCACGCTTTCTCCGCGGCGCGGAGGAACGTCCGGCATCGACCGGCGGGGGAGTCCATCACCTTGCGCTCATCTGTGCCGATCCCGAGCGGACGATTCGGTTCTACCAAGATGTCCTCGGGTTCCCGCTCGTCGAGCTGTTCGAGAACCGCGACTACGAAGGGTCGTCGCACTTCTTCTTCGACATCGGCGCCGGCAACATGCTCGCGTTCTTCGACTTCCCCGGCCTCGGACTCGAGCCGGTACCCGAGGGACTCGGCGGCGTGCAACACGTCGCGATCTCGGTGACGCCGGAGACGTTCGAGATGCTGAAGCGCAAGCTCGACGACGCAGGGGTGCAGTACATCGGTCCCGACATGGGCGTGCACGAGTCGGTGTACTTCAAGGACCCGGACAACATCCAGGTCGAGCTGATTCGCCAGCCGCTGATGGAGGTTCCGGAGAGCGCGCCCCAAGAGGAGTGACCCGCACGTGACCGCGGGGTGTCAGCCGAGGTTCACCAACCATTCGAGGTGCGCGTCGGTGAGCCAGCGCTGGAGATGCAGGCTCACGCGCGAAAGCTCGTCGAACATGAGCAGCACCCCGAACGCGCCGAGCACCAGTGCGGACGCGCCGACGATCAGCGGGAAGTGACGCTTCACCCAACCCAGCGCACCGCCCAGGCGCCCGAGCGCGAGCCCGGCGACGAGGAACGGCAAGCCGAGCCCGAGTGAGTACGCGACCAGGAGGGTGCCGCCGGCCCAGACGCGATCCTGGTTCGCGGCGATCCCGAGGATCGATCCGAGAATGGGGCCGATGCAGGGCGACCACCCGAACCCGAACGCGGCGCCCGCGATCGCGGGTGCCGCGACGCCGAACCGTCCGAGCTGCGGATGGAAGCGCTTCTCCTGGTACAGCCACGGCGCGCGCAAGAACAACGAGCCGAGCAGGAACAGTGCCATTCCGAACATGATGGCGCCGGAGACGCGCGTCAGCACGCTCTGGTGATCGCGGAGCAGTTGCCCGAAGCTCGACGCGGAAAGCCCGAGGGCGACGAACACCGCGCCGAACCCCAGCACGAACAACGCGGTCGTCGTGACGATGCGACGCGTGTGCACCCGGGAGCCCTCTTGCAGATCGGCAAGATCGAGCCCGGTGACCATCGAGAGGTAGCCCGGGACGAGTGGCAGCACGCACGGCGACAGGAACGACACCACGCCGCCGCCGAACGCGGCGAGATATGCAAGCACGTTGACGTCGCTGATGCGCGACCCGAGCGCGAGGAGCGGCGTCACCTGTCCATTGTGCGTGATCCGTCCGGCCGCTGCCGCACCCGGACATTCGGCGCGCGACCGCGGTCACGTAGGCTGCGCGTCCATTGCAGACGCAGCCGGGGACGGCGCAGCGAGGGAGCCATCGACATGGCGCAGAATCTCTTCGACCTGACCGGCAAGGTGGCGGTGCTGACCGGGGTCGCGAGCGGGATCGGACGCGCGACCGCACTGATGCTGGCCGGCAACGGCGCGTCGATCGTCGGCGGCGATGTCGACGAAGCCGGCGCCGAGGCGACGGCCAAGGAGATCACGGGCGACGGCGGACGAGCTGCCGTGCAACGGGTCGACGTCACCAAGCGCGCCGACATCGACGCCCTGCTCGACCGCGCCCAGGCGGACTTCGGGCGGATCGACATCATGGGGAACATCGCCGGTGTGCCGCACAACAAGATGGTGGCCGACTGCACCGACGAGGAATTCGAGCGGATCCTCGCCATCAACCTGAAGAGCGTGTTCTACGGGTGCCAAGCCGCGATCCGCCACATGATCCCGCAGGCCTCCGGCAACATCGTGAACATCTCGTCGGGCGCGATCGACACGCCGGCGCCCACGCTCGCGTGCTACGGCATGACCAAGGCTGCGGTCGCGATGCTCACCAAGACGCTCGCGACGGAAGTCGGACGCCACGGCATACGCGTGAACGCGATCGCACCAGGGATGATCCTCACGAACTTCTCGCGGCACAACTTCGTCGACGACAAGGGCGAGGTCGTGCCCGAGAAGCTCGAGCAGTACCACAAGCGCGCGAGCGCGATGGCGCCCCTCGGCCGTGCGGGTGAGGCCGAGGACGTCGCGCGCGCGTTCCTCTATCTCGTCTCCGACGCCGCGACGTTCATCACCGGCCAGATCGAGCGGCCCAACGGCGGCGTCGCGATGCCCTGGTAGCGCTCAGGACGACTGCCGCGCCGCGGCAACCTCAGAGGCGGCTGCGCTCCGGCGTTCGTTCGTCGACCCGGCGGACGCGGACGTGTGACTCGACCGGCGGACCGAGGCGCATGCCCGGCCGGTAGCGACCGTCGACCACCGGAAGCCCGCCGCTGCGCATCGCGGCGGCGCGCTGTCGCTGCTCGGTGCGACGCGGCGCGCCCGTCGCCGCTTGACCGCGCGTCGGCGCAGGGCGAGCGCGGCGAACAGCACGACGATGAGGACGACGACCGCGTTGCGCTGGGTGAGAAGGCCATCCGAGTGCCGCTTCACGACCACCGTGGTCTTGGGCGACGCGGCGCGCGGTGCTTGGTCCAGCGCCCCGATCACCGCCGGCACGACGGTGTCTGCCGTCGCCGTCGACGCGCCGGTCCCCGTTTTCGCGACCGTCGGCGCCTTCGCGGTGCCGCCGAGATGCTTGAACGCGTCCTGGTCGGCGGCACGGCTCGCGTACAGCGACACCCTCGTCGGCGGGAGCACGTCGCGCCCGCAGCCGGGCGAGACCGGTGCGGTGCCGCTCGCCGCCGCAAAGCCCGCGTCGAGCAGCGACGGCGGCCTCGACGTACCCGGGCGTGACCGCACCGAGGACGACCGCGATCATCGTGCGGCCGTTGCGGGTTGCGGTCGCGACGAGCGTGTGCTGGGCCTGATCCGTGTAGCCGGTCTTGAAGCCGGTGATGCCCGCGTAGTCGTAGCCGCCCCCGGGCAGCATCCGATTGTGGTTCTTCAGGGAGTACTGGCTGCCCCCGGTCGGTGAAGTCGTAGAAACGCGTCGACGTCCACTTCGCGATCGCCGGCACCGTGAGCGCGTTGCGCGTCGCGATCGCGAGGTCGTACGCGCTCATGAGCGGCCCGCCTTTGAACGACGTCGTGTCGTCGAGGCCCGCCGGATCGTTGAGCACGCTGTCCTTCAGGCCGAGGCGGCGCGCGGTGTCGGTTTGCATCGTGGCGAACTTCTCGAGGCTGCCGCCGACCGTGTGTGCGATCGCGTATGCCGCGTCGTTGGCGGACACCATCATCATCGCCGGCGAGCATTTGGTCGAGCGGCAGGGTCGTCCCCGCCGGGAAGTTGAGCTTGTTCGCCTCGACGGCGGCGGCGGTGGCGTCGACGGTCACCGGTGCGTTCGGAGGGAGGCGCTCGACGGCGAGCAGCGCGGTCATGATCTTGGCGGTGCTGGCCGGGTGGACGGCCTCGTGGACGTTGTCGCAGACGAGCGGACGCCCGTTCCCGGCGTCGACGACGATGTCCGCCTTGGGCTTCGGCAGCTCGGCGGGGCGCAGGCTCCGCGCCGGCGGGGCCGCCCGCGACGGCGACCTGGGTCATCACGAGCGCCGCCAGCGCCACCAGCGTGGCGAGCGGCATGCGGCGGCGCATGGGCGGCCAGGCTAGGCGGGATGGGTGCAGGGAATGAGCGGTTGGGGCGCCGGTGTCGCTGCCGCTCGCGGCGGAAAGACGGCCGGCGATCGCCCGGACGCGTGCCACGCATGGAGGCGTGGAACGCATCTCCGCCCGCATCGCCGCCATCCAGGAATCGGCGACCCTCGCCGTCGACGCCAAGGCCAAGGCCCTGAAGGCGGCGGGCGAGAACGTCATCGGCTTCGGAGCGGGGGAGCCCGACTTCCCGACGCCCGACCACGTCGTCGAGGCCGCGATCGCGGCGTGCCGCGATCCCCGCTACCACCACTATTCACCGACGCCCGGTCTGCCCGAGCTGCGGGAGGCGATCGCGCACAAGACCAAGCGCGACTCCGGCGTCGACTGCGCCGCTGCCCAGGTCGTCGTCACCAACGGCGGCAAGCACGCGGTCTACAACACGTTCCAGGTGCTCTGCGACCCGGGCGACGAGGTGCTCGTGCCCGCGCCGTACTGGACCTCGTATCCCGGAGTGCATCGCGCTCGGCGGCGGCGTTCCGGTCGTCCTGCCGACCGACGGAGGCGACGGGCTTCCGCGTCACGGATCGAACAGCTCGAAGCGGCGCGGACACCGCGCACCAAGGCGTTGCTGTTCGTCTCGCCGAGCAACCCGACCGGCGCGGTGTATCCGCCCGAAGAAGTCGAAGCGATCGGGCGCTGGGCGGTGGAGCACGGTATCTGGGTCATCACCGACGAGATCTACGAGCACCTGACCTACGGCGAGCACGCGTTCTCGTCGATGCCGGGACTCGTGCCCGAGCTGATGGACCAATGCGTGATCCTCAACGGCGTCGCGAAGACCTACGCCATGACGGGATGGCGCGTCGGCTGGATGATCGCGCCTCCCGACGTCACGGCGGCGGCGACCAACCTGCAGTCGCACTCGACGTCGAACGTTTCCAACGTCGCGCAGGCCGCGACACTCGCCGCGGTGAGCGGTGACCTCGTCGCCGTGGCCGAGATGCGCGAGGCGTTCGCCCGGCGCGGGCGGATGATGTACGAGCTGCTCGCCAAGATCCCGGGCGTGAGCGTGCTGCCGCCGGAGGGCGCGTTCTACTGCTTCCCGAGCTTCGCGGGGGTGCTCGGGCGCGAGATTGCCGGCCGCACGCCACGTACGAGCCTCGAGCTGTGCGAGCTGCTGCTCGACGTCGCGAAGGTCGCGATCGTCCCCGGAGAGGCGTTCGGCGCGCCGGGCTACGCCCGTCTCTCGTTCGCGCTCGGCTGACGACGATCTCGGCGAGGGCGTGCGCCGTATCGCTGACCTGCTCCACGGCTGAGTTGCGCTGATGTCGATCGAAGCACGCGTCCTCGTCACCGAACCGCTCGCCGAGCGCGGGCTCGAAGCGATGCGCGCGGCCGGGCTCGACGTCGAACTGCAGACCGGCTTGTCGCCCGAGCAGCTGCTCGACGCGATCAAGGGTGCCCAGGCGCTCGTCATCCGCAGCGCGACCCAGGTCACCGCCGAGCTGCTCGCGGCGGGTGAGGACCTGATCGTCGTGGGGCGGGCCGGCATCGGTCTCGACAACGTCGACGTCGCCGAGGCCACGCGGCGGGGCGTGATGGTCGTGAACGCGCCGCAGTCGAACATCCTGTCGGCGGCCGAGCACACGCTCGCGCTGCTGCTCGCGCAGGCGCGCAACGTGCCGCAGTCGAACGCCGACCTCAAGGCCGGCCAGTGGAACCGCTCGAAGTGGGAAGGCGTCGAGCTGCACGGCAAGACGCTCGGCATCGTCGGTCTCGGGCGCGTCGGCGTGCTCGTCGCGCAGCGCGCGTACGCGTTCGGGATGCGGCTCGTCGCGTACGACCCGTTCGTCAGCGCGGATCGCGCCCGTCAGCTCGGCGTGCAGCTCGCGGCCACGATCGAGGAGCTCGTCGCGACCAGCGACTTCGTCTCGATCCACGCCACCAAGACGCCCGAGACGGTCGGGCTGGTGAACGCCGGCGTGCTCGCGCACGCGAAGCCGGGCATGCGACTCATCAACGCGGGGCGCGGCGGCATCGTCGACGAGGACGCGCTCGCGGCGGCGGTGCGCGAGGGGCGGCTCGGCGGGGCGGCTATCGACACGTTCGCCAAGGAACCGACGACCGAGTCACCGCTGTTCGGGCTCGACAACGTCGTCGTGACGCCGCACCTGGGTGCGTCGACGGTCGAAGCCCAGGACAAGGCAGGAGAGACGATCGCCGAGCAGGTGGTCCTCGCCTTGCGCGGCGACTTCGTGCCCTTCGCCGTCAACGTCGCCGCGTCCGAGGCGTCCGAGACCGTGCGGCCGTTCCTGCCGCTCGCCGAACGCGTCGGGCGGCTGTTCACCGGGCTCGCGGGCGGCGCGCCGGGCACGCTGCACATCGAGTACGAGGGCGAGATCGCCGACTACGACTGCTCGCGTGCTGACGCTGTCCGTGCTGAAAGGCGTGCTCGCGCCCGTCGTCGACGAACCCGTGTCGTTCGTGAACGCGCCGCAGATCGCCGAGCAGCGCGGCATCGCCGTACGCGAGACGAAGTCGTCCGACGCGCGCGACTACGTGAACCTGATCGTCGTGCGTGGCGACCAGGGCACGCACGTGGCCGCGACGCTCTTCGGCAAACAGCAGGCGCCGCGGATCGTCGGCATCGACGGCCACTCCGTCGACCTGCCGCCGGCGCGCCACATGCTCGTCGTCCACAACGAGGACGTGCCCGGCATGATCGGCCGGGTGACGACGCTGCTCGGCGATGCCGGCATCAACATCTCGAACATGGACGTCGGTCAGAGCCCGAGCGGCGAAGCCGCGCTGATGGTCATCGCGACCGAGGTGCCCGTCCCGCCGGACGTCGTCGCACGCGTCGCCCGGCAGCCGGGCGTGCAGTCCGCCCGCGCCATCGACCTCGGCTGACCCCACCTCGTTTGGTCGGCCAGTCCGCGTCGGCGCGCACTGGAGCACCAAACGGAGGGTGAGGCGGGGGTTAGACCTTGGAGCGGCGCAGGCCGTCGCGCGAGGCGGCGTCCTCGTCGACGTAACAACGGTCGGGTTGCGTGCGTTCGTAGTTCACGCAGCCGGGCGTGTGATAGATGCCGCTGGTCAGCTTGCCCTTGACCGGATGCGTGATCGGACACACGCCGTCGTCGCGCGGTTCCTGCCACGTGAGGTCGAGGATCTCTCGGGGTCACGGGATTGCTCGGGAACCCGCGCCTTCCACGCCGCGCCACGCCGCGTAGGCGATGCCGCCGATGAGGCCGGCCCCGAGCGCCCTCTTCACTCCCTTGCGCATCCGGGAATTCTGGCATGGGTCGCTCATGCAACACGTGGATGCTGCCGAACAGAGTTTGACGCAAGTGGGTCGAACTGACAGACTGGCTGGACTTATGCACAAGGAGACAACGGCTTCCGCAGACACTGCTGGGCCTCCTCCTTATGTAGCGCGGGCACTCATAGGTGCTCGCGCTTCGCCCTCCGTGCCGATCCGGCCGGGGGGTTTTTCGTTGCAAGGAAACGACCCCTCGGAGGGCGAGATGGATGTTGTCAAGATCTTCGACACGACGCTGCGGGACGGCGAGCAGTCGCCCGGCATCTCTCTCGACGTCGCCGAGAAGCTCGAGATCGCGGACCAGCTCGCGCGCCTGGGCGTCGACATCATCGAGGCCGGGTTCCCGATCGCGTCCGACGGTGACTTCGAGTCCGTCGAGGCGATCGCCAAGGCCGTGCACGGTCCCGTCATCACCGGCCTCTCGCGTACCGGGTTCAAGGACGTCGACCGGGCGTGGGAAGCCGTGCGCCACGCCGACAAGCCGCGCATCCACGTGTTCATCGCGACGTCGAAGATCCACATGGAGAAGAAGCTCCGCATGACGCCGGAGCAGGTGAAGCACGAGACCGAAGCCGCCGTCGCCGCGCGCCAAGGGGTACCTCGACGACGTCGAGTTCTCACCCGAGGACGGCTACCGCTCCGACCCGGACTTCATGTGCGAGGTGTGCCAGATCGCCGTCGACAACGGTGCGACGACGATCAACATCCCCGACACCGTCGGATTCGCGGTGCCCGAGGACTACGGCAAGCTCATCCGCTACGTGATCGACACGGTCAAGGGTGACTACGTCGTGTCGACGCACTGCCACAACGACCTGGGGCTGGCCGTCGCGAACTCGCTGGCCGGCGTCGTGAATGGCGCCCGGCAGGTCGAGTGCGCGATCAACGGCCTGGGGGAGCGGGCGGGCAACGCCGCGCTCGAAGAGGTCGTCATGGCGATCCGTACCCGGCGCGACTACTTCGGCACGGTCGACGTCAACGTCCGCAGCGAGGAGCTCGCGCGCACGTCGAGGCTCGTGTCACGGATGACCGGCTACCACGTCCAGTACAACAAGGCGGTCGTCGGCCGGAACGCGTTCGCGCACGAGGCCGGCATCCACCAGCACGGCGTCCTCGAGGATCGCGAGACCTACGAGATCATCGACGCGTCAACGGTCGGTCAAGAAGCCGCGCAGATCGTCCTCGGGAAGCACTCGGGCCGCCACACGTTCGCGGACACGCTGAAGAAGATGGGCATCCACGTGCAGGGCGACTCGCTGAACGCGGCGTTCGTGCGCTTCAAAGAGCTCGCCGACAAGAAGGTCGAGATCACCGAGGCGGACCTCGAGGCGATGGTCGCCGAGGAGCTCGGCGCCGGCATGGTGCACCGGTTCGCGGTGCACGAGTTGGAGCTGCACGGAGGTACCACGGCCAAGCCCACCGCGCGCGTCGTGCTCGCCCACACCGACGGTAAGGTCCAGGCGAGCGGCACCGGCGACGGCATGATCGACGCCGCGATCGCGGCGATCTCCGCGGCGACCGGCGTGAACGGCACGCTGAGCAACTTCCAGGTGTCGTCGGTGACCGGCGGCTCGGACGCGCTCGGTGCCGTCACCGTGACCGTCGAAGCCGAAGGCCGCAAGGTGAGCGGACGGGGCGTCGCGACCGACGTCGTCGAAGCGTCGGCGCGCGCCTATCTCAACGCCGTCAACAAGGTCGTGCGCCTGCGTGCACGCGGCGACGAGGTGCGCGACATGGAAGTCGGGCCGTGACGACCAACCTTTGGGTCAACAACGAGCACGCGCTGGCGTACCTCGAGGCGCGCGACACGATCCCGTATCGCGCCGCGGCCATGGAAGTGCTCGTCGAGCTCCTGCCCGCGACCGTCGAGCGGGTGCTCGATCTCGGCACGGGAGACGGCAACACGCTCGCGCTCGTGCTGGCGGCGTATCCGAAAGCCACTGGGGTCGGTCTCGACTTCGGTGAGGAGATGCTTCGGCAGGCGCGCCGGCGCTTCGACGGCGACGAGCGCGTCAGGCTCGGTCACCACGACCTGGCGCAGCCGCTCCCCGGCGACGAGGAGCATTTCGACCTCGTCGTCTCGAGCTTCGCGATCCATCACCTGGACCCGCCGCGTCAACGGGTGCTCTACGGCGAGGTCTTCGACCGGCTCCGCCCCGGGGGCCGCTTCATCAACGCCGAGCACGTCGCCTCGCCCACCGAGGCGCTCCACGAGGAGTTCCTGGCCGCGCTCGGAAAGCAGCCCTACGAGGACGACCCATCCAACCAGCTCGTCGGCACCGAAGAGCACCTCAGGTGGCTGAACGCTTGCGGGTTCGCAAACGTCGAGTGTTTCTGGAAGTGGCGGGAGCTCGCGGTTGTTGCAGGCACCAAGCCGGTCCAACCTGCGGAGTGACGCAGGCGACGGGCGGGACGACCCAGACCCCCGACGGGCGGCAAGAGCCAACACGGAGCGCGTGATGAGCGTGATCGACTTCTTCGAATACCTGGCGGCACACCGGCAGACCTCGGCGCTCGCGCACGAGCTCGCCGACATCTGGACCGAGCACGAGGTCCTGGCGCGCTACGAACCGGCCGCTTGAGCACGTGTCGGGTCGACTGCGGGCATCCAACCGGGTCGCCCCGACTCGAAGCCGGCGATCTCGGCGTCGTGCGTCAGCGTGAGGCCGATGTCGTCGAGCCCGTTGAGCAGCCGGTACTGCGTGAAGTCGTCGAGGTCGAACGCCACGTCGAGACCGATGGCCGGCGCGGCGACGCGCTTGTGCTCGACGTCGACGACGATCTCGAGGCGCGG
The DNA here is from genome assembly GCA_963781425.1 of uncultured Actinomycetes bacterium. GTDB lineage: Bacteria > Actinomycetota > Acidimicrobiia > IMCC26256 > PALSA-610 > DASQHW01. Next base: position 472,253 of record CAWAGX010000018.1, on the reverse strand, counting down.
GTCTTCCTCGATCGCCTCCCAGAGGCGGTGGATTGCATCCTCGGGGATGGCGGCGACGACGAGACCCATCTTTCCGGAGTTGTTCCGGAAGATGTCGGCGAAGCGAGGCGACAGCACCGCCTCGAAGCCGTAGTCCATCAGCGCCCACACCGCGTGCTCCCGTGACGAGCCTGTGCCGAAGTTCGGTCCGGCAACGAGGATGTTCGCCCCGTCGTAGCGCTCCTGGTTGAGCACGAAGTCCGAGTTCTCCCGCCACTCCGAGAACAGGCCCGCGCCGAAGCCCGTGCGCTCGACGCGCTTCAACCAGTCGCTCGGGATGATCTGGTCGGTGTCGACGTCGGACCGCACGAGCGGCACCCCGCGCCCGGTGATGATGCGCACCGCGTCCATGTTCATGCGCTCGCTCTCTGCGGGCCGGGATACCCGGCCCGCGGCCGTTCGCTCGCTGGCGAGTTCGCTACGCCTCCGGCTTCGCTCACCGCGCCGCGCATCATCACCCCGGGGCACCGAGGTCTTGCGGGGTTGCGAAGTGGCCGGCGATCGCGGTGGCGGCCGCGACTGCGGGCGAGACGAGGTGGGTGCGACCGCCCTTGCCCTGGCGGCCTTCGAAGTTGCGATTCGAGGTCGACGCGCACCGCTCGCCCGGCGCGAGCTTGTCGGGGTTCATCGCCAGGCACATCGAACAGCCCGGCTCCCGCCAGTCGAACCCCGCGTCCGTGAACATCCGGTCGAGCCCTTCGGCCTCCGCTTGGGCCTTCACCGCCGCCGAACCGGGCACGACGAGCGTTCGGACGCCCGCCTGCACGTGGCGGCCCTGCACGACGGCGGCGGCCGCCCGCAGGTCCTCGATCCGCGAGTTCGTGCACGAGCCGATGAACACGGTGTCGACGGTGACGTCGCGCATCGGTGTCCCCGCCTTCAATCCCATGTACGCGAGCGCGCGCTTCGCAGACTCACGCGCCGAGGCGTCCGCGAACGACGCCGGGTCGGGTACCACGTCGTCGATCGTGACGGTCTGTGCCGGGTTCGTGCCCCATGACACGTGCGGGGCGAGCGTCGACGCGTCGATCGCCACTTCCTTGTCGAATGCCGCGTCGGTGTCGGTCGCGAGCGCACGCCAGTCGTCGAGCGCCTGCTCCCAGGCCTTGCCCTGCGGTGCGAAGGGACGCCCTTCGAGGTACGCGAACGTCGTGTCGTCGGGTGCGACCAGGCCGGCGCGGGCACCCGCCTCGATCGACATGTTGCACACGGTCATGCGCCCCTCCATCGAGAGGCCGCGGATCGCCGATCCCCGGTACTCGAGCACCGAGCCGATCCCGCCGCCGGTGCCGAGGCGGGCGATGATCGCGAGCACGACGTCCTTGGCGGTGACGCCGGCCGGCAGGTCTCCGTCGACGGTGATTGCCATCGTGCCGGGCTTCATCTGCGGCAGCGTCTGCGTGGCGAGCACGTGCTCGACCTCGCTCGTGCCGATGCCGAACGCGAGCGCGCCGAACGCACCGTGGGTCGACGTGTGGCTGTCGCCGCACACGATCGTCATGCCCGGTTGTGTGAGTCCCTGCTCGGGCCCGATCACGTGGACGATGCCCTGGCCCGGGTCGCGCATCGCGTAGCAGACGGATGCCGAACTCTTCGCAGTTCCGCGCGCAGGACGTCCATCTGCTTCGCCGAGATGGGATCGGTGAGCGGACGATCGAGGCGGGCGGTCGGCACGTTGTGGTCCATCGTCGCGATCGTGAGGTCGGGCCGCCGCACCCGCCGCCCGGCGATGCGCAACCCGTCGAACGCCTGCGGCGACGTCACCTCGTGGACGAGGTGCAGGTCGACGTAGAGCAGGTCGGGCTCGCCGTCGGCGTGATGCACGACGTGGCGGTCCCAGATCTTCTCCGAAAGCGTGGTGCCCATCGCGAGAGCTCCTGTCTCAACATATGAGACGCTAGTATTACGTCGTGGACAGTGTAGCAACCGGGGTGCAGGTCCTCGACCGGGCGGTCCTGCTGATCGACACCGTCGCGCGAATCGGGGCCGTGCACGCTCGCGGAGCTCGTCGCCGAGACCGGGATCACCCGGCCGACCGCGCACCGGCTGGCGGTCGCGCTCGAACGGCACGGCGTGCTCGCGCGCGACGCCGCGGGACGCTTCGTGCTCGGTGGCCGCCTCGCCGGGTGGGGCGCCGCGGCAAGCAGCCCGCTCGTCGACGCGGCCGGGCCGGTCCTCGCGCGAGCTGGCCGATCTCACCGGCGAGAGTGCGCAGATATACGTGCGGGAAGGCGACCGGCGGGTGTGCGTCGCGGTGCACGATCGGTCGAGCGGCCTGCGCGACACCGTCCCCCTCGGCGCGGTGATGCCGCTCGACGCGCGGCTCGGGGGGCAAGATCCTGCTGGCGTGGGCCGCGGACGCGTACCGCTTCGACGTCGACGCCAAGAGCCTCGCGCTCGTGCGCCGGCGGGGTTGGGCCGAGACCGCCGGCGAGCGCGAGCCCGGCGTCGCGAGCGTGAGCGCACCGGTACGGGGGTCGGCGTCGGCGGACGTCGTCGCCGCGATCAGCGTGAGCGGCCCGATCGACCGGCTCGGGTCGCACCCGGGACGCCGCCTGTCCGGTCCGGTGACCGACGCGGCGCGAACCCTCGGGGCTGTCATCGCGCAGTAACAAGGGCGTAACAATCCGTGCGTACGTTGAACGCGTGAACGTGGAAGTGCTGCGCTGGCCCGCCGATGTCCGCCGGCTCGCCGAACTGCGCGAGATGGCCATGCCGAGACTGCTCGTCGTCGCGGACGACGTCGAGCTCCCACTCGCTCTCGACTGCCTCGAGGACTGGGTCGTGTCCGGTGCCCCCGAACGGGAGGTCGACGCGCGGCGACGTGCGCTCGCCATGCGCGCCGAGCAGCATTCGGTGCAGCCGTCGCTCGACGGTGACGGCCTGCTGCATCACCGCGACTCGTGGGTCTCGCTGTCGCCCGTCGAGCAGTCGCTCGCATCCGCCATGCTCGACCGCTTCGGCGCGGTCGTGACACGCGACGTGCTCGCCGATCGCGCGTGGCCGCGTGGCGTCCCGACGCGCAACGCGCTCGACGTGCACGTGCTGCGGCTGCGACGGCGGATCGCGCCGCTCGGCCTCGAGATCCGCACGGTCCGTTCCCGGGGCTACTTGATGCAAGCCCGCGGGACGGCGCTCGCGGTCTCATGAGGCCGTGAGCGAAGCGCCGGAGGCGCGAAGCGAGCTGGCGGGAGCGGCGGCCCTCAGCGAGCGCGACCAAGAGATATGGAGCGATATCTTCGGCGTGTGCGGGTCGGGATCGACAGCGGTGGCACGTTCACCGATGTCGTGGCCGACGACGGCCGAGTCGCCAAGGTTGCCTCCACGCCCGACGATCCCGCACGCGCCGTGGAACGCGCGATCGACGCGATCGAAGGTCGTGGTCGTGTCGACGTGCTAGCCCACGGCACGACCGTCGCCACCAACGCGTTGCTCGAACGGCGCGGCGCGACCGTTGCGCTGGTCGCGACCGAAGGCTTCGCCGACGAGATCGAGATCGCGCGTCAGGCGCGTCCGTCGCTGTACGACCCGTTCGTCGACCGGCCCGCGCCGCTCGTGCCGCGCGCGCTCCGCTTCGGCGTTGCCGGTCGCCTCTCGGGACGTGGCGACGAGCTCGCCCCGTTCGACGGCGTGCTCCCGGCGCTTCCCGACACGGTCGACGCCATTGCGGTGTGTCTGCTGCACGCGGACCTCGATCCGCGCGCACGAGCGCGCGGTCGGCGCAGCCCTGCGGGCACGCGCATCGGGCGCGCGTCGTGTGCTCGCACGAGGTGAGCCCGGAGTTCCGCGAGTACGAGCGCATGGTCACGACCGTCGTCGAGGCGTTCCTCGAGCCGGTCTGCGCCCCGTACCTCCAGCGGCTCGCGGCATTCGCATCCGAGGCGCTGGTGATGACGTCCGCGGGCGGGCTCGTCCCCGCCGGTGACGGCGCCCGGGCCGCGGTGTCGCTCCTGCTCTCGGGCCCGGCCGGCGGCGTGCGCGCCGCGGCCGAGATCGCGGCGCGCGTGCGGCTTCCCCGACGCGGTGAGCTTCGACATGGGCGGGACCAGCACCGATGTGTGCCTGGTGCGGGACGGCGTGCCCGAGCCGACGCCGCAACGGTCGATCGCGGGGCTGCCGATCCGGGTGCCCGCGCTGGACGTGCACACGATCGGCGCGGGCGGCGGCTCGATCGCGAGCGTCGACGCGGGCGGCGCGCTCGTCGTCGGACCGCGTAGCGCCGGTGCCGTTCCCGGTCCTGCGTGCTACGGACGCGGTGGCATCCGGCCGACGGTGACCGACGCCGACCTCGTGCTGGGTCGCATCCCGGCCGACGCGGCGTTCGCCGAGCTCGGCCGCCTCGATGGCGCGGCGGCTCGGGCCGCGCTCGACGGCGCGGGGGTGAGCGCCGAAGGTGTCGTGCGCGTCGTCGATGCCGCGATGGAACGGGCGGTGCGCGTGGTGACCGTCGAGCGCGGCGTCGACCCGCGCGACCTCGTGCTCGTGGCGTTCGGCGGAGCGGGTCCGCTTGCACGCGTGCGCGATCGCCGACGCGCTGGGGATGCGCGCGGTCGTCGTGCCTCCGCGCGCGGGTGTGTGCTCGGCGGTCGGTCTGCTGGGCGCGCCGAAGGCTCGCGAAGTGGTGCGGACGTTCGCCGGGGGATCGCTCGCAGAGGCCCTCGCGAGCGTGACGCGCGAAGCACGCCTGCTCGTCGACCCGAACGCGGATGTCGAGAGCGCGGTCGACTGCCGCTACGTCGGCCAGAGCCACGAGCTCACGGTGGCGCGCCCGGAGGACTTCCCGGCGGAGCACGAACGGCGGAACGGCCACGCGCGCCCGGGTGCAGCCGTCGAGGTCATTGCGGTGCGCGCCCGCGCGTCGAGCGCCGCGCCGCTCGACATCACCGACCTGCCCGAGGTGAAGCGCGCGCGTGCGGTCGGCCCGGCAGTCGTGGCCGAGCCCGACTGCACCGTGTGGATACCCGACGGCTGGTGCGCGGCACCGGGCGCGCTCGGCGCATGGATCCTGGAGCGAACGTGACCGTGCGGACGCAGCGGAGCCAGGGATGGCGCAGCGAGGGAGTCATGTGATCGTGCGGCTGCATCGAGGGAGCCGTGTGATCGATCCTGCGACCCTCCAGGTGTGGATCTCGCGCCTCACCGGCGTCGCCGACGAGATGGGCGCGGTGCTGCGGCGCGCCGCGTACAGCCCGAACATCAAGGAGCGGGCGGACTGCTCGTGTGCGCTGTTCACGCCCGACGGCACGTTGCTCGTCCAGGCCGAGCACATCCCGGTGCACCTGGGTTCGATGCCGGCCGCGGTGCGCGCCGCGATCGACGCCGCCGGCGACGGCATCACCGCGGACGACCAGCTCGTCGTCAACGATCCGTTCGCCGGCGGCACGCACCTCAACGACGTCACGTTCGTGGCGCCCGTGCTCACCGCCGACGGCGTGCTTCTCGGATGGGCGGCCAATCGTGCGCACCACGCCGACGTCGGCGGGATGGCCCCCGGCTCGATGCCACCGGACGCCACCGAGATCTACCAGGAAGGGTTCCGCATCCCGCCGATGCGCTGGACGCCGGAGGTCGAGACGCTCTTCCTCGCGGCGTCGCGGACGCCCGATGAGCGGCGGGGTGATCTCGATGCGCAACGCGGCGCGAACCGGCTGGGCGCGACGCGGCTGCAGGAGCTCACGCCGAGCGCTGAGGTGCGGGAGGAGATCGTCGCCTACGGCGAGCGCCGGATGCGTGCCGCCCTGCGGTCGCTCGCCGACGGCTCGTACGAGTTCTCGGACGTGCTCGACTCGACGGGCGGTGTCGACGGGGCCCGGCCGGCGCGGATCACGGTACGCATCACCGTCGAGGCCGAGACCGTCACCTTCGACTTCGCCGGCACGGACGCGCAGCGGCCGGGGTCGGTGAACGCGGTCGAGGCGGTGACGATCAGCGCGGTCGCGTTCGCGTTGCGGACCGTCGTCGATCCGGAGCTCCCGGCGAACGGTGGCTCGTTGCGGCCGGTGCGCGTCCTCGCGCCCGCGGGATCGATCGTCGCGGCCCGTCCGCCGGTGGCGGTCGGTGCCGGCAACGTGGAGGTGAGCCAGCGCGTCGCCGACGTGTGTCTCGGTGCCCTCGCGCAGGCCGCACCCGAACGCGTCGGCGCGGCTTCGCAAGGCACGATGAACAACGTGCTGCTCGGCGGCGACGGTTGGGTGTACTACGAGACGATCGGTGGCGGGCAAGGCGGGCGGCCCGGTCCGCGCGCCGGCATGAACGGTGTGCACACGGCGATGACCAACACGCGCGACACGCCGATCGAGGCGTTGGAGCGCGCGTATCCGATGCGGATCCGTCGCTACGGCTTGCGCGTCGGGAGCGGTGGCGCCGGTGACGCGCCGGGCGGTGACGGCATCGAGCGCGAGATCGAGGTGCTCGAGGACGTGACGGTCTCGCTCGTCACCGAGCGGCGCGTGTCCGCGCCGTGGGGTCTGGGCGGCGGCGCACCCGGCGCGGTCGGCGAGAACGTGTTGCTCCCCGGCGGTGACGAAGCGCGCGCCGTCCAGCTTGCCGACAAGGTCACGCTGCGGGTGCGCGCGGGCGATGTGCTGCGTGTGCGCACGCCGGGCGGCGGCGGCTGGAGTGGGCTCAGGCCAGGGGACGCAACCCGACGACCGTGACCGAGAGCTCGCGTTTGGGGCCCTTGTACGTCACTGCGTCACCCGCCGACTTCCCGAGAATCGCCTGGCCGAGCGGCGAGTTCATCGAGAGCACGTCGTAGGTGTCGTGTCGTTCTTCGATCGAGCCGACGAGATAGGTGGTGACGTCGTCGTCGCCGTCATAGCGAAGGTCGACCAGGCAACCCGGTTCGACGACCTCTCCGGACGGGCCACCGTCGAGCACGACCGCGCTCTTCAGCATCGCCTCGAGCTGGCGGATGCGCGCTTCGTTGTGACCCTGCTCGTTCTTGGCTGCGTCGTAGTCGGCGTTCTCGCTGATGTCGCCGTGTTCGCGTGCACGCTCGATCCACAGCGAGATCTCCCGGCGTCGCGCGTTGCTGCGCTCGTCGAGCTCCTGCTGCAGCCGTGCAAATGCCTGCGGCGAGAGATGAGACTCGGTCATGAGGCGGCAGGGTACCCCCGACAAGCATTGTTGTATTCGCCTCGATCCAGGCTTCTCGGAGCTGCCCGGGCCACGACTCCTCGATTGCGTTTTGCCAAGGGTCGCATTCGGGATAGCCTGATCGCCTCATGTCAATGCACTTCTCGGTAATCGTCATTCCGTAAGCGGGCGCCCGTCCGGCGTTCGCTTCACCGTCCACGCCTGTGTGGGCGGTTTTTTCGTGAAGGGACAACTCGTGGCCCATCGGGTCGGGATCATCGGCGGCGACGGCATCGGCCCCGAGGTGACGGCAGTCGCGCTCGACGTCGTGCGCGCGGCCGGGGTCGCGCTCGACACGACCGCCTACGACCTCGGTGGGCGCCGCTACCTCGCGACCGGTGAGGTGCTCCCGGATTCCGTGCTCGACGAGCTGCGCGAGCACGAAGCGATCCTGCTCGGCGCGGTCGGGACGCCCGACGTCCCGCCCGGCGTCCTCGAACGCGGCTTGCTGTTGAAGATGCGTTTCGCGCTCGACCTGTACGTCAACCTGCGCCCGTTCAAGAACGGGCCGAGTCGCTACAACGACGGCGTCGACTTCCTCGTCGTGCGCGAGAACACCGAGGGCACGTACGCGGGGGAGGGCGGCTTCCTCCGTCAGGGAACGCCGCACGAGATCGCGACGCAAGGTTCGGTCAACACGCGCATGGGTGTCGAGCGGTGCATCCGCTTCGCGTTCGAGCTCGCCGATGCCCGGGCGCGCAGGCATTGCACGCTCGTGCACAAGACGAACGTGCTCACGTTCGCGGGCGACCTGTGGCAGCGGACCTTCGACGAGGTCGCCGGCGAGTACACGCATGTGCAGACCGCGTACAACCACGTCGACGCCGCCTGCATCTACTTCGTGCAGGATCCGGCGCGCTACGACGTGATCGTCACCGACAATCTCTTCGGCGACATCCTCACCGATCTCGGGGGCGCGATCGCGGGCGGGATCGGCCGGGCCGCGTCCGCCAATCTCAACCCGGCCCGGACCGGTCCGTCGCTGTTCGAACCGGTGCACGGCTCGGCGCCCGACATCGCGGGTACCGGCAAGGCCGACCCCCGGGCCGCGGTGATCTCGGCCGCGATGATGTGTGATTTCCTCGGCGAGGAGGACGCGTCCGACCGAATCCGCAAAGCCGTCGAGCAAACCGACGATAGAGAAGGCACGACGACGCAGATCGGCGCAGCGATCTGCGGGGCGCTGTAAGGAGCTCCGATGCCCATTACCCCGACCGAGAAGATCTGGTTCAACGGCGAGCTCGTCCCGTGGGCCGACGCCAAGATCCACATCCTCACGCACACGCTGCACTACGGCACGGGTGTGTTCGAAGGCGTGCGCGCCTACGAGACCGAGCGCGGCGCGGCAGTCTTCCGTCTGACCGAGCACATCGAGCGGCTCTTCAACTCCGCCAAGATCATGATGATGGAGATCCCGTACACGGTCGACGAGATCGTGCAGGCGACCAAGGACACGGTGCGCGCGACCGGGCTGCCGTCGTGCTACATCCGGCCGATCGCGTACTACGGCTACGGAGAGATGGGTCTCAACACGCTGCCGTGCACCGTCGACGTCGCGATCGCGTGCTGGCCATGGGGCGCGTACCTCGGCGACGACGCGCTCACGAAGGGTGTGCGCATGAAGATCTCGTCGTGGAGCCGCCACGACCACAACACGATGCCGCCGCTCTCGAAGACCACCGGCAACTACGTCAACTCGTCGCTCGCGAAGGTCGAGGCGCTGAAGGCGGGTTACGACGAAGCCATCATGCTCAACCCCGAGGGGTTGGTGTCGGAATGCACCGGCGAGAACATCTTCGCGGCCCGCCGGGGTGTGCTCATCACACCGCCGATCGCCGCGGGTGCGCTCCCGGGCATCACGCAGGACTCGGTGATGACCATCGCGCGCGACCACGGGTTCGAGGTGCGTGTCGACGACATCTCCCGCAGCGACCTGTACGTGTGCGAGGAGATGTTCGTCTGCGGCACCGCCGCCGAGGTGAGCGCGGTCAACTCCGTCGACGATCGTTCCATTCCGTGCCCCGGTCCGATGACGCAGGTGATCGCGTCCGAGTACGCCAAGGCCGTGCGCGGACAGATCGACAAGTACAAAGAGTGGTGTGAGCATGTCGTGTAAGGACCGAGATGACCGCTGAAGCAACCAAACGCTCGATCGAGATCTACGACACGACGTTGCGCGACGGCTCCCAGTTGGAGGGCATCTCGCTCACCGTCGAGGACAAGCTGCGGATCGCCGAGCAGCTCGACTGGCTGGGCGTGCACTACATCGAGGCCGGGTGGCCCGGCGCGAACCCCAAGGACGACGAGCTCTTCCGGCGCACTCCGAAGGAGCTCCAGCTCACCACCAGCACGCTGGTGGCGTTCGGCTCGACGCGGCGGGTCAAGGGCAAGGTCGACAGCGACGACACGTTGCGACACCTCGTCGACGCGAATGTGGGTTGTGTCTGCATCGTCGGGAAGTGCTGGGACTACCACGTCACAGAAGCGCTCGGCACCACGCTCGACGAAGGTGTCGCGATGGTCGGCGACTCGGTGGAGTTCCTGCGGCACGCCGGCATGCAGGTGCTGTTCGACGCCGAGCACTTCTTCGACGGCTACCGCCGCAACGCCGAGTTCTCCCTGCGCGTGCTCGAAGCCGCCGCCGCGAACGGCGCGTCCCACCTCGTTTTGTGCGACACGAATGGCGGCACGCTGCCGCACGAGGTCGAGCAGGTCGTGCGCGACGTCGTCGACTACTTCCGGGGTGACGTCACCGTCGCGGTCCATCTGCACGACGACGCCGGCACCGGCGTGGCGAATGCGCTCGCCGGCGTGCGCGGTGGCGCGACCCAGGTGCAGGGCACGATCAACGGCTACGGCGAGCGCACCGGGAATTGCAACCTCACGTCGATCATCCCGAACCTCACGCTGAAGATGGGGCTCGAGACGATCCCGGCCGATCGGCTGGAGCGGCTGACACCAGTTGCCCATCACATCGCCGAGCTGGTGAACATGCCGCTGAACCCCCAGGCCGCGTACGTCGGACACTCGGCGTTCGCGCACAAGGCGGGACTGCACACCAGCGCGATTGCGAAGCGGCCCGATGCGTACGAGCACGTCGATCCCGAGATCGTCGGCAACGGCACGCGGTTCGTGGTGTCGGAGCTCGCGGGCAAGTCGACCCTCGGGCTGAAGGCGAAGGAGCTCGGGCTCGACCTCGACGGCCCGCAATTGGCAGACGTCGTCGAGACACTGAAGCGGCTCGAGCACGAGGGCTACCACTTCGAGGTCGCCGACGGCTCGCTCGAGCTGCTGATGCGGCGCGCGACGGGATGGGAGCCCGACTGGTTCTCCGTCGAGTCTTTCCGGGTGATCACCGACGACAACAGCGGTGTCGACACCCTCACGGACAAGACCGGCGCGACCGTCACGACCGAGGCAACCGTGAAGGTGCACGTCGGCGGCAACCGCAAGATCGCGACCGAGGAGGGCAACGGCCCGGTCAACGCGCTGGACCGGGCGCTGCGGACGGCGCTCAACGGTGCGTTCCCGGCCCTCGAGCGCGTGCATCTCACCGACTACAAGGTGCGCGTGCTCGACACGAACAAGGGCACCGGCGCGGTCACGCGTGTGCTGATCGACTCCACCGACGGTGACGGCACGTGGACGACGATCGGCGTCAACGAGAACATCATCGAAGCCTCGTGGCAGGCCCTCCTCGACAGCATCCAATTCGGTTTATTGCGCAGTCTCTAGGGTCGCTCGCTGCGGGCCGGGATACCCGGCCCGCGGACGCTCGCCGCGCGCCGGACAGCGCTAGCCCGTCGTCCGACTAGGTTCTCGGCGTGCCCACGGATCCGTTTGTTCCGCCTGATCCCGATGCCCGGCCGCGCCAACAGCAGAACCTTCCTCCCGGTGTGGCGCTGCCGCCGGCGAGTCACTGGCGCGCGGACCGGCCCGGCGACCACAGTGGTCCGACGGCCGGGTACGGCGAGCTGACGGGGCGGCCGGGACCCAACGTCGGGTTCGCGTACACCGTTGCCGAACGCGCGAAGGATCGCTTGCGGCTCGGACCGCACGAGCACGTCGACGCCGTCGTCGCGGTCGTTGCGGAGATCGCGGGCAAGCGCGCGGCGCTCTTCGGGCGCGCGCCGGTGATCCACGACGTCGAGCACGCGATGAACGTGCTCGGGTACGACGGCTCGGCGGGCATCGAGTTCGTGGAAGCGCGCACATTGATGGTGCTCGATGCCGCGCACGACTACGGCCGTCGCCGCGCGGTCGTCGACGGCGTCTCCGAGGAGCTCCTGCGCAGTACCGGTGTCGAGTTGAAGGACCGCATCGAGGCGTGGCGGTCGGCCATCATCTCGAAACTGCTGCCCGACTTCCGGCAGCTCCCGACGATGTGAGCGCGGCGAGCGCATACGACCTCCCGGCCGAGCTCGAGGAGCTCCGGACCTCGGTGCGGCGGCTCGCCGAGGAACGCATCGCCCCGAACGCCGCCGCTGCCGATGAGCGCGAGGAATATCCGTGGGCGAGCTGGGAGGCATGGCGCGCCGCGGGGTTCGCAGGCCTGGCCTTCCCGGCCGAGCACGGCGGACAGGCAGGCGGGTTTCTCGCCCACGCGATCTGCGTGGAGGAGGTCGCACGCGTGTGCGCGTCCTCGTCGCTGTTCACCTTCATCTCGAAGCTCGGCGTCACGGCGCTGCTCGACCACGGCAGCGAGGAGCTGAAGCAGCGGTACGTGCCGCGTGTCGCGTCGGGGGAGTGCCAGGCGTCGTACTGCCTGTCGGAAGCCGACGCCGGCAGCGACGTCGCGGGCATGCGCACCCGAGCAGTCCGCGACGGCGACGACTACGTGCTGACCGGCCGCAAGATGTGGGTCACGAACGCGGGGGTGAGCGACATCTACACGGTGTTCGCCAAGACCGACCCGGACGCCGGCCATCGCGGCGTCAGCTGCTTCGTCGTCGAGAAGTCGTTCCCCGGCTTCACGATCGGCAAGCTGGAGCACAAGATGGGTGTGCGCGGCTCGCCGACCGGCGAGATCCTGCTCGACGGTTGCATCGTGCCGGCCGCCAATCGCATCGGCGAGGAAGGGCGCGGGTTCCATTACGCGATGGGTGCCCTCGACCGGTCGCGGCCGCTCGTCGGCGCGCAGGCGCTCGGCATCGCGCAGGGTGCGCTGGAGCTCGCCACCGCGTACGTGAAGGACCGACGGCAGTTCGGGCAGCGGATCGCCGACTTCCAGGGTGTGCAGTTCGCGCTCGCCGACATGGCCACCGCGGTCGATGCCGCCCGACTCCTCGTGTATCGCGCGTGCGCGCGCCTGGACGCGGGCACCGAAGCCACGGCGGGACCGTCGTCGATGGCCAAGCTGTTCGCATCCGACACCGCGATGCGCGTGACCACCGATTGCGTGCAGCTGCTCGGCGGGATCGGGTACACCCGGGAGACCCCTGCCGAGCGGTTCATGCGAGACGCCAAGATCACGCAGATCTACGAGGGAACGAACCAGATCCAGCGTGTCGTGATCGCCAAGCGGCTGCTGGCAGACTGACGCGGTGGACGCGCGCACCGGATACGCGAAGGCGCCTGACGGCGCGCACCTCGCGTACTCGATCAGCGGCGCGGGCCCGATCGACGCCCTCTACGTCGGCTCGGGCACGATCTCCATCGACTCGTGGGACGACGAGCCCCACGCAGCTCGTTACTACCGCCGGCTGGGGGCGTTCCTGCGCCTCATCCGGTACGACATCCGCGGCGTCGGCTTGTCGGACCCGCTCGGCCTCAGGGACCCCGAGACCATCGAAGGGATGGCCGGCGACGCGTGCGCGGTGCTCGACGCGGTCGGTGCACACCAGGTGGTCCTCGTCGCGGAGGATGGCGGCGTGCCGGTGGCGATCGAGCTCGCGGCCGCCCACCCGGACCGCTGCGCGGCGCTGGTCTTGATCAACGGCTACGCGTGCCTCGTCGCCGACGACGATTCTCCGCACGGGATCCCGCGGCCGATCGTCGAATCCTTTCTCACACAGAACACCGATCCCGACGAGCAATGGGATCTCGACGGCGCCGACGATCTCGCACTGATGGCGCCGAGTGTGCAGCAGGACCTCGCACTGCGGGAATGGTGGACGCGCTCGTCACGGCGCGGCGCGAGTCCCGCGACCGCGCGGGCGCTGGTGAGCGTGTCCTCGCTGGCTGACGCGCGGGCGCGCCTGCCGGAGGTGCGCGCTCGCACGATGGTCATGCACTCCCGCGCCAACCGGTTCATCCCTGCAGAGCTCGGTCGGTACCTCGCGGCGCACATCGCCGGGGCCCGGTACGTCGAGCTGGCGGGCGCCGACTGCGTGCCGTGGGGCGAGAGCGCCGACGCGATCGTCGACGAGATCGAGGAGTTCCTCACCGGACAGCGCTCGGTGGCGGTCGATCGTGTGCTCGCCACCGTGCTCTTCACCGACATCGTCGACTCGACCGGCCGCGCGGCCGCCCTCGGCGACCGGGACTGGCGTTCCTTGCTCGATGCCCACGACGCGATCGTGCGCAGAGAGCTCGCGCGCTTCGGCGGCCGGGAGGTGAACACGACCGGCGACGGATTTGTGGGTGCGTTCGACAGTCCGACGCAGGCCGTGCAGGCGGGACGAGCCATCGTGTCCGCGGCGGCGGCGCGTGGCGTCGCAATCCGCGTCGGGATCCACACCGGCGAATGCGAGCGTCGCGGTGACGACCTCGCCGGGCTCGCCGTGCACATCGCGGCGCGGGTCGCCGCACTCGCGGCATCGGGGGAGGTGCTCGTCTCGCGCACCGTGCGCGACCTCGCGGGTGGCTCCGCGCTGCGGTTCGTCGACGGCGGCGAGCACGAGCTCAAGGGCGTCCCCGAGCGGTGGCATCTCTTCGCCGTCGAGTCGTGACACATCCCTCGTACACTCGCTCCCGCATGAAAATGGCCGACGTTCGTCTCCGCTTCTCGCCCGCGCCGACAGGTTTCCTGCACATCGGCAGCGTGCGCACCGCGCTCGTACAACTGGCTGCACGCGCGGCACACGGGCGGCACGTTCATCCTCCGCATCGAAGACACCGACGTCGCCCGTTCGACGCAGGAGTCGATCGACCAGATCCAACAGGTGATGCGGTGGTTGGGTCTCGACTGGGACGAGGGACCGGTGCTCCAGAGCGGCCGGTTCGACAGCTACCTCGCCGCGGCAGATCGGTTGCTCGCCGAGGGGAAGGCGTACGAGTGCTTCTGCACGGAGGCCGAGGTGCGGGCACGCAACGAGGATGCGATGCGCGAAGGGCGCACGCCCGGATACGACGGACGTTGCCGCGGCCTGAGCGCGGCCGAACAAGCGGCGTTCGTTGCGGAGGGCCGCGCCCGCTCGATCCGGTTCCGCACTCCCGACGAGGGCCGCAGCACCTTCGAGGATGTGATCCGCGGCGAGGTCGCGGTCGAGTGGTCGACGATTCCCGACTTCGTGATCGTGCGTTCGAACGGCACGCCCGTCTTCTTCCTCGCCAATGCGGTCGACGACGTCGACATGAGCATCACTCATGTGCTGCGCGGCGAGGACCTCATCGACTCGACGCACCGGGTGCTCGCGTTGCGCCGGGCGTTGGGCCACGACGACCAGCCCGTCTACGCGCACCTGCCGCTGATCCTGGGTCAGGGCGGCGGCAAGCTGTCGAAGCGACACGCCGCGATCTCGGTGGAGGAGTATCGCGACGCCGGCTACCTGCCGGGCGCGCTGTGCAACTATCTCGCGCTGCTCGGCTGGGGGCCGGAGGACGGACGTGAGGTGCTGACCGTCGACGAGCTGGTCGCCGAGTTCGACCTCGGGCGCGTGATCCCTTCGGCGGCGACGTTCGACCCCAAGAAGCTCGAGTGGATGAACGCCGAGCACATCCGAAGGTTGACGAGCGCGGAGCTGCAAGCGGCCGTGTTGCCGTTCGCTCGCGCGCTACGGCGGCCGGCTCGATATCCCGCGCTACGAGGAGGCAGTCGCGCTCGCGCAGGAGCGGGCGACCACGCTCGTGCAGATCACCGACCTGATGGCGTTCCTCTTCACTCCCGACGAGGAGCTCGAGATCGAGCCCGCGTCATGGGAGAAGCTCGCGAAGGTCGAGCAGGCACCCGCGATCCTCGACGCGGTCATCGCACACCTGGAGACGTGCGCGTGGGAGGTCGACGCCATCAATCTCAAGGGACCGATCGAGGGCCTCGGCGTGAAGGCGGGGAAGGTGATGCACGTCGTCTACACGGCGGTCGAAGGGCGCGCGTCCGGCCTTCCGGTATACGACTCGATCTTCCTGCTCGGTCGGGAGTCGGCGTTGCGGCGGTTGCGCGCCGCTCGCGCCAAGCTGTGAGGCGCGTCCTCAAGATCGCGCTCCGTGTCGTGCTCGCACTCTTCGCGGTTTTGTTCGTGTATCTTGCAGTCGTCTTCGTGCAGGTGTGGTTGGCATCGCGACGCGATGACGCGCGTCGCTCCGATGCGATCGTCGTCCTCGGCGCCGCCCAGTTCGACGGCCGTCCGTCGAAGGTGCTCGCGGCGCGGCTGGATCACGCGATCGATCTCTTCCGGCGTGACATCGCGCCGATCGTCGTCGTCACCGGTGGGAAGCAGACGGGCGACCGTTTCACCGAAGCGGGCGCGAGCGCGACGTACCTCCACGATCGCGATGTGCCCGAGCGTGCAATTTTGCGCGAGACCACCGGGCGCAGCTCGTGGCAGTCGCTCGCATCGGCCGCCCGCATCTTGAAGGAGCGGAAACTCACGCGCGTCGTGCTCGTCTCCGACCCTTACCACGCCGCACGGATCGACGACATCGCGAACGAGGTCGGCCTGCACGCGGTGACGTCGCCGACGCGGACGAGCCCCATCGCGGGCGTCGGCGTGTGGCGCCGTATCTTCACCGAGACGATCCGGGTCGCGGCCGGGCGCCTGTTCGGCTACGGGCGTCTCGACCGGCACCGCGACGTGGAGAAGCTCGTTCCGGGCCTCGCTACACTGTGCGCTCCACCGCTGCGGGTGCGCCGCCGTGGCGGGACCATCCATTCGGGGGTGGTGTAATCGGCAACACGACAGGTTCTGGCCCTGTTATTGGGGGTTCGAGTCCTCCCCCCCGAGCCAAGCCCCGTTCGTCTAGCGGCCTAGGACGCCAGGTTCTCATCCTGGTAACACGGGTTCAAATCCCGTACGGGGTGCCAAGAACGACGCCCGAGCACCGCTCGGGCCTTCTTTTTCCGTGTTTCTGCTTTTTCACGAGTTCGTCACGCTGTGCGCGAAAGCGAAGACGGCTGCGGTGTGCGTACAACGGTGAGTTCGCGCCCGAATCCAGCGATGTGCACGCTCGCGTCGGCCACGCGTGCACGCGACGACGCAATGACGCGTGTCATTCCGCGATGTGTATCGCCTCGCCGTGTACGACGAGTGTGCACGGCAAACCGACGCAATCAAGCGCGTCATGTGCTGCAAATGCGCTGGTCACGATGTTGATGACGTCGCCGCGGTGTGTGCCGGTCGTGATCGTCAACTCGAGTGCAACACCGTTGTCGCGTGGTTCTGCCCACATGATGAACGCGTCGTACGCACCATCGTCGAGCGGTGTCATGCGCGTGTGCCAGGCATCGTCGCGTTGTGCTCATGTGTGTGAACGTGCGTCCGATGATCTTTGCATGAGTCGCGCTGCACGTGGTGGTTCTCACGCGCGATGCGTGGGAAATGCTTGACGTTCGCGCGTGAATACGTTCTCATTGCACGAACGCACACAGCGCGTGGAGGTTGCTGCCGTGAACAAAGGCGAGCTCGTCGATGCGATCGCGAGCGAATCGAACTTGAGCAAGACCGATGCCGAGAACGCGTTGAACGCGTTCATCAACGCCGTCAGCGGAGCCGTCGCCAGTGGCGACAAGGTGACGCTGCCGGGCTTCGGGACGTTCGCCATCTCACAGCGGAGCGCGCGTACGGGTATGAACCCGCAGACTCGCGAGCCGATTCAGATCGCGGCGTCGAAGAGCGCGAAATTCTCCGTGGGGTCCAAGTTGAAGAAGCCCGTGAACAAGTCCTAATGGCGTAGGGCGTGGGTTGCTCCCCCACGCACCGAGTGACACACGAAGTTCGAACTTCCCCGAGTGAGAGCTCTCCGAGAAAGGTGGTGACCGTGCCTCCGGCTAAGAAGGCAACGAAGCGGCGTAAGGCCGCAAAGAAGGCTCCCGCCAAGCGCAAGGCCGCGAAGAAGTCGCCGGCGAAGCGGAAGTCAACCGCGAAGCGGAAGACGACCGCCAAGAAGGCGACCAAGAAGCGGGCAACGAAGAAGCGGGCTGCGAAGAAGGCTCCGGCCAAGAAGCGCAAGGCCGCGAAGAAGCGTGCCCCGGCGAAGAAGCGGCGCAAGGCCGCGAAGAAGTCGAGCGCCAAGAAGGCGCCGGCGAAGAAGCGTCGTCGTCGCAAGGCGACGAAGAAGAAGGCTTCGCCGGCGCCAGGCGGACCCGGCGGACCGTGCGGAAGCGCACGACCAGAAGGAAGTAGCCGGTTCCCACGGCGAGAATCCGAAGACGGGCCCGGGGTTCGCCCTCCGGGCCCTTCTTCAATTCGGACCGGAACGCGTCGTCCGGTGGGAGCGTCAGAGGTCGTCGATGCGGGCGAACGCTTCTGCGGCCCGGCATCCCGCGCGCAGCCCGTCGACGCGGGCTTCGCTGTGCAGGCGCGCGGCGAACGCGGCGCGCTGCTCCTGGGGTCGGTCGTCGATCCCCATCGTCGAGCGCCACTGGCTGCGGTGGGCGAGCAGCGCATCCACTTTCCGGTCGACGTATCCGTCGACGTCTTCGAGGTGCGTGACGCGTGCCGGCTCGAAGCAGAGCATGGTCGCCGGCCGATGGGGCGCGAGACCCTGCTCGGGGAAGAAGTGCGGGTCACGCGCGGCGACGATCGCCGCGATCGTCAGGAACCCGGCCTCGCGGTGGTCGGGGTGGAGTCGGTACGCGCTGCCACGGGTCGTGACCGAGCACGATGTCCGGACGCGTCCGCCTGATCACGCGGCAGACCGCCGCCCGTGCGGTCATGTCGTCGATCAGCTCACCGTCCACGAACCGCAGGAACTCGACGTCGTCGGCACCCAGGGCGGCGCCCGCATCCCGTTGCTCGGTCTCGCGCCGGGGACCAGCGCCGCGAGATCGGCGTCGCGGTCCCATGTGCCCTTCGAGCCGTCGGTGCAGACGCACATCGTGATGTGGGCGCCCGCGTCGGCCCACTTGGCGAGGGTGGCGCCGCAGCCGAACTCGATGTCGTCGGGATGGGCGCCGACCGCAAGCGCGCGTTGCGGCACCGCCAGATCGACGGTGACCGTCATCGTCGCGAGTGGCTCGGTCGCGAAGCACGTCGAGCACGTGCAGGTCGTCCTCGATGTCGACGTCGAAGCCGAGCGCCGCGTCCGCGCACGACGCGTACGTCGAGCCCGACGTCGACGCGCCTCGTCGACGTGGCGGGCCGCCGAGCCGGGACCGTACGAGAATGCGAAGGGTGCGGCGGCCGGCAGCGAGAGGACGGGCGTGCCGTCGTCACGGTGGTCGGGGACCACGACGGCGACGGGCGAGCGGCCATCGTTTGCGACCGTATCGAGCGATGACGCGAGCGGCAGATCGGCGTGCACGATGACGACGCGCGCGAGGCCCGTGCGCACACCCATGTCCGGCCCTCGTCCGCCGCGGCGTCGAGCGAGCCGGGATCGTCGATGACCGAGAGCTTGCGATCCAACGCCCACGCGATGACATCGGGCGCGCTCGACACGACGACGACAGGTCGCGCGCCGGCCGCGCCGACGACGCGCTCGGCCATCGTGCGTGCGAGTGTGGCGCGCCCGGCCTCGTCGAGCACGGCCGCGAGTCGCGCCTTGCCGTGCGTGAACGAACGCAGCGGAACGACGATGCCGGCGCCATCACGAGCACGCGCATCGGACTGTCGTGCCATGCGATCTGGCTCCCTTACTACGAAATCCGTCGCTCGGCTGCGTCCGTACCGGGCTGCGTATGCTACCGACCCGTGGATGTGATCTATCCGGCTGCCAAGGCCATGTTCTGGCCCTGGCTGCGGTTCGGGTTGCAATGGACGATCGAGGGCGAGGCGCACATCCCCGAGCAGGGTCCGGTGATCCTCGCGAGCAACCACGTGTCGTACCTCGACCCGTTGACACTGGCGTGGGTCGCCGACCGGCGGGATCGCCGGATCCGCTTCCTCGCCAAGGCCGAGCTGTTCGAGAAGCCCGCGCTGGGCTGGTTGTTGCAGGCCGCACATCAGATCCCCGTGACGCGGGGCTCGGTCCGACGCCGCGGGCGCGCTCGGCGCCGCCGTCGACGCGCTGCGCAGAGGCGAATGCGTCGCGGTGTTTCCGGAGGGAACGATCTCGCTCGACCTCGAGCCGATGCGCGGGAAGTCGGGCACCGCGCGGCTCGCGCAATCAGGCGGGTGTGCCGGTCGTACCGGTCGGCCTGTGGGGCACGCACCGCATGATGATGAAGGGACGCAAACCGAGCTGGAAGTGGGGTGTCGCGCAGGTCGCCGTCGTCGGCGAGCCGATCCGCATTGCTGCGGACGAGCACGTCAAGGCCGCGACCGATCGCGTGATGGACGCGATCAGCGCGTGCGTCGCGCGAGCGCGCGACGATCTATCCGCAGCGACCGGGCCCCGGCGACGACGCCGTGGTGGTGGCGCGAGCCGGCAACCGCGAGCGCGCACCAGAAGTCGGCGTGACTCGGTAGGGGTCGTCGGCGCGGGTTCGTGGGGCACCGCCGTTGCCGCGATCGCGGCCGGCAACGCGCCGACGACGCTTTGGGCGCGCCGGCACGAGCTCGCGGCCGAGATCACCTCGGCGCACGAGAACTCCGCGTACCTGCCCGGTGCTCGCTTGCCGGAAAGCCTGCACGCGACCGCGTCGCTGGAGGAGGCATGTGCGGACGCCGACGTGATCGTGCTGGGCGTGCCGTCGCACGGCTTGCGCACGGTGCTCGCCGACGCGCAGACGTTCATCGGTCACACGGTGCCGCGTCGTGAGTCTCGCCAAGGGCATCGAGCAGGGCACGCTCGCGCGCATGACCGAGGTGGCGTGCGAGGTGCTCCCCGAGCACGACGGGACGCGTGTCGGTGTGCTGACCGGTCCGAACCTGGCGCGTGAGGTCGCGGCCGGGCAGCCGACGGCTTCGGTCGTTGCGATGGGCGACGACGGCGGTCGCGGAGAGCCTGCAGCAGCTGTTCTTCTCGCCGAGCTTCCGTGTGTATACGAACCCCGATGTCATCGGCTGCGAGATGGCGGGCGCGTTGAAGAACGTGCTCGCGATCGGCGCGGGCATCGCCGACGGGCTCGGCTACGGCGACAACACCAAGGCGGCGTTGATGACGCGCGGCCTTGCCGAGCTGGCGCGGCTCGGCATCGCGATGGGCGGTGACCCGCTGACGTTCGCCGGTCTTGCCGGCATGGGCGACCTGATCGCGACGTGCAGCAGCCCGCAGAGCCGCAACCGCCACGTCGGCATGCAGCTCGGCCAGGGACGGCCGCTCGACGACATCGTCAACGAGATGAGCATGGTTGCCGAGGGCGTGAAGACCGACGGCGGCCGTGCTGGAGCTCGCGGACGCGCCACCAGGTCGAGATGCCGCTCGCCTCGTTCGTCGGGCGAGTGTTGTACGAGGGCGCCCGGCCCGCCGACCTCGTGCCCGAGCTCATGTTGCGCAAGGCGAAGCCCGAGCTGCACGGCATGCGGTGATGGTGGTCGTCGCGCTCGGTGCACTGACAACCGGCAGGATCGCCACGGTCGACGAACGGGGATCCGTCACCCGGCGCGGGGTCACGCTCGGCTGGCGGGTGCGGGCCGGAGATCGGTGGATCGACCCGGCGTCGGACGTGTCGGTGCGGGCGTCCCGCCTCGGGCCGGGGCCGGTCGCGCAGACGATGGTGCGGGTGCCGGGTGGTGACGCGGTCGGGCGCGTGTACGCGATCGGTGAACATGGCGGCGTCGTGGTCGTCGAGGTCGAGAACGCGTCACCGGAGGCGATCGCGGTCGCGTTCGCGGTACGCGGCGCGCCGGTGGAAGACGTGCTCGCGTTGCCGCGCCGGCCCGGCGCGATCGAACCCGACGGCGCGGTCGTCTTCCCGGCGCCGCACCGCACGGTCTTGCGCGTCGCGCTCGGCGACCCGTCGGTCGACGTGCGGACATTGCCCGACTGGCAGGCCGTCGGGCGGGGATGGGTTGCGCTGCTCGAGCGAGGAATGCGCACGGAGCTGCCCGAACCGTGGCAGTCGCGCATCGATGCCGCGCGTGCCGACGTGTTGCTCGCTCCTCCGTCGGCCGAGGCGTTCGTCGCACTCGAAGACTGGGCGTTCGACGACGAGGCCGCGTCGATGTGGCCGCAGCTCGGTATGCGGGCCCGGCGTGTCGCCGCGCCGCCACAGGGTCGGTGGCGGCGTCCTCGGTGAGATGCGTGCCGCGCTCGTGCGCGAACGCGGCGCCGACGTGGACCTGCTGGCCGGGTTTCGCGACGAATGGCTCGGTGAGCATCTCGCCGTGCACGACGCACCGTTGCGGCGCGGGCGCGTGTCGTTCGCGTTGCGCTGGCACGGCGCACGTCCGGCCCTGCTGTGGGAGGCACCGCCGGGCTCGGTGCTCCACGCGCCCGCGATCGATCCGGGCTGGACCTCGACCGAGCCCGCCGGCGAGACCCTCCTCGCCGCCCCGCCCGGCGCCGCTCCCGTCTCCCCGTCCCTCACAACCCCCGAGACGTTCACGTGAGCGAGAGCGAGTATCTCGAGGATTTCCTTGCCGCTGGGTTGTACGACCCCGGACGTGCCGAACGCGGCCGCGTGGCTGGAGCTGCTCGACTTCCTCGTGGACGAGGTCGGCGCGTCGATCCCCGAGATCGTGCACGCCCGCGAGAACGGCGGCGAGCTGAGCCTCGGCGCGTTCCGCACGTTGAGCGCCGGCCGCGACCGCTTCACGCTGTCGGAAGCCACGACGCAAGCCGCCATCGACGCGGACTTCGCGCTCCAGCTGTGGCGATGCGCAGGCTTTCCCGATGCCGCGTTCGTTCGAGCGTCGCTTCGGTCCCGCCGACGTCGAGATGTTCCGGCTGTTCGAGATGCTCGCGGGTTTCGTGCGGCGCGATCAGGTCCTCCAGCTCGCGCGCACCATGGGCGAAGCCGTCAGCCGGATCGCCGACGCCGAGGTCGCGCTGTTGCGGTCGAACATCGAAGCCCCGCTCGCGGTGTCGAACCGGTACGTCGAGGTTGCCCGGACCTACATGCAGGTTGCCGCGGAGCTGTTCCCGCGTATTGCCGAGGCCCTCGACACGATGCACCGGCACCATCTGCTCGCGATCGGTCGTCGCTACAGCGACGTCGGGGCACCGCCGTCGGCGTTGAATGTCGTGCAGCTCGCGGTCGGTTTCGCGGATCTCGCGGGCTTCACCGGCCTCTCGAGCCAGCTCGACGTGTCCGATCTCGCGCGTGATGATCGCGCGGTTCGAGGCCACGACCGGCGACGTGGTCGACGACCTCGGGCGCGTCGGTCGTCAAGCGGATCGGCGACGCGGTGATGTTCGTGACGAACGCGCCGGGCGTCGGGTGCGCGCTCTCGCTCGACCTCGTCGAGGCGTGCGCGGCCGCGGGATTGCCGAAGCTCCGGGTCGGTCTCGCGTTCGGTGACGTGATGGTGCGCCAAGGCGACTTCTACGGACCGACCGTGAACCTCGCGGCGCGGCTGGTCGCATCGGCCGAACCGGGCACCGCGCCTGACCGACCGGTCGCTCTACGAGCGCCTGGCGACGCGTGCGCCTCGGCTACACGTTCGCGCCCGTCGGCCGCCTCACGCTCGCCGGCTTCTCGGAGACCGTCGAGGCCTACCAACTCCTCCGCCCGTAGGCGGCAGAGTGGGCGTCGCGTGAGGTGCGAAAATCGCACCTCACACACGCCTGCCCTCACGCGAGCTGCACGGTGGCGATTTGCCAGGGGCGGAGCACGAGCTCGCCTTCGAAGGGCATGACGGGACGGCCGCGGAGGTCGACGACGAAGCCCCGAGCCGGCGCGCCCTCGTGTTCGATCGTCACCGGGCCCTCGTCGGCCGCGGTGCGGAACACGCGCAGCACGAGGCCGCCGGGCACGCGCAGCAACGCCGAGACCTCGGCGCCGTCGACCGCGAGCAGGCTTCCTGTCGACGGCCGTGTCGGCTCGCCGCGCGTCGTGACGCGCGTCCGTTCGAGCGGCACGGTGAAGGCGTCCGCCGCGCCGTAGCAGTCGGCCGCGCGCCAGTCACCACGATGCAGCATCACCGCGTACTCCGCGCGCTGCAGACCTTGGAGCTGCGGCCCTTCGAGCGGATCGGCCGGGCCGGCCGGGTTCGGCCGCAGCTGCGGTTCCGTACGCGACAGATATCCGATCGGCGCGCAGCAGCGTCAGCGCGAGCTCGTGGCCGTCGTCGACGACCTCGTACTCGAGGAGGCCGTCGTGCACGAGCGCGACGCCGCTGACGCCGTCCGATGCGTCGACGAAACGGCGCGATGGGAAGGTCGGCAGGCCGTACTCGAGCGGGCCGCCCTCGGCGGTCAGGCCGCGGTGCGACGACCGCGAACGCGCACTCGGCGTCCGAGCCGTCGACGGTCGCCGGCAGCGGGAAGTGCGCGCGCAGCCGATGGTCACGCGCGTGGTTGTCGATCTCGTGCGCGACGCGCAGGAAGCGCTCGCCGGCCCGAAGCTCGAGCGTGGTGCGCACGCGGCAGGACACCGTCGCACCGCTGCGGAGCTCGCACGCTCGCCAGTCGCCGATGGCGTCAGCCGGCCACGTGTATTCCGCGTCGACCACGACGTGCGCCCGCACCGGGCCCGTCCTCGGTGGTGGTCACCGTGACCGAGTCCGGGCGGTCGATCACGACGTCTTCGGTGGGTGGCGAGTAGTTGTACGTGTCGCCGCCGTCACCACCGTCGACGAGCCGGCCGAGGCCCGCGACGCGCAGACCGTCGGTCGTCTCGATCGTGTACGTGCCGTCGGTCGGGTCGACGTCGACCCGCAGATGCTCGTTCGCGAGGGCGCGCACCGGTCCGTCCGGCGACGCGCCGTCGCGTGCCGCGAAGCATGCCCATCCGAAGCCGTCGATGTCGCCGGTGTCGAACAACACGCGGCGGCCGGGTGCCTCGACCAGGCGCACGCGCAGGCGCTGTCCTGCCTCGCCGAGCTGCAGCATCTGCTGTCTGAGCTCGCCGAGGTCGCATCGCTCCTCGCCCGCGGCGGCCTCGTGCAGCTCGACGTCGTGGCCGTCGCCCGTGTCGCGCACGTCATACGACGCGATCTGGCGGCCCTGGAACTCCGTGCCCCGCATCAGGTCGAGGACCCAGCGCACCTTCTGGCCGGTCACCAGGATCGGCGGGCTCACGCTCCCGGTCGTCGTCGAGCAGCTGGGTCGGACACGGTGCGCCGTCCGGGTCGACGAACGTGCATCGCCCGTCCCCGGCACACGTGCTTCCACGATTCCCGACCGCGGTCGCGCCGTCGGGTTGACGACGAGCGTCGCGCCGCGGGCGGCGTCGACCTGCGCGGCGAGCTCGCGCACGGCGTCGCGCGCGAGCCCCTCGCCGATCTGGCGCGCTTCGGCGTAGCGGACGACGACCTGGTCGACGACCTCGTCGTGGCTGCACGCGCACGACGAGTCGTGCGCGCTGTTCAGGATCAGGTTG
Organism: uncultured Actinomycetes bacterium; assembly: GCA_963781425.1. Taxonomy (GTDB): domain Bacteria; phylum Actinomycetota; class Acidimicrobiia; order IMCC26256; family PALSA-610; genus DASQHW01. The sequence goes on along the minus strand of CAWAGX010000018.1, from coordinate 447,394 downwards.
CGCCAGGCGATCGTCGCGAACGCGTGCGGGTACTCGCGCGGCCGGCAGCAACAGCGCCGACAGCGGCTCGGCGCGCTTCTCCAGCGCACGTTCGGCGGCCGCGCACGCGCGGTGCACGTCGACCCGGTTCGATCGCCACGCCCATCAGGAGGTTGGCGCGTGCGCCCGAACGCAGCTCGCCGTGCACGGTGGTGAGCGCCGCGGTCGGCTGCACGGCCAGGTACTCGGGGAGCGACGTGACGACGAACTCGTAGTCGTCCTGGATCGCGTTCGCCTCGGCGACGACGCGACCGAGCCACGGCTGGGGCATCTGATGGTCGGTGCCGTTCATCAACAGCATGTCGCCGAGCCGCGCCGCACCGAGCTCCTGGTCGTAGTCGACGGCACGGAGCACGAGCCGCTTGGCGTCGTCCGGCAGGTCGCGACCGTTGGAGTACGAGCCGTAGAGGTACTCGGCGCGCACGCGCGAGCCGTCGGGTGCCTCCCACCAGAACGCCGTCTGCTCCACGCTCGCAGGCACGCCGCGCCACACGACCGCATGCGCGAAGCCCGCGAGCTCGAGCAGCTGCGGCATCTGCGCGACGTGGCCGAACATGTCGGGCAGGTAGCCGACGTCCATCACGCCGCCGAGCTGCGACCCCCGTGCGATGCCGAACTGCAGGTCGCGCACCATCGTCTCGCCGCTCACCATGAACTCGTCCATGAGGACCATCCACGGCCCGATCGACAGCCGCCCGGCCGCCGCCAAACGCGTGCAGCGCCGCCGCCGCTTCGGGCCGCACCTCGAGATAGTCGTCGAGCACCGCGGTCTGGCCGTCGAGCAGGAAGCGCGCGTACGAGAGGTCGCCTTCGAGCATCGGCAACAACGTGTCGAGGAGCTTCACGAGCCGCAGCCGGAACGTCTGGAACGGCGAGTACCACTCGCGATCCCAATGGGTGTGCGGAACGATCGCGACGACTCTGGGTCGCGCTTGCTCACGGCCTCGTGCGGACTGCATCACGCAACCCTAGGACGCGCTCTCCTCGCCCGCGATCCAGCGGTAGCCGATGCCGGGTTCGGTGAGGATCAGGCGCGGGTGGGCGGCGTCGTCGCCGAGCTTCTTGCGGAGCTGGCCGACGTAGACGCGTAGATAGTTGCTCTCGGTGCCGTACTCGGGGCCCCAGACCTCACGCAGCAGGGATTCCTGGGTCAGCAGCTTGCCGGGGTTCCGCACCAGCGCGAGCGGCTGGGAGGCGTGGGGCGCGCGACGCAACGCGGCGCGTACGCGTGCGCGGAGCTCGTCGACGTCGAACGGCTTGGTGATGTAGTCGTCGGCGCCCGCGTCGAGCGCCCGAATCTTCTCAGCTTGCTGGTGGTGCGCGGTCAGCACGATCACCGGCACGCCGGAGAACGTGCGTATCCGGCGGAGGACCTCCAGCCCGTCGACGTCGGGAAGCCCGAGATCGAGCACGATGAGGTCGGCGGCGCCACCCGATGCGAGGACGACCGCCTCCTCGCCGGTGCCGGCTTCGGCTACCTCGAGGTCGCGGCTGCGGATCATCGTGCGGAGCGCGCGTCGCAGCGCCGGATCGTCTTCGACGAGCAGGATCGTGGTCACGCAGGCTCCAGGGGAAACGTGCACACGAAGGTTGCGCCGCCGCCGGGCGTGTCCTCGTACCGGACCGAACCTGCGTGTGCGATGACGAGCGCGCGCACGATCGCGAGCCCGAGACCCGTCCCGGGGCCGTCCCCGCTGGCAGGTCGGGGATCGAGGCTCTGGAATTCCTCGAAGATCTGATCCTGGGCACCGGCCGGCACGCCCGGCCCATGGTCCGCGACCCGGACTTCCACGCGGTCACCTTCGACGAGTTTCGCGCCCACGAGGATCTCGGAGCCGGGGGGTGCGAAGCGCAACGCGTTCTCGAGGAGGTTGAGCAGGATCTGGTCGATCATCGTGACGTCGAGCGACACCGGCGGGAGATCGTCGGCGACGTCGAGCCGGACGCGGTGCGCGCGGGCGATGGGCCGCAGCCGCCGGACTGCGTGCTGCACGAGATCGGTGATGTCGACCGGTTCGTGCTCCACATGCGGCGCGCCGGCGCGGATGCGGCTCAGCTCGAGTGTGTTGCGCACGAGCCGCTCGAGCCGTTCCGCCTCGTCGGCGATCGTCTCGAGCAGCTCGCGGCGTTCTTCGGGCTCGATCCGCGACCACGTCGCGAGCAGCGTGCCCGCGGCTGCCTTCACCGCCGTCAGCGGCGTGCGCAGGTTGTGGCTCATCGCCGACACGAAGCCGGCGCGCTGTCGTCCGATCTCGGCGACGACGCGGGCGTCGCGCACCTCGTCCTGGAGCCGCAGCCGATCGACGGCGGTCGCGAGCCCGGCGACAAGAGCTTCGAGCAGCGCCCGATCGCCGGCGCCGAGCTCGTGCTCCGATGTCGCGTCCAGCCGCGCATTGCGGACGACGACCGAGACGTCGGGCGGCCGCCGGAGCTCGCCGGTCGCGACGACCCGGTCGTCGATCCGGAGTGCGCAGACCTCGAACGCGAAGACGTCTCGGAGCGTCGAGACCGCCGACGTCAAGGCGTCCGCGATGCTGTCGCCCTCGAGCAGGCGGTTCGTGAGGTCGAGCCGCAACTGCGCTTCCCGTTCACCTCGACGCGCTGTAGACGCCAGTTCGCCGAGGCGCTGCACGGTGATGCCGAGGAGGATCGCCGTCGCGGCGAACACGACGAGCGCGACGACGTCGTCGGAGCGCTCGATCGCGAGCGAGCCGGTCGGTGGCGTGAAGAACCAGTTGAGGGAGAAGAACGCGACGATCGCCGCGACCGCGGCCGCGATGAGCCCGAGGAACCCCGCGACGATGACCGCGACGAGGAGCAGGAGCACCGCCACGGTGAGATCCACGTCCAGCGCCCAGGCGACGAACGTGACGAGCACGACCAGCGCGATCGCCGCGAGCACTCGAACGCCGCCACCCACCCTCATGCCCAGAACGATGGCACGTAATCTCGATGCCCATGCGCATCGTCCTGGGATCCGACGAGCGGACGGTGCTCACCGACGCCGTGGCCGACGACCTCCGAAGCCGCGGTGCCGAGGTCGTGCTGATCGGGCCGCCGGCCGGCGACGACCTGCAATGGGCGGAAGTGGGTCGCCGGGTCGGGGAGCAGGTCGCGACGCGAGTCGCCGATACGGGCGTGCTGTTCTGCTGGACGGGCACCGGCGCGTCGATCGCGGCCAACAAGGTCCGGGGCGTCCGGGCCGCGCTGTGCACGGATGCGGACACCGCGGCGGCGCGCGCCGGTGGAACGATGCGAACGTCCTCGTCATGAGCCTCCGGCTGACGAGCCCGCAGATCGCGCGCGAGATGCTCGACGCGTGGTTCGCGACCGCGGCCGATCCGGCGGAGGCGGACAACGTCAATGCGCTCGAGGCCGACGACGATTAGGGTCCGCACTCGTGCCGATGTACGCCATGCTTTCCACGCTCGGGCCCGACGGCTGGGAGACACTCCGCCAGAAGCCCGACCGCATCATGCAGGTACGCACCGAGGTCGAAGCGCTCGGGCTCACGGTGCACGCGCAGTACGCGCTCGATGGGTCAATACGACTTCTTGAACATCCTCGAGGCGCCGGACGACCAGACGATGGCGAAGGCCGCGATCATGCTCGCCGCGCGGGGACAATGCGGACGACAACGCTTCCGGCGATTCCGGTCGAAGACCTGATCAACCGGCTGAAGGAATAGAAGGAAGAGACCGCGCGGGCAGGGTCTAGATCCACCAGGTCTGCCGGCGGCGCTCCTCGCGGAAATCGTCCTCGCTGAAGGTCACCGGCAGGATCGAACCGTCGGAGCGGCGTCGCACCTGGTAGCGCGCTTGGTCTTGTGCGTGGTCGCAGTCGACGACCTCGAAGCCGCGAGACCACTGTGATTCGAATCGTGAGCGCACTTCGACGCGGGTGCCCGGTTTCACGTTCTCCATCGTACGACGCGTTGCAAGAGGCAACTCCCGCGAGCACCCCGGGAGTAGGTTCACTCAGCGTGCGGACGCAGCGAAGCCAGGGATGGCGCAGCGAGGGAGCCTTGCACGACGTGCGGACGCAGCGAAGCCAGGGATGGCGCAGCGAGGGAGCCTTGCACGACGTGCGGACGCAGCGAAGCCAGGGATGGCGCAGCGAGGGAGCCTTGCACGACGTGCGGACGCAGCGAAGCCAGGGATGGCGCAGCGAGGGAGCCATGTCACGGTGACGTATCCGACATTGCGTGTCGAGCGGAAGTGCTGGGCCGCAGGAGATCGTGTCGTTGTCGGTATCGACGAGGTTGGCCGCGGATCGTGGGCAGGACCGGTGACCGTTGCAGCAGTTGTCCCAGGCGATGCACATTGCACAGGTGTGCGTGATTCCAAGATGCTCACACCCGTTGAGCGTGAAGTGTCCGCACGGCGGGTGCGTGGGTGGGCGCGGGCAATCGGCGTCGGCCATTCCACCCATGAGGAATGCGACCTGCTGGGTATGACCGAGGCCCTGCGACGCGCCGCGGCAACGGGCGCTCGAGCAGTTGGTGGCGCAGGGGTTCGTGCCGGATCGGATCGTGCTGGACGGCAAGCACGACTATCTCGCGATGCCACGCGTCGTGCGCACGATCGTGAAGGGCGACCAGACGGTGCTCTCCGTCGCGGCCGCCTCGGTCGTCGCGAAGACGACGCGGGACGCGCTGATGGCCGAAGAGGCGGAGCACTACCCGGCGTACGGCTTCGAGAGCAATCGGGGCTATCCGGCACCGGTGCACAAGTGCGCGCTGGCCGCGTACGGGCCGTCGGCGATCCACCGGCGCTCCTGGATCTTCATGGACTACTGCCTGTGGGGCGGGATCCCGCGGTTCGCGCGCCAGCCGAGCCTCTTCGATGCCTGACCCCGCCTGGGCCGCGCTCGCGGCGCACGCCACGGCCACGCGCGATCGCACGCTCCGCGACTTCTTCGACCGCGATCCGGCGCGGGGCGAGCGGCTGCACTGCGACGCGGCGGGCTGGTATTTCGACTTCGCCAAGCACCGGGTCACCGACGAGACACTGCAGCTGCTCATCCACCTGGTGGATGCCCGCGGCCTCCGGGCTCGAATCGACGCGATGTTCCGCGGCGAGCACGTCAACGTCACCGAGGACAGGCCCGCCCTCCACGTCGCGCTCCGGATGCCCGAAAGCGCGTCGCTCGTGGTCGACGGCGTCGACGTCGTCGCCGGGGTGCACCGCGTGCTGCACAAGATGTCGGCGTTCGCGGAATCGGTGCGTGCGGGCGTGTGGCTCGGTCACACCGGCCGACGGATCCGCAACGTGGTCAACATCGGGATCGGCGGGAGCGACCTCGGACCGGCGATGGCGTACGACGCACTGCGTGTGTTCACCCGGCGTGACATGCAGTTCCGTTTCGTCTCGAATGTCGATGCCGCCGACCTGGTGGAGGCTTTGCACGGATGTGACGCCGCCGAGACCTTGTTCGTCGTGTCGTCGAAGACGTTCACCACCTCGGAGACCCTGACCAACGCCCGGTCGGCACGCGCCTGGCTGTTGGGTGCGCTCGGCGGCGACGACACTGCGGTCGCTCGCCATTTCGTTGCCGTGTCCACGAACGCAGAGAAGGTCGGCGAGTTCGGCATCGATCCCGAGAACATGTTCGAGTTCTGGGACTGGGTCGGTGGTCGCTATTCGATGTGGTCGGCGATCGGACTGTCGTTGATGGTCGCGATCGGTCCCGATGCATTCCGCGAGCTGCTCGCCGGCGCGCATGCGATGGACGAGCACTTTCGCGCCGCGCCGTTCGACGTCAACGTGCCGGTGTTGATGGGGCTGCTCGGTTGTTGGTACCGGGACTTCCTCGACGCGCAGACGCAAGCGGTCGTCCCGTACGCCCAGGCGCTCGACGAAGCTGCCGTCGTATCTGCAGCAGCTCGAGATGGAGAGCAACGGCAAGTCGGTGCGCGCCGACGGCTCGTCGGTGGAGGCACCGACCGGCGAGATCGTATGGGGGTCGCCGGGGACGAACGGCCAGCACGCGTACTTCCAGCTGCTGCACCAGGGGACGGTCTTGGTGCCGATCGACTTCATCGGCTTCGCACAGCCGCAACCGGGACACGATCTCGGCAACCATCAGGATCTGCTGGTCGCGAACATGTTGGCCCAGGCCGAGGCGCTCGCGTTCGGGACCGATGACGCCTCGCTGCCGCCGTGGCGGGTCATGCCCGGCAACCGTCCCTCGTCGACGTGGTTCGCGCCGCAGTTGACGCCGCACGCGTTGGGAGCGTTGATCGCCGCGTACGAGCACAAGGTGATGACGCTCGGCACGATCTGGGGCATCGACTCCTTCGACCAATGGGGCGTCGAGCTCGGCAAGGTGCTCGCCGGTCGCATCGCCGACGAGCTCGCGGCCGGTGCCGAAGCCGCGCCCGCGCACGACTCGTCGACCAACGCCTTGATTCGCCGGTACCGCGCCCGCCCCTCGTAGGCTCTCTGTCATCGTGCGGACGCAGCGGAGCCAGGGATGGCGCAGCGAGGGAGCCATGTAATGGGTCAGCCGATCACGGTGACGGTGCGCGGGGGTTGCGCGACCGGACGTCCGGTTCTTCGACACCAACCGCTCGCTCACCGGCATGGCGATCGAGGTGTACACGGATGCCTCGGAGGCCGCCGGTGAGCGGCCGCCCGACGTGCTGGCCCGCCGGCTGTTCGCGCTGGGCGCGACGAAGGTGACCATCTACTCGAACGTCGTGACCGTCGAGGCGCCGCCCGATGAATGGGTCGTGCTCGAGCCCAAGGCGGTGTTCACGATCGAGCACCTCTTCGAGTTCTACGGCGACGATGCGGGCTGGTCCTTCGAAGCCCGGGGCGTCGAACCGTCCGCATCCAAGGTGCAGTGAGGGTTTTGGCGACGTTCGGCGACACATGGTGTCGCCAACGGCCGCAAGAACCTCGATTGCGGACCCGAACAGGTGTTCGATAGGGTCGAGGCATGGGCGCTCCGGCGCGACAAACGCTTCCCCGCCGTGATCACGAGGCCCGGGCCCGGCTGCACGCGGCGGCCGCGCGCGCCGCGCCCACGGTCCTGGCGCGCGACCGGCTGCTCGTGGTCGACGGCCGGTCGGGGAATTCCTTCCGGCGGGCGGTGTCCGGCGCGGCAGCACGGTCGCGCTCGATGGGCCGCCGGGTGCGGGGTCGACGACCGTTGCGTGCGCGGTGGCCGCGGCCGCCACCTCCGTCGGGGAGTGGGCAGCGGTCGTCGACCCCGACGGGACGTTCGGCGGGCGGGCCGCCGCCGAGGCCGGCGTCGCGCTCGAACGGTGCGCGGTCGTGCGGCGCGTGCCGCCCGATCAGTGGTCGACGGTCGTTGCCGCGTTGCTCGACGGTGTTGCCGTCGTGGTCGCGGCGTCCCGCCGCACGTGCGCGCCGGTGATGCGCGCCGGTTGACCGCTCGCGCCCGGAGCGCGCCGCGGTGCTCGTTGCGCTCGGCAGCTGGCCCGCCGAAGCGTCGGTGCGCCTGCACGTCCGCGCCGGCGTGTGGCATGGGCTCGACGCCGGCAGCGGGCTGCTCGCGGGCTCGTGATCTCGACGTGCACGTCGAGGAGAAATCCTTCGCGCGCGCTCGCGCAGGCGGGATGACGCGTACCGGATGCGTCTGGTGCCCCGACTGGCCGGTCATTGCGGCTCGCCGGCGTGACGACGCTCTCCGCGACGTCCCGGTCGTCGTGCGCGAGCGGGTCGGGAGCCGCGACGTCGTGCGGGCCGCTTCGGGCGAGGCGCGCGCCGATGGGGTGACACGCGGGATGGCCGACGGGAAGCCGAAGCCCGGTGCCCGGGTGTGGCGTGCGTCGACGCCGACGAAGCGAACGAAGCGCGGGCGTTCGAGGTCGTGGCGCGCGCGGTCGAGGTGTTCACGCCGCGGGTCGTGCTCGAACGGCCGGGACGCTGCGACTTCCCGACCCGCGGCCCGGCTCGCTACTTCGGCGGCGACGAACCGCTCGCCGAAAAGGTCCGCGACGCGGTCGCCGATGCACTGGGTCCCGACGGCACCGACGTGCGGGTCGGGATCGCCGACGGCGTGTTCACCGCACGCCTTGCCGCGCGCCGGCAATCCGTCGTGCCGGCGGGAGGATCGGCGGCGTTCCTCGCGCCGTGGCCAGTGTCGACGCTCGGCGACGACGAGCTCGCGAGCTTGTTGATCCGGCTCGGTCTGCGCACGCTCGGCGCGGTCGCCGCGCTCGCGGCCGACGCGGTGCTGCTCGCTTCGGCGCGGAAGGGCGTCGGTTCCACGAGCTCGCCCGCGGCATCGATGCCGGACCGCCCGTGCTCGTCGCGCCGCCACCCGATCTCGTCGAGCGCAGCGAGCTCGATCCACCCGCCGAACGCGTGGACATCGCGGCGTTCGCCGCGAAAGAGCTTGCCGACCGGTTGTGCGCGCGCCTCGCCGACCGCGGGCTGGCGTGCACACGTGTGATGATCCAGGCCGAAACCGAGCACGGCGAACGGCTCGCGCGCTGCTGGCGTCACGACGGGACGCTTTCCGTGCTCACGCCGGGCGCGCTCGCCGAACGGGTGCGCTGGCAACTCGACGGATGGGTCACCACCGGCGCCACGACAGCCGGGATCACGGTGCTCACGCTCGTTCCCGACGAAGTCGTGCCCGCCGACGGCCGGCAGCTCGGCTTCTGGGGCGGCGACCAGGCCGCGCACGACCGCGCCGACCGCACGCTCGCGCGCGTGCAGGGCATGCTCGGCTACGACGCGGTCGTCACTGCGGTCGTGCAGGGTGGGCGCACACCGGCCGAGCAAGTGCGCTGGGTGCCGTGGAGCGAGTCGCGCGAACCCGAACGGCCCCTCCGGGTTGGTACCGAGACGGCGGCATGGCCGGGCGCGCTGCCGCCGCCGTATCCGGCACGGGTGTTCGATCCGCCGATCCCCGCCGAGCTCACCGACACCGACGGCAAGGCCGTCACGATCTCGGGACGCGGCGAGCAACCGCATGCGCCCGCGCGCGTCCGCAGTCGTTTCGTCGAAGGCATCGTGCGCGCGTGGGCGGGCCCGTGGGCGCACGACGTGCGATGGTGGGACCCGCACGCGCACCGTCGCTGCGCGCACTACCAGCTGCTCGTCGACGATCCGAGCGGAGCGCAGGTTGCGTGCCTCGCGGTTGTCGAAAACAGCAACGCGGCGATCGAAGCGCTCTACGACTGACGAGGTATCCGATCGAGGGTCGCGATCGCACGCGCCACGCCCCATCTGTCACCGACTGCGCGCGCCACGTCGGCTGCCTCGGTGAGAAGCGCGGTCGCCTCGTCGGCATGACCGGCCTCAGCAGCGAGCTCACCGAGAGTTCGCGTGACCGAAGAGAGATACGCGCCCGGAACGGCACCGGCGCGCCCGATGCGACGAGCCTCGGTGAGTGTGGCTGACGCGGACGTCTTGTCGCCCGCGGCCTTCTCGACGGCACCAACCGCCTCGAGCGCGCACACGATCAGCAACGGCGCCGCGAGCAGACGCGCCACTGCGAGACTCTCGTCGGCCTGCCGGCGTGCACGCTCGAGATCTCCACCCTGCACCGACGCGACACCGAGGAGCCACAGGAAATACGAGATGAACCACAGATCACCGATCGCTCTGCAGATCTCCAGACCTTCTTCCCCTGCGTCGCGCAGCGTCGCAAGGTCGCCCTGACGGCTCGCGGTCAGCGCGAGACCGAACAGGGCTATGCGGATGCCCTGCTCGTCCTGCTCGTCGCGGCGATCGACAACGTCTCTCCCGACACCTCCTCGGCCTGCTCGAGCTCGCCGACCAAGGGCAGGATCGAGCCGAGCGTCCCCATCGCGTCGGCGAGGCACCATCGGTCGTCGATCACCCGCGCTTCAACGATGCTCTCCTCGAGCAGCCGCCGCGCCAGGGGCAGGTCGTTGCGGAAGAACGCGAGCAATCCGAGCATGTCCAGGGACCTCGCGATCAGGCTTCGATCGGCGACTTGCCGGGCGAGCTCGAGCGCTTCGTGCAGCAGCGACTCTGCCTCGTCGTCGCCGAGGATGCACGCCAGAAGTCCGGCCGACCAGAGCGCCTTCGCCCGCACAGCGTTCGCGACCGGAGTGATCGAAAGCAGCCCCACAGTCAGATCGAGGCCCTCGCGAAAGAACCCGCGCGCGAACCAGAGTTGTGCGAGCGCGCCCGCCAGTCGCAGCCCGGGTTCGGTTCGCTCCGGACGCTCACTCGACCACGTCAGTGCGGCGCGAAAGTTGTCGAGGTCCAGGGTGAGCCGCTCGAACGCGTCCCGCTTCCGGGGTCCGAACATCTGGGTTTCGGTGCGCTCCGCAAGCTCGACGTAGTAGCCACAGTGCGTCATGCGTGTCGCGTCGAGCTCGCCCTCCGTAAGAAGAAGCCGGTCAGCGGCGTAGTGACGCACGGTCTCCAACAGGCGATAGCGAGTTCGCCCAGACGCCTCGTCGCGCTGGATGAGGTTCTTGGCGGTCAACGCGGTGACGTGGTCGATCACCGCCAAGACGTCGATCGGCTCGCGGCCACACACCGCCTCCGCAGCACTCATGTCGAAACTCCCTGCAAACACTGCGCAGCGGGCGAGCGTTCGCTGCTCCGCCGGCGAGAGGAGCTCATACGACCAATCAATGAGCGCCCGGAGCGTCCGGTGGCGCGGGAGCGCGGAGCGAGCACCGCGGGTGAGGAGGTCGAAGCGCTCGTCGAGTCGGTCCCGTATCTCGGCGAGCGAGAGCGCGCCCGCCCGAGCAGCGACGAGCTCGAGCGCGAGCGGAATGCCATCGAGTCGTCGGCAGATGTCGGCCACAGCGGTCGCGTTGCTCGTGTCGACCACGAACTGAGGCTGCTGCTGTCGAATGCGGTCGACGAGGAGCTCGACTGATTCGCAGGCGATCAGCTGCACGACCTCGCAAGTGCCCGGCTCGGGCATCGTCAGCGACGGGAGCCAGTACACCGACTCACCGTCGGCACCGAGGGGTTCGCGGCTCGTTGCGAGAACCCTGACGCCGACACACGAACGCAGCAGCTCGTGGACGAGGCCCGCGCACGCGTCGAGCAGATGCTCGCAGTTGTCGAGTACCAGTACCGCATCGCGGTGCCGCAGCGCGTTGATCAATTCGCCCCGCACGTCACGGGTCCCTTCCGTTCGCACGTCGAGTACGGCAGCGATTGCAGGCGCGACGAGGTCTGGGTCGCGCACAGAGGCAAGCTCGATGAACCAGACCTCGGTGGCCGAATCGCCGACGACCTGCTCCGCGACGCGCAACGTGAGACGCGTCTTGCCGCAGCCCCCGGCACCCGTCAGCGTGACGAGTCGTTGATGCTCCACCAGCGCGCGCACCGCCCGCGTCTCGGACTCGCGGCCGACGAAACTCGTGAGCTGTGCCGGCAGGTTGTGGCGCGGCTTCTCGACCGACCGCAGCGGAAGGTTGACGTCCTCCAGACCATCGGCACACAGGTGGAACACCTGCTCGGACCGGTCGAGGTCCTTCAGGTGATGCTCGCCCAGGTCACGGAGCCGGAAGCCCGACGGCACGTGCTCGCCGAGAGCCAGCCGGGCCGACGCCGAGACGAGCACTTGGCCGCCATGGCCGATCGCCAACAATCGTGCGACCCGATTGACGGTCGGACCGAAGAAGTCGTCATCGCGTCGGGTGCATGCGCCCGTGTGGATCGCCATTCGCGCTCGGATCGTCACGGGCGACGGCCAAGCCTCGGTTTGCAGGGCCCGTTGTCCCGATGCCGCAGCGCGGACGCAATCGGACGCCGCCGGGAACACCGCGCAGAACGCGTCACCGACAGTCTTGAAGACGATGCCGCCGTCATCCTCGATGGCACGGCGCAGCAGCAAGTCGTGGCGCGCGAGAGCAACTTCCATCGCGTCTGGGTGGTCTTCCCAGATGCGAGTGCTGCCCTCGATGTCCGTGAACAAGAACGTCACGACGGACCTGGTGGCCATTGCAAGAGTCTGCACCATCGGTTTCCGCACGCACGCGAAACGCTGCGTGGTTCGCCGGCCGACGTCGGCGTTCTCGAAGGGAGTGCGGGCTAGCGAATCAGCGTGGCGAGGACGGCATCGGCCATTCCCCGTTCGCCGGCGGCATTCGGGTGCACGGGCGCTGCCGGCTGGTTGGGCACCACCGGCTCGATCCACCGGTTGATGGTCAGCGGCTGGCACGCGTCATGTCCGATGCTCGGCGTGTAGGTATCGACGTACGTCGCGTGATTGGCAGCCGCGGTTTTCGCGAGCATCCCGTTCAATGCTTTCTCGATGCCACGCAGGTACGGCACGTCGTCGGGCGCGAGCGGCATCTGCGGCCAGCAGCCCGTGCCGGTGTCGGGGAAGATCGCCGGGTAGCCGACAACGAGGATCTTCGCTTGCGGCGACCGGGCCTTGATGCCCTTCAACACCGCGGTGACCTTGGGTGCGGTGGCGGCGATGCGCTGCCGCAGCTCGTCGTGACCGTTGACCACGTAGTGGTCCCGGCACGGATGACCGGTCGGCGTCGGGCTCGCGCAGTCCTCGAAGATCGAGACGAAGCCGATGTCGTTGCCACCGATGCCGAGCGTCACGAGCCGGGTGTTGCTGTTGAGCCGGTTGAACTGCGGCGGGTTGTCCGGGCCGACATCGGCGGTTTGGATCCCGGTCATGTCCTTGGTCTGAGCACCACTGCAGCTCGCGTCGCGGAACGCCGTCGCGCCGAGGGTCGGCGCGACCAGGTGCGGATAGTTGTGATCGGAGCGGTAGCACTGGCCCGCCGCGATGTCCTGGTTCGGGATCGCGGGACCGGAGGTGTACGAGTCACCGAGGGCCACGTAGTCACCGCGCAGGCCCGGCGCGGCGGACGCCGATGCCGCGGTCAGGGCAAACAGAGCGAGCGCGACCAAGAGCACGAGCGGGGATTTGCGCATGGGAGAACATGTTCCCGCCGGCGCCGTTCACAAACCTACGAGCGGCCCGCGCGGAGGCGCTCGAGGCCGAGCTCGACGTCCCGGAGGTGATGTGTCGAGTCGTGGAGCGCGTGCTCGAGGAGGCGGCGGACGTCGCTTCGGTGCTCGCCGATCGTCAAGCCGTGTCTCCACGCGTCCGGTCCCGCCTCGCCGGCGCAGGTGGCAAGTCGCACCGCCTGCTCGTCGAGCGCGACGAGCACTGCGTCGGGATCTTCGCTCGCGTATCCGGCGGCGATGTCGTCGACGATGCTGTCGTCGAGGGGCGGGATGACCGGCTCGTCGCCGGGCAATGCGGCCTCGACGCCCACGACGTGCATCGCGGTCACGTCGCGGCTGTGCGCGGCGTACTCGATCGCGGACCACACGCCCGGCGCCGGGCGCTCGCGGAGCTCGTTTCCTGCAGTCGCCAACAGTTCCCGCCACTGCGTGCCGAGCGCACGCAAGGCGGCGAGCAGCGCCTCGTCGTCGTAGCGCCCGCCGTCGAAGCCGCATTCGGTGCATCTCTCGTGCTCCATCCCACCCTTTCTATTGGCATCTTTCGGCGTGGTCACGGTTCCCGACGCATCTGTCGGAATTCGTGCCCACGCCAGCTCGTCTTGCACCCCGAACAGGTGTTCGATACGGTCGACCTCCCTGAGGAGGAGCCGGCCGTGTACGCGGAGTTGCACTGCCATTCGAACTTCTCGTTCCTCGACGGCGCGAGCCATCCCGAGGAGCTGGTCGAAGAAGCGGCGCGACTCGGCCTGGCCGCGCTCGCGTGCACCGACCACGACGGCTTCTACGGCGTGGTGCGCTTCGCGGAGGCGGCGCGCCCGTTGGGATTGCCGACGGTGTTCGGTGCGGAGATGACGCTCGGCGCACGCGAACCGCCGAACGGGAGCGCGGATCCTCCCGGTGAGCACCTGGTCGTGCTCGCGCAGGGAACGGTTGGGTACGCGCGGCTTGCACAGCGCGATCAGTGAGGCGCAGCTGGCGGGGGAGAAGGGCGCGCCCCGCACGTCACTTGCACAGCTGGCCGATGCGTCGCGGGCCAAGGTGCACGGGCACGACGCGAGCGCGCACAACGATCATTGGTTCGTGAGCACCGGCTGTCGCAAGGGCACGGTGCCGGCTGCACTGCAACGCGACGGCCCTGCTGCGGCCGAGCGCGCGCTCCACGAGCTGGTCGACGCCTTCGGTCGCGATCGTGTGCTCGTCGAGCTGTGGGATCACGGTGATCCACTCGACCGCCATCGCAACGACGCGCTCGCGCAGTGTGCGATGCGGGCCGGCGTGGAGGTGATCGCGACGAACAACGTGCACTACGCAACACCCGCGCGCCGTCCGCTCGCCCACGCGCTCGCGGCGATCCGGGCGGGGCGTTCGCTGGACGAGATCGACGGCTGGTTGCCGGCCGCACCGTTCGCCCACTTGCGATCACCCGGTGAGCAGCGCCGGCGGTTCGCGCGCTGGCCCGGTGCAGTCGAACGCACCGTCGACATCGCGCACACGTGTGCGTTCGACCTGAAGCTCGCGGCGCCGCAGCTGCCCGACTACCCGGTGCCGTTCGGCCACGACGAGATGTCATGGCTGCGTGAGCTCGTCCGTCGGGGTGCGGCCGTCTACTACCCGCCGTCGCATCCGAAGTACGAGCAGGCGATGCGTCAGATCGACTACGAGCTCTCCGTGATCGAGCAGCTCGGCTTTCCCGGCTACTTCTTGTTGTTGCACGACATCGTCGAGTTCTGCCGCCGCTCCGACATCTACTGCCAGGGGCGAGGGAGCGCGGCGAACAGCGCGGTGTGTTATGCGATCGGGGTCACCAAGGCCGACGCGGTCGCACTCGGCTTGCTGTTCGAGCGGTTCTTGTCGCCCGAGCGCGACGGCCCGCCCGACATCGACCTCGACATCGAGCACCAACGACGAGAAGAGGCGATCCAGTACGTGTACGAGCGCTACGGACGAGACCGCGCCGCGCAGGTCGCGAACGTGATCACGTACCGGCCGCGCAGCGCGCTCCGGGAGATGGCGAAGGCCGCCGGTATCGCCCCCGGCCAGGCGGACGCGCTCGGCAAGTGGGTCGACCGCTGGGCCGCCGGCCCGGAAGCATTCGCCGAACTTGCGTGGCCCACGGCCCCTATAGGGCCTTCGGCCACGCAAGTTCATCGGAGCGCACGGCAAGCACGTCGTTTCGAACGGACGCAGCGCGATCGCACGCGCGACGGGGTGCCGCTCGACGGACCCGAAGCAACGACGCGCCCTCCCGCGATCCCTCCGCTCGCGCTTCAGCTGGCGAGCGAGGTGCTCGACTTCCCGCGTCACCTCGGCATCCATTCCGGCGGCATGGTGATGGCCGACCGTCCGCTCGTCGAGTTCTGCCCGATCGAGTGGGCGCGCATGGAGGGCCGTTCGGTGCTGCAGTGGGACAAGGACGACTGCGCGGCTGCCGGCCTCGTGAAGTTCGACCTGCTCGGCCTCGGCATGCTGACGATGTTGCATCTCGCCGTCGACCAGGTGCGAGAGCAAGGCGTCGAGATCGATCTCGCGACGATCCCGCAAGAGCCCGCGGTGTACGACCTGTTGTGCGCGGCCGACACCATCGGCGTGTTCCAGGTCGAGAGTCGCGCCCAGATGGCGACGTTGCCGCGGCTGCGACCGAGATGCTTCTACGACCTGGTCGTGGAGGTCGCCCTCATCCGGCCCGGGCCGATCCAGGGGGGATCGGTGCACCCCTACTTGCGGCGACGCAACGGCGAAGAGGAGGTGACATACATCCATCCGCTGACGAAGCCGTCGTTGGAGAAGACACTGGGCGTGCCGCTCTTCCAGGAGCAGCTGATGCAGCTCGCGGTCGACTGCGCGGGGTTCACCGCCGCCGAAGCCGACCAGCTCCGCCAGGCGATGGGGTCGAAGCGCTCACAGGCGCGCATGGCGCGGATGCGGGAACGGCTGATGAACGGCATGGCCGTGCGCGGCATCACCGGCGAGACCGCCGACGAGATCTACACGAAGCTGGAGGCGTTCTCGGCGTTCGGCTTCCCCGAGAGCCACTCGGTGAGCTTCGCGTACCTCGTGTACTCGAGCTCGTGGATCAAGTATCACTACCCGGCCGAGTTCGCGGCGGCGCTGTTGAACGCGCAGCCGATGGGGTTCTACTCGCCGCACACGATCGTGCGTGACGCCCGCCGTCATGGCGTGCACGTCCTCGGCCCCGATCTGAATGCGTCCCGAAGAGATGCCACGCTCGAACCGCGTCCGCTCGACATCGAGCCGGTCGGTCGCCCGCTGCGCGGGTTCCACGCCGAGCCGTCGCACCTCGCGGTGCGGCTCGGGCTGCGCAGCGTGCGTGGGTTGCACGACGCGCTGCTCGACCGCATCGACGACGAACGCGCCGAGCACGTGTACACCGATCTCGAAGATTTCGTGCGCCGCACCGGCGCGACCATCGATCAGATCGAGGCGCTGGCGACTGCGGGCGCGTTCGAGCAGTGCTTCGGCCAGTCGCGCCGTTCCGCGTTGTGGGCGGCCGGCGCACTGGGCCCGGGCCGGCCGCGGGCGCATCGCGACGGCACCGTCGTGGAGACGTTGCCCGGCATCATCGTCGGCACCGATGCGCCCGAGCTGCCGGGCATGACCGAGATGGAAACCGTGCACGCCGACCTGTGGGCGATGGGGATCTCGGTCGGCAAACACCCGACCGAGTTCGTGCGCGCCGAGCTGGAGCGGCAGGGGGTGGTGACGAGCGCCGACCTGCGGGAGCTGGCCGACCGCACGGTCGTGGAGGTCGCCGGCATCGTCACGCACCGCCAGCAGCCCGCGACCTCGAAGGGCACGGTGTTCTTGAACCTCGAAGACGAGACCGGCCTCGTGAACGTGATCTGCAGCAAGGGCGTGTGGAAGCGCTTCCGTACCGTTGCCCGCGGCGCGCCGGCGCTGCGCGTCCGGGGCGTCCTCGAGAAGCACCAAGGCGTGATCAACCTGGTCGCGGGCCGCATCACCCGCTTGCCGATCAGCCTCGCGGAAGGCCTCCGCTCCCGCGACTTCCACTGAAGCCAGTTCTGGCGACGTCTGACGACACATAGTGTCGCCGTATGTCGCAAGAACCTCGGCGGGAGCGGACCGGGGTCGTCGTGGTCGGTGGCGGCCTGCTCGGGCTCTCGGCCGCGCGTGCGTTACGAACGCGTGGCCGTGATGTGCTGGTGTTGGAGCGCGAGACGGTCGGTCACGCGCGTGGCGGGTCCAAGGGCGCGTCGCGCATCTTCCGCCTCGGTTATGTCGACCCGCGTTACGTGCGCATGGCGATGGACGCGCGGCCGCTGTGGAAGGAGCTCGAGGCGGAGGCGGGCTGCCGTCTGCTCGAGCCGACCGGACAGTTGACGTTCGGCGCCGGAACGAGCGCGCTCCGGCGCGCGATGACCGATGCCGGTGCGCCGGTACGCGCGATGCCCGCGGCCGAGGTGCACGAGCGGTTCCCCGATCTCGCAGTGCCCGGCGACGCGCTCTTCGAGCCCGAATCGGCGGTGATCGACGCGGCGGGAACCCTCGATGCGCTCCGGCGCACGGTCGACGACGTGATCCGCGAGCACGTCTGCGTCACGGACATCGTCGACGGCGGGCGGCGCGTCTCCGTCACGACGACCCAGGGTCGGGTCGAGGCCGACGTCGCGGTGGTGTGCCCGGGTCCGTGGTCTGCGAAGGTCCTCGCCCTCGAGACGTTCGCGACGCTCGAACACGTCGCCTACTTCCGTCCCCGCGGAAGCGAACCTCCGTCGATGCCGATCTTCATCGAATTCGCCGCTCCCGCGGTATACGGACTGCCGACGCCGGCGTTGGGCGCGTTCAAGCTCGCACTCCACCACGCGGGGCCTGTGGTCGATCCCGACCTCATGAGCCTCGATCCGCGGGGCGAGCACGTCGACGCGATCGCCCGGGCCGCGCAGCGGCTGCTGCCGACCTTCGATCCAACACCCGTACACGTCGAGACGTGTATGTACGACAACACGGCGAGCGAGGACTTCGTGCTCGAACGCCGGGGCCGGGTCGTGGTCGGCGCGGGCACCTCGGGTCACGGCTTCAAATTCGGACCGCTGCTCGGCGAGCGGCTCGCGGACCTCGCGACGACCGCCTGACATGTCGATCGTTCGCGCGGCCCTCTTCGCGATCGGCTATCCGGTCTCCATCGTCGTCATCATTCGCTTCGTGCCGGTGGTGCGCGAGCGTCGGCTCCGCTGGATCGTCGCGCACGAGATCGCGGTGACGATGATCGTCACCGGCTGGGCCATCGACCACAACTGGCAGGCGGTCGCGATCAACGGCACGTGGCTGGTCGTTGCGGCCGTCTGGTACGTCTTCGGCGGCCGGCGAGCCCGCCGCGAGACTCTTCCGCATGACCGCGACGATCGGGCCTTGCATCTCCGCCGACTCCCACGTCACCGAGCCGCCGGGCACGTACATCGACCGGATCGATCCGAAATTTCGGGACCGCGCGCCGCGCATTCATCACCACGACACGCTCGGCGACGTCATGCTGATCGACAACGGCAAGAGTCTCGTGCCGTTCTGGTTGGTCGCGGCGGCGGGCCGTCCGACCGAAGAGGTGCGTCTCGACAGTCACAAGCGCTGGGAAGACCTGTGGCCCGGCGGCTGGGACCCCGTCGCCCGCCTCGACGACCAGGACACCGACGGCGTGCTCGCAGAAGTGATCTATCCGTCAGTCGGCATGTTGTTGTGCAACCTCCGGGACGTCGACTACCAGCGCGCGTGTTTCCAGGCGTACAACCTCTGGATCGCGGAGTTCTGCGCCACCTCGCCCGAGCGCTTGATCGGCATCGGTCAAACCGCGCTGCGCACCCCCGAGGAAGGCGTCCGTGATCTCGAGGAGATCAAAGCGCTCGGGCTCCACGGCGTGATGCTGCCCGGTGTCCCGCCCGAGAAGGACTACGACGATCCGATGTACGACGAGTTGTGGGACGCGATCGTCGACCTCGACGTGCCGCCGTCGTTCCACATCCTCACGAGCCGCAGTGACACTCCCGGCGCCGACCACGTGCGGGGCCCGAAGCTCAACAGCTTCATGTCGATCGTGCGAGGCAACCAGGACATCATCGGCACGCTGATCTTCGGGGCGGTGTTCGAACGCCATCCCGAGCTGCGCGTGGTCTGCGTGGAGGCCGATGCCGGTTGGGCGCCGCATTGGATGTACCGCGCGGACCACGGCTACGACCGCCATCGCAACTGGTTGACCGCGGGGGAGCTGACGCGCCGCCCGAGCGAGTGGTTCTGGGGCAACGTGTACACCACGTTCCAGGACGACTGGGTCGCGTTCCGGCTCGCCGACATGATGAACGTCGAGCGGCTGATGTGGGCGAACGACTTCCCGCACAGCGACGCGACGTGGCCAAACAGCCAGCAGCTGCTCGCCGAGCACGCCCGCCACCTCGACGACCATGCGCGCGGCCGGATCCTGCACGACAACGTTGCCGAGCTCTACGGGCTGAGTGTCTGAGGGACGCCGTGGACGAACCGGTTGCCGATCGTCCCGACATGCCCGAGGGATACCTCGACGGGGCACCGTTGCCGTGGCGCTGGGCCGAGGAGCAGCTCACCGGTGCGCGCAACTACTGGGTGACGACGATCGGGCCACGAGGTCGGCCCCACGTGCGGCCGGTGTGGGCGGTCTGGCTCGACAACACCGTGCAGTTCAGCACCGGTGCGCGGCATGCGACGAACCTCGCACGTGACCCGCGCGTCACAGTGAACCTCGAGAGCGGCGACGATTGTGTGATCGTCGAAGGGCGGGGCGAAGCCGTCACCGACGAACAGCAGCGCCGGGCGTTCATCGACGCCTACGGCCCCAAGTACGACTGGTCGATGACGCTCGAGTTCGTCGACGTCTTGTACGTGGTGCATCCACGCGTCGTGCTCGGTTGGATCGGACGGGACATCGCGCGTGAGTCGACCCTCTTCGGCGCGACTGCGACTCGGTGGCGCCTTGCGTAGGCGGGCATCAGTCCGCCCGACCCGCTCCTCGGGCTAATATTCACCGGTTCCGGACGAGTTCCGGAGGACCGCAGATGGCCGAACCGCCGAGTTCCACATGCTCCGTTTCCCGCGTCGTGTCGGCGCGCGCTTCGTCGCGCTCCTACGTGCGGACTTCGCGGGAGTCCGCGCGGGCTTCGTCGCGCTCCTGATCTCGACCGGCACCGGGCTCATCGCAGGCGTCACGCTCGGCAAGATCACCAACACCCTCGAGGAGCTCCCAGGCCTCATCATCTTGGTACCCGCCGCAGTCGGCATGCGCGGCAACGTCTTCGGGGCCCTCGGGAGTCGCCTCGGGACGTCGGTCCTCGCGGGCACCTTCCGGCTCTCCGCACGCGTCGACACCGAGGTCGGGCAGAACCTCGCGTCCGCGGTACTGCTGTCGATGAGCCTCGCATTCCTGCTGGCGGTCTCGGCCAAGGGCTTTGCGGTCGCGTTCGGGGTGCACCACTCGATCTCGATCGCCGACTTCATCGTCGTGTCGGTCATCGGCGGGCTCATCCCCATCGTCGTCGTGATGGGGATCACCGTCGCGGTGGCGGCGATGAGCGTGCGCTACGACTGGGACCTCGACAACGTCGCGGCACCCGTCGTCACCGCCGCGGCCGATTCGGTGACGCTCCCGAGCCTCTTCCTCGCGACGGCGCTCGTCGGGATCGCCGGCGTGACCGCCGCGCTCGGCGTGCTCTGCGCGGTGGTGTGTCTCGGCGCGCTCGTGGTCGGATGGCGCGCGCACCTGCCGACCCTGCGGCGCGTGGTTCGGGAGTCGGTGCCGGTGCTGCTGCTGTCGGGCTTCATCAGCATGCTGGCCGGGCTGACGATCCAAGGTCGTTTGACCCCGTTGCTGCACCAGCCCGCGCTGCTGATCGTGATCCCGCCGCTGTTGTCACTGTCGGGCTCGTTGCCGGGCATCTTGTCGGCGCGGCTCTCGTCCAAGCTGCATCTCGGTCTCGTCGAGGTGCGCCGAGGCATGTGGCGAGGGGTCGTCGAGGACCTCGTCCTCGTCTACGTGCTGGCCACCTCGATCTTCCTCGTCCTCGGATGTGCGACCCAGGCGCTCGGCGCGGTGTTGAACCTGTCGGGTCCCGGATTCCTCCGGACGGTCGGGGTAGTGCTGCTCGCCGGGTTGCTGGCGACGACGTGGACGAACTTCGTCGGCTACTACGGCGCAGTCGCGACCTATCGCTACGGGCTCGATCCCGACAATTTCGGGATCCCGCTGGTCTCCGGAACGTCGGACCTGCTCGGCGCAGTCGCGCTTATCCTGTCCCTTGTCATCTTCGGGCTCACCTGAGCCGACCGGACTCCATGGACGAACGACCGAGAAATCTGAAAGCCATGCTCTCGGAGGCAAAGGACACCTCCGAGCTCATGGTCGACCTCGGGTACGCGGCACTCTTCTTCGCCGACGAGCGCATGGCCGACGAAGTGCACGACCTCGAGGAACGCCTCACCGATCTCATCCACGAGATGCGCGAGATCTGTGTGCTCGCCGGCCGCTCCAAGCGCGATGCCGAGCAGATCGCGAGCGTGCTGCACGTGGTCTCCGCGATCGAGCGAATGGGGAACGCGGCGGTCGACATCTCGCATGTCGTGACGCACCGGTTGGGGATCCCGGCCGCGCTCGTCGCCGATCTCGCGAACGCCGAAGAGGTCTCACATCGCGTGCGGGTTCGTGCCGACTCTGCGCTCGCGAACCGGTCGCTCGAAGATGTCGAGCTGCCGATGGAGGTCGGGATGCGCGTCGTCGCGCTCCGCCGTGGACGCGAGTGGCTCATCGACCCAGACGGCGACGAGCTGCTCCTTCCCGACGACGTGCTGATCATGCGCGGCGCCCGTGAAGGCATCGGCGAGCTGCGCGAGCTCGCGGGCGCGCCCGTGTGGCGGCCGGCAGCGGTCGAGGAGAACCCGGCGATCTCCGACCTCGACCGCGCCGTCGACGTGCTGGTCGAGATGAAGAACCTTTCGGAGGCGGCCGTCGGGCTCGCGTACAGCGCGCTGCTCCTGAACGACCAAGGGCTCGCCACTCAGGTCACGCAGCTCGAAGATCGCCTCGACGAGATGCGCGAGCAGCTCGAGCTGTGGGTGTTGCGGGCCGGCGCGGAGACCGTTGATCCGTCGGAGCTGCGCGGCCTCTTGCACCTGGGCGCGGCGTCGGAAGAGGTCGGCGATGCGGCGCAGCAGCTCGTGTGGCTCGTCGAGAAGGAAGAAGAGGTGCACCCCGTGCTCGCGGTCGCGTTGGGCGAGACCGACGAGGTGTCGGTGCAGTACCCGATCGCGAGAGGGAGCGCGCTCGACGGGGCGACGGTAGTGGGCAAGCCGGTCGGCGACGACACGGGGTTCCATCTGCTCGCGATCAAGCGCGGTGGGCGCTACTTCTACCGGCCTCGCCGGATCACGCTCGAGGCCGGTGACGAGATCCTGGCTGCCGGTCCGTGGGAGGGCCGACGAGAGCTCGCGCAACAGTGCGGGTTCCGTCTCGTCGAGGACGACGACACCGGCGCGGTCGAGCTCGTACGCGTCGACTGATCAGCGGGCGACCGCGAACGCGAGCAGCACCGACGCGACACCGACGAAGGCGGCGCCGACGAAGCCCAGCGCGGGCTGGCCGGCCTTGCGCGCCTGGAGCATCGCCTCGGCCGCGAGCGTGCCGGCGACGAGGCCGCCGATGTGACCGCCGACGGAGATGCCCGGCAAGAAGAATCCCAGCGCCAGGTTGATCACCAACAACGGCCCGAAGCCCGTGTCCCAGAAGCGGACACCCTGTCGCTGCATGACGAGCGTCGCCGCGGCCCCGATGCCGAACACCCCGCCCGACGCGCCGCCCGTGAACACGTTCGGGGTCAGCACGAGCGCGCCGGCCGAACCGCCGAGCACTGACACGACGTAGAGCATCGTGAAACGCGCCGGGCCGGCACCGGGCTCGAGGATCATGCCCACCTGCCACAGGATGAGCATGTTGAAGAGGATGTGGATGAAGCCGTAATGCACGAGCGAGCTGGTGACGAGTCGCCACCATTCGCCGTCGTGCACCGCCGGGCCGTACAGCGCGAGGTCGTTGCTCAGCGTGCCGCGCCCGGTCGCTCCGCTGTCCTGCAGGGTGATGAACAGGTATACCGCGACGGTGATCGCGATGATGATCTTCGTCGCGATCATGTGCTCGCCGCGCCAGCGGAGCCGCAGTCGTTGCGTGGTCGTGGGCGCCGACGCGCGCACACACTCGACACAGTGCGCCCCGACCGAGGCCTCGCGCAGACAGTCCGCGCACGCGGGTCGTCCGCAACGCGTGCAGTGCCGGCCGGTCTCTCGATCGGGGTGGCGGTAGCACGTCGTGGTCGGCGCGGACGTCATGGTGCCCTCAAGGTACCGTCCGCTGCTGGCGTTGCTAGGCCCGCATGCGGCGGTAGTCGGGGGGCACGCGGATCGGGCGCGGGTGCACAGCGAATCTTCAGGTCGACCGCGACCGCGCCGTGCTCGGAGACGATCACCGGGTTGAGGTCCATCTCCGAGACCTCGGGGAGCTCGTCGGCGAGCCGGCCGACGCGCAGCACGAGGTCCTCCAGCGCATTCACATCGACGGCCGGACGACCGCGATACCCGAAGAGCAAGGGTGAACCGCGTAGCGAGCGGACCAGTCGTCGCGCGTCCTCGTCGGTGATGGGCACCGTCCGCAGCGCGCGGTCGGCGAGCAGCTCGGCAGTCACCCCGCCGAGCCCGAACAGGACGAGCGGACCGAACGACGGGTCCTGGGTGAGGCCGACGATCGTCTCGATGCCCTGCCCGACGGTCTCCTGCACGATCGCGCCGCCCATGCGGTCACCCAGCCGTGCGGCCATGTCGTCGAACGCGGCGCGCACCGCGTTGTCGTCCGCAAGGCCGGTCACGACACCGCCGACGTCGCTCTTGTGCACGATCTCGGGCGAGCCCGCCTTCAACACGACCGGAAAGCCGAGGTCGGCGGCGGCGCGCACTGCGCCGTCGGCGTCGTGCACGAGCCGGCCCGCGGCGACGCGGATGCCGAAGCACTGGGCCAGGTCGGAGGCGTCGTTCAGATCGAGCCACAGGCCGCCGGGCGCGTCGCGCGAGCCGCCGCGGTCACGAGGGCGCGCGCCCGATCGAGATCGACGTCCTTCAACTCGGGCTCAACACCTTGGGGTTGGCGCCGCCATTCGGCGAGATCGGCGATCCGTCCCAAGGCCCGGGCCGCGGCTTCCGGGAAGGCGAACGACGGGACGGGCCGCTGCTCGCCGTTGCCGCGGAGCTCAGCCGGCATCCCCTCGCGGCCCAGGAAGCACGCGACGACCGGCTTCGTGTCCGCGTCCCGTGCTGCGGACGCGATTGCGCAGGCCACATCCTCGGCGCGTGTGACGAGCGGCGGCACGAAGATCGGGAGGACCGCGTCGATCGCGTCGTCGGCGAGCACGGTGCGCAGCGCCCGTTCGAAATCAGCGGCCGACGCGCCCGCGACCAGGTCGACGGGATTGCGCACGGACGCGTCCCGTGCGACGAACTCCCGCAGGGCCGCCTGCGTCGCCTCCGAGAGGTCGCTGACGTCGAGGCCGGCGCCGGCGCAGGCATCGGCCGCGAGAATCCCCGGTCCGCCTGCGTTCGAGACGATCGCGACGCGCCGGCCGTTCGGCAACGGTTGGCTCGACAGCACCTGCGCAGTCCCGAGCAGCTCCTCGAGCGTGTCGACGCGGATGACGCCCGTCTGACGGAACAGTGCGTCGACGGCAACGTCCGGCGAAGCCAGCGCGGCGGTGTGTGACGACGCGGCGCGGCTGCCGGCGCGCGTGCGCCCGCTCTTCACCGCAACGATCGGCTTGTGCCGCGCGACGCGACGGGCGAGACGCGCGAACTTGCGCGGGTTCCCGAACGACTCGAGGTAGAAGAGGATGACGTGTGTGTTCGGATCGTTCTCCCAGTGCTGGAGCAGGTCGTTGCCGCTGACGTCCGCCTTGTTGCCGACGGACACGAATTCCGAGATCCCGATGCCGAGGGCGCCCGCGCGTGCCATCAGCTCGATGCCCAGACCGCCGGACTGCGACAGGAATCCGACCGCACCGGGCACCGGTGGCGCCGGCGCGAACGTCGCGTTCATCCGGACGCCGGGGGCGGTGTTGACGACGCCCAGGCAGTTCGGTCCGACGACCCTCATGCCGTTGCGGCGCGCGGTGGCAACGATCTCCCGTTGCCGCGCGTCGCCGTCGCTTCCGACTTCGGCGAAGCCGGCGGTGATGATCACGAGGCCATGCACGCCTTTGCGCGCACATTGATCGACGATCTCGGGCACCAACGCGGCCGGAACGACGACGATGGCCACGTCGACCGCGTCGGGGACGTCGAGCACCGTCGGGTACGCGCGGACGGCGGCGACGGACAACGACGATGGGTTCACCGGGTACACCGGACCCTGGAAGCCGAACGCGAGCAGATTGCGAAAGACCTCGTGCCCGATGGTGCCGGGTTCACGGCTGGCGCCGATCACCGCGATCGACCGCGGTGAGAGCAATCGCTCTATCGACGCCGCTTCCGCGTGGAGCTCGCGTGCTTCGACGGCGGCGACGGACAACGCGGTCGGCGCGATCGAGAACCGCACGTGCACGTTGCCTTCGACGAAACGACGTTCCGCGATCCAGCCCGCATCGTGGAACACGTTCAGCATCCGCGTGTTGTTCGGGAGTGTGTCCGCCGAGAATGTCTGGATGCCGTGTGCACGCGCGACCACCGCGAGATGCTCGAGCATGAGCGTGCCGAGCCCGCGACCTTGTTGGTCGTCCTGCACGGTGAAGGCGACCTCGGCTTCGTCCGGCGCGACGCGGTCATAACGCGCGATCGCGAGGAGGTTGTCGCCGAACTGCGCAACGAGCGCGAATCTCGTCGTCGTAGTCGACGTTCGTCAGCCGTTCGAGTTGCGCCGCAGTCGGCCGGGGAACAGGGGAGAAGAAGCGCAGGTAGATCGACTCGTCGCTCAGCCGTTCATAGAGCGCGAGGAGCGCCCGCGTCGTCGTCGGCGCGGACCGGCCGCAGCCGCACGGTGCCCCCGTCGGCCAACACCACGTCGCTCTCCCATTGCGCGGGGTACTCGGCCACGGGACAACCCTACGTCTCGCCGATAGGTTTGCTCGGGTGAGTGACACCACGCTGGCGGCTGCGGACGTCACGCCCGAAGGCGGTCTCACCGCTGACGACGTCTCCGCGCGCGTGCGCGAAGGAAAGGTGAACGTCGCCGACGACCGCACCAGCCGCACGCTCGGTGAGATCGTCCGTGCGAACGTCTTGACGCGGTTCAACGCCATTCTCGGCACGATGTTCGTGCTCATCCTCGTCTTCGGCGAGGGCCAGGACGCGCTGTTCGGCTTCGTGCTGCTGTTCAACACGCTGATCGGCGTCGTCCAGGAGTGGCGCGCAAAGCGGACGCTCGACCGGCTTGCCGTCTTGTCGGCACCCAAAGCGCGGGTGATGCGCGACGCCAAGGTGCAGGAGATTGCAGTCAACGAGGTCGTGCTGGACGATCTCTGCGATCTCCGCGCGGGCGATCAGGTCCCCGCCGACGGCACGGTCCGCAAGAGCGACGGCTTGGAGCTCGACGAGTCGTTGCTCACCGGTGAGTCCGACCCGGTGTCCAAGCACGCCGGCGACGAAGTGCTGTCCGGCAGCATCGTCGTCGCGGGCTCGGGACTCTTCCAGGCGACACACGTCGGTGCCGACGCCTACGCGCGCCGGCTTGCGACCGAGGCGCGCCGGTTCACGCTCGTGCACTCCGAGCTCATGGCCGGGATCAACACGATCCTTCGCGTCGTGCAATGGGCGCTGATCCCGACGGCGGTGCTCCTCGCGTTCAGTCAGTTCCATGTCCAGGAGACCAACCGGGAAGCGATCGCGGGCGTGGTTGCGGGTGTCGTCGCGATGATTCCCGAAGGGCTCGTGTTGCTCACCAGCCTGTCGTTCGGGGTCGCAGCCGTCACGCTGGCGCGGCGCCAGGTGCTCGTGCAGGAGCTGCCGGCGGTCGAAGGCCTCGCGCGGTGGATGTCGTGTTGCTGGACAAGACGGGGACGCTGACCGAAGGCGTCATCGTGTTCCAGCGCATCGACGTGCTCGCCGAGGGCGATCCGGTGCACGAAGCGCTCAGTGCGCTGGCGTCCGACCCGAATCGCAACGCAACGATGAGCGCGTTGGGTGCTGCGTTTCCCGACCCGCCGCCGTGGCAGCGCAGCGCGGCGACGCCGTTCTCCTCGGCCCGGAAATGGAGCGCGGCATCGTTCGGGGAATACGGCACGTGGGTCCTGGGCGCGCCCGAGATGGTGTGGACGGGCCGTCCGGCCGACGATCCCGTGCGCGCGCGGGCCGACGGGATGGCCGCGCAAGGTCAGCGTGTGCTCTTGCTCGCCCGCTCCGACGGGCACCTCGATGGCGAGCACCTCCCCGATGAGCTCGAGCGCGTCGGCGCTCGTCGTGTTCGAAGAGCAGATTCGCCCCGACGCGGCCGATACGATCGCGTACTTCCGCCGCCAGGGCGTGCGCTGCATGGTCATCAGCGGCGACAACCCGCGCACAGTCGGAGCCGTCGCGGCACGCGTCGGGCTCGAAGGTGCCGACCGACCGGTCGACGCGCGCGAGCTTCCCGATGACGTGGATCCGCTCATGCTTGCGCTGGAGGACGCGTCGGTGTTCGGCCGCGTCACTCCGCAACAGAAGCGCGGGATCGTCCAGGCGTTGCAGAAAGCCGAGCATGTCGTCGCGATGACCGGCGACGGGGTGAACGACGCGCTTGCGTTGAAGGACGCCGACATCGGCGTCGCCATGGGAAGTGGTGCACCCGCGACGCGTGCGGTCGCGCAGATCGTGCTGCTCGACGGCAAGTTTGCGAGGATGCCGGGCGTTGTCGGCGAGGGCCGGCGCGTGATCGCGAACGTCGAGCGGGTCGCCAACCTCTTCGTCACCAAGACCGTCTACGCGATGCTTCTCGCCATCGCAATCGGGATCGCGCGGTGGCCCTATCCGTTCCTCCCGCGTCACCTCACGATCGTGAGCAGCCTGACGATCGGCATCCCCGCGTTCTTCCTCGCGCTGGCGCCGAACATCCAGCGGTACGTGCCGGGGTTCGTGAAGCGTGTGCTGCACACCGCAGGGCCCGCGGGCGTCGTCGCTGCCACAGCGACGTTCACGTCCTACGCCATCGCGCATTTTGCCGAGGGGGTGAGCGTCGACCAGGCGCGCACGGCGGCGACGCTCACACTGATGATCGTCGGGCTCTGGGTGCTGTGCCTGTTCGCGCGTCCGATCACGCCGCCGCGCGCCCTGCTCGTCGGCGCCATGATCGCGGCCTTTCTCGTGATCCTGCGCGTTGAAAGTCTGCGCGACTGGTTCGCACTCGGGCTGCCGCGGACCTTGGTGACGGCGTCCGCGGTGATCTGCGGGCTCGCGGCCGCGGTCGTGCTCGAGGTGGGCTGGCAGATCGTGCAGTGGCGGCTACCGCCGGAGCGCCGCACCCCGCGCGTGCTCTGGCGGAATCCTTCAGCCGGCGCGCTCGGACCCGACCAATGACGGCCGGACCCGGGGAAGGCTGACGGAGGTGTCCCCCGGGTCTCGGATGCGCGGCGGACGCGCCGGCCGAGATCGCGTGGCGGTTCGAGGCGCTGGTGTTCGACTGGGACGGCACGGCCGTTCCCGATCGCCAGGCCGACGCCACACCGGTCAGGGGTCTCGTCGAGTCGCTGTGCGCGGGCGGGATGCACATCGTGGTCGTGAGCGGCACCCACGTGGGCAATGTCGACGGACAGCTGCAGGCGCGACCCTCGGGTCCGGGCCGGCTCCTGCTCGCGCTGAATCGCGGCTCGGAGATGTTCGAGGTCGATACCGGCGGACCCCGGCTCGTCGCCCGTCGCGACGCGACGCGTGAAGAAGACGACGCGCTGACGTGCGCCGCCGAGAAGATCGTCAGCCGGCTCGGCGCACGCGGGCTGGACGTGTGGATCGTGTCGCAGCGGTTGAACCGCCGGAAGATCGATCTCATCCCGGAACCGGAGTGGGCGAACCCACCGAAGTCGGTGATCGACGATCTGCTGCGGGCCGTGGAGGAGCGGCTGCACAAGGCCGGGATCCGCGACATCGCCGATGTCGTCGAGCTCGCGGCCGCGATCACACGCGAAGAAGGCCTGGTCGACGCCAAGATCACGAGCGACGCCAAGCACGTGGAAGTCGGGCTCACTGACAAATCCGACGCGGCGCGGGTCGTGCTCCGCGAGTTGTGGGAGTGGGGGATCGCGCCGCCGCTCGTGTGCTTCGGCGGTGACGAGTTCGGCCCGCTCGGCGGCCTGCCGGGAAGCGACGCGCTCATGCTCGTCCCGGAGACCGCCGCCTCGGTGGCGATCTCGGTGGGTGTCGAACCGAGCGGCGTGCCCCACAACGTGCTGCACCTCCCTGGTGGTCCCCCGGTGTTCGTCGTGTTCCTCGAGGACCAGCTCCGCCGGCGCGCCGACGTCCCCGCCGTCGCCGAGCTCGACGGCTGGTCGGTCGCCGTCGAGGATGTTGATCCCGAGCGTGAGCGCGCGCACAGCGCTCTCCTGACGATCGCCGACGGCCGCATCGGCACCACCGGCGCGCCGCTGTTCACCCATCCGGCTGCGGAACCGGATGTCGTCGCCGCCGGCGTGTACGACGGCGACGGACCGCTCACCGACCTCTTGGCCGCGCCGCGCTGGGCGATGCTCGGACGCGCCCTCGGTGCCGGGGATCATGTGCGCCGCGTCCTGGACATGCACACCGCGACGCTGGGCGAGCACGTGCATGGCGGCACACGGCTCGCCTCGCTGCGGTTCTCGTCGCTCGCGCATCCCGGCGTGGCCGTGCTCCGTGCCGACATCGAGCCGCCCGACGAGTCGCCCCCGCTGGCGCCGGCCACCATCGGGCACACGTCCGGTGAGCACGGTGAGCACGATGGGCGCGCGTTGATCGAAACACGCGGCCGCGGCGGCGCCGTCACCGCGGCGGCATCGCAAGATCGCGACGCTCAACGGCTCCTCCGTCTCGCGGCGTACGCCACGTCACCCGGCGGGTCCGCGGCCGAAGACCCGGTGTCAATACCGGACGAAGCCGTGTCGATGCTCGAGCAGGCCGAACGGGCCGGACTCGAATCGCTGCTCGTGCAGCATCGTCGCGCGTGGGCAGTGCGTTGGGAGCGCGCCGACGTGCGGATCGTCGGCGATCCCGCGTTGCAGAGCGCGACCCGCGTGGCGCTGTTTCATCTCATGGGCTCGGCCTGCGACGCGGGCGAGGCCGCGGTCGGCGCCCGCGGCCTGACCGGCCGTGCGTACCGCGGGCACGTGTTCTGGGATGCCGATCTGTTCGTCTTGCCGTTCCTCGTCGCGACGCATCCGCCGGCAGCACGCGCCATGCTCGAGTACCGCATCCGCCGTCTTCCCGCCGCCTTCGCGCGCGCCACCGAGGAGGGACACGAAGGTGCGCGCTTTCCATGGGAGTCGGCGGCGTCGGGCGCCGACGTGACGCCGCATACAGGTCGCGATACGAGCGGCCACGTCGTGCCGATTCGCACCGGCGAGAACGAGATACACATCGTCGGCGACGTCGCATGGGCCGCTTGCTTCTACGCAGACTGGACCGGTGACGAGGAGTTCGCCGCCGGTCCCTGCTCCCGGCTGCTCGTCGCCACCGCGCGCTACTGGGCGTCTCGAATCCGCACCGACCACGAGGGCCGCGGGCACATCTACGGCGTGATCGGGCCCGACGAATACCACGAACCCGTCGACGACAACGCGTACACGAACGTGCTGGCGCGCTGGAACCTGCGTCGCGCCGCCGCGTCCGCCGCGCGCGACGGCGACCCGGAGGTCCCCGACCACGAGCGGGCACGATGGCTCGCGCTCGCCGAGGTGCTCGTCGACGGTTACGACGCCGCGACCGGCGTGTACGAGGAGTTTGCCGGCTTCTACGACCTCGAACCCATGCTGATCGCCGACGTCGCACCCCGCCGACCGATCAGTGCGGACCTCCTGCTCGGTCGTGACCGGGTGCGCGGCGCCCAGGTCGTCAAGCAGGCGGACGTGCTGATGCTGCACCACCTGCTCTTCGACGAGACCGCGCCCGAGTCACTGTTGCCGAACCTCGATTACTACGAGCCCCGCACCGCGCACGGGAGCTCGTTGTCACCAGCGATCTATGCGTCGGTGCTCGCCCGGGCCGGCCGCCTCGACGACGCGTTGGGCGCCCTCCGGCTTGCCGCGCAGATCGATCTGGAGCATCTCACCGCGACGGGTGCCGGCGGCGTGCATCTCGCCTCGATGGGAGGCGTGTGGCAGGCATTGGCGTTCGGCTTCATGGGGCTGCGCGCGCAGGGAGACGCGCTGGCGGTCGATCCGCGTCTCCCGCAGCAATGGCGATCGCTGGAAGTTCGGGTGCAGTTCCGCGGCGCGGTCATGTCGTTGCGGGCCGAGCCCGATGTGCTCCGTGTCCGAGCGGATCGGCGCGTCGCGATACAGCTCCACGGTCGACGGAGCGATTGCGACGCGGGCGACAACACGTTGCAGCTCGGAGCACCGGCAACGCGATGAGCGGACGGTTCGTCCTCGACGTCCCGCGCCGCGCTCAGTCGGTGGGATGGTCGGCCGCGTACACCGTCGCGCAGCGCGCCGAGTGCGGGCAGCCGAAGCAGGTCGCCGGGCTCAGGCGTTGCACGAAGCCGAACTCGACGTGCCAGCACCGGCTGCAATCGGCACACAGGAAGTGCACATCGTCGAGCTCCACGACGGGTTCGAGGTGGGCGGACGCGCAGACCGGGCACCGCGCAAGGGCCGACGGAGTACCGACTGCTGTAGCTCGGATCCCGGCATTCGAGCGTCCTCACTCCTGGTCGGCCGGCTCGTCCCCGATTTCAGCAGCTGTGTGACCCGCCGTCGGATCGCGCGACGGGGTTCACGGGGGGCGTGCCGCCGCTCGGTGGTGGCGAGCCCTCGCCGATGTCACGCCCGAAGTCCTGCGTCAGCCACAGCGCGCCATTCGACGTGCAGTACGCGCCGATGCCGATCCGGGTGAAGCCGGCATTCAACATGTTCGACCGGTGGCCGTCCGAGTGCATCCATGCGTTGTGCAGTGAGCCGGCGGTGACGCCGCGGCTTCCCATCGCGATGTTCTCGCCGACGAAGTTGTACGGACCGAGGAGCGACCCGATGTTGCTGTGCCGGAAGCCGTGCGCGCTCATGTCCGCGCTCCAGATCGACGCGTACCCGGCCAGGCTCGTGTCCCATGCGAGCGGGCCGACGCCGCGCGCGGCGCGCTCCTCGTTGACGCGAGTCAGCAGGTCGGCGGCCATTTGCCCGAGCTTGGAGTCGTCCGGCCCGCACGTCGGCGCGTGCTTCGAGGGCGAGAAGGCGTATGTGCGCGCGTTGGCGAAGGTGATCCAGTAGCCGCGTGCGCGGCGCGAGGTTGCGACCCCGACGGCCGGTGCACCCGGGCAGGCCTTGGAGGCGGATCCATAGAACGGCGCGTCGTGTCCGAAGCGGAACAGGCCACCGTCGCTCGCGACCAGCGTGTATGCGCTGCCGCTGGGCACCATGCCGACCACCGGTTGGAACAGCGGCTTGCCGCCCATCGAGCCCACGAACGGCGCGTTGAAGGCGAAGATCCCGCCGTCGCTGGCAACGAGCCAGTAGCCCTTTCCGTCGGGCCGAGCCGACATGCCCACGACCGGTTTGTCGAGACGCCGTCCGCCCATCGACCCGTGATACGGCGCGTTGAAGGCGAAGATCCCGCCGTCGCTCGCGACGAGCCAGTAGCCCTTGCCGTTCGGCGTTGCCGCCATGCCGACAATCGGCTTGTCGAGCGGTATGCCCCCCATCGAGCCGTGGAAGTGCGCGCTGCCGAAGCTGAAGACCGCACCACTCCGATCGACGAGCCAATAGCCGTGGCCGTCGCGCGTCGCGGCGATGCCGACGACTCCACTGTTGGGGTACTTCGAAGCGGATCCCTTGTACGGCGCGTCGCCCGCGGTCAGCACGCCGCCGTCGCGCGCCGCGCGCCAGTATCCGCGTCCGGACGGAGTGGCGGCCACCGCCACGACCGGTGCGACGAGAGGAAGCGCGCCGGACGACACCGACGCGTTCGTCCGCCGCGTGCTCGATGCATAGGCGCTCGTGGTCGCGCTGGGTGTCGTGATCGACGCGGCAGTCGCGCACACAGCGAGCACGGTTGTTGTGAAGAGGCTGAGACGCACTCGACGGTGCGCGCTTCGCATCCGTTCCAAGGTCGCTCCCCGAATTCCCCCGCGCCGATTGGTGCGCTTGCTCTCAAAGGATCGGCAGTGCCGCGGGGGCGGTTGAGCGGTTTCGCAGCAATGCGCGCCCGGACGACGCAGCGTGGGACTCCGCTCAGGGGCGACGGAGCGTCGTTGTCGTGTGCTTTTTCGGCTTCTTCGGCACCGACGTCGACGTGGTCTTCGGTGGTGTGGTCCCGACGAGGACCTTGTTCGGGAGCATCGGGTAGTGGACCTGATAGCGCTGGCGGCGCTCGGGCTTGCCGGGCTGATCGATGACGCGTTCGAACGTGACGTCGTATCCGGTTTCACCGCCGACCGCGGTCTCGCGCTCGAACGCAGTGAGATCTGCGCAGGCGTTGTTCGGGTCGTCGGTCGGCTCTTTCACCGGGCAGCTCAACAGCTCGTCGGTGATCGGTTCGGTGTGCAGGACCTCGCGGTTCTCTTCGCTCACCGTGCGTCCGTCATTGTCGCCGTAGAACGTCACCGTGATCGACGTGTCCGAATAGCTCGCACGGATCAACAACCCGTGCGTCGTGTCGTTTCGAAACTTCAGATCGACAGACGGATAGTTGATCGTCGCCTCTCGACCCATCGGGTAGCGCGAGATGTAGAACCGGTGCGGCGAATGCTCGACGTCGCGGTAACCACCGAAGAACACCGCGTTGAAGAGCGTGGTCGTCAGTTGGCTGACACCGCCGCCGTAGTCCTCGCCGAACCCGTCGTTCACCAGAATGGGCGCCTTCACGTAGCCCTTCTCGGGCGTGCGGGGACCAAGCTTCTCGTTGAGCGAGAACAGCTTCCCGGACTCGACGATGGTGTTGTTCAACACATCGGCCGCGAGATGAATGTTGTGCACGCGGGCCTCGCCGGCCGCGTGGTAGGTGGTGAACGACGAGACTTGCTCGGTGATCCCCAGGTGCCGCGCCCACGCCGTGTCGTGCGCAGGGTGCGCCTTGCGGACGTCCGCGCGGATGACGCGATTCCCGTGCAGGATGTCCTTGGCGATGGCGTCGAAGTCGAGGACGGTGCCGTCGTGCGACGGAACCACCGACACGACGTTCGCCGAGCTCACCGAGAAGGTCGCGTCGGTCGGAGCGCTCTCGAGTGGTGCGATGCGAGGGCCGAGCGCGAGGCGCAACTTGTCCGTATCGATCGTGAGGTCGAGCGCGTCCCGGGTGATCCGGGTCCCGAGCGTCGCCGCGAGCTGGGCCGGCGACAACACGACCGTGGCGCCGCGAGCCCGGATCTCTCGCTGCGTGGCCAGCAATGAACGGGCCCGGGCGGCCGCGACATCGACGTCTGCCTGGTCGACACGGGGCACGACTTCGCCGAAGGGCAGTTCGACCTCACGCGTCCGGTCGGCGCGTCCGAGCGCCCGCTCGATCTCGTCTCGCGCCTTGTCCCGCTGCAGCCCGGTGCCGGTGTGGGGGGCGATCGCGACGACGTTGGTGCCCTCGAAACGCAACCCGCCTTCGACGACGCCTTTGTCCACCTCGCGGCCCCACGCATCGAGCAGCTTGTCGAGACGTCGCGCGGTCGTAGCGCACGACGAGCGGGACGTGGTCGGGCCGCACTCGGCGCAGCACGGTGCCGGCGACGAGCCCGAGCAGGTTGTCGTGCCGGCCGGCGCGCTCCGCGCTGCGGGAGGTGGCGTCAGTATCGATGTCGAAGCCGATCTGTGCCGGCTGGAGCTTGAATCGCCGGTCGCGGACGCGTGTGCGCAGCGGTACCCGGTCGAGATCGCTCGCGAGGCGGTCGATGGCGTCTGCCGCCGCGACGTCCTTCTTGCCGGCGACGCGTGCGCCGTCGACCTCCACGCCGGGCAGCACGTCACCCGAGTGCACCGCGTGCTCGACGACCGAGCCGATCACCGCGAGCACGCACAGCGCCACGCCGAAGAGGAGCCAGTAGAGCGTGAACCGGAGCCGGCGCGATCGAATGTGCAGCCGAGAGGAGCGGGAGGCACTCGCGCGGCGATGTGTCTCCGGCTCATCGGGTCGCTCTTCGTCGCCGACCCGGCCCCCGTGCAACATCCGCGGCAGGCTAGTTGTCCGAGCGAGAATGACCGGATGCGTGACGAGTTGCGTCGCCGCCTCATTGAGCTGGGCGCGTCCGACGACGACCTCGTGCGTGCAGAGGCACTCGCGTTCGTGCCGCTCCTTGCGCTCGAGCGGCGGCTGCTGCCGGGTGATCACAAATACGACGTCGGCCAGCTTGCCGCCGCGGCGGGCATCGAAGAGGCGTGGGCCCAACGCTTGTGGCGCGCGGTGGGCTTTCCGGATGTCCCGCTCGGCGTCGCCGCCTTCTCCGACCGCGATGTCGCAGCCGCGCGACAGGTGGTGCGGGAAGCGGCGGAATGGCACACGGATGCCGAGACGCTGCTCCAGCGGATCCGAGCGACCAGTGGTGCTGCCGCGCGTATCGCCGCCGTCGAGGCCGAGGTCATTGCCGACTTCGTGCAGCGCAAGCGCGCGGACGGTGAGTCCGACGACGACATCGCCCTCGGCTTCTTGTCCGATGAGCGACTCGACCGGCTCGCGGCGCTCGTCGACTACGTGCTGCGCATTCAGCTGCGTGCCGCGGTATGGCGGCGCCTCGCGTTGCAAGCCGATCCCGACATCGCGGTGGCGATCGGGTTCGCCGATCTCGCGGGTTACACCGCGTTGAGCGGTGCGCTCGACCCGGTCGCGCTGTCACAGCTGCTCAACCGTTGGGAAGCGGTCGCGTACGACACGATCGTCGAGCACGGCGCGCGTGTCGTGAAGACCATCGGCGACGAGGTGATGTTCGTCGGACTGCCGCGCGAGGTCCTGGCGAGCGCCATCGCGTTGCGCAAGGCCGTCACGGCCGAAGGCCTGCCGCCGGTCCGCGCCGGCCTCGCGGCGGGGCCGGTCATCCCACGCGAGGGCGACTTCTACGGCCCGGTCGTCAACCTCGCGAGCCGCCTGACTGCGATCGCGCCTGCGAACCGGATCCTCGTCCCGGCGTCGATGCGGGGTGAGGTCCCGGAGGGCGAGTTCAGGTTCGTGCCCCTGGGCGAGCAGTTCCTGCGCGGCATCGGCAACGTGGAGACGTGTGCGCTGGAAGCGTGAGCGTGGCGTGGCGGATGTGAGGCGGGGCGCGGCAAGGGCACCGGGTAGCTTGACCCGGTGCCGACCGAGCAGCTCTGTCTCATGCAGGTGCACGCGCATCCCGATGACGAAGCATCGAAGGGCGCAGGCACCACCGCCAAGTACGCGGAAGAAGGTGTGCACAACGTGCTCGTGTGCTGCACCGGGGGAGAAGCCGGCGACATCCTGAACCCGGCGGTCGAACATCCCGGCACGCCCGAGAAGATGCACGAGATGCGGATGGCGGAGCTCGCCGAGAGCGTGCGGGTGCTCGGGTACGACGCCCTGCACATGCTCGGTTACCACGACAGCGGCATGCCCGACACGGAGACAAACGCCCGTCCCGACAACTTCGCCAACGCACCGCTCGAAGAAGCGGTCGGGCGCCTGGTACGGGTGATCCGCGCCGAGCAACCACAAGTGATCATCACGTACCGCGACGATCGCAACTTCTATCCGCATCCCGATCACATCCGGGTGCACGAGATCTCGGTGCCCGCGTTCGATCTTGCCGGCGACCCCGAGGCGTATCCCGATGCGGGTGAGCCGTGGCAGCCGCTCAAGCTGTACTACGTCTCCTGGTCGATCGCGCGCGTGAAAGCCCTCCACGAGGCATACACGCGCCGCAGTGAGGAGAGCCCGTACGAGTCTTGGTTCGAGCGCGGTTTCGACAAGGACCGCAAGGACGAGTTCACGACGCTCATCGACGTCGGCGGCTTCCTGCACAAGCGCCGCGAGGCGTTGCTCGCACACCGCACGCAGGTCGACCCCACGGGTTTCTGGATGCGGCTGCCCGACGACGTGATCCGCGAGGTGTTCCCGTGGGAGGAGTACACGCTCGCGCTCGCTGGTCGACAACGGTGTCGCCGACGGCGAGTTCGAGGACGACGTGTTTGCCGGTATCCGGGAACGCGATCGTGCTCGTTGAGTTCGTCGTCGCCGCCGGCAAGAAGGAACAGTCGCGGTCGTGGGCCCAGGTCGATGAGGGATCGGTGATCGCGCACGGGGAAGGCAAGGCGCCGGAGGCAGTCGACGTGACGTTCACGGCAACGCCCGCGGACGCGCAGGCGTTGCACGACGGTTCGCTCGACCTGTCGGTTGGGTTCATGCGCGGCCAGGTGAAGATGGCGGGGGACTTCGGCAAGCTGTTGCAGTTCCTGCCGCTCACCGCCGGTGAGGCACCGCAACTGCGCGTTGCCGACCTGCTGCCCGGCTAACCCGCGACCCGCGTTCGCGTTCACAGCGGCAGCTTGCCGCCCATGAACAGCCGCGACACCCGGGCGCCGCACTTGCCGTAGAAGCGGAGGTTGCTCACCCAGGAGATCTCGCCGGCCGCGTGCCCACGCGTCGAGAGATCCGCGCACAGCGCCGCCACGACCGCGGAGCCGACACCGCCGTGCTGTGACGACGGATTGGTCGCCATCGGGCCGATCCAACCCGCTCGGTTCACTGAGTGACAGCCGAATCCGATCGTCGCGCCGGTCGCGTCCCGTGCCGCGAACGCAGTACCGAGCGCGACCGTGCGATCGAGCTCGGGGACCCAGTTCGGGTACACCGTGAGCCCGAAGTCATGCGCACCGGTGCCGTGCTCGCGCTCCACGACACACCCGGGAGGCGGATCCCGGCGAAACGACGTGGCGATCGCCATGTTGGTCCCGAGCCAGTCGCGCTCGAAGCCACAGGACTCGAGGAGCATGCCCGCACGCGTGTTGCCGAGGTCCACACCGGGCCACACGTAACGCGGCACTGCGCTCGCCAGCAACAGCTCACGCGCGCCGAGCGCACGCGCCCGATCTGCGACCGTGTGGACGAGCTCCTTGCCGAGGCCCTTGCCCTGCGCGCCCTTGTCGACCGCGATGAGCATGAGCCACGCCGCGACGTGCGCGCCGAAGTGCTGCGTGTGCAGCACCGCGGCGCCCCGCTCGTCCCCGACCGTTTCGTCGCCCTCGCCGAAGCACAAGTACTCGAGCTCCTCGGCGCTGAGCCCTTCGTTCGGCATCGTGCTCGCACACAGCGCGGCGAGTGCGGCCGGAGTGACGCTCACGCGGACCGCTGGAGCTCGCGCAGCTCGCGAAAGCCGATCAGCTGGGCGCCGGCGCGCTCGACCAGGTCCGCGAACGCCGGGTCGCGCGTGAGCATCATGTGGTCTTCGACGCGGTTCGCCCAGTCGGGGTGCGACGCCCGCAGCTCGTCGGTGTCGAGCGCGGGGTGCAGGTACAGCTCGGTGACCCCGGGGCGGAGATCGAACAGCGCCTTCTCGATCGCGCGGCGCGATCCCACTCCCGTGTGCACGAACTGGTCGGGATACACGACGCCTTCCGCAGCCGCGAGCTGCCGGTACGGGAAGCCGACCAGCCGTTCGGCGCGGGCGCCGGCCATCCGCAACGGCAGCCGGAATTCGATTGCCATCTCGAGGTACACGTCGAAGAATTCGGCGCGCAGCTGCAGCGTGCCCATGTGCGCGTCGAGGTGGGAGATGTCGAAGCCCCAATAGATCGCCCGTTCGATCTGGGCCCGGCACTCCTTGCGCACCTCGTCGAGGTCGGCGTGGTCCCAGACGTCCTCCACCGTGCGCGGGAACCCGCCGTCGCCGTCGAGGAGGCTCGGCGAATGGGTGATCGGACCCCAGCGGTACGTCTCCCACTCGGAGTTCAGCGTGAGATGCACGCCGACGTCCTCGCCCCGGTACATCGCGGCAGCGTCTCTCGCCCACGGACACGGCACCATGAGCGTCGAGCTCGTTCCCAGGCCGTCGCGCAGCGCTTCGTAGATGGCGACGTTCGCCGAGCGCGACGATCCGAGATCGTCGCAATTGATGATCACCAGCTTCGCGTCGGCTGCGTATCCCAGCCGGTCTGCAAGCGTCGGCGAAGCCATCGGACGACTCGCTCGCTCAGGCGAAGTTGGAGGTCAGCAACTTGCCGGCTCGTTCGACGGTGTCGGGATCCGTGAGCGGCATGTTGAAGATCAGGCAGTCGACGCCGGTGGCAACGAGCTGCTCGACCTGCTGCACGACTTCGTCCGCAGTTCCCAGGGTGAACTGCTCGACGAACGCGTCACCGGCCATGCCGATGACGAACTCGCGGGTCCGCGCCGCTTCGTCGGCGTCGGCGGCGAGCATCAACGTGCCGAGCCGGGTCGTGGTGATCTCCTTCGGGTCGCGCCCGACGGCGTCGCAATGGCCGCGTAGCACGTCGAGCCGGTTTCGCAGTGTGTCGGGACCACCGCTGACATTGCACATGTCGGCGTACTTCGCAACCAGTCGGAGCGTGCGCTTCTCGCCGCTCCCGCCGATCATGATCGGCACACCGCCGGGTTGCACGGGGGCCGGGACGTTGCGCGCCTCTTTGGTGCGGTAGTAACGGCCGTCGAACGTCGGTCGCTCGTCCCGGAGCAACGCGTGGCAGATCTGCACGGCTTCCTCGAGCCGGTCGAGGCGTTCGCGCACGCCGGGGAACTCGAAGCCCATTCCTTCGTGCTCGGGTTCGTACCACGCCGCACCGATGCCGAGGATCGCGCGTCCGTGTGAGATGACGTCGAGCGTGGTGACGAGCTTCGCAACGAGCGCCGGGTTGCGGTACGTCACGCCGGTGACGAGCGTGCCGAGCTGCACGCGCTCGGTACGCGCCGCGAGTGCGCCGAGCAGTGTGTACGCCTCGAGGATCGGCTCGTCGGGGCCGCCGAGGGGCGGCAGCTGCCAGAAGTGGTCCATGACCCACACGGAGGTGAACCCGCCGCGCTCTGCCGCCTGCGCGTGTTCGAGCGTCCGGTCGAACATCTCGACGTCGGTTGCTCCCGCGTGCCGGAACCCGGGAATCTGGAATCCGAAGCTCGTCATGACTCAGACCCTAATCACGCCGGTCAACGCGGCGGGAGTGCGTCTCGTAGCGATTGTGCGAAGCGCCGGAGGCCCGCGCCGCGCATTGCTTCGACCTCGATGACCTGACCGTTGACCAGCGCGAACCCGACGTTGACCACCAGACCCTGACGCGTGGCGGCCACGTCGAAGATCCGTGCCAGCTCGATGCCGCCGACGATCGTTGACGGCCGTCCCGACACCAAGCTCGTCTTGCACACGAGGAGGCGCCGGTTGGTGACGGCGAGGACCATCTCCGGGCCCGCGGTCGGGAAGCCGGCCGCCTCCACTGCATGGCGCCAGTCTTCGTACGCGCGCTGGCGCATGCGCGCGGAGCCCAGCGCGAACGTCGCCCGCACGCTCGTCGCGGCGGCGCCTCGGAAGCTTGCATGGGCGACGGCGTGCAGCTCCTCACCCGGTTCGAGCTCGAATGAGGGCCTTCGCACTTCAGACGCGCTCGATGACGGTGCCCGTCCCGAGGCCACCGCCGCAACACATCGTCACCAGCGCGTGCCGGCCGTCGACGCGCTCCAGCTCGTGCAGCGCCGTCGTGACCAGTCGCGCACCTGTCGCGCCGACGGGGTGCCCGAGCGCGATTGCACCGCCGTTGGGATTGACCTTCGTCATGTCGGGCTTGAGCTCGCGTTCCCACGCGAGCACGACCGACGCGAAGGCCTCGTTGATCTCGATCACGTCGAAGTCGTCGATGCGGAGTCCGGTGCGCTCGGTGATCCGGCGCGTGGCGTCGATCGGACCGGTGAGCATCAGCACCGGATCGACGCCGACGAGACACTGATCGAGGAGCCGGGCGCGCGGCCGCATGCCGAGCTCGCGGGCCTGCGCCGCGGTCATCATGAGCACAGCCGCCGCACCATCGGTGATTTGCGACGACGACCCGGCCGTGTGCACACCGTTCTCGCGCGCGACCGGCTTCAACTTGGCGAGTGCCTCGAGTGAGGTCTCGCGCAGGCCCTCGTCCCGCGCCACGCGATGCGTCATCCCGGTGGGCTTGCCGTCATCGCCGAGATCGGGCGCGTCCACAGGCAGCACCTCGCGCTCGAACCGTCCCTCGGCCCACGCGCGCTGGGCGCGCTGCTGCGACTCGAGGCCGAACCGATCGCAGTCCTCGCGGGTGACGCCCCATTTCTCGGCGATGCGCTCGGCGCCTTCGAACTGACTGGTGACCTCGTAGTGCTCGAAGTACGACTTGGGCGTCGGGCGGCCGAACTCTCCCCGGATCGCGGCACCGAGCGGCACGCGGCTCATCGACTCCACACCGCACGACAGCGCGACGTCGACCACACCGGAGCGCACCATGGAAGCGGCGAGATTCGTTGCCTGTTGCGACGAGCCGCACTGACTGTCGACGGTCGTCGCCGCCACTTCGAGCGGCAAGCCGGCAGCCAGCCACGCCGTGCGCGCGATGTTGAACGTTTGCTCGCCGACCTGGCTGACGCATCCTCCGACGACCTGTCCGACGTCTCGCGGGTCGATGCCGGATCGCTCGATGGCCGCTCGCTGTACGGTGGCGAGCAGCTCGGCGGGATGCACCGTCGCGAGGCCCGCATTGCGGCGGCCGAGCGGCGAACGCACCGCTTCGACGATGACGACGTCGTGGTCGGCGAGGGCGGCCAACGTAACTCCTTCGATCGCTGCTGCGTCGGAGTGATGGTAGTAGTGACCGAGCCGGTCACGCCTGGGATGGAAGGATGTGACCGTGCGCTTCTCGACGATGGTTGCCGCCGCGTGTTGTGTCGTGCTCTCGCTCGCGAGCTGCGGTGGCGACAACAAGGACACCACGCCGAACGCGACCGTGGACGTGAACGCGTCGACCACCGTGCCCTCCTCGACACCGTCGAGCAGCACACCGTCGACCGATGTGTTCCCGACCGAGCCTCTGCCGTGCCAGTCGGTGCCGGAGCCGGCGACGCCGGTGACGAGCCCGGCGCCCTCGGGAGCGGTGCTCCTCACGAACGTGCAACGCAAGGGTGATCGCTGCGTCGATCACGTGGTCTTCGGGTTCACCAGCAAGACGGCCGACCCCCCGGGCTACACGATCACCTACGGCAACCCGCCGTTCGTCCAGGACGCCTCGGGCAAGAGCGTCACCGTCAAGGGCAGCGCGTTCATCGTCGTGAGGGTGTCGCCCGGCTACGGCTACGACTTCGAGCACGGCACGCCGACCTACACCGGCAAGAAGCACATCGTTCCCGCCGGCGCGAACCACGTGAAGGAGATCGTCGAGACCGGTGATTTCGAAGGGGTGCTCACGTGGGTGATCGGTCTCGACACCAAGCGCCCGTTCACCGTGCAGGCGACGGGGGCGCCGAAGACGCAGCTGGTGGTCAGCGTCGCCTGAGGCACCGTCATCGGCAGTCGAGGATGACCTTGCCGAACGTGGCGTCGGACGCCAGCATCTCGTAGGCCTCGACGGCGCGCTCGAGCGGTACGACCGCGTGCACGACGGGCGCGACCCGGTGGTCGGCCAGCAGGGGCACGACGTCGCGCACGAACGCGTCGGTCGCCGCGGCCTTTTCCTCGACGTCGCGTGGCCGGAGCAACGTGCCGATCAGGTGAAGGCGCTTGCCGAGCACCAGGTGTATCGGCAGCGTCGCGCTCGGCCCGCCGATCATGCCGATGCAGACGATGCGGCCCTTGCTCGCCGCGGCGGCAATGTCAACCTCGATGTACGCGCCACCGACGAGATCGAGCGTCACGTGCGCGCCTGCTCCGGTCGCTTCGATGATCGACCACGCAAGCGCGTCGATGTCGAGGGTGCCGTCAGGAGAGACGGCCGGGACGACACCGCCGTCGAGGCCGAGTGGCCGGCACCGCTCGAGCTTGTCGGCGGTACGCGCGGTCCCGAAGACGTGCGCGCCGAACGCGTGCGCGAGCTGCACTGCAGCGGTCCCGACTCCTGAGCCCACCGCGTGCACGAGCACCCATTCGCCGCTTTGGACGTGTGCGAGGGTGACCATCGCGTCGTGTGCCGTGATGAACGCTTCCGGCATGCCGCCCATCTGCACGAGATCGAGCCCGGCGGGCACGGACGCGCAATGCGACGCGTGCACTGCGACGTACTCCGCCTGCGCGCCGCCGGCGATCACGCCGAAGACACGGTCGCCGGGGGCGAGGCCCCGCACCGCCGTCCCGACCCGGGCGACCTCGCCCGCGAACTCGAGCCCGGGGACGTCGGCCGGGACGCCGGGAGGGGCCGGATAGCGCCCCGCGCGCTGGTGGAGGTCCCCCCGGTTCAAGCCGGCCCCGTGCACCCGAACCACGGCCTGATCCGCCTCGGGAGTGGGCTCGGGCCGCTCGACGACCTCCAGGTCGCCGTCCACGATGGCGAGCGCGCGCACCGCGCGACGCTAGTCGCAGCCTGGCCCGGAGGGGGTGGAAGGGCGCCGGTTCGGGGCATTCTCGGCCGTCGGTACCCTCGTGCCATGGCCGGTGGGCTCTCGCTCATGGATGACGACGGGAACGAGGTCGTGCTCGACGACTGCGAGGCCGACAGCCTGCTCGCAGTCACGTGCCGCCTCGACGCGGCAACGGTGTCCGCGTGCCCCGACTGCCGCTCGCG
Source organism: uncultured Actinomycetes bacterium (assembly GCA_963781425.1). Classification (GTDB taxonomy): domain Bacteria; phylum Actinomycetota; class Acidimicrobiia; order IMCC26256; family PALSA-610; genus DASQHW01. The sequence goes on along the minus strand of CAWAGX010000018.1, from coordinate 403,611 downwards.
TGTGCTCGCCACCGTTGCGCTCGTCGACCTCCTCGACGCGGCGCCTCCGCACGCGCGCGGTGGTGAGCTCGTCGACCTCGCCGACGACGCGCCGACGCTGCACCTCTACGTCGTGGATCTCGGGACCGAGTGTGAGCACCTCCGCTGGCGCGACCCCCTGTTCGACGAGTGGTGCGACGTCGCCGAGGTGGCGGGCCCCCACGCCCGCCAGTAGCGGATCAGGCGTACCTCACGAGCTCGGCGTACGCGTCGCGCAGGTCGGCGAGGAACCCCTCGGGGTCAACCACTGCGGCCGGGTCGATGTTGCAACCCAGGTGTAGCTCGTCGCAGTAGCTCAGCATCGTGACATTGAGCGGGCTGCCCGTGCGCGGTCCGAACGGATAGTTGGCGAGGATGCGGGAACCGGCGAGATACAGGGGCACCGGGCTGCCGCGGATGTTCGACGCGGCGAAGTCGATCGTCCGGGTCTGCGAGCGCGTGAATGCAACGAGCAACGATGTCGGGAGACCCGAGACCAAGCCCGCGAGGCCCGCAGCCGCGGTCACAGCGCTCTCGCCCTTCGCGCTCTGCAGCCGGTCGTGCATCTCCTTGAACAGGCCCGCGATGTCGTGGGCCGGTTGGATCGGCACGAGGAGTCGCACCGGCGCGAACGCGTTCGTCGTCTCGCGGTCTCCGCGTTGCGCGCGTGCTCACCGGCATCGCGACGCGCAGCTCCTCGACGTCGGAGCCGAAACGCTGGTGATAGCGACCGAGCGCACTCGCGAGACCCGTGACGAAGGCATCGTTGATGCTCCCGCCGAGACTCCGGGCTGCCGCCCGCATCTCTTCCAGCACGAGGTGGTGCACCTCGAAGCGGCGGCGCAGCGAACGAGCCGCGAACACGTCGGAGCGGGCGGGATCCGAGACGAGGGTCTGGCGTTGCAGCGACCCGACGAATCGCGCCGCGTCACTCGCGCGCGCCGGCAGCTCGAGCGGATGGGCCAACGCTTGTCCGGCCGTCCCGATCGCGTTCCGGACAGCGCCGATCTGGCGGGCGGCGGCATCGGAGATCGCCTGGCGGGTGACGTCGAGCGGCGTGTCGTGCCAGCGCGGCATCCGGCGGCTCGGTGTCGTCCGGGGCGTCCGCCGGGTCGGGATCCCGTTCGAAATCGACCATCGCCAGCGAGAGCCGAAGGCCGCCCACGCCGTCGGTGATCGCGTGATGCACCTTCTGCAACAACGCGGCGCGACCGTCGGCCATGCCGTCGATGACCGTGAACTCCCAAAGCGGCCGGGCGCGGTCGAGTGACTGTTCGGAAAGCGAGCCGCACAGATCGAGGAACGCGCGATCGTCGCCGGGGGGTGGCACGCCCACGACGCGGACGTGTGTCTCGACGTCGAGGGTCGGGTCGTCCGCGAACTCCGGGGGTACGAGGCGCAACGGCGCGCCGATCACGCGCTGGCGAAGGCGGGGATCGCGGCCAGCGCGCGGTCCATCGTCGCACGCAGGCGCTCGTTGCTCGGCCGCCCGTCGAGGATCGTGAGGTTGCAGAAGTCCGATCGAAGCGCGGGATCCTTCTCGACCGCCCACATGATCGCTTCCGTGTCACTCATGCGCATGCCAGAAACCTATGCGCGACCACCCGGTTCTTACGAGGCCGTGAGCGAAGGTACGCACGAGGCGTGGGCGGAGCGCCGGAGGCGCGCAGCGAACTGGCGGGAGCAGGCGAGCGTCCGCGGGCCGGGTACCCCGGCCCGCAGCGAGCGCGACCCAGAAACAACCGAGCGCTAGCGAGGAACGCTGGTTTGCTTGAACTCGTTGAGGTCGGCCCACGCGAACAGGTCGAGGGTGCGGTCGATGTCGTCGGGGTTCTTGCGGTCCATGAAGCGCACGAACACGGCCCGGTCGCCGACGATGAACGTCGGGACGCCGAACATCGCATGCCGCTTCACGGCTTCGGTGTGCTCCTGGCCCAGCTTCTCCAGCGGACGGCCGGAAGCGACCTCGACCTCGACTGCGTCGACATCGAGTCCGACGGACTCCGCGATGTCACGCAGCACTTCGGGCTTCGCGATCTTTTGACCTTCGTCGTGACGGGCCGCGAACGCGGCGATGTGCCACGCATTGAACAGGTCGGGAAATTTGTCGCGCACCGCGATGCCCCAGAGCAGCGCGTTCACGCCCGTGCCCCATGCCGACGGGTCGCGCTCCCACACGGCCGGCTCGCCCTCTTCCACGTGCACCTGGTCGAGCGAGAAAGGCACGAACGTGACATCCCAGTCTCGACCGGCCTCGAGGCCGGCGACCACCGACTCGTGCGCGTTGCGGGCGAACGGGCACCGGTAGTCGAAGCTCACTGCGAATTGACGGGCCACGTGGGGCCTCCCTGATGCGACGGCAGTTCTTGGGGCAACCCGCCCAGCATGGTTGTCATTCCCCGCCTTTCACAAAGGAGCGCATCGCGAACCCGAGGGCCAACCCGAGCGCGGCACCCGCCACGACGTCGGAGCCGTGGTGCAGACGTACGTACACCCGGGTCGCGGCGACGGCCGCCGCGGCCGCGTACCAGGTCCCGCCGCCGAGCAGTGTCGCCGCGCAGAAGCCGGCCGTGGCGTGCCCAGACGGGAACGAGCTCGTGATCGGTCGGCGCAACCCATGGGGGAAGACGACTTCGGCGTAGTCGAACGGGCGCACCCGATTGAACAACGACTTCACCGGGCCGTTGGTGATCGCCGTTTCAACACCCATCGCGGACGCGAACCGCGTCGCGCCGGCGAGGTCGCCGCCGCGCAACAATGCGCAGCGTCACGCCGCACGCGTGCCACAACAGTCCGTGGTCCGCCGCGCTCGACAGGCGGTACGCGATGGCGTCCATGGCGGGTGAGCGAATGCTGTCGACCGCCTTGTCGACCTTCTCGTCGAACGCGACGACCAGGTCGACAATCTTCACACGAATACGAGCGGGAGCTGCGGCCGGCCATCGCGTTCGGACTGGCGCGCCAACAGCGTCGGCCGCGCGTCCTCCGGGCGGCCGCCGTACTCGGGACAGAACTCCTGGAACGAGCAGAACGCGCACAACCCCGACGGCCGGGGCCGGAAGTCGTCACGCGCGCACGCGATGCGCACCGCCTTCATGACCGCGCCCGACTTCACTTCGACGCCGCGCACTGACTGATCGGACGGGCAGGTGATGATGCGCTCGGGCTTCGACAGGTACAGCAACTGCACGCGTGCGGGCCGGCGGCCGAACATCTTCTCGCACAGCAGCGAATAGATGTGCACGCCCGCCAGGCTCTTCTGCTCCCAGCCCTCGCTCGGTGCGCTGCCGGTCTTGTAGTCGGTGACGACGAGCTCGCCGTCCTCGTGGAGCTCGAGCCGGTCGATCACACCGCGGATGACGACGCCCGTGCTCGTCTCGGCGGTCACGCGCAGCTCGACGCCCAGGACCTTGACCTCGCGGGGATCTTCCATCTCGAAGTAGCGCCGCACGAGCTTCTCGGCATCGCCGTGGAAGGTGGCCCACTCCTCCTCGGTCAGCGAGAGCTCCGCGAACTCGGGATGGGCGGCGAGCTCCGACGCGGCCCGGCCGAGGTCGACGAGCGCGTTGTCGAGCGTGCGCTCCGCGGGCGGGCGCCACAGCAGGTGCTGGAGCGCGAGGTGCACGAGGGTGCCCTTGCTCGCGGGCGCCGACGGGGGTTCCGGCAGCCGCTCGATGTAGGAGAAGCGGAAGGAGAGCGGACAGCTCGTGAACGTGCCCATCGAGCTGGGCGAGAGCGACTGCGGGAACGGATGCGCGGACGCCCGCGCCGCCTCCGAAGTGGTCTCCGCCGTCATGACTCGAAGATACAGCCGGGGTGTGCCAGTCACGGTGATACGGAGACGACAGCGCAGCGACCGGACGGGAGACGACAGCGCAGCGACCGGAGGGGAGCGGAGCGTGGAGTCGACCCATGACGGAGACGACAGCGCAGCGACCGGAGGGGAGCGGAGCGTGGAGTCGACCCATCAGCACGGAGACGACAGCGCAGCGACCGGAAGCGAGTCGACCATCGCACGGAGACGACAGCGCAGCGACCGGAGGGGAGCGGAGCGTGGAGTCGACCCATGACGGACAGCGCAGCGGAGCGTGGAGTCGACCCGTCGACATGACCTACGGTGCTGGGCTGTGAAGGTGGACACCGGAGTCATGGCGCCGTCGCTCGGGGACATCGGGCCCCGCGCCCGGGAGCTCGAGGAGCTGGGCTACGACGGGCTGCTGACCGCCGAGACGGGCCATGACGCGTTCCTCCCGATCGCGCTCGCGGCCGAGCACACCGAGCGCATCGAGCTGGCGACCGGCATCGCGGTCGCGTTCGCCGCGCACCCCGATGGTGCTGGCGTACACCGCCAACGATCTGCAGGAGATGTCGCAGCGGGCGCTTCATCCTCGGTCTGGGTTCGCAGATCAAGCCCCACATCGAGAAGCGGTTCTCGATGCCGTGGTCGCATCCGGCCCGCCGCATGCGCGAGTACATCCTCGCGTTGCGCGCCATCTGGAGCGCGTGGAACGAGCAGACGCCGCTCAAGTTCGAGGGCGAGTTCTACCGCCACACGTTGATGACGCCGTTCTTCGCGCCGACGCCCAATCCCTTCGGAGTACCCAAGGTCTTCTTGGCCGCGGTCGGCGAGAAGATGAGCGAGGTCGCGGGAGAGGTCGCCGACGGGATCATCATCCACGGCTTCACGACCGAGCGGTACGTCAAGGAGGTGACGGTGCCCGCGATCGAGCGAGGACTCGAGACGGCGGGCCGCGACCGCTCGACGTTCGAGATCTCGGGGCCGCTGTTCGTCGTCACCGGCACCAACGACAAGGAGCTCGCCGACGCCGAGCGCGGCGTGAAGCAGCAGATCGCGTTCTACGGCTCGACGCCCGCGTACCGCGGTGTGCTCGAGCTGCACGGCTGGGGGGATCTCCAGACGGAGCTCAACACCCTCTCGAAGCAGCGGCGAGTGGGTGCAGATGGGCGAGCTCATCGACGACGACATCCTGCGGACGTTCGCGGTCGTCGCCGAGCCCGAGGGTGTCGGCGGGGAGCTGAAGCGCCGCTACGGCGGCATCGTCGACCGTTGCTCGTTCTACGCGCCTTACCGCAGCGACCCCGAGCGCTGGTCCCAGGTGGTCGACGACCTCAAGTCCGCCTGACCGGGAGTGCGGCGGCCCGGGCCGCGAGCGAATCCCGGCGCCGACCGCGGATCCGTCCGGAAAAGGGTCCCGCGGCCCATGAATCCGCCGATCCGTGCTTGACGATGAATTCAGCCTGACAGGTCTTCGGGACGTGAGAGGCGGCACATGCGGCGGCGCGGGTGGGGGTTCGAGGTGGCGGCGGGGTTGGCGCTGGCCTCGTTCGTCGCGCTCGAGATCGCCGGCCCGGGCGCACCGACACCCGGCGCACGACCGGTCGACACGTTCACGCACGTCGAGATGGCCGTCGATGACGGGGGATTGCACCTCACGCCCCGCGAGGTTCCCGCGGGCGCGGTCGAGGTGACGCTCGTCGATCATCGCACCAACCGGACCGACGCGTTGACGGTGAAGAGTGTGCGCGCACCGCTCGTCTTCGATGTCGGCACGGAGCTGCACACGCTGCGCGATCTCCGGCGCTACGAGTTGGTGGCGTATGCCGGCAACGCCAGGCAGGCGGCACGAAGCTCCATGCAGATCATCGTGCCGCTCCTTGCCGCGCCCGACCACCCGGACAGCACGCACGTCGTGACCGTCGAGGTACGCGACAACGGCATGGCCACGCCGTCGCGCGAGTTCGCGCTTCGAACAGCCGGTGAAGCCCCGCGTCACGCCCGACCCGCCGCCCGACGGCCGGCCGTGGACCACGGTCGCGCCGGGCGACACGACGATCATCGTGAAGAACCGCACGACCAAACGCGTCGTGTGCGCGCTGAGCGGGTCGACCGAGGCGGCAGAGGTGAGCCGGCACGGCGGTTCGGTGCTCCGCACGAAGCTCACGGCAGCCGGCGCGCCCCACATGCCGGGGTACTCGGTGCTCAGGTGCACCGGCGAAGGAATGACGCAGGCCTTCGACTTCTGGACCGCGACGTAGGACCGAGCTCAGCTCGCGGGCTGTTGCTGCTCTTGCTCGGCGGCATGATCGACGATCGCCTTCGTGATCGCATTGATCGCGCGGTTCACGAACTCGCCGCCGCTGCCCGTGACCCATTCGCACGACGCGGCCGGCCGCTCGAGCTGACCGGTGAAGTGCGGCATGACGTACTGGGCGAACAGCTCGAAGCTGTGCTTCGTCGCGGCGGGCGTCGCCCAGTCGTGGCCGAACAGCAGGAACGTGCCGAAGCCGCCCGACTCGTCGACGAGCGACTGGATCTTCGCGATCGCGTCGTCGGGCGTGCCGATCACCGCGAAGCCGTCCTCGTCGACGTTGGCGATGATCTCCTCCGCGGTGTCGCCGCGCGTCGGGCCGGCCGGCAGCACGTGCGTGAAGTACTGCGAGAACGGCACGATGCCGTACTCGACGTCCTTGCGGGCCTGCTCCTTGGTCTCGGCGAGGTGCATCGGGCCGACGAGGCGCCACTTCGGCGCGCTCGGCCGTGTGGCCGTGCTTCGCGGCGACCTCGTTCCACGTCTTCCAGTGCGTGCCGATCGCGTCGAAGCCCTGCTTGGTCGTCGCCGCGATCGACAGCAGTCCGGTGCCGTGCTTGCCGGCGGCCTTGGCGCCGGTCGGCGAGATCGACGCCGCGACCGCGACCTCGAGCATCGGGTCGCTGTACGGCCTCAGCTGCAGGCGTGCGTCCTGCAGGGTGAACCAGTCGGTCTGCATCGTGACGGTCTCGCCGCGCAGCAGCGCCATGATCGCGTCGAGCGCTTCGTCCATGCGCGGGCGTTGCATGTCGGCGGGGATGCCGAGCATGTGCGCGTCCGAGGTGAGCTGGCCCGGGCCGCAACCGAGCATCGCGCGGCCCCGCGTGAGGTGGTCGAGCAGCACGAAGCGGTCGGCGAGCATCAGCGGGTGGTGATAGGGCGAGCGAGTTCACGCCGCTGCCGAGACGCATGTACTTCGTGCGCTGTGCCGCGGCCGCGATGAACACCTCGGGCGACGAGATGATCTCGTAGCCGCCGGAGTGGTGCTCGCCGATCCACACCTCGTGGAACCCGAGGCGGTCGAGGTGCTCGATCAGCTCGAGGTCGCGCTCGAGCGCGAGCGTCGGGTTCTGCCCGGTCGGGTGGAACGGGGCCATGAAGAGTCCGAAGCGCATCCGCCCATTCGACTCGCATCTTGACCGCTCGGTCAACTACTGCGGCCCACGCGTCTCGCTGACGGCGCGGCCGTGCACCGGTGCACGCTCCGAGATCGACGACGGCAGCTGTGAGTTGATCCACGCGTCGAGCGTGGGCCCGCTCTCGAAGCTGCGATCAGCGCGTAGCGCGGCGCGTTGCCGGTGTGCACGACGACGTGCCAGAGACGCTGGGTGTCGACGCACGAACCGCGCGCCCTTGTGCAACGGCAGCCGCACCTCGGTCGACGGGATCGGGCAGCCCGTCGGGCCCGGTGTCCATCAACAGCATGTAGCTGTCGGGAAAGTCCGTGAGCTCCAGCCAGGTCCGCACGACCCAGCCTTGGTCGTCGGGTTGAAGCGGTTGTTGTCGTCGCGGTGGAAGCTGCGGAACGCGGTGTCGTGGTCCTGCGGCTCGAGCTTGATCGTGCGCACCCGCCCGAAGTCGGCGCCCACGCTCTCGACGTAGCTCTTGATCGTCGGGCACTTCTCGGCGTTGGTCGTGAACCGGGCGCCCTTGTCGGGTCGCTCGTCGCCCTTGTTCCAAAAGCCGCGGCAGTCGAGCTGGCCGTCGGCAGTGGCGATCGGCGCGAAGTTCGTGTCGCCGCCGCTCTTCCAGTCCATGTACTCGAGGTCGAGATACTCGTGCGGCGGGCACCTCGAAGGGCAGGTCGGTCAGCTGCACGAACCCGTGGGCGGCGAGCGCGTCGGGACGCGGGTGCGGGGTGTCGAGCGGGATCTCGCACGACCAGTGCTCGGTCGTCGGCCAGAACGTCGTGCTCATCGTCGCAAAGTCTACGGATGCAGGCCGCGAGATCGCGGACGCTAGACCGGGAGGTTGCCGGTCGCGGCCTTGGTCGTGCCGTGATCGCGGAACGCGGAGATCGCACGCTCCGCGGTGCGCATCAGGTGGATCTCGTCGGCGCCGTCGGCGAAGCGGGCCCAGCGTGCGTGCAGGAACATGTCGGCGAGCGGGGTGTCCTTCGAGTACCCGAGCGCGCCGTGCACCTGGATCGCGCGGTCGATGATGCGGTTCAGCGAGTTCGCGACGAAGTGCTTCGTCATCGACACCTCGCTCTTGAAGTCTTCCTTGCGGTCGATCTTGTACGCGGCGTGCAGCACCATGAGCTTGCACTGGTAGAGCTCGATCGTGGACTCGGCGATCATCCACTGGATGCCCTGCTTCTCGGCGAGCAGCGAGCCGTGCGAGAAGCGGTTGAGCGAACGGTCGACCATCATGTCCAGCGCGATCTCCGCCTGCGCGATCCAGCGCATGCAGTGCGCGAGCCGCGCCGGACCGAGGCGGTACTGGCCGAGCAGGTGGCCCTGGCCGCGGCCGCCGAGCATCTGGTCGTCGTGCACGCGCAGGTCCTCGATGCGGATCTCGGAGTGGCCACCGGGCCCGTGCATCGTTTCGACCTCGCGCACCTCGGTCCAGCCGTCGGACGGAAGGTCGACGATGAACGCGCTGTTCGCCGCCTGCGGGATGTCGGGCTCCTGCTCGGTACGGGCGATGAGAATCGCGAACGCGCGCGCGGTGCGCGTTGGTGATGAACCACTTGTGGCCGCTGATCACCCACTCGTCGCCGTCCTTGTAGGCCCACGTCTTGATCAGCGTCGGGTCCGAGCCGGCGACCTCGGGCTCGGTCATCGCGAAGCACGACGCACTGACGCCGTCGCACAACGGCTTCAGGTACTTCTGCTTCTGCTCCTCGGTGCCCCAGTGCAGCAACGTGTGCATGTTGCCCTCGTCGGGCGCCTGCGCGTTGATCGCGAACGGCCCGAAGCTGCTCTTCGCCGCTTCGGCCTGCACCATCGCGAGCTCGACGTGCCCGAGCCCCATGCCACCCCATTCCGCGGGCATGTGGGGCAGCCACAGCCCGCGCTCCTGCGCGGCCTTGCGCATCTCGACGATGCCTTCGATGAGCTGCGTGCGATCTTCGAGATCCCACCGTTGCTCGATGGGTCGCACGACCTCGTCGATCAGCGCCCGCACGCGGTCGCGGATGTCCTCGAGCTCGGGCGAGAGACTGAAGTCGATGGCCATGGGGGCAGTCCACCGCCCGCTTCGCCGACAGGTCAAGCTGCCGCGGGCCGGTAGCCTCGCCCCGTGCGCGCAGCGATCGCTCGGGACGGCCGGTTGCGGGTCGACGACGTCGCCGATCCCCGCCCCGCAGCAGGCGAAGCATTGGTGCGCGTGAAGGCATGCGGGATCTGCGGCTCCGACCTGCACGCGCTCGTCTACGCGGACGAGCTGCTCGGCGCCGCGCGCGAGATCGGCGCGCCGATCGTCGTTCGACCCCTCGCGCGACTACATCATGGGCCACGAGTTCGCGGGCGAGGTCTTGGAGCTCGGCCCCGAGACCGCGGGCGTGCCGGTCGCGCCCGGCGATCTCGTCACGTCGTTGCCGGTCGCGCTCACGGCCACCGGCATCGAGCCGGTCGGCGCGTACTCGAACACCTACAACGGTGGATACGCGGAGTTGATGCGGCTGACCGCGGGCATGTGTCTCAAGGTGCCGAACGGCCTCGACCATCGGCGCGCCGCGCTCACCGAGCCCATGGCGGTCGGCCGCCACGCGGTGGCGCGGTCGGCGATCACACCTGCCGAAGCCGCGGTCGTGCTCGGCGCGGGGCCGGTCGGCCTGGCGGTCGTCGCGGAGCTCCGGCGAACGGGCATCGAGACGATCGTGGTCTCCGACTTCTCGCCCCGGCGGCGAGAGGTCGCGCTGGCGATGGGCGCGACGGTCGTCGTCGATCCCGCCGGCGAGCAGCCGATGGAGGCCTGGCAGCGCGAGGACGGCCGGCGCACGCCCGTGGTGTTCGACGCCATCGGTGTTCCCGGCACCCTCTCCGCAGCACTCCTCGCGGCGCCGGCGAACGGCCGCGTCTGCGTCGTCGGCTCGTGCATGCAGTCCGACACGCTGCGCCCGGTGATGGCGCAGGCGAAGCAGCTCACGATCGTGTTCTCGTTCGCCTACGACCCGTTCGAGTTCGCCGACACCTTGCGCGCGATCGCGGAGGGCGAGATCGACGTGACGCCGATGATCACCGGCACGTGCGGGATCGACGGCGTACCGGCCGCGTTCGACGCGCTCGGGCACCCCGACGACCACGTCAAGATCCTGGTCGAGCCCGGCGGCCCCGCCGAGCCCATGCCCGTGTGAGGGGTGCTCAGCTCTCGACGTTCTTCTTGATCTCGAGCACCGCGCCCTCGTACATCGGCTGGAAGAGCCCGAGCAGCTCGTCGGGGGTCACCTCGACCGACCACGTGACATGCGAGCCCGTGCCTTCCGGCGCGACCGCGATCGTCACGAGATGGGATTCGAGGTTGCCGATCGGCGACTCGATGAGGCTGTAGGAGATCGCACGCGCGTCCTCGTCGAGGCTGCGCAGCTGCTCCTTGACCTGCATGCCCATCAGCCCGATCGTGCGCACGTCGCCCTCGACGGTGCACGTCTCCACACCGGGCATCCATTCCGCGATCCCGCCGAATTCGCGAGGAGCTTCCACACGTCGTCGGGGCTGCGATCAATCGAGACTTCTGCGAGTGCGCTGGCCATCAACGCATCATGACATGGGCCACGCGCCGGGCGCACGAAGCGCGCCGCGCCGCCAGCGGTCGGGCGTGCCGAGGATTGCACGGGGATAGTCCTCCCACATCCAGCGCGCGAAGTTGCGCCGCGTCCAGGGCGTGAGGTCGGCGGCGCGGATCGCGGCCCGGGCGCCGAGCGGCGAGCGCAGCACGCGTTGGAGCCACGCCCGCGAATCTCAGATCGCGCCCCAGCGCCCGGTGCACGAGTGCCGGGTAGTTCGCCCCCGTCGCGATTGCGTGCGCCGCGAGCATGCCTGTCTCGATCGCCTGCGCGATGCCTTCGCCGGTCATCGGGTCGACCACGCCGGCCGCGTCGCCGACGAAGGACACGCGCGGTCCGTGCATCAGGCGCGTGGGGGAGTAGCGGGTCGGGATCGGCCACGCGTGCACCTGTTCGCACGGCCGTGCATCCGGGCCGAGAATCGCGCGCACCACCGGGCGCGACAGCAGATCGGGCCACAACGCCTTCAGGGCGCGACCGCTTCGCCCGTCCGCACGCAGGACGCCGTAGCCGACGTTCGCACGCCCGTCGCCGAGTGGGAACACCCACGCGTACCCGGGCAGGAGGTCGCGCTCGAACAGCACCCACAGGCGGGCGTCGGCGACCCCTTCGAAGTACTGCCGCACCGCGTGCCACTCGCCGAGGTCGCGCGGCACGTCGGGGTCGCAACGCGCGCCGCACCGGTGACCAGTGGCCGTCGGCGGCGATCACATGGCGCGCTTCGAGGTCGTCGACGCGCACGTGATCGTCGTGGACGACGACCTTCTCGACCTCGTGGTTCTCGCGCACGTCGACACCCCGCCCCCGCGCCACCGCGACCAGCGCCGCGTCCAGCTCGCGGCGCGGCACGACGGCACCGTGCAAGCCGTCGCGGTCCATCGGCAACACCGCGTGCCGCCCGCTCGGCGACACGATCACCGTTTCGTGCACGGGTGTCGGCGCCACCGCGTCGTACGTCACGCCGAGTCGCTCGAGCAGGCGCAGCGCATTCGCGGTCAGGCCGTCGCCACAGGTCTTGTCGCGGGGAAACGTGGCCTTGTCGAGGCACACGACGCGCAGCCCGAGGTCGGCCGCGGTGATGGCGGCCGCGGTGCCGGCGGGACCGGCCCCCACGACGACGACGTCGGCCTGTTCCATCACGAACGACCGTACCGGCCCGGGTACGACTCAGCGCACTTCGGCCCTGGCGAAGATCACACCCGAGACCGCGAGGAGCGCCGCGACCCAGATCGCGGTCAGCGTCACGCCTCCTGCCATCGTGCGGATGCCCTTGTCGAACAGCGGGTTCGCGCGCCTCGGGTCCGAGATCACCGTGAGCAACGCGCGCAGGGGGTTGTACTGCGAGATGAAGCCGAACGGCTTCGACGAAGGAGCAATGAGGAAGAGCAGCGGGAACTGCACGAAGAACACGACGATTGCCGCGCTCGTACGCTTGGTCACGAGCGTCACGGCGTAGGCCATTGCGGCACCCAGCGACGCGGCGGCCGCGACCCGCAACCCATCACCCGCGCGGTCCCACCAGAACGACCGGTCGACACCCTCGACAATGCCCTTGAGCTCACTGCCGACGTACATCGACACCGCGAGCAACAGCGAGACGAGGAGTGACACGACACCGGCCCCGATCGCGACCGCCGCAGCCTTCGACACGTGCACCCGCGTGCGTCGCGGTTCGAACAAGAGCTGTGTGGTGAGCGAGCCGACGTTGAACTCGGCGCCGACGAACGACGCGCCGAGCACGATCGCCACGAACAGCATCGCGACGCCCGTGCCCTCGAGCACGTCCGCGAGATCCTTCCCGACGTTCATGCGCGTGTCCGACGTCGTGAACGTGTACGACCCGCCTTGGCCGAAGGGGTCGTCGGGAGTCGGGAGATAGCTCACGCCGGGCTGTACCAGGACCGCACCGGGCGGCTTGGCGGTCCGTGTGCTCGCGGGCTTGCCGCGCACCGTGCCGATCGTGACGGCCGCGAGCACGACCAGCGCCGCGAGCAGGAACGCGCCGCGCACGATCCGGCGGGCGAAGAAGCGGCGCAGCTCGGCGTCGAGTTGCCTCACGGACGCTCCTCCGTCAACTCGAGGAAGACCTCTTCGAGCGAGCGCGCCACGGGCGAGAGCTCCGACAAGAAGATGCCCGCTTCGGCGAGGACGCGTGTCACCGCGTCGCTCGGTGCAGTGCCGACGTCGACGACGAAGCTGCCGTCGCCGTCCGGGTGCACCGTCCATCCCGACCGCGCGAGCACGTCCGGCGCACGCGCGTCGTTCGCCCGCACGCGATAACGCCCTGTCGTGCCGCGCAGCAGCTCGTCGACGCGCCCGTTCGCGATGCACTTGCCGTGCGCGACGATCGCGACGCGGTCACAGGTGTGCTCGACCTCCGAGAGGATGTGGCTCGACACGAACACGGTGCGTCCACGGGCCGCGAGCCCGCGCAGCAGCGTTCGCATTTCGAGGATGCCCGGCGGGTCGAGCCCGTTGGCGGGCTCGTCGAGGATCAGGAGCTCCGGATCCTTCATCAGCGCCGCCGCGATGCCGAGCCGTTGTTTCATCCCGAGCGAGTAGGTGGCGAATCGCGTGTCTCCGCGTGCGCCGAGACCGACCTGCGTGAGCACCGCGTCGACTCGCTTCGGCCCGATGCCACGGGTGCGGCCGAGCAGCTCGAGATTGCGGCGGCCGGTGAAGTACGCGAAGAACGACGGTTGCTCGACGAGGGCGCCGACCCGGTCGATCGCGCCCGCGAGATCGCGTGGTACGTCGCGTCCGAGCACCGAGACCCGGCCGCGGGCACCGCGCAGCAGCCCGACCGCGGCCCGGATCGCCGTGGTCTTGCCCGCGCCGTTGGCGCCGAGGAAGCCGAAGACGCCGCCTTCGGGCACCACGAGATCGAGGCCGGCGAGCGCGGTCACGGCGCCGCGCCGTGTGCGGTATCTCACCCGCACGTCCTCGAATTCGATGGCCGCCATCGTCCCCCTTTGCCTGGATGGACGCTCGGAATGCGCCCGATGTTGCACCACGATCCATCACGTTTCGACGCCCGGCGCGGACGGTTGCCAGAATCGTGGGTCTTCCCCGCCCGAACAGGAGTCGCATGAACGTCGTCGTCTGCGTCAAGCAGATCCCCGACCCGGCCGTCCCCGGCTCGCTCGATGCCGACCACACGCTCAACCGAAGCGGCAAGCTCATCCTCGACGAGTCCGACAGCTACGGCGTCGAGATGGCGCTCCAGCTCGTCGACACCGCCGGCGGCGGCGAGGTCACGCTCGTGTCGATGGCCCCCAACAACGAGGTGTCGGGCCTGCGCACCGCGCTCGCGATGGGCGCCGCGAAGGCCATCCTCGTGTCCGACCCGGCGCTCGAAGGCTCCGACGCGCTCTCGACCGCGAAGGTGATCGCCAAGTCGGTCGAGCGCGCCGGCGACGTCGACCTCGTGCTCGCCGCGACCGAGTCGTCCGACGGCTACACCGGCACCGTCCCCGCGCAGGTCGCGGAGCTGCTGGGCTGGCCCGCGCTGACGTTCGCGAAGCACGTCGAGATCGCCGACGGCAAGGTCAAGGTGCAGCGCCAGACCGAAGCCGGTTACGACGTGGTCGAGGCGTCGCTGCCCGCGGTCGTGTCGGTGACCGCGGGTGTCGTCGAGCCGCGCTACCCGTCGTTCAAGGGGATCATGGCGGCCAAGAACAAGCCGGTCGACCAGGTGACCGCGTCCGACCTCGGGCTCGACGGCGTCCAGGTCGGATGGGCGGGTGCGCGCCAGGAGATCACGAACGTCGAGCAGGCGCCCGCGCGCCAGGCCGGCGAGAAGTTCGAAGACGACGGCACCGGCGCCGAGAAGGTCGTCGCGTTCCTCGAGCAGCTGAAGGTGGTCTGACGAGAAGCGTCGCGAGGCGGGTATCCCGCCGAGCAGCGAGCGTGGCCCGAGCGGCTCTACAGAGCGAAGAGTCGGAAAGTTTGGGTCTTCGCCGAAGCGGACGAGGACAAGGTCACGACCGCGACGCTCGAGCTGCTCACCAAGGCGCGCGAGGTCGGTGACACCGTCGAGGCGATCTACGCCGGCACGGGCAACGCGGAGGCGATCGCGACGTCGGTCGGCTCGCACGGCGCGACGAAGCTGTACGTCATCGATCCCGGCGACGGGCTCCCGGGCCAGGTCGCCGCGTCCGGCATCGCGCAGCTCGCCGGCGAGCAGAGGCCCGACGCCATCCTGTTCGCGCAGACGCTACGACGGCCGCGACGCGGTGGCCCGGCTGTCGGTGAAGCTCGACAAGCCGGTGCTCACCAACGGCATGTCGCTGTCGGACGACGGCGGCGCTCACGTTCGGCACCGCGATCTTCGGCGGCGTCACGCTCGTCGACGCGAAGTTCACCGACGGCGGTCCCGCCCTCATCGCGGTCCGGCCGAAGTCGTTCGTGGCCGAGCCCTCGGGCGGCGGCGCGGCCGAGGTGCAGAACCGTCGGCACCGCCGACGCCGGACGGGCGGCCGAGGCCAAGGTGCTCGACCACCACGTCGAGGAGCAGCAGGGCCCGAAGCTCGAGGAGGCGACGGTCGTCGTCTCCGGCGGCCGGGGCATCGGCGTCGGCCGAGAACTACGAGCCGCTCGTCGAGGAGCTCGCGAAGTTGCTGAAGGGCGCGTGGGGCGCGTCGCGTGCGATCGTCGACGCGGGTTGGGTGCCGTACGCGTTGCAGGTCGGCCAGACCGGCAAGACGGTGAAGCCCAAGGTCTACATCGCGCTCGGCATCTCGGGTGCGACGCAGCACCTCGTCGGCATGAAGAACAGCGACAACATCGTCGCGGTGAACAAGGACGGCGAGGCGCCGATCTTCTCGGTCGCCGACCTCGGCATCGTCGGCGACGTGCACAAGGTCGTGCCCCAGCTGATCGAGCTCCTCAAGGCGAAGTAGCACGCCGCGCGGCGCGGCATCCACATGTCGCCTTCGAGGCGCGTGAGTGGATCGGTCGCGGCGGCAGACGCCGCGAGCGCGTCTCGGTGCTCCCACATCACGAGTGCCGAGCACACGGCATCGCGTTCGTCGTTGCTCGACGAACGGTCCGGCGTCGGGCAACGAGCGGCCGGAGCGCGCCGGATAGATCTCGAGCGCGGTGCGCGTCCCGGCGGCGTCGAACGGCCAGATCGCGAACCCGTCGGCGCGGAGGTCGGGCAAGCAACGGCATGCCGCGCACCGAGCCGGCGCCGACCTGGCCGTTGCCGACGAGCTGGAAGATCGATTTCGCGGACGGGAACCGCTCCTCGCACCGGCGGAACCGTTGGTGCGCGACGACGCCGCAGCGTCGTGCGCCAGAACGGTGGCGTCGGCCGCAGCCACGCGTTCGCCCTCCGCGCCGGCGAGTGCCCAGACCTCGTCGACGGTGTCGCACCCGTGCTCGCGCGCGAACCATTCCGGCACGCGAGAACGAAAAGTCGAAGCCCGCGACGACCGGGCCGGGGTCGACGACAGGACCCGGCCGACTGCGTCCTCACGGCTGGAGATCGGGCGGCTCTCGACGACCTCGCCGCCGCGCACCATTGCGAGCCAGATCCCCTTCGGACGCCTGGCGCCCGACCAGTCGACCGCAATTACGGTCGGAGCGACCATGGCGAGAGAGTACGTTGCGCGCGTGCCCCGTCACGTCGTGCTCGAAGCTCGCGGCCTCGTGAAGGACTACCGCCGCGACCGCGCGGTCGACGGCGTCGACCTCGTCGTGCACGAAGGCGAGCGGGTCGCGCTGCTCGGACCGAACGGCGCGGGCAAGACCACCACGTTGTTGATGATCCTCGGCGTCGTCTCGCCCGACGAGGGCGAGGTCACGATCTGCGGGTTCGACCTCGCGCACCACCGCAGCCGCGCCGCCGAGCACGTCGGCTTCGCGGCCGGCTACCTGCCGCTCACCGAGCGCATGCGCGTGCGCGAGTACCTGAAGCTCTACGGGCAGCTCTACGGCATCGCCGATCCGACCGCGCTGATCGACGAGGGCCTCGAGCGCTTCCGCATCACCAACCTCGCCGAGGCGATGGGAAACGAGCTCTCGTCCGGACAGCGCACGCTGATCGGCATCGTCCGCGCCACCCTGCACCGCCCGCGGCTGCTCGTGCTCGACGAGCCGACCGCGTCGCTCGACCCCGACGTCGCGCAGCGGGTGCGGCGCGGGCTGCTCGAGCTCTGCGAGCGCGACGGCACCGCGATGCTGATGACGAGTCACGACATGAGCGACGTCCAGCAGGTCTGCGAGCGGGTCGTCTTCCTGTCGCACGGCCGGATCGTCGCCGACGGCACGCCCGACCACGTCGCCGCGGCGTACGGCCGCGGCGACCTCGAAGGCGTGTTCCTGCACCTCGCCGAGCGGCACGAACCGTCCGGCTCCCAGCAGAGCGACCACCCATGACCGGCCACGCAGCCGGCGCAGTACATGAGCGAACGGGCGAAGACCTGGCTGCGCATGCGCGCGATCGCCCGGCGTCACGCGTACGTGCTCTGGCGCAGCCCGCATCGCCTGTTCGACGTCACGCTGTGGCCGCTCGTCGACGTGCTGCTGTTCGGCTCGCTGGCGGCGTTCGTCGGCACGTCCGGGACGTCCACGCCCGCGCGGGCGTCGGCGTACCTGCTCGCGGGCATCGTGCTGTGGCACGTGATCTACCAGTCGCAGATCGCGATGAGCACGGGCTTCCTCGAAGAGACGTGGACGCGCAACCTGCTGAACCTCATGGTCACGCCGCTGCGCGAGATCGAGTATGTCGCGCGGAGTGGCGCTGTTCGGCATGGTCAAGCTCGTCATGGGCGTCGGTGTGATGGTGCTCGGCGCGCTCGTGTTCTTCTCGTTCGACACCTGGTCGCTCGGGCTCGGTCTGATCCCGATCGGCGTGGTGCTGCTCATCGTCGGCTGGGCGATCTCGCTCCTGGTGATCGGCCTCGTGCTGCGCTTCGGCACGGGCGCGGAAGCGCTCGCCTGGGGCGTGATGTTCGTGCTGCTGCCGCTGTCGGGCGTCTTCTATCCGACCGAGGCGCTGCCGACGGTGTTGCAACCGATCGCGCTCGCGCTGCCGACCACGCACGCCTTCACCGCCCTGCGATCTCTCGTCGACGGCAACGGCAACGACTGGGGCCAGCTCGCGCTCGCGGCGATCGGCTCATTCGTGCTGCTGGCGTTGTCGATGTGGTTCCTCGTGACGATGCTCCGCGTCTTCCGCAAGCGCGGCTACGTCACCCGCTACACCTGAGAAGAAAGAGGGGGCGGTGTGGAGGTGCGATTTCCGCAGCTCCACACACGCCCGCGCCGGGAAGTTTCAAGCGGTGGCGGGAACTGCGCTGTTCCAGGTCCGCTTCTCGCTGTACTGGTAGTTCGTGACCAGGCTCACCGCGAGGACCGCGATGCCGGCGACGATGTAGAAGACGGCCAGGCCACTGTCGCTGTCGCGGAAGTCGAGCGCGAACGGCGAGATGAGCAGCAGTGCCGCAGCCAGATAGTCGCCACCGCTGTGCACGGTGAACGGCAACACCTTCTTCACGCCGAGCGGGTATTTCGTGAGCATGCTCACGAGCAGGACGACGGCGCCGACGACCACTCCCACGGCGACGGCCTTGCCGCTCGCGCCGGAAGCGATTGCCACGATGATCAGAGCGAAGCCGACTGCGTAGTCGGCGATGGCGTGGAACCACGCCGGAAGCACACGCACGAGCGACACGATGATCTCCTTCGGTTACCCAGCACTCTTGACGGTCGCTGCTTCTTCGATGCGGCCCGTGCAGTTGGATCAATGAAAGAATCGACCCATGGACCTGCCGCGCCCTGGTCGGTGCCGAACCGCTGGCGACATGGATGGACGAACAGGGCCTCGAGCCCGGCGCCCACGTCGACATCGAGCGAATCACGACGGGTCACTCGAACGAGGTGTTCCGCATCACACGCGGGAACCGCGTGTTCGTGTTGCGCCGCCCGCCGCGCACACCGCTGTCGCCGACCGCCCACGACATGGCAAGGGAGTTCCGGCTGCTGCACGCGTTCCACGGCCGTTCGCCGGTCCCGGTGCCCCGGCCCATTGCGCTCTGCACGGACCGTGAGGTGATCGGTGCGCCGTTCTATCTCATGGATCCGGTCGATGGTGTCGTCGTGCGAGAACGGATCCCGCCGCCGCTGGACGACGACCCGAGCGCGCCGCGGCGTGCGCGGATGCGTTGATGGACGCGCTCGCCGGCATTCACGCCTTCGACTGGAAGCATGGTGGCCTCGACGGCTTCGGCAAGCCCGACGGCTACCTCGCACGACAGGTGCCGCGTTGGCTCGGCCAGCTCGAGCGCTACAAGACGCGTCCCTTGCCCGAGGTCGACGAGGCCGGCCGCTGGCTGGAGGCGCACACGCCGCCGATGCAGCCGCCGGCGGTGATCCACGGCGACTACAAGCTCGACAACGTGATGTTCGCTCCGCGCCTGCCGGTCGAGCTCGTGGCGGTCGTCGATTGGGAGCAGTCCACGATCGGCGACCCGCTCGTCGACGTCGGCTGGGTGATCGGTCTCTGGGTCGAGGCGGGGGAGGGTCCTTCGCCTTCGGGGGTGTCCCCGTTCCACGCGTCGGCCGACGTGCCCACCCGGGCCGAGCTCATCAAGCGATACGGCGACACCGCCGACCGCGACCTCACACACCTCGCGTTCTACTGCGTGCTCGGCTTGTTCAAGCTCGCGTGCGTGATGGAGGGCTCCTACGCTCGCTTCAAAGCGGGCACGAGCGACGACGCGTACTTCGCCGCGCTCGAACAAGGTGTGCCGGGACTCGCGGCGCCGCGTGCTCCGAATTTGCCGACGGCCTCATATGAGCGGGCCCGCGCTGCACGGCGATCTCGCACCGCTCGCGTTCCTCGTCGGTGCCTGGGAAGGCGACGGCACGGGCGACTATCCCAATGTCGAGCCGTTCCGCTACCGCGAGCGCACCACCTGCACGCACGACGGCAGGCCGTTCCTGTGGTACGAGCAGCGCACGTGGCGCGCCGGGCCCGACGGCAACGAGATGCCCTCCCACACCGAGCTCGGTTTCCTGCGCGGCTATGCGGACGGCCGGGTCGAAGCGGTCATCGCGCTGACCGGCGGCACCTCCGAGGTCGCGGTCGGCGAAGCGCGAGACAACCGGCTCTCGCTCGCTTCCCACGCCATCGGCCGGACGCCGAGCGCGAAGGAGGTCACCGGTCTCTGGCGTGTGGTCGCGCTCGAAGGCGATGAGCTGCACGTCACCGTCGACATGGCGGCGGTCGGATCGGCGCGCACGTTCCATCTCGACGTGCGCCTGCGTCAGTCTCGTGAGTCCTCGAGGTCGACGATCAACGGCGCGTGATCGGAGGGCCCGGTGCCCTTGCGCGCGTTGCGGTCGACGACGGCCCAGGTCACCCGCTCCGCGACGGGCCTCGTGGCCAGGACGTGATCGATGCGCATGCCCCGGTGCTGGTGGAAGTCGCCGGCGCGATAGTCCCAGTACGTGTAGAGCCGATCCTGGTCGGGATACACGCGCCGGAACGTGTCCTCGAATCCCCATTCCTGCAGGCGCGTGTGATCGCCTTCCGTTCGGGCTCGGTGACATGCGTCGAGCCGACGAACGCCTTCGGGTCCCAGACATCGCGATCGGCCGGGGCGACGTTGAAGTCACCGCACACGACGAGCGGATCGGTGGGGGAGTACTGGTTGGTGATCCACTCGTCCATCGTCGAGAGCCAGTGCAACTTGCGCTCGTAGAAGTCGGTGCCCACCTCACGGCCGTTCGGCACATAGACGGCGATGAAACGAATGCCGCCGCACGTCGCGGCGAGCACGCGCGCGTCACCCTCGTACGGATCTGCGACCTCGGGACCGAACCCGTGTGACGGATCCTCGATGCCGACACGCGACAGGATCGCGACGCCGTTCCATTGCCCCTGGCTGTGGTGCACGGCTTCGTAGCCGAGCGTCGAGAACGCGAGGGCGGGGAACGACTTGTCGGCGGTCTTGGTCTCCTGGAGACACAACACGTCGACGTCGGCGTACCCCAGGAACTCCTCGATCCGCGGGAGCCGCATCTTCAGCGAGTTGACGTTCCACGTTGCGATGCGCATGCGCCGCGCACCCTACCCGTCCGCTTCCCCCAGATAGCCGGCGTTCGCGACCAGGAGTTTCTCCCGCACCGACGCCCGCACCTGGGTGCGGACCTGCGCGAGGCAGTCGTCGAGCGATCCGTCCCGAATGCGCGCCGCGAGCTCCCGCTCGGCGGCACGTTCACGTTCGAAGGCCTCCACGACGGGGCCCTGATGGAGCTCGCGTTCGACCATCCCCAGCGCATTGATCGCGACGCGCGTGTGGAATCGCACACGGCCCTCCGTTGCGGTCATCACGTCCCGCTCGAGGAATTCGCGCACCGCTTGTACGAGCTCGGCCGCAGTCGGACGATCCTGCATGATCATGGCTCCCCTCGGCTGGTCCTCCCCGGTCTAGCCGCTCGGCGTCGCGAACCGCGGCCCACGATCGGGGAACATTGAGTGATGGCTTCGGAGTCGGACGCGGCGGTCATCCGGGCGTCGCTCGACGAGCCCGGACGCTTCGGCGCGCTGTTCGACCGGCACGCCACCGTGGTGTTCCGGTACCTGGTACGCCGGGTGGGTGTCGACGACGCCGAAGCGCTCCTCGGTGAGGTGTTCCGCGTCGGCTTCGAGAAACGTGCCACGTACGACATCGAACGGCCGAACGCGCGCCCGTGGCTGTACGGGATCGCGACCAACCTGCTGGCGCGACACCGTCGCAGCGAGGCGCGCCGGATCCAGGCCACGGCTCGTCTGCTCGGGCGGCAACCACCCGCCGACGACCCGACCGAGCAGGTGGTCGCGACGCTCGACGCCGCGGAGCTGTGGCCGCACGTCGCCGATGCGGTGGCTCGGCTGCCGGCCGAGGAACGGGACGCACTGATCCTCTACGTGTGGGAGGAGCTGAGCTACGAGGAGATCGCGAGCGCGCTCGATGTGCCAGTAGGTACGGTGCGATCGCGACTGAACCGGGCCCGGATGAGTTTGCGCGAACTCCGAGCGTCGATCGGGAGACAACAGTGAGCGACGACTTCGATCCGCTCCGGGCGCTGCGCCCCGACCGGGTCCGGCCCGACGATCCCGCCGAGCCGACGGTCTTCGCGCGAGAGAAAGAGCGCTTGATGTCCACGATCGGTGACACCACGCAGGAGCCCTCGAGCGATCTGCGCATGCCCGACATCTACCCACGCCTCGCGTACGAGGACGAGCGCGCCGCGGTCGACTACCTCGTTCGTGTCTTCCAGCTCGCGGAGATCCGCGAGGCGCGCACCGACATGGGCGACACCTTGCTCGCCTGGCTGCGCGTCGGCGACGGGGTGGTGATGATCGGCCACGCCAACGCCGAGATCCACCGGATCCACAGCCCGCATTCGCTCGGCAACACCACCGTGCAGATGATGGTCAACGTGCACGACGTCGACGCGCACTCGCGCACGCGGTCGCCGAGGGCGCCGACATCACGATGCCGTTGCAGGACGCCTTCTACGGCGAGCGCCGGTACGAGGCCACGGATCTCGAAGGTCATCGGTGGCACTTCGCCGAGCGGTTCGCCGACATCAAGGCACGCGGCGGCACCGTCCCTGACGATCCCTCGGGCGGCAGGCCGTGAGCGCGCAGGCACACCGATCACGTTCGTGTCCGTGACCGACCCGCAGGATCTGCCTGCCGGCAGCTTCTCGGCGTGGGCGCGGCGCACGCGGCGCGCCCAGATGAGCGACGTCGATGCCGAGGTGCCTTGCGGCGGGTGCACCGCGTGCTGTCGCTCGTCGTACTTCGTCCACATCGCGCCAGACGAGACGAACACGCTTCGCCGGGTGCCTCGCGAGCTGTTGTTCCCCGCGCCCGGCCTTCCCGAAGGGCACGTCGTGCTCGGATACGACGACGACGGTCATTGCCCGATGCTCGTCGAGGGAGGGTGCTCGATCTACGAGGATCGTCCCCGCACGTGTCGCACGTTCGATTGCCGGGTCTTCCCGGCGGCCGGGCTCACGCCCGACGACGAGGGCAAGACGTCGCTCGCCGCGCAGGTGCGGCGCTGGAAGTTCAGCTTCCCCAGCGAGCGAGACGCCGTGCAGCATGCCGCGGTACAGGCCGCGGCGGCGTTTCTCCACGCGCATCCGGAGTGCTTTCCCGACGGATCGGTGCCGAACACGACCCGGGTGTCGATCGTCGCGCTCGAGGTCCACGAGGCCTTCCTGCGTACAAGTGACGCGTCGGGCGCCGTCGAGGTCACGACGCCGGATGTCGAGACGGTGCGGGCCGCGCTTCGGCCGTCAACGACGCCGTCCTGACGACGTTCACCAGCCGCCGTCGAGGATGTCGAGCAGGTCCCACTCCATCTCGGCCACGCGCCGGCCGAGTGTGGCGAGCTCCACCGAGCGCAGCACGCCGCTCAGGTGGGTGAAGGCCTGCGCGATGCAGATCACGCCCCACTTGAGGGTGCCGAGCGCGACCCACCAACGGAGTGTGTCTTCGTCGATGCGCCGGCCACTGGCTCGCTCGTACGCGTCGAGCAGCTCCGGAACGTCACCGAAACCGCCGACGAGCTTGTCGACGACGCCGAAGCGCCACGATCTCACGCACAGCCATCCAAGGTCCTCGACCGGGTCGCCGAGATCCGCGAGCTCCCAGTCGAGCACCGCGCGCACGCCGTCAGGACCGACGATGAGGTTGCCGTTGCGGAAGTCGCCGTGCACGAGTGCCGGCTTCGCCGTCTCGGGTGGCGCATTGTCGGCAAGCCACCGCAACCCGAGCTCGAACGCGGGATGCGGCTCGCCGAAGCCATCGAGGTTCTCGCGGTATTCGCGATCTGGAACGTGCCGTTCTGTACCGGCAGCTCGGGAAGCGTCGCGGCGTCGGTCGCGTGAATGCGTGCCGCGATCTCGCCGCACTGCGACGCGAGCAGCGGCCGAGCGTCCGCGTAGATGTCGTCGCGCAGGATGCGGCGGGGAATCGTCTCGCCGTCGACGCGATCCATCACGAATCCCTGCCCGAGGTCGTCGTCGGGACCGAGAAGCACTCGTACCCGTGGAACCGGCACACCGGCCGCGGCCGTCGCCTCGAGCAGCCTGTACTCGGTCGCCCGCTCCGACCAGCCGGTGTGGGTCCCGGGATCCCGTCGCAGCACGAGTCCGTGCCGGCCGCCGTCGGGTGCGACCAGCTCGAACATCCATGACTCACGCGAGGCGCCACCCGAGAGCCGGCGTAGCCCTTCCACCACACCCTCGCCGCACGCCGGCGCCATGACACGCGCGAGCGCGACAGGGTCAGGCGCACCATGAGTCACGCGGGGAACGCTAATCAGCCCTGCATTAGCGGGATCGTCTCCCATCTCCACGGGTCGACTCCACGCTCCGCTCCCCTCCGGTCGCTGCGCTGTCGTCTCCCATCTCCACGGGTCGACTCCACGCTCCGCTCCCCTCCGGTCGCTGCGCTGTCGTCTCCCATCTCCACGATTTCTCCACAGGCCTATGCGGACTCGTACACGTGCCTTCCGTAGGCTCCAGGGTGTGACGTCCCTGGCACCCCGCACGCGAGAAGGCTCCGCGCGCACCGTCGTGGTGATCGAGGACGAGTCGTCGATCGCCCAAGCCGTCGCCGCCCGGCTGCGCAGCGAGGGATACGACGTCGAGGTGGCGGCCGACGGTCCCAGCGGTGTCGAGCTCTGCGAACGCGCCCGCCCCGACCTCGTCGTGCTCGATCTCATGCTGCCCGGCCTCGACGGCATCGAGGTGTGCAAGCGCGTCCAGCACGACCGCGCGGTGCCCATCCTCATGCTGACCGCTCGCGACAGCGAAGCAGACCTTCTGGTCGGCCTCGCCGTCGGCGCCGACGACTACATGACGAAGCCGTTCAGCATGCGCGAGCTGATCGCGCGTGTCCACGCGTTGCTGCGCCGGGTCGATCGCGACACGGCGGACATCGACCTCGCGCCCGTGCGCATCGGTCCGATCGAGCTCGACCCCGAGCACGCGACGCGTGCGACACGACGGCGAGCCGGTGCACCTCACACCGACGGAGTTCGATCTCCTGCACTATCTCGCCGCCCGGCCAGGCCGGGTCGCGACGCGCGAGGAGCTGCTCGCGCGGGTGTGGGGTTACGACGTGCCGTCGGGCGCGCGCACCGTCGATTCGCATATTCGCTCGATCCGGCGCAAGCTCGGCGCCGACCTCATCCGCACGGTGCACGGTGTCGGGTTACGCGGTCGAGGAGGCGCCGGTATGGAGCTGAGGCGCCCGCATCCGCCGGAACGTCCGCTCGATCCGCTGCCGACGCTCAAGCTCAAGCTGAGTGTGATCATCCTCGCGGCGGTCGCGGTCACCGTCGTCGTGTTCTACATCGGCGTGCACGCCCGGCTCTGGCCGTCGGTCGCCGGTGTGATCGCGGGGCTCGTCGCGTTGAGCGTGGTGTGGGTGCTCGCGCGCGGCCTGACCCACCCGTTGCGCGAGATGGTCGAGGCCACCGAGACGATGGCGCGCGGTGATTTCTCCACGCGCGTCACCGACACGTCGCACGACGAGATCGGCACGCTCGCCCGCTCGTTCAACCAGATGGCGGCCGAGCTCGCCGAGACCGATCGGTTGCGCCGCGACCTCGTCGCGAACGTCAGTCACGAGCTTCGCACCCCGATCACGGCCCTCCAGGCCGTGCTCGAGAACCTCGTCGACGGGGTCGCCCCGCCCGACCCCGAGACACTGCGGACGATGCTCGCCCAGGTCGAGCGGCTCGGACGGCTCGTGCAGCAGCTGCTCGACCTGTCCCGCCTCGAGTCGGGCACGCTCCCGCTCGATCGCCGCGTGTTCGACGTCGAGCCGATGCTCGAGCACGCGATCCGCGAATCGCGGTTGCAGACCGACGCCGTCCGGTTCGAGATCGAAGCGGTACCGCACTCTTTCGGGCTCGAAGCCGACGCCGAGCGCCTGCATCAGGTCGTCGCCAACCTCGTCGAGAATGCCGTCCGGCACTCGCCGCCCCAAGGCACCGTGCTCGTGCGGGTCGTCGCGGTCTCCGGCGGTGCACGACTCGAGGTCGTCGACGAGGGCCCCGGGATCGCGGACGCCGAGGCGGCGCGTGTGTTCGAGCGCTTCTACCGGTCCGACACCGCGCGCTCCTCGAGTGCGGGTGGTGCGGGCCTGGGTCTCGCGATCGCCCGTTGGATCGTGGAGCTGCACGGCGGCGAGATCCACGTCGAGCGCAACGACCCGCATGGTTGCCGCATGGTCGCGACGATCCCGGGCCGGGTTGACCTCCGGCCCCATGTTCCCCAGCTCATCAACGAAGGACGGTGACGGTGTCCTTGACGTTCATCGACGACGCCCTGCGTCGTATTCGACGAGGCGAGATGGTGCTCGTCGTCGACGACGAGGACCGCGAGAACGAGGGTGACCTCACGCTCGCGGCCGAATGGGTGACACCCGAGGCGATCAACTTCATGCTGCGCTGGGCCCGCGGGCTCGTGTGCATGCCGTGCGACGCCGAGCGCCTTCGCGAGCTCGAGATCGGCCCGATGGTTCCCGCGGCGAAGGCCGGCTGCGACACCGCGTTCACCGTGTCGATCGACCACCGCGACGCCGGCAGCGGCATCGGCGCCCAGGATCGGGCGCTCACCATCCGGCACGTGCTCGCCGGCGACTCCCGCCCCGAGCATTTCGTGCGCCCGGGGCACGTGTTCCCGTTGTGCGCACGCGAGGGCGGCGTGCTCGAGCGGCGCGGCCACACCGAAGCGGCGGTCGACCTGGCCCGGCTCGCAGGCTGCGCGCCCGTCGCCGTCATCTGCGAGGTGTTGCACGACGACGGCTCACCGGCGCGGTTCCCGTACCTCACGATGTTCGCGGAAGAGCATCGCATCGCGATGGTGTCGGTCGCGCAGCTCGTCGAGTACCGCCGAGGCGCGGGCACCGCGGCCGGCGCGCGGCGCACGCTGCTGCTCTAGTCGTCGTTCACTGTTCCTCAGCGGCGCCGACCGGGTGGCCGTCGACGATCTGGTCGAGGTACTCGGAGAGCCCGTAGCCGGTACGGCCTTCGCATGACCACTCGGTCATGCCCTCCGAGATGCGCGTGACGAGCTGTTCGCCTTCGGGGGTCTCGCGCCGGTTGCGCAGCGGGATGAGGTTCAGCACGCGACCGGTGATCTTGTAGGTGTCGTTCGCCGTGGTGGCGGTCGCACGAACCTCCCGGTGGTACTGGTCGTCGCCCTCCCAGTCGGTCTCGATCGTCGCGGCGGTGATGTGCTCGTACTGGCCGTCGCGCAACACCATGCCGCCGTAGCGCCGGCCGCCGTCGCGTGACGCGATGATCGACACGACGAAGCCGAAGTCGCTGCCGAAGTTCGCCGTGAGCCAGCGGTACCACCAGGGCGCCTGCCAGAAGCGCGGGCCCCACGAGTGATCGCGCAGCCCGAAGCCGCGCACCGGCCATTCCTCGTCGCCGACGCGGATCGTTCCGGTCACGGCCATGTGCTGCTCGTAGTGGCCGCGCGCGAACCCGCCGGAGTAGTCCTTGGTCAGCGGCGAGCCGTCGTCGTTCACGGGCTCGCCGCCGTACATGGGTGACACGCCCCGGTGCGTGAGGTCGACGTGCGCTTCGACCCACGGGTTCTCGGTGAACGCCTGGCGCGGGTTGGCCATCTGCAACGGCTCGCTGAGCAGCGCCATCTTCCCGTCGTACGTCGTGCGCAGCTCTTCGAACGGGGTGATCACCTCGAAGCGCGTGCCGCCCGCGTCGAACGCGTCATTGTCGGAGATCTTCGGGCGGTTGAACATGAACGCGACGCGGCCGTCCGGCAGGTACAGACACGTCGTCAGCTCGGCATAGCCCTCGTTGGCGCGGTTGCCGAGGCGCAAGAACCCGCCGACGCGCTCGCTCGGGTCGTACACGTTGAAGTACATGGACTCGTTGAAGTTCGTCGCGGACTCCAACTGGTGCATGTACTCGTCCTGCGGTTCCATCCGGATCTTCATGGGTGCATCGGAGCGCATCCTTGACCCGCGGTCAACTCCGGTGGAACGCTCCGCAACCATGAGCACTCCCGAGATCACCGAGATCACCGACGGCTTGAAGTTCCCCGAGGGGCCGGTCGCGATGCCCGACGGCACGGTGATCGTCGTCGAGCTGATGGGTGCGTGCGTCACCCGGGTGCATCCCGACGGCACGAAGGAGACCGTCGCCACGCCCGGCGGTAGCCCGAACGGTGCGGCGATCGGTCCGGACGGCGCGCTGTACCTCTGCAACAGCGGTGGCTGGTCGTTCCGAGACATGTTCGGCATCACCGTTCCCGATACCGAGCTGCCGCCCGACCACAGCGGCGGCCGGATCGAACGCGTCGATCTCGAACAGCGGTGACGTCAAGGTGCTCTACACGGAGTGCGACGGCCACAAGCTCATCGGCCCGAACGATCTCGTGTTCGACGCGCACGGAGGCATGTGGTTCACCGACCATGCGCGCCGGGAAGGCCGGGTGCACCACCTCGGCGCGATCTACTACGCCCAGCCGGACGGGAGCGCGATTCGCGAAGTGATCTTCCCGAGCGATTCCCCCAACGGCATCGGCCTTTCACCCGACGGGTCGCGCTTGTATGCCGCCGAGACCCACACCGGCCGCGTGTACGCGTGGAACGTCACGGGTCCCGGTGAGGTCGAGCGGAGCGCGGCGGGTGCGACCGGCACGCTCCTGTGCGGCCTGCCCGGCATGCAGTTGTTCGACTCACTCGGTATCGACGGCGACGGCAACGTCGTCGTGGCCACGCTCGTCACCGGCGCGCTCACCGTGATCTCGCCGTCGGGCGAGGTGCTCGATCAGGCGATCACCGGTGACCCGCTCACCACCAACGTGGCGTTCGGGGGCGACGACCTCCGCACCGCGTACGTCACGTGCTCGGGCACGGGTCGCCTGATCTCGATGCCGTGGCCGCGACCGGGCTTGAAGCTGAACTTCTCACAGAAGCGTGCCGACGCGGGCGCTCAGCAGCGCGCGGGATCGGCGCGCGTAGGTTGACCGTCCTATGGGACCGCTTTCGGGTGTGAAGATCGTCGAGCTCGCCGGTATCGGGCCGGGTCCGTTCGCGGGCATGCTGTTGTCGGACATGGGCGCCGACATCGTGCGCATCGACCGCGCGCAACAGGTGAACCCGGCGACGTTCGACAAGCCCAATCTCGAGCCGTTGTATCGCGGCCGCCGGTCGATCGGCGTCGACCTGAAGAATCCCGAAGGCGTCGAGTTGGTGTTGCGGTTGGTCGAACAGGCCGACGCATTGTTCGAGGGCTATCGCCCCGGCGTGACCGAGCGGCTCGGGCTCGGGCCCGACGTCTGCCTGGCCCGCAACCCCAAGCTCGTCTACGGCCGCATGACCGGTTGGGGGCAGGACGGCCCGATGGCGCAAGCCGCGGGCCACGACATCAACTACATCGGTCTCGCAGGCGCGCTGGCGCACTTCGGCCGGGCCGGCGGGAAGCCGACTCCACCGATCAATCTCGTCGGCGACTTCGGCGGCGGCGGCATGTTCATGGCCTTCGGCGTGGTGTGCGGGATCCTCGAAGCGCGGCGGTCGGGGAAGGGCCAGGTGATCGACGTCGCGATGGTCGACGGCAGTGCGATCCTCATGTCGATGATGTGGGGCCTGAAGAAGATCGGCGCCTGGGACGAAGCGCTCGGCATGAACTTCCTCGACACCGGTGCACCGTTCTACGACACGTACGAGACGTCCGACGGCAAGTTCGTCGCGCTCGGCTCACTCGAGCCGCAGTTCTACGCGGAGCTGATGCAGCGGCTCGGCCTGGCTGACGAAGGGTTGCCCGGCCAGATGGACCGCGCGGGCTGGGACACGTTGCGCGAGCGCTTCACCAAGCTGTTCAAGACCAAGACCCGCGACGAGTGGGACGAGATCCTGCGCGGCAGCGACGCGTGCTACGCACCCGTACTCACGATGAGCGAGGCCGTCAACGACGAGCACATCAAGGCGCGCCACACGATCATCGAACGGGGCGGTGTGGCGCAACCGGCTCCCGCGCCCCGCTTCTCGCGGACGGCACCCGAGGTTGCAGCGCGACGCGCCCTGGCCGGGCCAGCACACCGACGAGGCGCTGCGCGACTGGGGCGTCGGCGACAGCGAAGTCGCGAAGCTACGTGAGGCCGGCGCCATCGCCTGACTGCAGCAGCGCGAGCCGTTCCTCGAGCGTCCGCGCGTCCGGCGCGGTCACGGTGACGTGGCCCAGCTTGCGTCCGGGACGCGGTTCCTTGCCGTAGTCGTGCAGATGCGCGCCGGGCACGCGCAGCACCGCGTCGATGTCGGGCATCGTCGCCGATGCAGTTGACCATCGCGGCCGGCCCGCGCGCCTCGGTCGACCCGAGCGGCATGCCGACGACCGCTCGGATGTGGTTCTCGAACTGGCTCGTCTCGGCGCCTTCGATCGTCCAGTGCCCGGAGTTGTGGACACGGGGGGCGATCTCGTTGGCGAGGAGCTCGCCGGCGACGTCGAACAGCTCGACACACGCCACGCCCACGTACTCCAGATCCTCGAGCAAGGGCCGGATGCACGCTTCCGCCCGCGCCTGGAGCGCGTCGTCGAGCCCCGTGCGCGGGCGCGCGCGTCACGCGGAGGATGCCGTCGCGGTGCTCGTTCTCGACCGCCGGCCAACAACGGATCTCGCCCTGCTGGTCGCGCACGCCGACGATCGAAAGCTCACGATCGAACGGCGACGAATCCTTCGAGCAGCAATGGCACGCCACCGAGCTGGGCCCACGCGCCGTCGACGTCGGCCGGCTCCCTGAGCGCCGGCCTGGCCCTTGCCGTCGTAGCCGCCGTGCCGCGTCTTCAGCACGGCGGGCAGCCCGAGCGCGTCACCGCGGCATGCAGGCCCTCGAGATCGTCGACCGGTCGAAAGCGGCGCGGTCGCGATGCCGAGCGCCCGCAGCATCTCCTTCTCGACGAGCCGATCCTGCGACACGACGAGCGCACGAGGGCCGGGCCGCACGGGCACCATCGGCTCCAGGGCGCGCGCGGTTGCCGCGGGCACGCCTTCCCACTCGTACGTGACGACCGCCGCGCCCTTGGCGGCGCGCTCGGCCGCGCTCACGTCGTCGAGCGTGCCGACGACCAGCTCGCCGACCGCGCGCGCAGGCGCTCCGCTCGACCGGATCGAGAAACGTGAACGAGCAGCCGAGCGGGATCCCGGCCAGCCCGAGCATCAGCCCGAGCTGCCCACCGCCCAACACCGCAACGTGCGTCACGACGCGCAGGCTACGCGTCGAGCGCAAACGGGGTGATCTCCGCCTCGACCAGCGCGTCCTCCTCTCGCCGGCGCGCTCCCGGGCAGCTCGGGCCCTCCCTCGCTGTCCACCGGGATACCCGCCGCGTGTGCGCTCGCCCTGGCGCAACGACTCGATCTTGTCGAGCGGCCGTTGCAGCGCGCGATGCCGGGTGGTCATCAGCGCGGCGTACTCCTTGGCGACACCGTCGAACCGCTGCTGGACCCGGTCGAGCTGCGTCGCGTACTTCTCCCACTGCAGCGCGAACTCCCCGAGCAACGAAAGGATCTCGTTCGACGTGCGCTCCAAGCAGAAGTTGTCGACGGCCTGGCGAACGACGGCGAGCACCGCATACAGCGTGAGCGGCGAGCACAACACGACCTTGTTGCGCATCGCGTCGTCGAGGATCGCGCGGTCGTGCTCCTGCACGAACGCATAGACCGATTCGTTCGGGATGAAGAGCAGCAGGCAGTCGACGGTCTCGTCGGTCGCGTCGAGGTAGCCCCGCGTCGTCAGCTCCTTCACCCGATCTCGGACGTCGCGCAAGAACTGGTCGCGCTCGCGCTGCCCGCTCGAGGTCGTTGCCGGCCTCGAGGCAGCGCACGTAGTTGTCGAGCGGGAACTTCACGTCCATGTGGAGCAGCAACCCGTTCGGCATCAAGAACGTGTAGTCGGGGCGGCCGGCGCCCGGGCAGCGATGTCTGCTTGCGGTAGTTGACGCCTTCGAGGAAGCCCGCGAGGCGCAACACGTCCTCGGCCATGCGCTCGCCCCACTGGCCGCGCGCCTGCGAGCTCGAGAGCACTTCCCGCAGCTGGTGGGTGTGCTCGGTCAGCGTGTTCAGGCCTTCGTGCTGGCGGCGGAGCTCGTTGGCGAGCTCGCCGAACGCGTGGTGCCGGTCGCGCTCCAGGCTGCGCACGAGATCGCCGACCTTGCCCAGCTCGTCGGTCATCGACGCGAGCTGATGGTCGAGCACACGCGTGAGCACGTCGCCCGGATCGGCGCCGAGAACGTGCGCCCGCCGCAACCACAGCGTGGCGACGGCCACCGCCGCCGCGCTCGAGCAACACACCGACCCCGATCCCGACGATCATGGTGTCGACCGTAACGGCGGGTGTGACAGCTACGCCGTCGCCGGCTCGAACGCCGGGATGTCGGGGTTGCCGAGCAACGACGCGACAACGCTGCGCACGGGCCCGCGCCGTTCTCGCGCGTACTTCTGGACGGCGTCGTTGAATGCCTTCACACGGTCGCCGGACGTCGTGTCAGCGGCGAACGCGTCGATGGCGGCCTTCGCGTCCGCGTCCGTCTTCACCCGATCCGAAGCGTGCGCGGCCGCGACCAGCCGCCGTCCGGCGGCCTCGAGCGTGTTCGCGGCGCGGACCTGGGCTTCGACATTCTTCCGGGAGGCCGCCGACTGCCAGCGGTCGAGGGCGCTGCGCACGCTGTCGGCGAGCTCCCGTACCGGCCCCGACAGGGCGAGCATCTTCTCGTCCGCGGCGGTCAGCAGGAAGTAGCGCGTGCTTCAGGTCGTTCGACAGCGGCGTCCAGGCACGGTCCACGCTGCGCTTCGCATCCTGCTGGTCCGGTCGGGCGCTCAACACGGCCACGACGCCGGCAACGACGACGAGCACGATCAGCAGGGGGAGAAGGACGCGCACCACGCGCCATGCACGCATGACCGGCTCACCCTAGTCGTGGCACACGCGAGATTTGATCCACGCACCTTCGAGCGACGAATGCCCTGCACGGTATAGGGTCGCCCGACATCGGCCGGGAGGAGAACGGACCATGGCTCGCATCATTGTGATCGGTGCCGGTGTCGGGGGACTCACCACCGCGATGTTGCTCGCGCGCGACGGCCACGACGTCACGGTCCTGGAGCGCGACCCCGCGCCACCCCCCGCGGACGCCGACGACGCGTGGGAGCACTGGGAACGCCGGGGCGTCAACCAGTTCCGCATGATCCACATGTTCCTCCCGCGGTTCCGATCATTGCTCGAAGCCGAGCTGCCCGGATGCGGCACGCGAGTTCGAGAAGCTCGGCGCGATCCGCTACAACCCGTTCGCCGAGATCCCCGCCGAGATGACCGGCGGGATGCAGCCGGGCGACGAGCAGTTCGACGCGCTCACGGCGCGGCGTCCGGTGGCGGAGACCGCGCTCGTGCGTGCCGCGCGAGGCAACCGAACGGCTGCGAAGTCCGGCGCGGCGTCGCGGTTGCCGCGCTTCGTACCGGCCGAGACGCCGCCGACGGCGTGCCGCACGTCGTCGGCGTGCGGACCGACGCCGGCGAGGACGTCGCCGCCGACCTCGTCGTCGACGCGACCGGACGGCGCTCCTCGTTGCCGTCGCTGCTGTCGCGAGGTCGGCGCGCGCGCCCCCGAGGAAGAGCTCGAGGACTGCGGCTTCATGTACTACGGCCGTCACTTCCGCTCGCGCCGACGGCGCGATGCCGCCGGCGATGTGCGGGCTCCTCACGCCGTGGGGCACCGTGTCGACGCTCACGCTTGCCGGCCGACAACGGCACGTGGGGGCTCGGCATCATCGCGAGCGCGAAGGACGCGGCGCTGCGGCCGCTCAAGGACGTCGACACGTGGATGCGCACGTGGCGTTCGTACCCGCTCGTCGCGCACTGGGTCGACGGCGAGCCGATCGACGACGGCGAGGTCGCGATCATGGCGAAGATCGAGGACCGCCACCGCGCGTTCGTCGTCGACGGCACGCCCGTCGCGACCGGTGTGCTCGCGGTCGCCGACTCGTGGGCGTGCACGAACCCGTCGCTCGGCCGCGGTTGCTCGATCGGCTTCATGCACGCGGTCGCGCTTCCGCGACCTGCTGCGCGACGCGTCCGCTCGACGACCCGATCGGGCTCGCGACCGGCGTGGCACGAGGTGACCGAACAGACCGTCGAGCCGTACTACCGCGCGACGCTCGCGTTCGACCGGCACCGCCTCGCCGAGATCGACGCGGGGATCGAGGGCAAGGACGTACGACCCCGGCGATCCCGAGTGCGAGATCACGCAGGCGCTGCAGCACGCGCGCGCCGCAGGACCCCGACGTGCTCCGCGCGTTCCTGCGGATCGCCGGCGTGCTCGCGTTGCCGGACGAGGTGCTCGCGGCGCCGGGCGTCGTTCGAGAAGGTCGTCGAGCTCGGTGCGGGCTGGCGGGCGCGCACGCCGAGATGCCGGCGCCGAACCGCGAGCGAGTTGCTCGCCGATCGTCGCCGGCTGAGCAGCGGAGGCGGACGATGCAGATCGACACCAACGGCGTGACGCTCGACGTCCAGGTCGAGGGCGAGGGCCGGCCGGTCGTGCTGGTGCACGGCTTCCCCGACACGCAACGCCTGTGGTCGAAGCAGGTCCCGGCGCTGCGTCGACGCCGGCTTCCAGGTGATCGTGCCCGACACAGCGCGGCTACGGCGCGAGCGACAAGCCGGCCGAGGTCGAGGCGTACTCGATCCCGTTGCTCGCGATCGACGTCGTCGGCGATCCTCGATCATCTCGGGCATCGAGCGCGCGCACGTCGTCGGGCACGACTGGGGCTCGGCGGCGGCGTGGGCGACCGCCGCGTTCGCGCCCGAACGCGTCGACCATCTCGTCGCGCTGTCGGTCGGGCACCCGACCGCGTTCGCGAGCATGAGCATGGCGCAGCGCGAGAAGTCGTGGTACATGCTGCTGTTCCAGTTCGCGCGGCATCGCCGAGGAGTGGTTCACGAAGGACAACTGGGCGAACTTCCGCGAGTGGTCGCACCATCCCGACGCCGACGCGGTGATCGCCGATCTCGAGCGCGACCGGCTCGTTGACGCCGGGCCTCAACTACTACCGCGGCGAACGATCACGCCCGAAGCGCTCACCGGTCCGCCGCTCGAGCTCCCGCCGATCCAGTCGCCGACGATGGGCGTCTGGAGCACCGGCGACTTCGCGTTGCTCGAGGAGCAGATGACGCGGCTCGGCGAAGTTCGTCGACGAACACGTTCCGCTACGAGCGCGTCGAGGGCCCGGGCCACTGGATGCAGTGGGAAGCAGCCCGACAAGGTCAACGCGCTGCTGCTCGACTTCCTGCCTCACTAGTATTCCGCAGGGTCTGCTTGACGCAGTCTCGGTGCGCGGTAATACTGTACCAGTTAGTTCGACCATCGACGATACTGAACCAATAAGTTCACTATGACCGCGACGATCGACCAGACGTTTGCGGCGCTTGCGGACCCCACCCGCGTCGAGATCGTGACGCGGCTGAGCCGGGGCTCCGGCGTCGGTGAGCGAGCTCGCCGAGCCGTACGACATGTCGTTCGCGCGGTGCTGAAGCACGTGCAGGTGCTCGAGGACGCCGGCCTCGTGCGCACGGTGAAGGAGGGCCGCGTGCGACGTTGCGAGCTCGAGCACGACGCATCGACGAGACCGCCCGCTGGATCGAACAACTTCGCCGGCGGTGGGAGCGCCGTCTCGACCGCCTCGAACGAGTAGCACGAGATGCGGGAGGACCGATGACCGACGACACGACGCTACGGATCGAACGACTCATCGACGCGCCGCCCGACGTCGTGTTCCGCGCGTGGACCACGACGGAGGCGATGGAGGAGTGGTATCGCGACGGCGGCGACGTCGACGTCGCGCGCGTCGTCGAGCTCGACCTCCGCGTCGGCGGTCGGCTACCAGATCGAGTTCGGCCCCGACGGGCGAGCCGCCGTACGTCGAGACGCGGCGAGTACCTGGAGATCGACCCGCCGCACCGCCTGGTCATGAGCGAGACGCTCGAGGGCGTCGAAGGCGCCGTGGTCGAATACGAAGGTGACCGTCGTGTTCGAGGAGGAGGACGGCAAGACCCGGCTCGTGCTCGTGCATGAGAACTTGCCGTCGCAGCGAACACACGAGATCTCGGCGGGCTGGCGGGTGGCCCGGGTTCCTCGATCGCATCGAGCGCCTCGTCGTCACGCTGACGGCTGATACCGTTCGCCGCGATGGCCCGCTCCCGGGCCGCGTGCGCGATGCTCGCCGTCGCCCTGCTCGGGAGCGCCGCGTGGGGCTGGTGGTCGGGCAGCCGTGCCGCGGCGAGATTCGACGCATCCGTTGTTGCCACGATCGACGGCGACACGATCGACGTGCGCATCGACGACGGGCGCGTCGAGCGGATTCGGATCCTCGGTGCCGACACGCCGGAGACCAAGGACCGCCGCAAGCCGGTGCAGTGCTTCGGCCCGGAGGCGAGCGGCGTACACGCACTGCGCGTCTCGGTGGCCGGCGGGTGTCGCTCGAAACCGACAACGAGGAGCGTGACAAGTACGGGCGCTTGCTCGCATACGTCTACGTCGACGGCGAGCGCTACGACGACGAGCTGTTGCGACTCGGGTACGCGCGCCTGTTGATCATCCCGCCCAACGGTGCCCACGGCCGCGCCCTGCTCGAAGCGGAGCTCGAAGCGCGCACCGCGCGGCGAGGGCTGTGGAGCGCGTGCGGCGAAGGCTGAGCCAGATCGGTTCTTGCGACGTTCGGCGACAATATGTGTCGCCGGCGCTCGCAAGATCTCCCCTCGAGCTCTTCGCTGATCTCGTGCGATCATTTCACGGCTATGAGTGACCTACCGCCGACATCGGTTCCCCGGTCCTTGCGATGGTCGGCAACGGCGACGTGGAGATGGGCGTCACGTCGGTGGATGTGCACCCGCATGGCTGGGGTGTTCGCGGTCGTCTTGTCGGCGCGACCCTGAGCCCCGGAATGCCGACGTTCCGGCTGAAGGCAGTGGACGCTTCCGGCAAGCTGTTCGAGGGCGGCGGCGGTGGGTTCGGGGGCGTCGATGGATCCTATGACTTCCACTGGGACTTCGAATCACTCCCGGTCAGCGGTGCACCGATTCGTCTGCTCGCGAGCGTGGATGACGTTCACTTCGATATTTCGATCACGATTGCCGCGCCGTCGTGGCCCGGCCACGCATCGATCACGCGTCTCGAGCCGATGACGTACGGCTC
The DNA here is from genome assembly GCA_963781425.1 of uncultured Actinomycetes bacterium. Taxonomy (GTDB): domain Bacteria; phylum Actinomycetota; class Acidimicrobiia; order IMCC26256; family PALSA-610; genus DASQHW01. The sequence goes on along the minus strand of CAWAGX010000018.1, from coordinate 366,520 downwards.
ACAGACGGTGCCGAGACGATCGTCGGCACGCTGCTCACGGGCGGCACCGCACGACACGGTGTCACCTACACGCACGCGTTCACCTCGATGTGGCTTCCCGATCGGTGCACCGTGCGGTTGCCCGCGGCAGACCACGGACCGGCACTCTTCGAGGCCGAACTCTCTACAACGTGACGTGATGTCGAGCACGCGGCCAGCATTGCCGGGTGCGACGGCTCCTGCTCTGGGACATCGACGGGACACTGGTGCGCGGTGGCGGTGTCGGCTCGGACGTGATCAATCAGGCGGCGACCACCGTCTCCGGCACGGCGGTTGCTGACGGATCAGTGATGATGCACGGCAAGACGGATCCGCAGATCCTGGCTGAGATCTTCCGGGCCGCCGAGATCGCAGACCATGAGATCACGCGACTGCTGCCGGCGGCGATGGCCGAAGCGGAACGTCTCTTGGCGCTCGCCGAAGCGGATCTACGTCAGCGTGGCGAAGTGATCGGTGGCGTCAGCGAGGCGCTCACCCGGTTGGCCGGCATCGCGGGCGTCCGCCAGACGTTGTTGAGTGGAAACCTGGTCGGGAACGCGGCCGTCAAGCTCGCCGCGTTCGATCTCACTGCCTACTTCGATGTCGAGGTGGGCGCGTACGGCAGCGATGACGCTGATCGCAAAGCACTCGTTCCCATCGCGCTCGAACGCGTTGCACGACTGCGTGGTGAGTCCTACCACCCGGACGAGATATGGGTGATCGGTGACACGCCGGCAGATTTCGCGTGTGCTCGTGCCGCCGGCGTGCGGTGTCTCCTGGTCGCGACCGGCCAGATCCCGATGTCCGAGCTTCGCTCAGTCGATGCCGACGCCGTCCTCGACGATCTCACGAACACCGAGCAGGTTGTCGCGATCTTGACCAACGAGGGTCCCGGCACATGATCGAGGGCGACGCGGCGATCGACCTCTACTGGATCCCATTGGGCGCGGGCGCGCACGTTGTGCGGATCAGCGGGAAGCTCTTCGAGATGGCATCAGCACTCGTTGGTCGACGTCCGCGCTTCGATCTCTACCATTCGGCTCTCGTGGTCTCCGCGCCAACCGGTCTCTTCGTGATCGAGCAAGCGCCGGTTCCGGACCTCCACGGCGAACAGCGAGGTGTCGTCGCGGAGGGTCCGGTCGGGATGCGTTGGCTCGGACGTTTTCGAGTCTTCCGCTACGAGATACGGCGCTGGCGAAACGGGCAAATTCCCGACGTCACCCGGGCGATCGCAAGCCCCGTCAGGCTGACTCACGATGTCGAAGTCGCCCAACGAGTCCTCGACCTGTTGCCATCCATACCGACTCCAGTGTGGGGCCGTGACGAGCTCGATACGGGCGAGATGTGGAACTCGAACTCAGTCATCTCATGGGTCCTGGCGTGCAGCGGATTGGAAATCGAGACGATCCATCCGCCGGCCGACGGTCGAGCGCCCGGATGGGAAGCCGGACGCACGATCGCTTCCCGGAGTCGTTGACTGTGCGCTTCACGCCTCGGTGGGACCGAGGAGGTCGACCGGTGTGAGGCGCATCTCTTGTGCGGCGGAGACGACGATGCGGCCTTCGCGATCACGCATCGCGCCGCGGAGGAGGCCGCGTCCGCCGGCGTTGACGAGCGAATGCACGTCGTAGAACAACCAGTCGTCGGCGCGCGCCGGGCGGTGGAACCAGGCGGCGTGGTCGAGGCTCACCATGCCTTGCGTATCGCCCTCGAGGTGGAGAGGACGGCCGCCGATGCCGGTCCAGTCGGTCGCGAAACCGAGCAGTGCGGTGTGCAGATGCAGATCGTCGGCGAGCGCGACCGGGCACACGGAACCACATCCGGTGCGTCGACTCGCGGTGCCGTCCGGCGCGCGGCGGCGTCGGACCCACGTACGCCGCGACCCAGGGTCCCGGCCCCTGCTCGACGGCGAGGTCGGTCGGCGAAGGGACGTCGCGACCCGGCAGGTCGTACACGTAACCGTCGGTGTCCGCCGTGAACGAGCACGACATGTCGAGGACCGGCTTGTCGTCCTGCATTGCGTCGAGATGGCGCGTCGTGAACGTGCGCCCTTCGCGCAGCCCCCGTACGTGATACGTGACCTCCCTCGCGGCGAGGACGGGCCGGAGGAAGTATGCGTGCAGCGAGTGGAGCCGGCGGCCCTCGGGCGCGTTCCGCGTCGCCGCGATGATCGCTTGTGCGATGACGAAGCCGCCGAAGAGGTAGTCGCCGAACCACTCCGGCGTATGACCGACCCATACCGTCGTCTGTTCGTCCGGTTCGTCGCTCGGCCGAACAGTCAGGAACTCGAGCGTCTCGGCCAGCGCGGCGCCGACGGCGGAGGCGTCTCCGTGCTCCATCGCACCGAGCCTAAGTGACTCCTTAGACTCGCGACCGTGACCGAACACGACCTGATCCTTCGCGGTGGCGATGTCATCGACGGTACCGGGGCACCCGCGCGGCGGGCCGATCATCGCGATCGACGGAGGGTGCATCTCAGCCGTCGGCGCGGTCGACGGATCGGCCGCGCGCACGATCGACGCCGACGGCCTCCTCGTCACGCCCGGGTTCGTCGACATCCACACGCACTACGACGGGCAAGCGACGTGGGACGAACGGATGATCCCGTCGTCGTGGCACGGTGTCACGACGGTCGTTGCGGGGAACTGCGGTGTCGGCTTCGCGCCGGTGCACACCACCGACCACGACCGGCTGATCGAGTTGATGGAGGGCGTGGAAGACATCCCCGGCGTCGCGCTGCACGAAGGCCTCGCGTGGAACTGGCGCTCGCTTCCCGGAGTTCATCGACGCGCTCGACGAGCGCGCCTTCGATGTCGACGTCGCGCTCCAGGTGCCGCACGCGCGCGCTGCGATTGCACGTCATGGGCGAGCGCGGCGCGCGACGGGAGCCCGCGACCGCCGAGGACATCGCGCTGATGGCGAAGCTCGCCGCGGAAGGCGATCGAGGCCGGCGCGCTCGGGTTCTCGACGTCGCGCACGCTGAACCACCGCAGCAGCAAGGGCGAGCTGACGCCGACCCTGACCGCCGAAGCCGACGAGCTCATCGGTATCGCGACCGCGATCGGCGAGACCGGGCGCGGCGTGCTGCAAGCCGTCTCCGACTTCGTCGACGTCGACGCCGAGTTCTCGCTGTTCCGCAGCATGGCGGAGGCGTCCGGCCGGCCGCTGTCGTTCACGCTGCTCCAGACCAGGCTCGGCTCCTGGCGCCGGCAGCTCGAGCTTCTCGCCGATGGCGAACGCGGCCGGCGTCACCATGCGCGGACAGGTGGCGCCGCGCGCCGTCGGGCTGCTGCTCGGCCTCGAGTGCACGTTGCACCCGCTGCTCACCAATCCGCGTGTATCGCGACATCGCGGCGCTGCCGCTCGCCGAACGGGTCGCGGTGATGTCCGACCCCGAGTTCAAGGCCAAGGTGCTCGCCGCCGACGCGGCGGCGCGCGACGAGCGCAGGCGGCCGGCTGCTCGGCGGCTTCGATCACATGTACGAGCTCGGCGATCCGCCCGACTACGAGCCCGACCCGTCGTCGAGCATCGACGCGCGTGCGCGCCGCGAGCGCCGCGACCCGCTCGACCTCGCGTACGACATCATGTTGCAGGACGGCGGTCGCGGCTTCCTCTACCGCCCGGTCGCTCAACTACGACGACGGCAACCTCGACGCGGCGGGCGAGATGCTCGCCGCGGACCACACCGTCGTCGGCCTCGGCGACGGTGGCGCGCACGTCGGGACCATCTGCGACGCGAGCTTCCCGACGACGCTGCTCACGCTCTGGGGGCGCGACCGCGACCACGGCCGGCTCCCGCTGCCGTTCCTCGTGCAACGGCAGACGTCCGCGACGCGCGCGGACGGTCGGCCTCCTCGACCGCGGCGTGCTCGCGCCCGGCTACCGCGCCGACGTGAACGTGATCGACGTCGATCGCCTCACCGCGCGGCGGCCCGAGGTTCGTTACGACCTGCCCGCGGGCGGCAAGCGGTTCGTGCAACGCGGCCGACGGCTACGTCGCGACGATCGTCGCCGGCGAGGTCACCTACGAGCACGGCGAGGCGGCCGGGCCGCTGCCCGGGCGGCTCGTACGCGGCCCGCAGCCGCGCCCGGCTCGAGGAGGCGCGCGATGACCGCCGCTCGTTCCGCTCGAAGCCGGCTGCGAATGGCGCGGTGACGACATCGGCGACGCACTACGTCTTCGAGCTGACCGACGCCCACGTCGACGAGCTCGACGCCGCGCTGCAGTTCGCCGAGTCGGCAGTGCGACGACGTGCTCGACATCACGCGCGAGTCGTTCCCGCTGCCGACGCTCGGGCCGGAGCTCCAGCGCCTCGCCCGTGAGCTCATCAACGGTCGCGGCGTCGTGCTCATCCGCGGCGTGCCCGTCGAGCGATACGGCAAGCAACGCGCGTCGACGATCTATTGGGGCGTCGGGATGCACCTCGGCCGCCCGTGGCCGCAGAACGCCAAGGGCCATCTGCTCGGCGACGTCACCGACCAGGGACGCGCCGCTCGACGATCCGAACGGCCGGGGAAACGAGATCGGCGCAGTCGCGTTCCCGTTCCACTCCGACGGTTCCGACCTCGTCGGCTTGTTCTGCCTCAACGCGGGCGCGAGCGGCGGCGCGAGCCTCGTCGCGAACGCGGTCGCGATCCACAACGAGCTCGTGCGCGACAGCAGCCCGAGCTCGCGGCCGCGCTGTACGCGCCGTTCGCCTACGACTTTCGGGGCGAGCAGGCGCCGGGCGGCAAGCCCTGGTACACGATGCCGATCTTCAGCCGGCGCGGCGACCGGCTGTTCGTTCGCTACATCCGGCCGTACATCGAGGCGGCGCGGCGGCACGAAGATGCGCCCCGGCCCTCGCCAACTGCGCGCGAAGCGATGGACCGCGTCGACGCGATGTGCGCCGACCCGCAGTACCACGTGTCGATGATGATGCAGCCCGGCGACATGCAGTTCGTGAACAACTATCACGTGCTGCACGCGCGCGCAACGCGTACGTCGACGATCGCGCCGAGGGCAAGATCCGTCACCTCAAGCGGCTGTGGTTGGAGACCGACGTGCTCGCCGACGGCGACAAGCCCGAGCAGTTCCGGCTCGGCCGGGCCGCGGGCAACTGGTGGTCGAGCAAGGGCCGCACCAAGAGCGAGATCGAAGTCTGAGGCCCGCTACTCGCGCAGGAGTTGGACGCGCATCTTGTCGACGGCGCTGCCGATCAGCGCTGCCGCTTCCGCGCGTGTGTAACCGAGTGCGGGTGCGAGCAGCTTCATCGGGAGAGGATCGCGACCGCGCAAACCGAAGTGCGAGAACAGCGCTTCTTGTTCCTCGGCGGTGAGCACGTCGAACGCGTGTGGACCGAGCATCTCGAGGGCGTCGAGATCGGGCGTGTCGGCAGTGAGCTCGACGGCCGTGACGTCCGGATAAGGCCAGCCGTCGTCGGTGGGGAACAGCGGGAGCGTCGAGCTCATCAGTACCTCCGCCTTTCAGGGTCGGGGCTCGTTCATACTCGTCTCGTGTCACGCAACCGTCAACGGACGTGGCGACGCGCCGAGCGTGGCCTCGGCGCAGCAGGCGCCGCCGCGGCAAGCGTGTCGCGGAGCTCGGCGACGTAGCGCGCGGGATCCGGCGAAGACCCCGGAATCGCATGCAGCGCGGCTTCGAGCGCACCCAACCACGGTGAAGGATCCCGCGCCGAACGGCGTGCGCCCACCGAGCGCGCGCGGGCCCAGGAACAATGCAGCTGGTCCCGGGCGCGACTGAGCGCGACATGAAGAAGTCGCCGTTCTTCGTCGAGGGCACTCTCGGACGCTGCCCACGAGATCGGCACGAGCCCCCGTTCCAGTCCGGTGACGTACACGATTGACCACTCGAGGCCCTTCGCCCGATGGAACGTGGCGAGATCGACGCCTCCACCGGGCGCGTCCTCCCCGCGCGTCGACGTGTCGAGCCAGCCCACGAAGCCCGCAACGCTTCCGAAGCCGCCCACGGCCGCGAGATACTCACGTGCCAGGTCGACGAGCGCGTTGCGATGCGCCCGCGTCTCCTCGAGCTCGTGCGCCACGACGATCTCGTCGCCGAGCTCGCGGTGTTCGTCCGGCACCCCGTCGTCCGTAGCGAGGTCCGCGAGATGATCGGCGAATTGTCGGGTGGGCGTGCTGCGCTCGGCCTCGCGGAAGCGGTCGATCAGCGCGCGCACCTCCGGGCGCGCCGCGAAGCGCTGTCCCTCCGCGACGCGGAACGGCACGCCGCGCCGGGTGAACGCCGCCTCGAACAGTGACGTCTGCGCGTTCGTGCGAAAAAGCACCGCCATGTCGTGCCACGGCACGCCGGCGGTGAACCCCCGCCAGCACCGATCGGCGATCGCGGATGCTTCGGCCTCGCCGCTGTCGTAGGCGACGATCGTCGGCCGGTCGCCGGCGGGTCGCACCGCACGCGGCGAGACGCGAGCCGGGTGCGCGGCCGGGCCGAGCGCGACCTCGGCGAGCGCGACCACCTGCGGGGTGCTGCGGTAGTTGTGCGCCAACGCGATCGTCTCGCCGCCGAAGACCTCCCCGAACTCACCGAGCGGTGAGGCGTCCGCGCCCGCGAAGCCGTAGATCGCCTGCGCGGGATCACCGACGACCGACAGGTCGCGAGTGGTGCCGAGCCACGCGTGGAGCAGCCGCACCTGCAAGGGCGTGGCGTCCTGGAACTCGTCGACGAAGAAGTGCCGGAAGCGCCAGCGCTGCCCTGCCGCGAACTCCTCATGGCGCGCGATCCCGTCGGCGCACCGATGCAGCACGTCGTCGAAGTCGAGCAGGCGCCGTTTGCGTTTCTCCGTCTCGTACCGGGCGTACAGCTCCGCCACCTCGGTGCCCGGGCGCGCGAGTCGTCGGGACTCGGCGCGCGCCGCGTCCGCGAACTCGTCGGGGGAGATCAGGCGCGCCTTGGCCCACTCGATCTCGGCCGCAATGTCATTGATGGCGACCGCCGCGGCGGGCCGCGCCCGCCGAGCAGCGGCCCGAGCAGGCGGCCCTTGCGATCGAGCACGCGGGGTTGGTCCCATCCCCGCTCGGTCGCCTGCCGGCGGAGTTGCGCGAGCGCGACGGCATGGAACGTGCCGCCGGTGAGCGAGCCGCCGACGCCGAGCCGCCGCAGGCGCAGCGTCAGCTCGGCGGCGGCTTTCCGGGTGAACGTGAGCGCGAGGACATGCTTGGTCTCGACAGTGTGCTCGCGTATCCGGAACGCGACCCTGCGGGTGAGCACACGCGTTTTCCCCGACCCGGCCGGGGCGATGATCGCGAGCAGCGGATGCGACGCGACGACGGCGGCCCGCTGTTGCGGGTCGAGGTCGTCGAGGAGGCGATCGCGCACGCGGCGACCGTAGTGAACGCCTGCGCCATCTCACGGGAGGCGCGGAAAGGCCCCGAGTAGTCTTCGCTGCGTCGCAGCTCCGATCTTCTCGGGGCCCTCTCCGTTCCGGCGTGCCACTGTAGGGCGGCCCTTGCGAGCGCCCGACGGTCGCGACGTCGGTCGCACCCCGACCCGAGAGCCGGTGTGCGTCCGGCCCGCTCGTGCATCCGTTCCGTGCGCACCCCGGGTGGGATGTCGCTCGGAGTCCGACGCATCGGCAAACCGGCCCCCGGACATTACGACCGCGGCCGTTCATCGTCAAGCGGAAACGGTGGCGACGTGGCCATCGCGCGCGACCCCGCAACACGACTGTCACAAGGTCTTCGCGAACAGCTGTTCAACATGTCGCTCGGACGCGATATGAATTTCGGGATGGAGATCGAATTCGTGCGCGGGACGTGCCGCCGCAAGCATGTCGAGGCGGTGTTGGTCGGGGACCGCCTGCGAGTCTCGTTCCCTCGTTGGATGTCGCTCGCCGAAGCGCACCAGACCGCCGAAGAGCTCGCCGAACGCATGCGGCGAAGGCTCGATCCGGGCTCGATCGACATCGCGGCACGCGCCCGCAAGCTGGCCAAGCAGTATGACCTGCCCCGCCCGAAGACCGTTCGCTGGGTCGACAACATGCGTCAGCGATGGGGATCGTGCACGCCCGACGACGGTGCGATCCGCATATCGACCCGGCTCGCCGGGTATCCGGCCTGGACGCTCGACTACGTGTTGGTGCACGAGCTCGCGCACCTGCGCGTCGCGAACCACGGACCGGCCCACGACGCGCTCGTCGAGCGCTATCCGTACGCCGAGCGGGCCCGGGGGTTCCTCATCGCGATGGATCTCGACCCCGACGAGGGCGACGCCGAAGCCTGGCCGCTCTCGGCCGCCGACGTCCGGCCCTAGACCCCGGTACGGGCCTAGCATTCGGGCCCGTACCGACGCGGCGAGGGAGCTGTTCACGGTGCCGTACCCGAAGAGGCTGCTCAACGACGGCGAGGAGCTCGCGCTCGACCTGCGTCCGCACTGGTGGTACTTCTCCAAGCACATCCTCACGGGCATCCCGCTGTTCATCGCGCTGATCGTGATCCTCGCCAAGTCGACCGGGGACACCCGCAAATACCTGATGTACGTCTGGGCCATCCTTGCCCTCTTGTGGGCCGTGTGGCTCGGGCTCAAGTACCTCCAATGGAACTTCACGCACTTCGTGGTGACCTCCGATCGCGTCATCTACCGGACCGGCGTGCTGTCCAAGCGCGGGGTCGAGATCCCCATGGACCGCATCAACAACATCAACTTCAACCAGAACATCTTCGAACGCGTCATCGGTGCGGGTGACCTCGAGATCGAGTCGGCGGGCAAGGACGGGCAATCGCAGTTCGAGGACGTGTGGCACCCGGACGGCGTACAGCAGGAGCTGTACCGCCAGATGGAGGGCTACCAGAGGAAGCGGGCGTCGTGGTCGAGCCCCGGCGCCTCGCCGCGACGACGGCGGTCGCGCCCGGCGCCGGGATTCCGGAGCAACTGAAGCAGCTCGCCGAGCTACGCGATCCGCGGTGTGATCTCCGCGGCCGAGTTCGACGCGAAGAAGGCCCAGCTCCTCGAACGCATGTGAGGGAGACGACAGCGCAGAGACCGGAGGGAGCGGAGCGCGGAGTCGACCCATGAATCGCCAGGGGTGATGCGGGTCATCTCGCTCGTGCCGAGCGCGACCGAGACGCTGGTCGCGCTCGGCATCCCGCCCGATCGCGTGCACTCGCTTCTGCGATCTTCCAGGTGTCCCGACCGTCGGGGGGACGAAGAACCCGGACATCGCGGCGATCGTCGACCTGCACCCGGACCTCGTCGTGGTGAACGACGAGGAGAATCGCATCGCCGACGCCGACGCGCTCGCGACTGCGGGCATCACGTTGCATTCGATGTCGCCGCGATCGGTCGACGACGTGGTCCGGCGGTGGTGGCGCTCGCGACCGCGTTGGATGTGCCCGTGCCCGCACCGTTCGACGACTGGGCCGCCTGGCGCGGCGCAGGCGCAGGTGCATCTGCATCGCGTGTCACCGCGTTCGTCGCCACCTGGCGCCGGCCCTACATGACGATGAACGCCGACACGTACGGATCGTCGCTCCTCGCGTGCATCGGCGTCGACAACGTCTTCGGCGCCTCCGAGGCTCGGTATCCGGAGGTCACACTCGCCGACGCGGCCGCGCGTGCACCGCAGCTCGTGTTGCTCCCCGACGAGCCCTATGCGTTCGCGGCGCGCCACATCCCGGAGGTGCAGTCCCGCGATCCCGACCGCGCGCGTCCGCGTCATCGACGGCCGGGACCTGTTCTGGTGGGGCATCCGCACACCGGCCGCCGTGGCGCGGCTGGCGCTCGTCAGTCGCTGACGTCGCGCGGCGCCCTGGGCGCGCAGCCGGGCGCGGAGACGTGCGGCGGCGTCGTCCAGCGCGGCCGCGGTCGGGCGACGCGTCGACGTGCGCGAACGAGAGCTCGTCGGGCTGGTTGATCGGCACGACGTGGAGATGCGTGTGCGGCACCTCCTCACCGACGATCAGCATGCCGATGCGGCGCGGCTGCCACTCGGCCTGCTGCGCGCGACCGATCGCCTGGGCGACCGTGAACAAGTGCGCGGCGAGCGCTGGTTCGAGGTCGATCCAGTGGTCGACCTCGTCGCGCGGCAGCACGAGTGTGTGCCCGGGCATCATCGGCGCGATCGACAGGAACGCCACCGCCCGATCGTCCTTCCACACGAACCGTCCCGGGCAGCTCGCCCGCGATGATCCGACTGAAGATGCTCGGCATCGAGGTTCCCTTTCATCGAATGACGGCGGCGCCGTCCACGGCGTGCATGATCGAGCCGCTCATCCGCTGCGCGATGTCGACCGCACGATCGGCCGCGCACAGCGCGACGGCACAGCCGCCGAACCCCGCGCCGGTCAGCCGGGCGCCGTACGCGCCCGCCGCGACGAGGCGCGTCGACGAGGGTGTCGAGCTCGGGAGTCGAGACGCGGAAGTCGTCGCGCAGTGACGCGTGGCTCTCGAGCATCAGCACGCCGCATCGCTCGACGTCGCCGCGGCGCAGGGAGTCGGCGAAGTCCCGGACGCGTGCGTTCTCGGACACGACGTGCCGCGCGATCGGGTCGCCGGCAACCTGCTCGGGCGCCGCGTCGCGCAACGTCACCACCCCGAGCCGGGCCGCGGCGGCCTCGCACGCAGCGCGCCGCTGCGCGTACGCGCTCTCCTCGAGCCGGCGCGGCACACCGCTGTGCACGACGACGACCGCGACGGTCTCGGGCAGCGCGACCGGCGTGACCTCGAGCGTGCGACAGTCGAGCAGCAACGCGTGGCCGGCTTGCCCGAAGACCGCCGCCATCTGATCCATCACGCCACACGGCACCCCGCTCGCGGCGTGCTCGGCATCGCGAGCGACGAGCGCGAGGTCGAGGCCGTCGAGTGGCATCCGCGCGACGCCGTCGCGCACGCAAGCGTGAGCGCGACCGCGAACGCGGCGCTCGACGACAGGCCCGACCCGACCGGCACGTCCGACGCGATCTCGGCGTCGAGCCCGATCGGGAGCGCGGCCCCGCGCGGTGAGCACAGTGAGCACGGCCGCCACCATTCGTCCCCACGCGGGGAGACGGTCGCGGGATCGACCTGCCCGTCGGCCGGCAACTCGACGGTGCCGTCGATCTCGCGCGAGCGCACGCGGACGCGGCCGTCGGGCCGGGCATCGAAGCGCACGCGCGACATCCCGGTCGATCGCCATGGGGAGGCACAGCCCGTCCTGATAGTCGGTGTGGTCGCCGATGAGGTTCACCCGGCCGGGCGCGCGCGACGACGGGCACGCGAAGGAATCTACGGGTCCGTGCCGATACCCTGAGCTCCGGAAACTCTGCGGGAGGTCCCGATGGGACGGTTCCAGAATTCGTTGGCGCTGGCGAAGGCTTCGTGGCAGGTGCTGCGCGAGGACAAGCAGCTGACGGTGCTGCCGCTGCTCTCGATGGTCTGCGACCGTCGTCGATCGCGGTGTCGTTCCTGTTGCCGATCGGCCTCATCGCCCGCAACGGCACCGAGGGCTACACGGCGTCGAAGCCCCTCGTGTGGGTGCTCGGGTTCTGCGCCTACCTGGTGCTCACCTACGTGGTGGTCTTCTTCAACGCCGCGCTCGTGTACGCCGCCGACCGGCACCTTGCCGGCGAGCGGGTGACGCTGAGCGAGGCGATCCACGCCGCGGGCGCCCGCTCCCACGTGCTGCTGCCCTGGGTCGTCGTGAGCGCGACCGTGTCGATCGTCCTGCGCGCCCTCGAGCAGCGCGCCGGCATCATCGGCCAGATCGTCGGCACGATCGCCGGTGTGGCGTGGTCGGTGGTGACGTTCCTCGTGCTGCCGATCCTCGTCATCGAGGGCATCGGCCCGATCGCCGCGGTGAAGCGCTCCGGCGAGCTGTTCAAGCGGACCTGGGGCGAGAACCTCATGGCCAACGCCGGTATCGGCATCGTCGCGATGCTTGCGGTCTTCGCCGGGGCGATCCCGCTCGTGCTGCTGATCATGATCGGCGGCCCGATCGCGGTGCTCGGCATCGTTGCGCTCGTGTTGTGGGTGATCGCGGTCTCGCTCGTGTCCGCGACCCTCACCGGCATCCTGCAGGTGGCGCTGTACCGCTTCGCGACCGGCGCGCAGGCGCCCGGCTTCGACACCGAGCAGTTGCAGGGCTCGTTCCGGGCGCGCAATCGCCGCGGGTTCTGGAACTGATCAGCTGACGCGGGCCGCGCCGTCGGCCGCGTCCACGAGCCAGGCGGTCGGTTCGTGCTCGGTCCGCTCGCGATACGCGGCCGTCGCCTGCGACGCGACCTTGTCCGCGAGCGCGTCGGGGACGAGGGCGACGACGCAACCGCCGAAGCCGGCACCCGTCAGCCGCGCGCCGAGCGCGCCCGCATCGACAAGGCAGTCGACGAGCGTGTCGAGCTCGGGCGTCGACACGCCCATGTCGTCGCGCGACGACGCATGGCTCGCGAGCATCAACGGTCCGAGCGCGTCGACGTCACCCGCACGCAGCGCCGCAGCAAAGGCCCGGACGCGCTGCATCTCGGTGACGGCATGACGGCCGCGAGGGACGTCGCGCACCTGTTCCGGCGTGGCGTCGCGCAGCACGCGCAGCCCGAGGTGCGCGGCTGCCTCCAGGCTCTCCGCGCGCCGTTCCGCGTACGGCGTGTCCTCGAGGACCCGAGGCAGGCCGGAGTGCACGACGAGCACGCGCAGCTCGCGCGGGAGCGGCAGGTGCTCGATCTCGAGCGTGCGGCAGTCGAGGAACAGCGCGTGGTCGGCGCGGCCGTGCACGCGACGCCATCTGGTCCTGGATGCCGCACGGCACGCCGGTCGCCACGTGCTCGGCGCGCTGCGCCGCGAGCGCGAGATCGTGCCCGGCGAGAGGAAAGTCCGCGACGTCGCACAGCGCGAGTGCGCACGCAACCTCGAACGCCGCGCTCGACGACAAGCCCGCGCCGATCGGGACCGCCGACGCGATCTCGAGGGACGCGCCGACGGGCGGCCGGCCGAGCTCGGCGAGCACGCGCGCGACGCCTGCGACCGTGCGGCCCCACGCCGGTCGGATCGCCTGCGGGTCGTCGTGTCCGTCGGCCGCGACGTCGACGTTGCCTTCGAGCTCTCCCGAGCGCGCGGTGACGCGCCGTCGTCGCGCGGGGCGCCGCGAGGATCTGCACGTCGCGATCGATCGCCATCGAGACGATCCATCCCTCGTGGTAGTCGACCTGCCCGCCGATCAGGTTCACACGTCCCGGCGCCCGGTAAGCGCGCATCACCACGTCTCGCAGGGCCGCGGCCGCGTCTTCGGGGACGACGGTGTTCGACAACGTGCCGCCGCCGAGCTCGCCCGACGCGACGTAGCGGGGGACGCCCGGTGCTCGAAGCGGTGGTGCGACGTGCGCGTGGACATGCCATTCGTCGCCGCCGACGGCCGGCGCCTGGTGGAACCACAACAGATACGGGAACAGCGCACCCGGTTGCCGCTGCCGGCCACAGCCGGTCATAGCGCTGGAGCGCGTCGGCGAGCAGGCGCACGAGATCGTCGCGCGACCGGTCGTCGAGCGCGGGCAACGAGCCGGTGTGCGTGCGCGGCGCGAGCCGCATGCCGTACGAGTACTCCGAGGCATACGGCACCCACGCGACCCAGTCGCCGGCCTCGGTCACGACGCGTGCGCCGGCGGCCAGCTCGGCTTCGACCTCGCGGCACAGCGGACACGGCACCGGCGGCGCCGGCGACCTCGCGGGCAGGCGCGGGCGGGACGAACGAGTAGGCGTAGATCTGCCCGTGCGGATGATCGATGGTGGCGCCCACCTCGCGGCCCCGGTTCTCGAACACGAGCACGTACTCGATCTCCGGGCGGGCGAGGAGAGCTTCCGTGCGGCTCGCCCAGAGGTCGACGACCCGCCGCAGCTGGTCGGCCGGCAGCGTGGCGAGCGACTGGTCGTGCTCGGGTGAGAACAGCACGACCTCGGCCGCACCCGTCGCGGGCACGGCGCGTGATCCCGGCGGCCTCGGCCCCGGCCAGGTCGACGCGGGTCGCCCGGGCGCGTAGGGCGGCCAGCGGTTGGGGAAGCTGCGCACGTCGTAGGGCTCGGGCGCCTCGAGACCCCCGACACAGAACGGGCAACCGGTCTCCGGCAGATTGGGACGCGCCTGGCGGTGGCCGACGATGTTCACCCACTCGCGGGTGAGCGGATCGAAGCGAAGCTCGCCCGGTCCCGCTCATGGTGCACGACCGACGGTGCACGAACCCGTCGTCGGTTCCCTTCGTGTGCACGTCGACGAAGTCGCAGTCCTGGAGGAGCGCTTCCATCTGCGGACGCGTCCACCACCGGATCTGCATGCGGCGCATGAAGGTCGTCACGAGCGAGCCGCCGCCGTCCCAGATCTCGTGCCGGTTGAGCACGTGCTGGACCTGCGCGTCGGTGTCGTACCGGAACGCCTCGTGCACCATGAATGTCATACGGTCGCGTGCGCGGGTGCCGCAGCGGCGGATGCGCCACTCGTAGTTGGCGTCGAGATCGGGCCCGGTCGGCACGCCCATCGAGATCAGCAGCCGCCCGTCCGGCCGGAGGTGGCGGTGCCACGCCACGAGTGTGGCCCTTGCCTCGTCGTCCGTGGCGATGAGCGCGAACGAGCCGGCGGGGTTGTAGAGGGTCGCGTACTGGGTGCCGAGATCGAGCGTCGTCCAGTCCGCGTGGTGCAACGTCACGTCGATTCCCGTGTCGCGTGCGTGCGCCGCGCAGATCGCGAGCATGTCGGCGGACGCGTCGACACCTTCGACATCGAGGCCGTCGGTGACGTAGCGGAGCAACAACCGGCCGTTGCCGCACCCGAGCTCGAGCGCCGGGCCCGCGCCGCGCTCGATGGCCCGGCGGTAGAGGTCGACATCGCCGTAGTCGCCGTCGGGTGGCAGCCAGACGTCGTACGCCTCGGCGACCAAGCCGTCGTACGGCTGGTTGACGGGAAGCGAGTCGCGGACGAGCTCCTCGAGATCCATCAGGAGGAGACCGCGGGCATGACCTCGGCCGCGAAGCGTTCGAGGCCGTCGCGGTCGAACGGGGCGCGCATCGCGAGGATGACGTACGACGCGCCCGCCTCGACGTACCCGCCGACCTTGTCGACCATCTCCTGGACGCTCCCCGACAGCACGCCCGGCTTCACGTAGTCCGACATCGGACCGAACTGGCGCCGAAGCTCTTCGTCGGTGAACGCCATGCCGACGTTGACCGACTTCGTGATCGTCGCAGGATCGCGGCCGGCGTTGTCGCAATGCGCGTCGAGCACCTGTGCCTTGTGGGCCCACACGTCGGGCGGGATGAACGGCACGTTCCAGCCGTCGGCGTGCGCGGCCGCGATGCGCAACGTCACCTTCTCACCGCCGCCGCCGATCCAGATCGGAAGGCGCGCCTGTACCGGCTTCGGCTCGCACTGCGCGTCACGCATGTGGAAGAACTGGCCGTCGAAGGTCGTGCGCTCCTGCGTGAGGAGCCCGCGCACGCATTGCACGTACTCCTCGAGCATCCGGAGCCGCTCGCCCGGTGTTCCGAAGTGGAGGCCGTACGCGTCGTACTCGTTCTGGAGCCACCCGCCGCCGAGCCCGAGCACGATGCGGCCGTCGGCGACCTGATCCATGGTCGCGATCGCATTCGCGAGCACCGCCGGGTGGCGGTAGCCGGCCGAGTAGACGAGCGACCCGCACGTGACGCGCGTCGTCGCGGCCGCAAGCGCGGTGTGCGACGTGATCGCCTCGAGACAGTGGGGATCGCCGCTCGCGTCGGCCGCGTAGAAGTGGTCCCAGATCGAGATCCAATCGAAGCCGAGCGCCTCGATACGCGCCCACAGCTGCCGCAGGTCGGCGATCGATGTGTGCTGCAAGCCCGCGTGCACCCCGAACTTCACCTTCACGTCGGCCTCGCTTCCGTCAGAGGTGAGGCAGCACTTCGGCTGCGATCAAATGCATGTGGTCGGGCTCGTCGAGCGTGTGGTACTGGAGATACACGGTCTCGGCACCGGCCTTCTCGAACTCCTTGATGCGCTCGACGACCTCGACCGGCGTGCCGCCCGCCGCGTTCGCGCGGCTTGGCCGGCGTCCTGACCGCTCGCCTCCGCCCGGCGGCGGAACTCCGCGTCGTCGCGACCGACCGCGACGACCACCGCGGCGGTGAAACGCATCGTTGCCGGATCACGGCCGATCGCCTCACAGGCGCGGCGCACATGATCGCAACCCTCGCGGTAGTAGCTCACGGGCGCGAACGGAATGTTGAACTCGTCTGCGAACCGGGCTGCGAGACGCGGCGTGCGCTTCGTGCCCCAACCGCCGAGGATCACCGGCGGCCGCGGGCGTTGTACCGGTTTCGGCAGGGCCGGCGAGCCGACCACCTGATGGTGCGCACCCGCGAACGAGAACGTCTCACCGACCCGTGTGCCCCACAGGCCGGTGACGATCTCGAGTTGTTCTTCGAGCATCTCGAAGCGCGTTCCGGTCGCGGGAAACGGGATCGCGTACGACGCGTGCTCGGCGTCGTACCAGCCGGCGCCCAGCCCGAGCTCGACGCGACCACCGCTCATCGCGTCCGCTTGCGCAACCTGGATCGCGAGTGGCCCCGGATGCCGGAACGTCACCGGCGTCACGAGGGTGCCGAGCCGGATACGCGACGTCTCGCGACCGATCGCGGCGAGCGTGACCCACGCGTCGGTCGAGCCCGGTCCCGCCGGCCCCTCACCGATTCGCTGGTAGTGATCCGAACGGAAGAACGCGTCGAAGCCCAGCTCCTCGGCGAGGCGGGCCACCGCGAGCAGGTCGTCGTACGTCGCGCCCTGCTGCGGCTCGGTGAAGATCCGGCATCGCATGCGGACGGACGCTACCTGGAGCACCGCGTAACCTGCCCGGCGTGCTTTCCGTCGAGCAATGGCCCGAGCTGCACGACCCCGTGATGGTCGTCGCGCTCTCCGGCTGGATCGACGCGGGACTCGCCGGGTCGGGCGCGATCACGGTCCTTGCCGAGCAGCTCGACGACGCGGTCGAGTTCGCGTCGCTCGACCTCACCGACCTCATGGACCTGCAGCAGACGCGTCCTGACCGCGCGGTGGGAGGCCGACGGAGTGCGTGTCATCGAATGGCCGAAGCTGTCGTTCGTCGCGGGCCGCCTCGGACGCGACGTCGTGGTCGTTTCGGGTCCCGAGTCGTCGTTGCGGTGGCCGGAGGTCGCCGGCGACATCGTCGCGACCGCACAAAGGTTGGGGGTCCGCCACGCGTACACGCTGGCGGGGATGCCGGCGCTCGTCTCGCACCGGCGACCGATCCCCGTCCTTGCCACGGCGACGCACCGCTCGCTCGCGCAGGAGATCGCGCCCCTGCGCCAGGAGTACGGCGGGCCGACCGGGATGCAGACCATCGTGCAACGGGCGCTCGGTGACGCGGACGTGCCGTGCGCCGGGCTCTGGGCGCAGGTGCCGCAGTACGTCGCGGGTTCGCCGTCCCCGCCGGCGGTGCGCGCGGTGCTACGCCGCCTCGCCGAGCTCGCCCGCCTCGAGATCGACCTGCGGCCACTCGACGCGCGCTGCGACGCGTATCTCGCCCGCGTCGACGACGGGCTCGCGTCCCGCCCCGACGTCCGGGAAGTCGTCGACCGGATCGACCGCGAGCAGACGGCGTCTCCCGACGACCTGGTCATCGAGATCGAGCGATTCCTGCGTTCACAAGACGAGTGATCGCCCGGCTGGGCGTGGCTCGGTGACGCCCGCCAGAATGGGTGCCATGTCTGTCGTGAGGATCAATGCCATCACCGTGCCGGCCGAACGCGCCGACGAGCTCGTCGAGCGGTTCGCCCACCGGGCCGGCGAGGTCTCGAAGATGCCGGGATTCGAGGCGTTCGAGTTGCTGCGCCCGACCGACGGTCGTGACGTCTTCTACGTCTACACGCGGTGGCGATCCACCGAGGACTTCGAAGCCTGGTTGCACAGCTCCGCGTTCCAGCACGGTCACAAGGCCCATTCCGAGAAGGGGCCGGTCGGAACAGGAAGTGACGTGCTGGCCTTCGACGTGGTGCAAGAGGAGCGCGTGTGACGGCGAGCGGTCCGACCGCAGCGCTCGCCGGACCGGGTGGGCCGTTCGAGATCGTCGTCGAAGATGTGCTCGGTCATCCGACCCAGGTCTACAAGCAACGGATGCGCTCGTTGCGCGAGCTGATGGCGCGCAACGAGGCGCGCCGCGAGGTCGACTGGGTCGTCCAAGGGGACCAGCGCTTCACGTTCGGCGAGCACGACCGGCAGGCGCGCGTCCTGGCCAGATCGCTCGCGGACCTCGGTGTGCAGCGCGGCGACCGGGTCGCGTTGGTGTCCGCGAACGTGCCGGAGTGGGTGATCACATTCTGGGCCGTCGCGATTCTCGGTGCCACGCTCGTGCCGCTCAACGCGTGGTGGAAGGCCGAGGAGCTCGAGTTCGGTCTCCGCGACTCCGGTGCGAAGGTGCTGATCGCCGACGCGCGCCGTCTGGCCGTCGTCGGCGACCGGCTCTCGGAGATCTCGGCGCTGGCGCACGTCTTCGAGATCGGCAGTGAGCCGTTCGCGAAGCTGCTCGCCGGTGACGATCCCGGCCTGCCCGATGCACCGATCGACGAGGACGATCTTCTCGCGATCTGTTACACGTCGGGCACGACGGGCCAGCCCAAGGGCGCGACGCTCACGCATCGCCAGACGATCGCGAACTTGCAGAACATCCTCGCGTTGAACGCCGCGACACCGACGCGTACCCCGACGCTGGAAGCCGGGATGCAGTCGGCGGCGCTGCTCGTCGTGCCCTTGTTCCATGTCACCGGGTGCCTCTCGACGATGACGCTCAACTACGCGACCGGCGGCAAGCTCGTGCTGATGCCGGTCGGTCGCTTCGATCCCGACGTCGCCATGCAGGTCATCGAGCGCGAGCGGGTGACGTCGATCGGCGGCGTACCGACGATCATGTGGCGCATCCTCGAGTCGCCGAACCTCCTCGAGTACGACCTGTCGTCAGTGAAGCGCGCGTCGTACGGCGGTGCGCCGGCCGCGCCCGAGCTCGTCGAGCGCATCGAGCAGGTGTTCCCGCACATGCGAAAGACGCTGAGCACCGCGTACGGCCTCACCGAGACCGCGTCGGTGGCGACCGCGCACGGCGGTGACGAATACTTCGCGCACCCCGGCTCCGTCGGGCGCGCCGCGCCGACCGTCGAGCTGCGCGTGGTCGACGACACCGGTGTCGACGCGCCGACTGGGCGAGCGCGGCGAGGTCTGGATCAAGGGGCCGACCGTGATGAACCGCGGCTACTGGAACCGTCCTGACGCGAACGCGGCGGCGTTCAGTGACGGCTGGTTCCACACCGGCGACATCGGCTACCTCGACGCCGACGGTTTCCTGTATCTCGTCGACCGTGCCAAGGACATGATCATCCGCGCCGGCGAGAACGTGTATTGCGTCGAGGTCGAGAACGTGCTGTTCGACCATCCCGAGGTGGTCGACGCCGCGGTCGTCGGCGTGCCGCACAAGACGTTGGGTGAAGAGGTCAAGGCGGTGGTGCAGCTGAAGGCGGGCGCGTCGGCCGGGGAGGACGAGCTCCGCGCGTTCTGCCGGTTGCACCTGGCCGATTTCAAAGTGCCCGAGTACGTCGAGATCCGCGATGAACCGCTGCCGCGCAACCCGGCCGGCAAGGTGCTCAAGAACTTGTTGCGCGGCGGCGAGACGTCGTTCGCCGCCGCCGACGACCAAGCGCTGTAGTGCTGCTCGACGTTCACCGGGCGTGGGGCTACGCCGCGATCGTGGCCAACTTCCTCGCGGGCGCGTACACGCTCTCCGCATGGCGATGGCACAGCTTGCGCACCCGCTGGCTGTGGTGGCCGACGATCGTCGCGGAAACGATGATGATGGTGCAGGTGGTGCTCGGTGTGCTGCTCGTGAGCGTGCAGGACTTCAAGCCGCCGCGCTTTCACATGTTCTACGGCTTCGTCGCGTTCATCACCGTCGGGCTCCTGTACTCGTACCGCTACGTGTGGAAAGCGCGGGGCTGGTTGGAGCTCGCGTACGGGCTCGGTGGCCTGTTCATCATGGGGCTGGGGATCCGCGCCGTCTTGCAGGCCGCCTGACGATGCGCTCCGACTCGAGGTAGTACCGGATCCCGAACGCCCGGCCCGCTGGTCGCTTGGTGGAGAGATCGGCACGTAGGCGATGGTCGACGTGCTCGCGCTCCCAACCGGTGCGCGTCAGCTGCACCCACGTGCCGCGCCGATCGGTGCAGCCGTAGTGCCGGTCGACGAGGAACCGTGCGTCCGCACGGTCGACCAGTCGCGTGGCCGCACCCGTGGTCATGCCGAGCCGCCACGCGATCTCGCGATGCGCAGCGGTGCGCGGTTCGGCGGGAAGGTGAGCAGGAGCCGCGCCAGTGGAAGGTCGAGCCCCGCTTCGCGCATGGGTTTGCGCAGGGAGGACAGCAGGCTTCCCGCCGCTGCGAGCAGCTCGGCGGCCGCGATCGCGGGATCGCCGGGCTCCGGCGTCGGTCGTGGCCCTTCGCGGGGGAGTGGCCGCTCGATGGAGTACGCACGCAGCCCTTTGCGTCGCGGCAGCCGTGCCTCGGCGAGCTCATGATCGGAGCGCATGCCGCGCATGATCGCAGGCGGGTGAGACACGATCCTCAAATCGCGGCCGGAGAGGCACCACTCGAATGCGCCGGTGACGCACATCCTCAAAGTGCGTATGTCGCGATCGCTGCATTTTCAGCAATCGCGAGAACCGCCGGCTCGCGGTCGCGGCTCGCGGCTCGCTCTCGGCTCGCGGCTCGCTTCGGCACGCGCCTCGCCGCTCAGCCCGCCCCCGCCGGCCCACCCCCTTCTGCGCGATTGCTGTTTTTGCAGCGATCGCGAAAGCGTGACTTCGAGGGGTGTGTGCCCCGAGCCGGCGCGCTCGGTCGAGCACAATGGGGGGCGTGACCGGACCCGGCGCCCGCCCCCGCCGCCTGCGCGTCATGTTGCTCTTCGGGGGTCAGTCCGCCGAACACGACGTGTCGCGCGTCACCGCGGTCGCCGTCGCCAGGGCCCTGGACCCCGACAAGTACGACATCGTGCCCGTCGGAATCACGACCGAAGGGACCTGGCTGCTCGCGGGCGACGCCCGGCACATGCTGGCATCGGGCGATCGCCGGGCACTGCCGTCCGCCTTCGAGGTCCAAGGCGATGTCGTTGCCATGCCGACGGTGTCGAGCAACAGCGAGCTCTCGGTCGACGTCGTCATCCCGCTGTTGCACGGCCCGTACGGCGAAGACGGCACGGTGCAGGGCCTCCTCGAGCTCGCCGGCCTGCCGTATGTCGGCGCGGGCGTGCTGGGCTCGGCGATCGTCGCGGACAAGGTGGCGATGAAGCGCATGTTCGCGAGCCGCGCACCTCCTCACACCGCGGCACCTCGTGCACCGCGACGGGCACGACGCCGACGCGTTCTGCACCCAGGTCGAGCGCGAGCTCGGCTTCCCGTGCTTCGTCAAACCGTCGAACATGGGGTCGTCGATCGGGGTCAGTAAGGCGCGTGATCGCCGCGAGCTCGACGCGGCGGTCGCGCTCGCGTTGACCTACGACGAGTGGGTGCTGGCCGAGGAGTTCGTGCGCGGCCGCGAGATCGAGGTTGCAGTGCTCGGCGACGACCCTCCCGAAGTATCGCTGCCCGGTGAGGTGATCCCGGCCGCCGACTTCTACGACTATGCCGACAAATACGAGGACGGGAAGGTGCAACTGCTCGCACCTGCGCCTCTCCCGGACGCGGAGACCGTGGAGGTCCGGCGGCTCGCGGCGCGGGCATTCGAAGCGTGCCGGTGCGAAGCGATGGCGCGGGTCGACTTCTTCCGCCGGGACGACGGCATCTTCCTGGTCAACGAGCTGAACACCATTCCGGGCTTCACTCCCGGATCCATGTATCCCGTGATGTGGGAAGTGTCGGGGTTGCCGTACGCGAAGCTGCTCGACCGCCTCGTCGAGCTCGCGCTCGAGCGCGACGAGCGCCGCCGCGGTCGCCGAGGGCGACAACGCTGACGCCGACAAGGCAGACGACGACTACAGGTGAACCACAGGACAGGTGAGCGTGCGGGTGATCCCGTCCACCAGCTGCACCTGCGACACGACCATTCGACCCAGCTCGTCGATCGACCCGGCTTCGGCCCGCAGGATCACGTCATACGGACCCGTCACGTCGTCGGCCTGGACCACGCCCGGCAGCTTCCGGCAGGCCTCCACGACCGCCGACGCCTTGCCGACCTCGGTCTGGATGAGGATGTACGCGCTCACGCTCATGGGGCCGCTCCTGCGGGTGATGGCGGCGGCATCGTACGTGGAGGGCCAACGCCGGGTCAGGTTTCGGTCACGGCAGGGTCACGGGCATACCATGCAACACCCCTTCACGGGCCGCACCTTGGGAGGAATCCGAAGCGATGACCAGCACTGCGCCGCTGCCGACGACCCATGCGGAGCTCCTCGACTGGGTCGAGCGCTGGACGGCGATCCTCCAACCCGACCGGGTCCACTGGTGCGACGGGTCCGACGAGGAGTACGCCGAGTTGTGCCGGCGGCTGGTGCACAGCGGCACGTTCACCCCGCTCGACCCCGCCAAGCGCCCGAACAGCTTCTACGCGCGCAGCGACCCGAGCGATGTCGCCGCGGTCGAGGACCGCACGTTCATCTGCAGCGAGCGCGAGGAGGACGCCGGGCCGACGAACCACTGGCGCGCGCCCGACGACATGCGTGCGGAGCTCACGGATCTCTACACCGGCGCGATGCGCGGCCGCACCATGTACGTCGTCCCGTTCTCCATGGGCCCGCTCGGCTCCCGCATCGCGCACATCGGGGTCGAGCTCACCGACTCGGCGTACGTGGCGGCGAGCATGCGCACCATGACGCGCATGGGGAAGCGTGCGCTCGAGGTGCTCGGCACCGATGGCGAGTTCGTGCCGTGCGTGCACTCGGTGGGCATGCCGCTCGAACCCGGGCAACCCGACGTCCCGTGGCCGTGCAACACGCAGAAGTACATCGTGCACTTCCCGGAGACGCGCGAGATCTGGTCGTACGGTTCGGGCTACGGCGGGAACGCGCTGCTCGGCAAGAAGTGCTTCGCCCTGCGTATCGCGAGCGTGATGGCGCGCGACCAGGGCTGGCTCGCCGAGCACATGTTGATCCTGAAGCTCACGAACCCGCAGGGCGACGTGCGCTACATCGCGGGCGCGTTCCCGAGCGCGTGCGGCAAGACCAACTTGGCAATGCTCGTGCCGACGTTGCCCGGATGGAAGGCCGAGACGATCGGTGACGACATCTGCTGGATGAAATTCGGTGCAGATGGCCGGCTGTACGCGATCAACCCCGAGTACGGGATGTTCGGTGTCGCGCCCGGTACCGGGCCCGACACGAACGCGAATGCGATCGCGGCGCTCACGCGCAACACGGTGTTCACCAACGTCGCGTTGACCGACGACGGCGACGTGTGGTGGGAGGGTTTGACCAAGGCCAAGCCCGCGCACCTGACGGACTGGAAGGGCAACGACTGGACGCCCGCTTCCGACGTGCCGGCCGCCCACCCGAACAGCCGGTTCACGGCCCCGTTGTCGCAGGTGCCGTGTGTCGCGCCCGAGTGGGAGGACCCGAACGGCGTGCCGATCTCGGCGATCCTCTTCGGCGGTCGCCGCCGGGGCACCGTCCCCCTGGTGACCGAGGCGTACAACTGGCGCCACGGCGTCTTCCTCGGCTCGATCATGGGATCCGAGACCACGGCGGCCGCTTCCGGCGCGGTTGGCAATTTGCGGCGCGACCCGTTCGCGATGCTGCCGTTCTGCGGCTACCACATGGGTGACTACTTCGCGCACTGGATCCGCATCGGTGCGTCGGCCGACGAGTCGAAGCTGCCGAAGCTCTTCTACGTGAACTGGTTCCGCAAGGACGCCGACGGAAATTTCTTGTGGCCCGGCTACGGCGAGAACAGCCGTGTGCTCGCGTGGGCGTTCGAGCGTTGTGCGGGGCACGCCGAGGCCAAGGACACCGCGATCGGACGGCTGCCAGTCCCTGGCGCGTTGCCCGTCGACGGGCTGAAGTTGGCTCCTGGCGCGCTCGACGAGCTGCTGTCGGTCGACGAAGACGACTGGCGCGCGGAGCTTCCGTTGATCGAAGAGCACTACGCGGTATTTGGTGATCGCCTCCCGACCGCGTTGCACGACGAGCTCGACGCGCTCGCAAAACGTCTCACCGATCGCTGAACGCGCGATTAGCCCTGTTCGTCCGGGGCGCGTACGGGTATCTTGCGGTCACGTCCAAGCAAACCTCTCCGGAAGAAATTGTAAGCGTGGCCGCCGCCCGCGCTGTTCGACGCGCGCGTCGTCGCCGAGTGATGTGGGCGCATCACCGCGCTGCTGGCGCTCGGCGCCGGGGCCCTCGCGCTCTGGCCTGCGAGCGATCGCTACCGCGCGAGCACGGTCGTGCAGGTCGGCCCCGCAACCGCCGCCCAGGGTTTGCCAGTCACGACGCTGGAGTTCGACGCGCAGCAGGTGACCCATCCCGACGCCGTGAGTCGCATCGTCGACAGCGTGTTGGGCTCCGACGTGCTGCGCGCCCACCTCACGACGACCGCTTCGAGCCGGGCGACTGCGATTCGCCGAGTGCGCGACGCGGCCGAGCTCGTGCGCACCATGGCTGCAGCCGCGTCATTGCATCCCGGCGAGCAGTCACGACGTCGAGAGCCAAGCTCGAGAAGGCCAAGGCGTCGTTCGCCGACAAGAAGGCCAAGAGCCAAGAGGCCAAGCATGATCTCTCGACCTGGTTTGCGAACAGCGACAATAGCGGACCCGGCGAAGCGTCTTGCTGCGGCCGAAGAGGTGTACAACGACCTTCTCACGAGCGGCGACACCGGCACCGCGGCGGAGCTCAACGCCGCGCGGATCGGCCGTCGAGGAGGCTCGTTACACAGAACGCGGAGTACCAGCAGCTGAACGGCAAAGTGGCTGCGGCGGACGACGCGATGAAGAGCGCGCAGGACACTGTTGCCAACGCACAGTTTGCGCTCGATCAGCTGCCGTCCTCTTCGCCGGCGGTCAAGGTATCGCCGGTACAAGAAGAGACGATCGCCGAGGGCCGGCCCGCGGGCCGCCTCTCGCTTGCCGCGATCATGCTGGTGCTTGCGATCGCAGCCGCGGATGCGCTGTTCCTCACACGCGTGAAGTACGCGGTCCCGCTCCCGGACGTGCCGGCGCGTGTGCCGCGGCGCCTGCCCGAGTCGCTTCCGACACTCGTGCCCGAACCTGCACGCGCGTCGGCGCCCGAGCCCGAACCCCAACTCCAAGCCCCAATTCCAACCTGAACCCGTGACGAGAGCTCCGGCCGGAACCCGTGCGCGCAAGCACGCCCGAACCCGCGCGAACGACTTACACCCGAACCCGCAATCGTGCCCCTACCCGAACCCGTGATCTTGCCCCTACCAGAAACCGTGAGTGCGGCTGTGCCGAACCGGCGGAGATACCCCCGTCGCCGTCGGGAACGCGTCGCCGCTTCGCCACTCGATCTCCCCAACATCGAGATCCATCTCCTGGATCGCGAAGGCGGACTGCGCTCGATACAACTGCGCAACGCCGCGGGAAGACAGTCGACGAAAGCACAGCATCCACGGGAGCAATGATGAAAACAAGATCCATTGCCGCGTCTTCTGAGCGCGGTCGGGGGGATCGCTTCGCTATTGGCGGTCATGACTATTCCGGCGAGCGCGCAAACGCACGCGACCGCCAAGTTACGGGTCGCGCACTTCTCTCCCGACACGCCGGGTGTCGACGTGTACCTCGACGGCAAGCAAGCCGTCGGGAACATGGGGTTCCGTACCGTGACCGGCTACTTGTCGGTGCCCGACGGCGAGCACGAGCTCGCGCTGCGGCCGAGCGGCGCGTCGCGCGACGTCGCCTCCGGTGCTCAGCGGTGGCGCGACGCTCGACGGCGGCAAGGCGTACACGATCGCGGGAATTGGTTCGCGCGCGCAGCTCCACGTCGGCGTGTTCGAGGACGACGTGCATACTCCGCCCGAGGGGAAAGCCAACGTGCGGTTCCTCCAAGCCGTGGTCGGGGCACCATCGGTCCAGGTCACCCTCGACGGACAGGCATCACCGTTCGGCGCCACGAAGTTCGGCGCCGCGACGGCCTATCGGACCCTCGTGGGGGGTCGTTACAAGGTCTCGTTGAAAGACCCCGCCGGTGAGTCGCTACTGGCCGCGACATCGGTCGTGTTCTCACCGGGGCTGACGTACACGCTCGCCGCGATCGGCGGGGGTGATCAGCCCGTGGGGCTGCTCCCGGTGGTCGACCAGCGCGGCGTCGCGACTGCCCCCGCGGGCGGGATCTCGACGGGAGCGGGTGGGACCGCAGTGCGTGCGCATACGCCGCGCCTGGCGTTGCCACTCGTGTTCGGTGTGGTTGCAGTGTTCCTCGCAGGCGGGCTCCTGCTGCGGCGCAGGCAACGCGCCGTGTGACGATGTTCCGGGCCATCACGGTCCTCGCGGCGGGCGTGGCCGTCTTCTTGACCGGGGGCGGCATTCACGAGTGGGTGCCGCCCCTCGTGCCACTGGTGAACGCGCGTGTCATGCCCACCGCGACGCACGACCCGTGGGCCGTCACGCCCTCTCTCCCGTCGTACCGGCCGAAGCCGGTCGTGCTGCGGGTCGCCGATCCGACGCGGGTGCAGATTCCCGCGATCGGCGTCGACGCGCCCCTCGTGCCGCTCGGGCTGCGGAGCGACGGCACGATGGAGGTGCCCGTCGATTTCGAGGCCGCGGGTTGGTACGACGATGGCCCGCGCCCGGGCGAGTTCGGTCCCTCCGTGATCGCCGGCCACCTCGACTCCGAGGTCGGTCGTGCGGTGTTCTACCTGTTGTCGAAGCTCCACACGGGCGACGAGATCCGCGTGCCGCGCGCCGACGGCAAAGCGAGCACCTTCGTCGTGACGCGCGTCGAACGCTTCGACAAGCAGGAGTTCCCGACCGAGGAGGTCTTCGGCCCGACGATCGAGCCCGAGCTCCGGCTCGTGACCTGTGGCGGCAGCTTCGACTTCGCACGCCACAGCTACCGCGCCAACACGGTGGTCTTCGCGTCGTTGAAGCCGACGCAGTAGCGTCGACGCGCATGGGCCTGCTCGGCTGGATCGTCGTCGGATTCGTCGCCGGTGCACTGGCGCGCGCGGTCACCGGCGGCGGTTGGAACCTCGGCTGCTTCGGCACGATCGTCATCGGCGTCGTCGGCGGCCTGATCGGCGGGATGCTGTTCAACCTCGCCGGCGACGAGGGGATCGGCGACTTCGGCTTGCGATCGATGTTCGTCGCGTTCGTGGGCGCGGTGGTGCTGCTGCTGATCGTCGGCCTGGCAACCGGGCCGGCACCGCCGTTCTCCGCGGCGGTACTAGCGACCCGCGGCGTACCGTCGCAGCTACACGTCGGCGGTGGGAAGCCCGAGTCGGGCTCGGAACCGGCGCGCACGTGCGTGGCCCGGCCGTCGACGTCGAGCTCGAAGACGACCCGCTGGCCCTGCCGCAGCATGCGGAAGATCGAACCCTCGAGCGCGTTGGCCGCGAGCACGATCTCGGCCCGGTCGGTGTCACGCACGACGATGCCTTCGCGCGTCGCCGGGTCGAACATCTTGACGGTGCCCTGCATGGTGCGGACGGTCCTAGGCCTTGACGACCTTGCCGGCCTTGAGGCACGACGTGCAGACGTTCACGCGCTTCGGCGAGCCGTTCACGACCGCGCGCACCCGCTGCATGTTCGGGTTCCAGCGCCGCTTCGTGCGGCGGTGCGAGTGGCTGAGGCGCATGCCGAAGATCGGCTTCTTGCCGCACACGTCGCAGACGGATGCCATCGCGAGCACACCTCGGAGTCGAGTGACGAGAACTGAACCCGGAGAGGCTAGCACTAGCTACGATCAGTGCCGATGCTCACCTCGCTGTCGGCGGCCGACCTGCGCCAAGCGGTGCTGCGCTTCCGCGACGCGCTCCGCGCGCACCAAGAAGAGCTCAACCGGCTGAACGTCTACCCGGTACCCGACGGCGATACCGGCACGAACATGGCGCTCACGCTCGAATCCGTGAGCAGCGAGCTGCGCGACGGCCGACTCGATGGACGAGGTCTGCCACGCGATCAGCCGCGGCTCGCTGATGGGCGCGCGCGGCAACTCGGGCGTCATCACGTCGCAGATCCTCCGGGGTCTCGTCGACGGCTTCCGCACGCTCGACGGCGATCGACGGCGCCGCCTTCGCGGCGGGCCTCCGCACCGGCGCCGACGCCGCGTACCAGGCGGTGATGCGCCCGGTCGAGGGCACGATCCTCACCGTCGTGCGGGAGGCCGCGGAAGCCGTCGAGGCCGCGGGCGGCGACGTCGCTCGGCGAGCTGCTCGAGCGCGGGTTCGAGGCCGCGTGCCGCGCGGTCGACAAGACGCCGGAGCAGCTGCCGGTCCTGCGCGACGCCGGTGTCGTCGACGCCGGCGGCAAGGGATTCACCCTGCTGCTCGCCGCGCTGCTCGAGGTGGTCGCGGGTCGCCCGATCCCCGAGCCCGAGATCGTCACGACGCCCGGCGTCGGTCACGGCCCATCTCGCGGGCGACGACGTCGCGGGCCTGCGCTACGAGGTGATGTACCTGCTCGACGCCGAAGACACGACGATCCCGGCGTTCCGCAACGCGTGGGGCGCGATCGGCGACTCGATCGTCGTCGTCGGCGGCGACGGCCTGTGGAACTGCCACATCCACACGAACGACATCGGCGGCGCGATCGAAGCCGGCATCGACGCGGGGCGCCCGCGCAACGTCCGCGTCACCGACCTGTTCGAGCAGGTCGAGGAGGAGCAGTGGGTCCGCGAGGCCGACGTCGTCGCCGACCTGACCGGTGTCACGCACGCGTCACGACCGCCGTCGTCGCGGTCGGCGTCGGTGACGGGCGTCCGGCGCCTGCTGACCAGCCTCGGCGTGCAGCAGGTGGTCGCGGGCGGGCAGTCGATGAACCCGTCGACCGCGCAGATCCTCGAGGCGGTGGAGGCGTGCAACGCGAGCGCGGTCATCGTGCTGCCCAACAACAAGAACATCGTCGCCGTCGCCAAGCAGGTCGACGAGCTCACCGAGAAGACCGTGCTGGTCATCGCGACGCACAGCGTTCCCGAAGCGCTCGCCGCGCTCGTCGAGTACGACCCCAACGCGACGTGCGACGCGAACGCGAGCGCGATGGACGCGGCGATCGAGCGCGTGCGCACCGGCGAGGTCACCCAGGCGGTGCGCGACGCGGCGATCGACGGCGAGAAGGTGCGCGCAGGCGACTGGATCGCGCTGACGCGCGACGGGATGGTCGCGGCGACGGGCTCGCCGGCCGACGCGGTGTGCAAGCTGCTCGAGGAGCTCGTCGACGACGACAGCGAGATCGTGACCGTGCTCGTCGGGAGCGACGCGCCCGCGCACGAACCGACGCATCCGCGAGCACATCGAGTTCCCGTTCCCGCACGTCGAGGTCGAGTTCCACGACGGCGGCCAGCCCCTGTACCCGTACCTCGTCGGCGTGGAGTAACCCCATCACGTTGCCGCGAGCTCGCGGACCTTCCCGTCCGCGAGCTCGCGAGCGTCGGCCCGAAGCTCGAGGAGCGGCTCGCGGACATGGGCATCGAGACCGTCCTCGACGTGCTGCAGCACTACCCGCGCCGGTGGGTCGACCGCACCGAGAAGGCCGACATCGCGACGCTCGCGGTCGGCGAGGAGGCGACCGTCTTCGCCGAGGTGCGCACGATCCACGGCCGGCGGACCCGCCAGGGCCGGGCGCTCGTCGAAGCCGTCGTCTACGACGGCACGTCGGTGCTCAACATCACGTTCTTCAACCAGGCGTGGCGCGAGAAGCAACTGAGCGTCGGCACCGAAGCGTCGTTCTTCGGCAAGCTCGACGTGTACCGCGGCAAGCGGCAGATGACGAACCCGGTCGTCGACGTCGTCGGCCGGGCCGGCGAGGCCGACGAGAAGACCGGTGTCATCGTGCCGGTGTACCCGCAGTCGGGCAAGGCCGAGGTCTTCACCTGGCAGCTCCGCAAGATCGTCATCGAGGCGTTGCGCCGGTGCGCCAAGCGCGGTCTCGCCGACCCGCTCGACGAGCGCGTGCTCGACCGCCTCGACCTCGTTCGCCGCGACGTCGCGTACCGCGGCATCCATGCGCCCGAGACATGCGCGAGCTGCACGCCGCCGAACGGCGCTTGATCTTCGACGAGTTCCTGCGCATGCAGGTCGGCCTCGTCGCCCGCAAGCGCGCGCTCGAAGCCGAGCAATCGGGGATCCGCCACCGGGTCGACGGTCCGCTGGTCGATGCGTTCGTCGCGCAGCTGCCGTTCGCGCTCACCGGCGACCAGCAACGCACGATCGACGAGATCGCCCGCGACATGGCGGGCGGCGGCGCCGATGCACCGCCTGCTTGCAGGGCGATGTCGGCTCGGGCAAGACGGTCATCGCGCTCGCCGCGCTCCTCATCGCGGTGCAGGGCGGGTACCAGGGTGCGTTCATGGCGCCGACCGAAGTGCTCGCCGAACAGCACTACCTCGGGTCGCTCCGGATGCTCGAGGGCCTCCAGGTTCCCGCCGACGGCTCGCTGCTCGCCGAGCGGCCCGTGCGCGTCGAGCTGCTGACGAACCGCACGACCGCGGCCGAGCGCCGGCGCATCGCGGCGGGTCTCGACGCGGGCGAGGTCGACATCCTCGTCGGTACGCACGCGTTGCTGTACGGCGACGCGCAGTTCTCACGTCTCGGGCTCGCGGTCGTCGACGAGCAGCACCGCTTCGGCGTCGAGCAGCGCGCGTTGTTGCGCGGCAAGGGCGATGAGCCCGACGTCCTCGTGATGACCGCGACGCCGATCCCGCGCACCGCGGCGATGCTCGTGTACGGCGACCTCGACCAGTCGGAGCTGCGCGAGATGCCACCCGGCCGCACGCCGATCGCGACGACCGTCGTCGGCCCGAGCCCGCTGGAGCACGCGGCCGCGTGGGAGCACCTCCGCGGCCAGGTGGAGGCCGGGCACCAGGCGTACGTCGTGTGCCCGCTGGTCGACGACAAGGGCAAGGTCGAGGCGAAGGCCGCGACCGCCGAGTACGAGCGGCTGCAGGCCGAAGAGCTGCGCGGCCTGCGCGTCGGGTTGCTGCACGGCCAGATGAAGTCGAAGGAGAAGGAGGCGATGATGGCCGCGTTCCGCGGCGGCACCGTGCAGGTGCTCGTCGCGACGACCGTGATCGAGGTCGGTGTCGACGTGCCGAACGCGACCGTCATGCTCGTGGAGGACGCCGATCGCTTCGGTCTCTCGCAGCTGCACCAGCTGCGCGGGCCGCGTCGGGCGCGGCGAGGCCGCATCGCACTGCTTCCTGTTCGCCGATCCCACGACGCCCGAGGGCGAGGAGCGTGTGCTCGCGATGGCCGCTTCCACCGACGGTTTCGTTCTCGCGGAGAAGGACCTCGAGATCCGCGGGGCGGGCGAGGTGTTCGGCGAGCGGCAGTCGGGGTTCAGCGATCTCAAGCTCGGCCGCATCCCGCGCGACGAAGCGATCGTGATGGAAGCGCGACGCGTGGCCGAAGAGATCCTCGACGACGATCCCGACCTGACCGCTCATGCCCAGCTGCGCCAAGAGGTCGCGGACCTGCTGGGTGACGACGTGGAGTTCTTGTTCAAGTCGTGAGCCGGCCCAAGGGACTCCGAGTGATCGCGGGCAGCGCACGTGGGCGCAAGCTTGCGTCTCCTCCCGGCGACCGGGTGAGGCCGACCAAGGACATGGTTCGGGAAGCCATGTTCTCGGCGCTCGACGCACGCGGCGCACTCGTGGACGCCACGGTCCTCGACCTCTTCGCGGGTACCGGCGCGCTCGGCATCGAGGCGTTGTCGCGGGGCGCGAGCGCGCGCAGTGCTCGTCGAACACGACCGCGTCGCGCTCGATGCGATCTCGACGAACATCGACACGCTCGGTCTCGGCGACCGCGCGCGCGTCGTACCGGAGGACGTCGGTCGTTTCCTCGCGCGGTCCGCTCCCGCCGGGCGCCCCGTTCGATCTCGTGCTGCTCGATCCGCCGTACGACACGACCGACGAGGATGTCACGGCGCTGCTCGTCGCGCTCGGCGCTCCGGGTTGGCTCGCGCCGGACGCCATCGTGAGCGTCGAAAGGCCCACGCGTCACCCCGTCGTCGTACCGAACGGGTGGCGAACCGGCTGGGAGCGAGCCTTCGGCGATACCCTGATGTCGTTCTGCTGGACATAACAGGAGATCTGCGTGGCGATCGCCCTCTGCCCGGGCTCCTTCGACCCGGTCACCCTCGGCCACCTCGACATCATCGAGCGCTCGGCGCGTCACTTCGACGAAGTGATCGTCGCGGTGATCCGCAACCCGCAAAAGACGCAGTCGCTGTTCAGCCTCGAAGAGCGTCAGGAGATGCTCAAGGAAGCGTCGCCGCACCTCGGCAACGTCCGGATCGAGTTCTTCAAGGGGTTGTTCGTCGACTTCGCGCAGGAGCACGGCGCGGACGCGATCGTCAAGGGCCTGCGCGCGGTCTCCGACTTCGACTACGAGCTCCAGATGGCGCAGATGAACCAGAAGCTCTCGGGCATCGACACGTTCTTCTTGTCGACGAGCCCGCAGTACTCGTTCCTCTCGTCGAGCTTGGTGCGGGAGGTCGCGCGATTCGGGGGCGACGTGTCGGCGATGGTGCCGAAGCACGTCAACGACCGGCTCATCGAGCGGTTCCGCGCCAAGGGGGCGTGACGGTGTTCGAGGATCAGCCCGACAAGGTCCCTGATACCGGTGCGCTGTTGCAGCGGCTGCAGGAGATGCTGGAGAACGCGCGGAAGCTTCCGATGTCGGCCTCGGTATCGCTGAACCGCGACGAGTTCGGCGCCATGCTGCAGGACGCGATCGACGCGTTGCCCGACGAGCTGCGCGAGGCGCGCTGGTTGCTGAAGGAACGCGAGCAGGTGGTCGAGCGGGCGCAGAACGAAGCCCAGCGCCTCCTCGAGGCGGCGCGCGGTGCGGGCCGAGCGCATGGTCGAGAAGAACGAGCTCGTGCGCGAGGCCCGGCGGACGGCCGAGGAGATCCTCGAAGACGCCGAGCGCCAGGCCGGGGCCATGCGGCACGAGGCCGAGGACTACGTCGACCGCAAGCTCGCGTCGTTCGAGGTCGTGCTCGACCGGACCATGCAGGCCGTGCAGAAGGGCCGGGAGCGGCTCCAGGTCCAGACCAACCCCGATGTGCCCCCCGAAGCCGAGATCCTCGACGACGACGGCGCCTTCTTCGACCAGGACGACCTGTAGTTTCACGCCCGGGAACACGGAAAGTGCTGGTCAGCTGGTAGAATCGATGCGTTCCGGCTGCCCTGGCGGTACATTCCCGCCCAGTCCGTCCCGCGCCCCGGGCGCCCTGCCAAACGAGCCCGCATGGCTACCCCGAACCCGTTCCGCATCCCTGTCGCCGACCTGCTCAAGCGGCACGGCGCCGCGCGCCCGGAGCGGGTGTCCGCCCCGTTGGCGGCGCTGTGCGGGCAGGGCGCCGAAGTGCCGGCCGACCGGCCGATCGACCTCGATCTCACCCTGGAGCGGGTCTCCGACGGCATCGTCGTGCGGGGCCGCGTGCACGCGCCCTGGCAGGCGGCATGCAGCCGCTGCCTGGCGCCCGTCGAGGGCGAGGTGTCGGTGCACGTCGACGAGCTGTTCGAGAACCACCCGCTCGACGGCGAGACGTACCTCCTCGATCACGACATCATCGACCTCGAGCCGCTCGTGCGCGACGCGCTGATGCTCGATCTGCCGACGCGCCCCTCTGCCGGGACGAGTGCGCAGGCCTGTGTCCCGAGTGTGGCGCCGATCGCAACGTTGCGTCGTGCGACTGCGGCACCGTCGAACTCGACCCCCGATGGGCGGCCCTGCGGTCGCTCGACCTCTAGATCTCCGAGGAGCCAATCCATGGCCGTCCCGAAGCGCAAGATGAGCCGCTCGGCGACTCGTTCGCGCAAGTCGGCGAACATGCGGCTCACCGCGCCCGCGCACTCGCTGTGCCCGAACTGCGGCGCGTCCCGGCTCCCGCACCGCGTGTGCAGCAACTGCGGATGGTACCGAGGCCGCCAGGTCCTCGAAGTCGAGTAGCGCGAAAGACGCGTCATTGTCGGCCGTGATCGCGATCGACGCGATGGGGGGCGACCGCGCGCCGGGTGAGATCGTCGCGGGCGCGCTCCGAGCCGTCGAGGAATGCGACGTCGACGTCCTGCTCGTCGGGCCGGCCCGACGCGATCGCGACGCACCTCCCCGGCGGCCGGCCACCGGCGCGCGTCGAGATCCTCGGCGCGTCGGAGGTCGTCGCCATGGACGACGACCCCGCCACTGCGGTGCGTACTCGCACCGATTCGTCGATCGTGCGCGCCGCCGAGGCCGTCCGCGACGGCCGGGCCGCCGCGATGGTCGGCGCCGGGAACACCGGCGCGACGATGGCGGCCGCGCTGTTGCGGTTCGGGCGCATCAAGGGCGTGCACCGGCCCGCGATCGCGATTCCGGTGCCGGTGATCGGCACCGACCGGACGCAGCTGCTCGTCGACGCGGGCGCGACGGTCGACCCCGACCCCGAGTGGCTCGTCGAGTGGGCCGCGCTCGCACGCGAGTACGCGCGCGTGCGCCTCGGTGTCGACGAACCGACGGTCGCGCTGTTGTCGAACGGCGAAGAGGCGGGCAAGGGCGACGCGCTGCGCAAGACGCGCCTTCGAGCTGCTGGCGCAGACGAAGGGCTTCGTCGGCAACGTCGAGGGCCGCGACCTCATGGCGCCGAGCGTCGACGTCATCGTCACCGACGGCTTCACCGGCAACGTCGCGCTGAAGACGCTCGAAGGCGCGCTGATGGGGCTCGCCGGCCTCGTGTTCGGTGTCGTCGACGAGCCGGGCGCGCCGTGGGCCGAGCGTCGGCGACCGCGCTGAAGCTGCGGCTGCTCGAGGCGGCTCGCCGCTCGTTCCCGACAACACCGGCGGCGGCATGCTGCTCGGCGTCAAGGGCGTCTGCGTCATCTCGCACGGCTCGTCGTCGGCGACCGCGATCGTCAACGCCGTGCGCGTCGCACGCGACTGCGTCGAGGCGGACGTCGTCGGCGCGGCCTGACCGAGGCGGTGTCCGGTGCCGGCTGAGACGCACAGCCACCGCGGGCCGTCAGCGCCGACGAAGTCGAGCGCATCGTGCGCGAGCAGCTCGTCGAGATCCTCGGCGTCGACCCCGACGCCGTCGCGCTCGACACGCGGCTGCGCGAAGACCTCGACGCCGACGACTTCGCGCTGATCGACCTCGTCGAGCGGTGGAGGCCGAGCTCGGCGAGCGCACCGTCGGCCTGTCGATCGACGACGACGACCTCGTCGAGCTGCGCACGGTCCGCGACGCGGTCGATGCGCGTGCTCGCCGCGGCTCGAGCGGGCAGCCGTGAGCGGCGCTGGTCGTCGCGTACGACGGCGGCTCGACGCGCTCGAAGCGCGCCTCGGCGTCGAGTTCACGACCGCGACATGTTGCTGCGATCGCTCGCGCACCGGTCGTGGTGCGCGGAGAACGGCGAGCCCGAGTCGAACGAGCGGCTCGAGTTCCTCGGCGACTCGGTGCTCGGCCTCGTCGTCACGCACTACGTGTTCGAGCACTTCCCCAGCCTGCCCGAAGGTCAGCTCTCCGAGGTGCGCGCCGGCGTCGTGAACGCGCGGTGCTCGCCGAGCTCGCGGTCGAGCTCGACCTCGGCGCGCATCTGCTGCTCGGCAAGGGCGAGGACGCCGCCGGCGGCCGCGTCGAAGCAGTCGATCCTCGCCGACGCGTTCGAAGCCGTCGATCGCGGCGGTGTACCTCGACCACGGCTTCGCGGTCGCCCGCGACCTCGTGCTCCGCTGCCTGCGGGACCGCATCGCCGAAGCCGCCGCCGGCCCGGGCGGGCGCGACTACAAGACGCGGCTGCAGGAGATCACCGCCGCGCGCACGCTCGGCCGTCCGCGCTACGTCGTGCGCGACGAGGGCCCCGACCACGCGAAGCACTTCTTCGCGACGGTCTACGTGACCGAGCGCCTGTACGGCGAAGGCGAAGGGCGCTCGAAGAAGCAAGCCGAGCAGGCCGCCGCGTGGGTGGCGTGGACGCGTCTCCAAGAAGAGGCGGGCGAGCAGGGGGACGACGATGCCGGAGCTGCCTGAGGTCGAGGTGTTGCGCCGCGACCTCGACAAGGAGGTCGTCGGCAAGAAGATCAAGTCGGTCGAGGTCGACCGGCACGCGCTCGGTGCGCCGCCACGGAACAAGAAGGAGTTCATCGGCCTGCTCGAAGGCCGCAAGATCGTGTCGGTGCAGCGGCGCGGCAAGTACCTCGTGGTGCGGCTCGACGGCGCCGACGCGCTCGTCGTGCACCTCGGCATGTCGGGTCAGCTGCTGCGCGCGAAGACCGCGCGCGAGAAGCCGCCGAAGCACACGCACGTCGTGATCACGTTCACGCAGGGCGGGCTGTTGCGCTTCGTCGACCCGCGCACGTTCGGCGAGATGTTCGTGACGAAGTACGACGACCTCGAGGAGCAGGTCGAGGAGCTCGCGCACCTCGGCCTCGACCCGCTCGAGACCGCGATGTCGTGGGACCTGTTCGGGCGCATGCTCGCCGAGAAGCAGCGCGCGGCTGAAGTCGCTGCTGATGGATCAGAAGTTCATCGCCGGCATCGGCAACGTCTACAGCGACGAGATCCTCTTCAATGCCGGGCTGCAAGTGGGACCGCATGAGCGACTCGCTGTCCCAACAGGAGATCCGGCGGCTGTACCGCGCGATCTTCGAGACGTTGCAGGACGCGGTGAAGTACCGGGGTTCGTCGCTCGCCGACGAGCAGTACGTCGACCTGTTCGGCCAGCCGGGCGGAGTACCAGCACCACCACCAGGTGTACGACCGGGAAGGCGAGCCCTGTCAGCGCTGCCGCCGACCGGTGCAGCGGGCGCGCTTCTCGAACCGCTCGACGTTCTTCTGCGAGGCATGCCAGGTCTAGCGCCTCGGACGTCGCGCGTCCGTGTCGTCGTCAGCGGGCGTGTGCAGGGCGTGTTCTTCCGCGACTCGTGCCGCGAGGCGGCCCGCGCCGAGGGTCTGGCGGGATGGGTGCGCAACCGGGCGACGGGCGGTCGAAGCCGAGTTCGAGGGTGCCGCCGGCGGCGTCGACCGGGTCGTCGCCTGGTGCCGCGACGGCCCGCCCCGAGCGCGGGTCGACGCGTCGAGGTGGAGCCGATCCCGCCGGTCGGCGACCGCGGTTTCGCATCCGGTAGAGGCCCCGTCACGGTCCGCCAGGTCGCCGGGCGCGCCCCCTACGATCGCGTCCGGAGAGGGGGCCCAGTTGTTCCTGAAGTCGTTGACCCTGAAGGGCTTCAAGTCCTTCGCCGACAAGACCACGCTCGAGTTCGAGCCGGGCGTCTGCGTCGTCGTCGGCCCGAACGGCTCGGGCAAGTCGAACATCGTCGACTCGGTCGCGTGGGTGCTCGGCGCGCAGGGCGCGCGGGCGCTGCGCGGCGGGAAGATGGACGACGTCATCTTCGCCGGCACCGCCGACCGGCCCGCGCTCGGCCGGGCCGAGGTCTCGCTCACGATCGACAACACCGCGCGCCTGCTGCCGATCGAGTTCTCCGAGGTGACGATCACCCGCATGCTGTTCCGCACCGGCGAGTCGGAGTACCTGATCAACGGCGTGCCGTGCCGGCTGCTCGACATCCAGGACCTGCTCTCCGACACCGGCATCGGCCGCCAGCAGCACGTGATCGTCGGCCAGGGCCAGCTCGACGCGGTGCTCAACGCGCGCCCCGAGGACCGCCGGGCGATCATCGAGGAAGCGGCGGGCATCCTCAAGTTCCGCAAGCGCAAGGAGAAGGCCGAGCGCCGGCTCGAAGCGACCGAGGGCAACCTCCTGCGCCTCACCGACCTGCTCCGCGAGGTGCGCCGCCAGCTGCGGCCGCTCGAACGCCAGGCCGACGCGGCGCGCCGTCACGACGGTCTCGTCGCCGAGCTCGACGCGATCCGCCTCCACCTCGCCGGGCGCGAGATCGAGCAGCTGCGCGGCCGCGAGCGCAAGCGCGTCGGATGCGCGCGGCGCGATCTCGCGCAAGAGGAACAGGACGTGCGTGTGCGGCTGCGCGCGCTCGACGCCGAGGTGCTCGACGCCGAGCACGCGCTCGCGGTCCCGGGCGACGACGACGTCGCCGACGTCCTCGCCCGCACCGAAGCGCTGCGCGAGCGCAGCCGCGGGCTCGTCAACCTCGTCACCGAACGCACGCGCGGGCTCGAGCGCGAGCTGGCCGCCGTCGCCGACGAAGGCGTCGTCGAGTCGCTGGTCGCGGAAGCGGCGCACGTGCGCGAGCAGCTCGCCGCGGTCGACGCCGACTTCGACTCGCTCGCGCCGACCCGGGCCGAGGTCGAAGCGGCCGAGGCGCGCGTCGCGGCACTGGTGCAGCGGACCGCCGCTCGGTGAGGCCGAGGCGGCCTATCAGGGCGCGCGGCGCGACCTCGACCAGCTCTCGGCGCGGAGCGCGACCGTCGAGCGCGACGCTGCTCCAGACGCGTGACACCCTGGCTCGCACCGACCAGCGAGCGCCAGGCCTTGACGCCGGCCGCGGCCGAGGCCGATGCCGCCGAGTCCGAGGCGGCGCAGGTCCGCAGCGACCTCGAGTCCCAGCGCCGCGGTGGCGCCCGAGCTCACGGCCGAAGGGCGCGAGCTGCGCGCCGCCGAAGAGCTTCGTGCAGGCCGCCGATGCGGAATCGGCGCGACGCCGAGGCAGAGGCGTCGCGCTGGCGGGCGCGCGCCGAGATGCTCGCGCTCGCGCTCGAAGAAGCCCACGCCGCGGCCGGCGGCGAGCATCTCGCAGACCTCGACGGCGTGCTCGGCCCGCTCGTCGACCTGCTCGAGATCGACGAAGGCGTGGAAGTCGCGGTCGCGGCCGCGCTCGGCGACGCGCTGAAGGCGATCGTCGTCGACGGCGACGACGGCCGCGCGCGCCGCGGTCGAGCGCTTGAAGCGCGGCGACCGGCAGGCGCTGCTGCTCGTCGCGGAGGGCCGCGCCCGGGGCGTGCAGATCTCGTTCGCGCCGGCGCGGACGCGTCCGCTCGGGCGCGTGTGTACGCGGCCTGCGCGCCGGCCTCGATCCGGTGCTCGCGCGACTGTTCGCACAGTTCGTGCTCGTCGACGGCGGTTGGGAGCACGCGCTCGACGTCGCGCTTGCGAACCCGGGCGTCGTCGCGGTCACGCGCGACGGCGACCGCTTCGGCGGACCGAGCCCGTGGCGCGCCGGCCCCCCCGGTTCGTCGGTCGTGACACCCGCCGCACTCGCCGACGCGTCGACGCGCGCGACCGACGCCGAAGCCGCGCGCGACCGGGCCGCCACGCAGGTCGACGCGTCGCGCCTGCGGCTCGCTTCGGCGCGGCCGCGCCGAGCTCGTCGCGACCGAGGAGGAGCGGCGTCGCCGCGCCGAGCTCGAGAGCCTCGTCGCTCGTGCGGCCGAGCTCCGGCGCGAGGTCGAGGTGCGCGCGGCGTCGCTCGACGAACGGCACGCCGCGCTCTCGGCACGCTTCGCCCAGCTCGAAGCAGAGATCGCGTCGCTTCCCGACGCCGAGGTGGCGGCCCGGGCCCATCTGGCACGCGCCGAGCAGGTGCGGGACGACGCGCGGACGCGCCGAAGCGAGTACGAACGGCTGCGGTCGCAGGCGGCGACGCTGCGGCGGGACTTCGAGGTGCGGGGTGCCGCGGTCGAGGAACGGCGCGCCGTCCTCAGCGCACGTCTCGCCGAGGTCGAGGCGCGGCTCGCGGCCCGGCCCGACGAGGAGGCAAAGGCCCGGGCCGCGGCGCGGTCGCCTCGAGCATCGGCGGGGAGCGATCGCGGAGCTCGCCGACGCGGCTCCGCGAACGCGCCACCGAGATCGAAGCGCTCGCCGAGCGGCTCCGGACGCGCCGGCGTGAGCAATCGGAAGCGGCGCGCGAGGCCGGACGCCGACTCGACGGGTTGCGCGTCCAGCGCACCGGTGCCGAGAAGCAACTTGCCGAGCTGCGCGAACGCGCCAGCCGGCTCGAGGTCGAGGAGGCCGAGATCCGGCTGCGGCTCGAGCAGGCGATCGAGTCCGTCCGCCGCGACTTCGACTGCGAGCCCGACGTCGCGATCGCCGCCCCGCCGCCCGAGGTCCCCGATGGTGCGTCGTTGCCGGCCCGGGCGCGGGAGCTCGAGCGCGAGCTGCGGCTCATGGGCCCGGTCAACCCGCTCGCGCTCACGGAGTACGAAGCGCTGCTGGAACGCCACGAGTTCCTGCAACACCAGCTCGACGACGTGAAGAACACGCGCCGCGAGCTGACGCGTGTCATCAAGACGGTCGACGAGGAGATCGTGCGCGTCTTCGAGACCGCGTTCGCCGACGTCGCGAGCAACTTCGCCGAGCTGTTCTCCATGCTGTTCCCGGGTGGCTCGGGCCGGCTCGTGCTCACCAATCCCGAGGACATGCTGAACACCGGTATCGAGATGGAAGCCCGCCCGTCGGGGAAGATGGTGCGCCGGTTGTCGTTGCTCTCCGGCGGTGAGCGATCGCTCGCGGCGCTCGCGTACCTCTTCGCCGTGTTCCGTGCCCGGCCGTCGCCCTTCTACCTGATGGACGAGGTCGAGGCCGCGCTCGATGACGTGAACCTGCATCGCTTCCTCGATCTCCTCCACGAGTTCCGCAACGAGGCGCAGCTGCTCGTCGTCTCCCACCAGAAGCGCACGATGGAGGCAGCCGACGTGCTCTACGGCGTGTCGATGCCCCCGGGTGGCTCGAGCCGCGTCGTCAGTCAGCGGATCCACGACCTCCAGTTCGAGGACTCGCCCGCGTAGTCATGCTCATCGCAGCGGCCGACCCGTGCGGCGAGCAGCGGCGCGTCTGGCTGTGTCACTGGGTCGAGAACTGGACCGACAATCGCACTGCCACCGACGTGGCGCGGTGGGTCTCGCCCTGGTTCAGCCTTCTGCTGATCGTGCTCACCGCGCTGATCGTGAACCGGCTCCTGCGCCGGATCCTGCGCCGCTCGGTCCGACGGTGGGAGCAGGGCGGCCGCATCGCCGCGCTGCGCCGGCGCGCGCCGCTCGCGATGTTCCAACCGGTGACGCCCGTCACGGCCGAGCGGCGCCATCAGCGTGCCGAGACCATCGGTGCGGGCCTCTCGAGCATGGTCACGATCCTCGTGTGGATGATCGCGATCGTCTGGATGCTCGCCGTGCTCGGCGTCGAAGCTGCGACGTTGTTGACGAGCGCGGGACTGATCGGTGTGGCGCTGGCATTCGGCGCGCAGAACCTGTTCGCGCGACCTGATCGCGGGAACGTTCATCATCTTCGAGGATCAGCTCGGGGTCGGCGACGAGGTCGACCTCGGTGTCGCGTCGGGCACCGTCGAGGAGGTGACCTTGCGGCGCACGCAGCTGCGTGACCTCGAAGGCGTCGTGTGGCACGTCCCGAACGGCGAGATCCACCGCGTCGGCAACAAGTCGCAACAGTGGTCGCGCGCCGTCATCGACGTGCCGATCTCTTCGCGCGCCGACCTCGATCGAGCGCGTGCGCTGATCAAGACGACGGCGGACGAGCTCACGCACGATCCGGTGTGGCGGGATCGCCTCGTCGACGCCCCGGAGGTATGGGGCGTCGAGTCGTTCACGCTCGACACGGTGACGATCCGCCTCGTCGTCAAGACCGCGCCCGGTGAGCAGTTCGCGGTCGCCCGGGAGCTGCGCAGCCGGATCAGCCGTGCCTTCGGCGCGGCGGGCATCGCGCTCGGCGCCCGTCGCGGAATCGGATGATCCGTCGCGCGAGGCGCCTGGGTAGCCTCCGGGCGTGCTCCTCGTGATCGTCGTCATCGTCGTTGCCGTCTTGCTCGTCGCGGGGGGCGCCGCACTGGTCATCACGCGGCGGCGCGAGCACCCGCGTGTGCCCGGCGAACCGGCGGCCCGGCCCAGCCCGCCGCACGCTACTCCCGACCTCGAGGTCCCGGTCCCGACCGTCGAGGAGCTCGAGGCGCTGCTCGAAGCGCCCGCGCCCGTCGTCGAAGAAGCCCCGCCCGCGCCCGCGCCGGAGGTCATCGAGAAGCCGCGCCTGCGCGACCGCCTGGGTCGTACCCGCAGCGCGTTCGCGGGCGGTTCACCCGCGTGCGCGGCCGCAAGATCGACGACGAGACCTGGGACGAGCTCGAAGAGGCGTTGCTGCTCGCCGACGTCGGCATGAGCACGACCACGCGCCTACTCGACGCGGTGCGCACGCGGGCGCGAGAAGCGTCGATCAGCGAACCCGACGATCTCGTCGGCCTCATTCGCGACGAGGTGACGGTGTTGCTCGACGGTGACACCACGGATCGCACGTTGCACGCGCCGGCCGGCGAACCGAACGTGTGGG
Organism: uncultured Actinomycetes bacterium; assembly: GCA_963781425.1. GTDB lineage: Bacteria > Actinomycetota > Acidimicrobiia > IMCC26256 > PALSA-610 > DASQHW01. Next base: position 324,175 of record CAWAGX010000018.1, on the reverse strand, counting down.
TGTTCGTCGGCGTGAACGGCGTGGGCAAGACGACGACGATCGGCAAGCTCGCGTCGCAGCGCGTTGCCGACGGTCACCGCGTCGTGCTCGCCGCAGCCGACACCTTCCGCGCCGCGGCCGCGGATCAACTCCAGCTGTGGGCCGAGCGCACCGGCGGCGAGATCGTGCGCGGCCAGGAGGGCGCCGATCCCGGCTCGGTGGTGTTCGACGCGATGGCCGCTGCCAACAGCCGCGGTGCCGACCTCGTGCTCGTCGACACCGCCGGAAGGCTGCACACCAAGACCAACCTCATGGAGGAGCTGAAGAAGCTCCGCCGCATCGTTGATCGGACCCCGGGTGCGTGCAAGGAGGTGTTGCTCGTCATCGACGCGTCGACGGGTCAGAACGGCCTCGTGCAGGCGAAGCAGTTCGCCGAAGCCGTCGACGTCACCGGCATCGTGCTCACGAAGCTCGACGGCACCGCGAAGGGCGGGATCGTCCTCGCGATCCAGTCGGAGCTCGGGATCCCCGTGAAGGTCGTCGGTGTCGGCGAAGGCGTCGGCGACCTGATCACGTTCGATCCCAAGGAGTTCGCCGCCGCCCTGTTCGAGGGCGACTCCTAAGAGGTTCTTGCGACGTTTGGCGACACATGGTGTCGCCGTCCGTCGCAAGAACCGATCGGCACTACTCTGGACCCCCTGTGTTCGACGCACTGAGCGACCGGCTCGACGGCATCTTCTCGCGGGTGCGCAGTCGCGGCCGCATGACCGAGCGCGATGTCGACGAGGTGTCGCGCGAGCTGCGCGTCGCCCTCCTCGAAGCGGACGTGAACGTGCGCGTCGCGCGCGGATTCATCGACCGCGTCAAGGAACGCGCGGTCGGCGAGGAGCTGTCGAAGAGCCTCACGCCGGGGCAGCAGTTCATCAAGATCGTGCACGAGCAGCTCGTCGAGACGCTCGGCGGCACCACGGGCAAGCTGACGATGAGCCCCAAGCCGCCGACCGTCGTGATGCTCGCCGGTCTCCAGGGCTCGGGAAAAACGACCGCCGCCGGCAAGCTCGCCCGCCTGTTGAAGTCGCAGGGGTTGCAGCCGCTGCTCGTCGGTGCCGACCTGCAACGCCCGGCCGCGGTCGAGCAGCTGCGCGTGCTCGCAGGCCGCGTCGACGTCCCCTTCTACAGCGAGGCGACCGATCCGGTGAACGTGGCGCGCGGCGCCATCGCCGAGGCCCAGCGGCTCGGGCGCAACATCGTCATCGTCGACACCGCGGGTCGGTTGCAGATCGACACCGACCTCATGGACGAGCTCCGCGCGATCGACGCGGCCGTCGAGCCGCACAACACGTTGCTGGTCGTCGACGCGATGACCGGCCAGGAGGCGGTGAACGTCGCCGAGGCCTTCAACGAGGCGGTCGGGCTCGACGGCGTGATTCTCACCAAGATCGACGGCGACGCGCGTGGCGGCGCGGCCTTGTCGGTGAAAGAGGTCGTCGGCAAACCCATCCTGTTCGCCGGTACCGGAGAGAAGCTCGACGAGTTCGAAGCGTTCCACCCGGACCGGATGGCGAGCCGCATCCTCGGAATGGGCGACGTGCTCACGCTCATCGAGAAGGTCGAGTCGACCTTCGAGGAGGACGAGAAGCGCAAGGCCGAGGAGATCCTGGAGAGCGGGCGCCTCACGCTCGAGGACTTCCTCGAGCAGATGCAGCAAGTGAAGCGGATGGGCCCGCTGCAGAACGTGCTCGGCATGCTGCCCGGCATGCCGAAGGAGATCCGCAACGCGGAGATCGACGACAAGGAGATCGCGCGCGTCGAGGCGATCATCCGGTCGATGACGCTCGAGGAGCGACGGAAGCCCGAGCTCATCAACGGCTCGCGCCGGACGCGGATCGCCAAGGGCAGCGGCACGACCACGACCGAGGTCAACAATCTGCTGAAGCAGTTCAAGCAGGTACAGCAGATGATGAAGACCATGCCCGGGGCCGCGCGCAAGATGAAGGGCAAGAAAGGCAAGAAGGGCAAGGGCAAGGCCGGCACCGGGCCGAGGACGCCGACCGCGGGCGGTATCCCTGCGGGTTTCCCCGGCCTTCCCGAGCTCTGACCTAGACTCGCTCGCCGTTCCACAACGTCTTCGAAAACAGCAGGAGTTGTTCCTTGGCCGTCAAGATCCGCCTGATGCGCGTCGGCAAGAAGAAGCAGCCGACATATCGCGTCGTCGTCGCCGATGCGCGTAGTCCCCGCGACGGCCGGTTCATCGAGATCATCGGGCAGTACGCACCTCGCCAGGAGCCGTCGGTCGTCACGATCGACAGTGAGCGGGCGTTGCACTGGCTCCGCAACGGCGCCCAGCCCACCGAGGAAGCGGCGAAGCTGTTGGAGATCAGCGGCGTGTGGGACGCGTACACCCAGGCCACGGGGAAGGCGCCGGCGGCGAAGCCGAAGGCGAAGACGCCGAAGCCGAAGCCCGTCCCCGCGGCGCCCGCGGCTGCTGCCGAAGCGCCGCCGGCCGAAGCCCCCGCGGCGGAAGCGCCTGCCGAAGACGCGCCGGCAGAAGAGACGCCGGCCGACGACGCGGCCTCGGCCGAAGAAGCGGTGGAATCGTGAGCGACGTCCACGACGACGACGAGCTCGAGGACGACGACGAGCTCGAGGACGACGACGAGCTCGAGGACGACGACGAGGTTGCGCCGGAAGGAAACCGTGCCGTCGGCGCACGCGCGCGCACGGCCGTCGAACACATTGCCCGGCACCTCGTCGACGATCCCGACGGGGTCTTCGTCGATGCCAGCGAGCGCCGCGACACGGTCGCTTTGCTGATCCATGCAAGTCCCGGCGACCTCGGCCGCATCATCGGCAAGCGTGGACGCGTCATCCAGGCGATGCGCCAGCTCGCACGCGCGTCCGGCTCGACCGAAGGCATACGCGTCACCGTGGACGTCGCGGAGTAGCGCTTGCGGCTCGAGGTCGGGCGCATCGGTCGCGGCGCACGGCCTGCAGGGCGAGGTCACCATCGCCCCGATCAGCAATCTTCCCGAGCGCTTCGCACCCGGGTCGGTGTTGTTCGCGGGCGACCGTGCGTTGCTGATCGTGTCGTCGCGCCGCCATCAGGATCGCTGGCTCGTGCGTTTCGAAGGGATCGACGACCGCGACGGCGCCGAAGCCCTGCGCAGTCAGATCGTCTCCGCCGATTCCGTCGAAGAGGCACCCGAAGGGACGCTCTGGGTGCACGAGATGATCGGCGCCGAGGTGCGCGACCGGACCGGCCACGACCTCGGGCGTGTCGTCGCGATCGAGGCCAACCCGGCCCACGACCTCTTGGTGCTCGAGAACGGCGCCCTGGTGCCGATCGTCTTCGTGGTCTCGAACGCGCCGGGCGCACTGGTGATCGACCCGCCCGAGGGACTGTTCGATCTGTGACGAGCGGGGGATCGATGCGCATCGACGTGTTCACGATCTTCCCCGAGTACCTCGACGCGCCGCTGCGCGTCTCGGTCGTCGGCCGGGCCCGCGAGGCCGGCTTGCTCGACGTGCGCTTGCACGACCCGCGCGAGATGGCGACCGACCGCCACCGCAGCGTCGATGACGAGCCGTTCGGCGGCGGCGCGGGCATGGTGATGACGCCCGGGCCGCTCTTCGATGCCGTCGAGGCGGCGCAACCGGCGCGGCCGTTGCTCCTCTTGTCGGCGAGCGGGCGGCGGTTCGACCAGGCGGCGGCGCGCGATCTGGCGGCGGGGGACGGCTTCTCGTTGATCTGCGGTCGCTACGAAGGCGTCGATCAGCGTGTCGCCGACCACCTCTGCGACGGTGAGCTCTCGATCGGGGACTTCGTGCTCGCCGGCGGCGAGGCGGCGGCGCTCGTCGTCATCGAAGCCGTGGTGCGGTTGCGCGCGGGCGTGCTGGGCAACGAGGCGTCCGCCGCCGACGAGTCGTTCACCGACGGCCTGCTCGAGTATCCGCAGTACACGCGCCCGGCGACCTTCCGCGCGTGGGACGTGCCCGACGTTCTCCGGTCGGGCGATCATCAACGGATCGCCCGCTGGCGTCGTGCGCAGGCGTTGCGACGCACCACCGCCCGGCGCCCCGAGCTCCTCGGGAGATCGCTGACCGACGCCGAGCAGGCGCTGCTCGACGAGTTCCCCGACCGCCCGGTACCCGGCTAGCATCGCCGGTCTGCCGTCCCCCGGGAGCCCGTGATGAACCGCACCGATCTCGTCGACCGCGCCCAGCTGCGGGACGACATCCCCGACTTCGGGCCCGGCGACACCCTGAAGGTCCACGTGCGCGTGGTCGAGGGCAACCGCCAGCGGGTCCAGGTGTTCCAGGGGGTCGTGATCCGCCGCCAGGGCAGCGGCGCCCGGGAGACGTTCACCGTGCGCAAGGTGAGCTTCGGCGTGGGGGTCGAGCGCACCTTCCCCGTCCACTCTCCGATCATCGCCCGCATCGAGGTCATCACCCGCGGTGACGTACGGCGCGCAAAGCTGTACTACCTGCGCGACCGCATCGGCAAGCGGGCCAAGATCAAGGAAAAGCGCACCTGACCAGGGGTTTCGCGCCCGAAACCATCTTCGGATTCGGACTGGCAGGACCGTCGGCAGTCGTAGACTGGGGCGGTGAGCGCAGAGGACCTGGAGCGGTACGAGACCGAAATCGAGCTCCAGCTCTATCGCGAGTACCGCGATGTGCTGCCGATGTTCCAGTTCGTCGTCGAGACCGAGCGCCGGTTCTATCTGGCGAACGACGTCAAGCTCGATGTGAAGCACGAGAACGGTCGGACGCACTTCGATCTGCAGCTGCGCGACGCGTGGGTGTGGGACATGTACCGTCCGACGCGTTTCGTCGCAGACGTGCACGTGGTGACGTTCAAAGACGTCAACGTCGAAGAGCTTCCCGGTAAGGACCTCTAGCTCTAGCTCGGGAGACGACAGCGCAGCGACCGAAGGGGAGCGAAGCGCGGAGTCGACCCGGAAACATGGGAGTTGTGATGGATGCCCGGCGCATCGTGGGGGACGCCGGTGAGGATGCGGTTGCCGCGTGGTACGAGGCGGCCGGCTACTCGATCGTGGCGCGCAACTGGCGGGTGCGCGAGGGCGAGCTCGACGTCATCGCACGGCGCGGTGCGGTCTTGGTGTTCTGCGAGGCGAAGACGCGCCGCGGCGAGACGTTCGGCACCCCTGCCGAGGCGGTGACGGCGCGCAAGCAGGCCCGCATTCGTGGGCTCGCGGCCCAGTGGTTGGCGGCGCACCACGCGCGCGTGGACGTGCTGCGCTTCGACGTGGCGTCGGTACGCCCCGACGGCCGGGGCTGGATCGTCGACGTCATCGAGGCCGCTTTCTAGCGTGCGTGGCGCGGAACCAGCAGCCCGTGTGCCAGTGCCGGCGCTCCGCGGGCGCGGCGCGCGGCACGACGACCTCGTGCCCTTCCCCGGCGCGGATCTCGTGATCGCAACCGGGACATCGATATGCCTTGACGGCCTCGTACGGCTGCACGTGCCGCACCTCGATGTCATCGATGTCGTCGAACATGGCCGCAGCTACGGTACCGACTCGTGACGGGGCTTCTGGTCGAGCGCTCGGACGGGATCGTGACGCTGACGATCGACCGGCCGGAACGGAAGAACGCGATCACCGGTGCTCTGTGGACCGGTCTGGTCGAGGTCTTCGACGACATCGCGAACCGCCGAGATGACCGTGTGCTCGTGATCACCGGCGCCGGCGATGCGTTCTGCTCGGGTGCAGATCTCTCGCCCGCCACAGGCGGCAACACACCGAGGGGCGCCGGGAGCTCGATGGCGTCCATGCGCATCGTCGGGCGGGCGGCGCTCCGCTTGCACGAGCTGCCGATCCCCACGATCGCGGCGGTGAACGGCGTCGCGGCCGGCGCGGGATGCAACCTTGCGCTCGGGTGCGACCTCATCATCGCGTCGGATCGCGCCCGCTTCACCGAGATCTTCGCCAAGCGGGGCTTGGCGCTCGACTTCGGAGGCTCGTGGCTGCTGCCCCGCCTCGTCGGCTTGCATCGCGCCAAGGAGCTCGCGTTCCTCGCCGACATCATCGACGCCGCGGAGGCCGAGCGCATCGGCCTCGTGAACCGCGTCGTGCCGCACGACCGGCTCCGCGCAGAGGTCGCGACCCTCGCGGCCCGGCTGACCGACCTTCCGCCGCTGCAGCTCGCGGTGATCAAGCGTCAGCTGAACGACGGCCTGAGCCGGTCGATGGCCGAAGCGATCGAATACGAAGACGTCGCCCAGGCGCTGATGTTCTCGTCGCGCGATACCGCCGAGGCGGTCCTGGCATTCGTCGAGAAGCGCGAGCCGCGCTTCACCGGCGAGTAGCGCTCAATGCAGCAGTCGGGCACTCGCGGCGCTGAACGCGTGCCGGCGAGGTCCGCGCATCCGCCGGACCCATGCTCCGTGGCACTCCCATTCCGCGTCACACCCGGGGCACGTCACGAGCAGCGAGCCGCCTGAGCAGATCTCGGCTTCCAGCTGGGCGCCGTCGTGGGGGCAGTGCGTGAGCTCCACGAGATCTCGCTCGGCCGCCAGGACGCGGATCCGAGCCCTTTCCGGGCAACATCGGGCGCAATCCTCCCGACCCGCCAGGGAAGGCCGCCCGGGGATGGCCGCCGGGGATGGTTACGTGGGCCACCACATGCCCCGCCGGCGAAGGAGGCGGCCGGAGCGCTCGAGCTCGCGCAGCGCCGTGCCGAGGCGCTCGATCGGGAGGGGGCACCGCCGTTCGATCTCGTCGATCGTCGCCCCATCGCCGCTCAGGGCACGGAGCACCGCCCGCTGGTCCCGGTCGACCGGAGGCTTGGGCGCGGGTGCCCATCCACCCGGGATGGTGCCGCCCTGCCCGATCGCGAACAGCACGTCCGCGGGATCGAGCAGCGGCTTGGCACCATCGTGGATGAGCGTGTTGCACCCCGCCGCGGCCGGATTCCGGCGCGAGCCCGGCAGCGCGTAGACGTCCCGCGAGTACTCGAGCCCGTATCGCGTGGTGATGCTCGCGCCGCCGGTACGGCCGGCTTCGACGACGACCACGGCATCGGCGAGCGCCGCGATGATGCGATTGCGGATCGGGAAACGCCACGGCAACGGTTGGGTGCCGTAGGCGTTCTCGCCGACGATCAGCCCTTGCGCACGTACGCGGGCGTACAGCCGCTCGTGCCGGCGTGGGTACACGATGTCGAGCCCGGTCGCGACGACCCCGACCGTCAGCCCCCCGGCGTCGAGCGCACCCTCGTGCGCGGCGGCGTCGATGCCGATCGCCAGGCCGCTCACCACCGTGATGCCGGCCCGCGCGCAGAACGCGGCGATCTCACGCGCGTCGGCGATGCCCATCGGCGTCGCGGCGCGGGTGCCGACGATGGCGACGCGCGGCGTGTCGAACGCGTCCAGTCGGTCGCCCTCGCCCCACAGCACTCGTGGCATCGCGGCATCGAGCGTCGCGTCGAGCAGGTCGGCGTCGCGGACCGGGAAATCCTCGCCCGCACGTTCCCACCGATGGGTCCGGCGACTCACCAGAGATCCTCTCGCAGGTATACGGCGCGGTCGACGTCGGGCACCGTGATGTCGGGCCGGTCGTGCAGGTCGGCGATCGTGCGGGCAACGCGCTGGATGCGTGCCGCGCCCCGGCCGGTCAGCATGCGCGTCTCGCACCAGCCGTGCCAGGCCGCGCGGGCATCGGTCGCGAGTTGCGCGTACTGCTCGAGCGCGCCGGCGGGGATGTGGGCGTTGCGGCGCCACGGCGTGTCCCGGAGCCGCGTCCGCTGTCGTTCGACCGCGGCCGCGACGCGTGCTGCCGCGTCGGCGGAGGACTCGCCCCGGGTCGTGCCCGCGGCGCGGATCTCGAGCCGGACGTCGAAGCGGTCGAGCAGCGGCGCCGACAATCTCCGTGCGTATCGCGCCCGCTGCATGTCGTTGCAGCGGCACTGCTCCGCCGCGCGCCCGCACGGGCACGGATTCGCGCACGCCACCAGCAGGAAGGCGGCCGGGAACGTCATCGTTCCCGACGCACGGCTGATGCGCACGACGCGCTCCTCGAGCGGCTGGCGGAGCGACTCGAGCACCGAGATCGGGAACTCGGGCAGCTCGTCGAGGAACAACGATCCGCGATGCGCGAGCGTGATCTCACCGGGTCGGGGTCGGGGGCTGCCGCCGCCGATGAGGGACACGGCCGACGCGCTGTGGTGTGGCGCGTGGAATGGTGGGTCGGTGCGGAGCGCGGAGCCCCGGCCGCTGCCGGCTGCCGAGTGGACCTTGGCGACTTCGAGGGCTTCGTCGGGGAGGAGCGGCGCCATGATCGTGGGGAGGCGGCGGGCGAGCATCGTCTTGCCGACGCCGGGCGGTCCGACGAAGAGCGTGTGGTGTGCGCCCGCGGCCGCGACCGACAATGCATGGCGTGCGGGTGCGAGGCCGCGGACGTCGATGAGGTCGAGCGGTTCGTCGGTGTCGGCGGGGTCGGACGGCATGGGCGGTGGCGCGGGTGGGTCGGGCCAGGGCACTTCGCCTTTCAGGCACGCATGCAGCTCGCCGAGGCTGTGGGCGACGCGTACGTGGGCGCCGGGCACGAGCGCGGCCTCGTGGGCGTTGGCCTCGGGGACGATCACGTGCGTCACACCCGTCTGGGTGAGGGCGTGGACGATGCCGAGCGCGCCGACGACCGGCCGGACGTGGCCGTCGAGGCCGAGTTCGCCCAGCACGGCGACGTCGTCGAGCGCGCCCGCGGGGAGCGCGTCGGCCGCGGCGAGGAGCCCGAGCGCGATCGCGAGCTCGAGGCCGGCGCCGGACTTGCGGACCGCGGCGGGTGCCAGGTTCACCGTGACGCGGGTCTGCGGGTAGGCGAGGCCCGAGGACAGCAGCGCGGCACGGACCCGCTCGCGGCTCTCCCGCCCGGCGGCGTCGGGCAGCCCGACGACGGTGTAGCCGGGAAGGCCCCGCGACACGCAGACCTCGACGCGCACGAGCCGCCCGTCGACCCCTTCCAAGACCGCGCTGCGGACCGACGCGAGCATCGCCAACCTCCTCGAACACGCGTGCAACAGGGCTCGAGCAGGTCATTCACCGCGACCGCGACGGCAGGCGAGACCGTACGCAGCAGGTGAGACACCTACCCGCCTCGGGCCTCCCACCGGCGGCCGGCAGGTTGCCTCATGGTTCGGGGCCTGCCGTGGGGGCAGTAGCGTGGGCGGCCGTGCCGCACGACCCCAGCGGTTTCGAGATGTCCCTCTCCGCCCTCAGCGAACACACCCGGCGCGCGTATGCCCACGACGCGCGGGAGTTCGTCGCGTGGTGCGAACGGGGCGGGTGTCCCGACCCGGCGGCGCTCGATCACCGGTCGGTGCGCCGGTACCTCGCCTACCTCCAGACCCGCGGCTTCGCCCGGCCGACGATCGCGCGCGAAGACCGCGGCGGTGCGCTCCTACGCCCGGTACCTCCGGCGGCGGGGCGTCATGCACCGGGACGTCGCGACCGCGATCCAGACGCCGAAGGAGCCGCGCCGCCTCCCGCGCATGCCCAAGCAGGGCGAGACGGTGGCGCTGCTCGACGGCGTCGAGAACGCGGCCGTCCCGGATCCTCGCGCGCTCCGTGACCGAGCGATTCTCGAGCTGTTGTACGGCGCAGGCCTCCGCGTGAGCGAGTGTTGCGGGCTCGACCTGGGCGACGTCGACGATCGCCGGGCGACGGTCACCGTGCTCGGCAAGGGCGCCAAGGTCCGGCGACTCCCGCTGGGCGAGCCGGCCCTCCTCGCGGTGGCCCGTTACCTCCGGGAAGGACGCGCGGCCCTCGTCGCCTCGGATACCTCAGCGGAAGCGCTTTTCGTGAATTCCCGTGCCCGACGAATGACTCCCCGGGACGTCCGGCGGGTGCTCCAGCGACATCCGCTGCCGGACGGTCGGGTCCTGCATCCTCACGCTCTGCGACATGCATACGCCACGCACCTGCTCGAAGGTGGCGCCGATCTCAGAGCGGTTCAGGAGCTGCTCGGACACGCCGATGTGGGGACGACGCAGATTTACACTCACGTGACCCGTGAGCGGCTGAGATCTGTGTATTCACGGACGCATCCAAGGGCCTAGGGACGGGGCAACAGACGTGGACGAGTCCGCCGCGGACATCGCGGAGCTCTGGGGGGATTACAAGGAGGGCGGCACGCTCGACGCGCGCGAGCGTTTGATCCTCCATTACTCCCCGCTCGTGAAGTTCGTCGCCGGCCGCGTCGCCGCCGGGCTCCCGCAGAACATCGAACAGTCCGACCTCGTGAGCTACGGCATCTTCGGGCTCATCGACGCGATCGACAAGTTCGACCCCGGCCGCGGCTACAAGTTCGAGACGTACGCGATCTCCCGCATCAAGGGCGCGATCATCGACGAGCTCCGCTCGATCGACTGGGTGCCGAGGTCGGTGCGCGCCAAGGCCCGCGCGATCGAGCGGGCGTACTCCAAGCTCGAGAACGAGCTGCGGCGCAGCCCCGACGACAAAGAGGTCGCGGCCGAGCTCGGTGTGACAGAGGACGAGCTCGCGACGACGCTCGGGCAGATCAGCTTCGTCGGCGTGGTTGCGCTCGACGAGCTCCTGTCGGCCGGCTCCGAGCGGGGGAGCGGCACGACCGTCGGCGACACGATCGCGGGTGGCGGCCACGACCCGGTCGAGGCGTTCGAATCCGAAGAGATGCGCCAGGTGCTCGCCGACGCGATCAACCGCATGCCGGATCGTGAGCGCCTCGTCCTGACGCTCTACTACTACGAGGGCCTGACGCTCGCGGAGATCGGGAACGTGCTCGGCGTCACCGAGAGCCGGGTCTGTCAGATCCACACCAAGGCGATCTTCCAGCTCCGCTCCCGTTTGACGGAGCCCCTCCCCGAACGGGGCATCGTCACCTAACCCATCACCGTTTGGTGCTCCAGTGGTTGTGAACGATCACTGGCCGACCAAACGATTGCGCTGGCGCACGCACGCGGTATCGTGCGACGACTTCCCTGACCTTCCCCGCGTCGTTCCGCGCTTCCGGGGAGGTCTTTCGTGCGACGTCTTCTGCTCACCCTCGTCATTGGGTCGTTGTGCTGCGCGCCCGCGTCCGCGCCCGCCGCTGTCGTCACGTGGGTCCGGCCGGTCGACGGGCCGGTCGTCAAGCCGTTTGTCGCGCCGAGGACGCGCTTCGGGCCCGGACATCTCGGCGTGCACCTCGCGCGCCGTGCCCGGCACACCGGTGCGCGCCGCGGGTGACGGCACCGTGGTGTTCGCGGGCAAGGTCGCGTACTCACGCCATATCGTCGTCCGTCACGAGAACGGCTGGCGCACGACGTACTCGTTCGTCGCGTCGATACTCGTGCGCACCGGTGAGCACGTCCGCGGTGGGGAGATCATCGGCACGACGGGCGGACGCGGTCCCGACCACGACGGCACCGTGCTCCATCTCGGGCTCCGCATCGGCGAGACCTATGTCGATCCGATGCGATTGTTCGACGCGAGCGACCTCGCGACCCGTGTGCACCTCGCCCCGATCAGCTCCCGACCAATGGCGCAAAACGCCCAGTCCTGACATCAGGGTCGACCGCTACTATGGACGCGGTTCCCGGGACGACCCCGGGTTTTGCACCACACACACACCTGCTGCTCGCGGATCCCAAGGTGGCACCGACGGTTTGTCCGATCGGCGCTCGCGCGAGCGGTCGACCCGAACCGAGGGAGGCGCGGCCGTGGCCGTCGTGAGTATGAAACAGCTGTTGGAGGCCGGAGTGCACTTCGGCCACCAGACCCGGCGCTGGAACCCGAAGATGAAGCGGTTCATCTTCGGCGAGCGCAACGGAATCTACATCGTCGACCTGCATCAGACACTCGACCGTATCGACGGCGCCTACCGCTTTGTCCGCGACACCGTCGCCAACGGCGGCACGGTGCTCTTCGTCGGTACCAAGAAGCAGGCGCAGGAGCCGGTGGAGCGCCAGGCGGCCGCGTGCGGCATGCCGTACGTCAACTTCCGCTGGCTCGGCGGCATGCTGACCAACTTCCAGACGGTGCACTCGCGCGTCGCCAAGCTGCGCGAGCTGCAGCGAACGGTCGACTCCGGCGACATCGATCAGATGCCCAAGAAGGAAGGGCTGAAGATTCGCCGCGACCTCGCCAAGCTCGAGCGCAACCTGGGTGGCATCAAGAACCTCGAGAAGGTGCCGAGCGCGGTGTTCATCATCGACACCAAGAAGGAGCACATCGCGGTCACCGAGGCGAACCGGCTGCACATCCCGGTCGTCGCGGTCGTCGACACGAACTGCGACCCGGACATCATCGACTACGTGATCCCGGGCAACGACGACGCCATCCGCTCCGCGCAACTGATGTGTCGCGTGATCTCCGACGCCGTGAACGAGGGACGCGAGATCGCGCGCAAGCGCGGTGCTCGTCCGGGGACGCGCGCCGACGGCAATGGTGGAGCGACCGCACCGGCCGAGCCGCCCAAGCCCCAGCGCAGCGCCGAGCAACAAGCCGAGTTCGAGCGCACGCAAGCCGAGGCTCGCGCCGCGGCCGCGGCGAAGCAACAGGAGATCGAGGAGCGCGCCCGCGCCGCCAAGGCGACCCCCGAAGCCGCCGCCGAGGCGACGACCGGGACGGCGACCGAGGCGGGATCCGAGACCGAGACAACCACCGAGAGCACCCTCGAGGCCGAGAATGGCTGAGATCTCCGCAAAGGACGTCGCGGCGCTGCGCAAGGCAACCGGCGCCGGGATGATGGATTGCAAGAAGGCGCTGGAAGAGAACGACGCCGACTTCGACCGCGAAGGATTGGCTGCGCGAGAAGGGCATCGCCGGCGCCGCCAAGCGCGCGGGACGCGACGCCGACCAGGGTGCCATCGAGGTGCTCGTGCAAGGGCCCGTCGGTGCGCTCGTCGAGCTGAACTGCGAGACCGACTTCGTCGCCAAGGGCGACGTCTTCAAGCGCGCGCTCACGGATCTCACCAAGCTGGTGGTCGACCAGGGCGACACCGACATCGGAGCCAAGACGATCGAGGGTCAAGCCGTCGACGACTTCGTCAAGGGGCTCTCGGGTTCGCTCGGCGAGAAGATCGAGCTCGGTCGCGTGCATCGCTTCGAGACTTCCGATGGTGTGCTCGACGGCTACAAGCACGTCCAGAACGACCGCGGAACGGTCGGCGTGCTCGTCGAGCTGGCAGGGGTCGACGGCGGCGACGCCAAGGCTCGCGAGGTGGCGCACGACATCGCCTTGCACATCGCGAGCGCGGCGCCCCGCTTCGTCACCCGTGATGACGTGCCGAAGGACGAGGTCGCACGCGAGCGTGGCGTCCTCGAGGCGCAGACGCGCGAAGAGGGCAAGCCCGAGCAGGCATGGCCCAAGATCGTCGAGGGGAAGCTCAACGGCTTCTTCAAGACGGTCGCGCTGGTCGAGCAACCATTCGTCAAGGACAACAAGCAGACGATCGACGCCCTCGTGAAGACACTCGGTCCGAATGCGAGCGTGCGCCGCTTCGCGCGTGTGAAGATCGGCGAGGAATAGCAGAAGGAGCTGCCGATGACCGCGAGCCGCTACCACCGAGTGGTGCTCAAGCTCTCGGGTGAGGCCTTCGCCGACCATGCGACGGGCTATGGGATCGATTCCGACGTCGTGCTGCGAATCGCCGAAGAGGTCACCAAGGCGCGTGCCGACCTCGGCGTCGAGATCGCGATCGTCGTCGGCGGCGGCAACATCTTCCGCGGGATGACGGCGGCCATGCGTGGCATGGACCGCGCCCGGGCGGACTACATGGGAATGCTCGCGACGGTGATCAACGCGTTGGCACTCCAGGACGCCCTCGAGTCGCTCGGACAGCCGACGCGCGTGCAGACGGCGATCACGATGTCCCAGGTCGCGGAGCCCTACATCCCGCTGCGCGCGATCCGGCATCTCGAGAAGGGTCGCCTCGTGATCTTCGCGGCCGGAAACGGGAATCCGTACTTCACCACCGACACGACGGCCGCCTTGCGGGCCGCCGAGATCGGTGCCGAAGCAGTGCTCAAGGGCACGCACTCGGGTGTCGACGGCGTGTACAGCGCCGACCCCCGCACGAATCCCGACGCCGTGAAGCTCGAGACGCTCACGCACTTCGAGGTGCTCAGCCGCGGGCTGCAGGTGATGGACTCGACCGCGATCACGTTCTGCATGGACAACTCGCTGCCGATCATCGTGTTCGACGTGATGCAGTCGGGAAACATCATCAAGGCCCTCGTCGGCGACCCGATCGGCACGCTCGTCAACACGGGGGAGGCCAAGTGACCCACCCGAAGGTCGACGAAGCACGCGACCGGATGCAGAAGGCGGTGCGGCACCTCCAGGACGAGTTCGGCGCGATTCGCACCGGCCGGGCGTCGCCTGCGCTCGTCGAGAAGCTGAAGGTCGACTACTACGGCAGTGACGTGCCCCTGCAGCAGCTTGCGGGCGTCACGGTGCCCGAGGCGCGGGTGCTGGTCATCGCGCCCTACGACAAGGGCGCGATGAAGGCGATCGAGAAGGCGATCCAGGCGAGTGACCTCGGCGTGAACCCCGGCAACGACGGCACCGTCATCCGCGTCACGTTCCCCGAGCTCACCGGCGAGCGCCGCAAGAATCTCGTGAAGGTGGTGAAGAAGCTGTCAGAAGAGGGGCGGGTCGCGGTACGGAACGTGCGCCGTCACATTCGTCAGGACCTCGAGCGTGACGACGCCATCTCCGAGGACGAGGTCAACCGCTTGGAGAAGGAGTTGGAGAAGCTGACCCACGACGTGATCGCCGAGATCGACACGATGGTCGGCCACAAGGAAAAGGAACTCCTCGAGGACTAGGGCTGCCTGCGGCCCCGGGCGTCCGCCCGGATGGCTCCACGCGTGGGGGAGCACCTAGCCTGGCTCGGCCCCCGGGAGGACGACGTGCACGACGGCAAGGACTCCGATCAAGTGGTGACGCCGGCCGAGGGCGTACGCATCCTCGGCGCCGAGGAGGCCCACGCCGCGCTGGCGGCAGACCGCGACGACCGCGAAGGCGGGCAGACTTCGCTCGACCTCCCCGACGCCGAGCGCTCTGACCGGCGGCGCGCGTCCGGCTTCAGTGACGAGGGCCCGAGCTGGAGTGCGACGGAGGCCGGCGAGGCGCCGGTCGTCGAGCCCCCCGTCGTCGAGCCCTCGGTCCCGGAGCCCACCCCGGCTGAAGTGCCGCCGTTGCCGCACTGGACCGAACCGCCCACTGGGGCCGTGCCGGCGATCTTCGCGGACGACAGCGGTGACGATCCCGTCGACGACGACCTGGAGGCATGGTCGGCGATCGGCGGCGGTCAGGCCCGATTCCGCGCCGAGGGCGCCGACTGGGCCGAGGTCGACTTCGAAGACCACTTCAGCGCTGAGCACGAGAAGCTGGGCGCACTCGACGAGGGCGGCCCGGTCGACGAAGAAGCCGCGTTCGCAGAAGAGCTCGCGGAACGGCGGCGCCGCCCTGCTCGCGGTCTCGCCGCCGCGCCGCGGGTGCGTCCGGCCCGCGCCCGAGCCCAGGAGAGCGAAGTCGCGCCACCGGGCCCTGCCGCGACGCGCGACCTCCCGACCGCGATCATGACCGCCGCGATCGTCGTGGTCGTGGCGCTCGTCTGCTTCACCGTCGGAGAGGTCGCCACGACGTGGCTCGCCGCCGCGGTCGTGGCATTCGCCACCCTCGAGCTGTGCAAGACCTTGCAGAACAAGGGCATGCGCCCGGCGACGCTCCTTGCGCTGACCGCGAGCTTCTCGTTGCCGTTGGCGGCCCTGCACTACGGACCCGGCGCGTACCCCGCGTACTTCGGCCTCATCGTCGTCTTCTCGATGTTGTGGTTCCTCTGGCAGGTCACACCGGGACGACCCCTCATCGGGGTGGCGACAACCGTGCTCGCGTTCGCATACGTCGGCGGCCTCGGAGGCTTCGCGGGGCTGTTGCTCGGCGCGCCCGAAGGCGTCGGCCTGCTCCTCGGCCTTGCGTTCTGCACGGTGGCGTATGACGTCGTCGGGTTCTTCGTCGGTGCGCAGTTCGGCCGGAGCCGTGTCGCTCCGAACATCTCGCCGAACAAGACGGTCGCCGGCACCGTCGGCGGAATGGCCGCCTCAGTGGTGTTCGGCGCCCTCGTCGCCGGTTCGATCTCCCCGTGGAACCACTCCCGCGGTCTCGTGCTCGGTGTGCTGGTCGCGGGTGGCGCGTTCCTCGGTGACCTGTGCGCGTCGATGATCAAGCGCGACCTCGGTGTCAAGGACTTCGGCTCCCTGCTTCCCGGTCATGGTGGCGTCCTCGATCGCTTCGACGGCCTGCTGTTCTGCCTCCCGATCGCGTACTACCTGGCCCTCCACTGGAACCTGATCTGAGACCGCCCGGGAGGGGTCGGGGCCGGCGAGGACCGTAACCTGGCGTCGTGAGCCGCGGCGTCGTCATTCTCGGGTCAACCGGCTCGATCGGCACCCAGGCGCTCGATGTGCTGTCCCGCCATCGCGAGAGCTACCGCGTGGTGGCACTTGCCGCCGGCACCAACACCGAGCTGCTCGCACGCCAGGCCGCGGACTTCGACGTGCCTGCCGAACTCGCGCGCGCCTGCGCCGGCGATCCGGCTGCGCTCGCGGAGCTTGCGGCGCATCCTGACGCCGATGTCGTCCTGAACGCCGTCGTCGGGTTCGCGGGCCTCCCGGCGACGCTCGCCGCGCTGCATGCCGGCAAGCGCCTGGCGCTCGCGAACAAGGAGAGCCTCATCGCGGCCGGCCCGGTCGTCGCCAAGGCGCGCGCCGCCGGTGGCGGCGAGATCGTGCCCGTCGACTCCGAGCATTCGGCGATTTACCAATGTCTGCGCGGTGGTCGCGCGTCGGAAGTGCAGCGCATCATCCTCACCGCCAGCGGCGGGCCGTTCCGCGGCCGCACGCGCGACGAGTTGCAACACGCGACCCGTGCGGACGCGCTCGCGCACCCGACATGGAACATGGGCGCGAAGATCACGATCGACAGCTCGACGCTCATGAACAAGGGGCTCGAGGTGATCGAAGCGCACGAGCTCTTCGATGTTGGTCTCGACCATGTCGAAGTTGTGGTACACCCTCAATCAATCGTGCACAGCATGGTGGAATTCATTGACGGCGCCACCGTGGCGCAACTGTCGCAGCCCGACATGCGGTTGCCGATCGGCCTCGCGCTCGCGGCCCCGGACCGGCTGCCGGAGGCGTACGGCGCGATCGACTGGACCCAGCTGCGCGATCTCACGTTCGAGGTGCCCGACCTCGACACCTTCCAGTGTCTGGCGCTCGCGTACGAAGCGGGCCGTACCGGCGGCACGGCGCCGGCGATTCTCTCAGCTTCCAATGAGGTTGCTGTGGCAGCATTCCTCGCAGGCCGCATCGGCTGGCTCGAGATCGCGGCAATCGTCGAGGAAACGCTCCACGGCGGTGCCGGGAACGCCGATGAGGTCGCGGACGTTCTCGATGCCGACCGCCGCGCCCGGGAAAGGGCGTCGGGAATCGTCGACCGAAGGAGCAACGCGTGAGGGTCAAGGACCCCTTCGACGAGATCGATGTCGGCAAACGCAAAGCCGTGCTCTACACGGCATGTGGGCTGGCACTGATCACCGCGTACACGTTCGCATTCCCCACGCAGCTCGCGCTCGTCGCCATGATCTTCGCGTTCATCGTGATGATCATGTTGCACGAGTTCGGCCACTTCATCATGGCGAAACGGGCCGGCATGAAGGTGACCGAGTTCTTCGTCGGGTTCGGCCCGCGTCTGTGGTCGGTGACGCGGGGGGAGACCGAGTACGGCATCAAGGCCATCCCGCTCGGCGGCTACTGCAAGGTCATCGGCATGACCAACCTCGAAGAGGTCGCGCCCGAAGACGAGCCCCGCGCGTACCGAGCGAAGCGATGGGGCCCGAAGGTCGTGATGGCCGCGGCCGGCCCGGCGGTGCACTTCATCATCGCGATCGTGTTGATGTTCTGTGTGCTCTTCTTCGCCGGCGACTATCGCAATCAGCAGCAAACGACGACGCTGGAAAAGGTCGAACAGGGCGCCAAGGCTGCCGGCTTGCAGCCCGGCGACGAGATCATCGCGATCGACGGCACGAGGGTGCGCGAGTGGTCGCAGGTGTCGACGCTGATCGCGGGTCCCGACGGGCAGAAGCGCGTCGAAGGTGACGCCGTGCGGTTCGTGGTACGGCGGGGCGAGCAGGTGCTCGATTACGAGGTCATGCTCCGGCCGAGCGCCGACGCGGGACCGAAGCGGATCGTCGCCGGCGTCGTCTCGCACGTCAACGTGCCTCAGCCCGGTCTGCTCGCTTCGGTCGCCGCCGCACCTCGGGAGGTCGGCGCGGTCGGATGGGAGTCGGTCAAGGCGCTGGGCAGCATGTTCTCGCCGGCGGGTATCTCGAACTACTTCCGCATCCTCTCGGGTGACGAGGGCAAGGACACCGATCAGTCGAAGCGCTTCGTGTCGCCGGTCGGGTTCGGTCAGCTCGCCAACAACGCGGTGAAGTCGGGATGGGTGACCGCGTTCGGTCTCCTGATCGCGATCAACATCTTCGTCGGCCTGTTCAACCTGCTGCCGCTGCTGCCGTTCGACGGCGGTCACATCGCGGTCGCCACCTATGAGCAGATTGCGTCGAGAGTTCGTCGACGGAAGGTGCAGGTCGACATGGCCAAGCTGATGCCCCTCACCGTCGGGGTCCTCGCCGTGCTCGCGTTCATCTTCTTGTCGAGCCTGTTCCTCGACATCACGCACCCGGTGGCGAACCCGTTCTAGGGACCCCGTAGCCTGGGCCGGGTGAACCCGCGACGCAAGACCCGTCAGGTCATGGTCGGCGATGTCCCGGTCGGCGGCGACGCGCGCGTCAGCGTGCAGTCGATGACGACCACGAAGACCGCGGACGTCGAAGGCACCCTCGCGCAGGTCTACGCGCTCGCGGCCGCCGGTTGCGACATCGTGCGCTGCACGTGCAATGAGGAAGAGGCGGCCGAGGGACTGGCGCAGATCGTGCCCCGGTCACCGGTGCCGATCATCGCCGACATCCACTTCCAGTACAAGCTCGCGCTCGGCGCGATGGAGGCCGGCGTACAGGCATTGCGATTGAACCCGGGCAACATCCGCAAGCCCGCGCACATCAAGGCCGTCGCGACAGAAGCAAAGGCGCGCGGCATTCCGATCCGCATCGGGGTCAACGCGGGCTCGCTCGATCCTGCGATGGCCGAACAGCACGGCGGCATCACGCCCGAGGCGCTCGTCGCGTCCGCGATGCACGAGCTCGACCTGTTCCGTGAAGTCGACTTCGACGACGTGAAGATCTCGGTGAAGGCGTCCAACGTCCCGCTGATGATCGACGCGTACCGCTTGCTGTCCGAGACGACCGACCATCCGTTGCATCTCGGCGTCACCGAGGCAGGACCGTTGCCGCAAGGGCTCGTCAAAGGTGTCGCCGGGATCGGCACGCTCCTCGCCGAGGGAATCGGCGACACGATTCGTTTCTCGTTGACCGCGGACCCGGTCGAAGAAGCGAAGGCGGGACGCACGCTGCTCGAAGCGCTCGGGCTGCGTGAGCGCAAGGGTCTCGATCTGATCGCGTGCCCGTCGTGCGGACGGGCCGAGGTCGACGTCATCCGCGTTGCCTCCGATGCGCAGGCGGCGCTGGAAGCGCGCAACATCCCGCTGCAGGTCGCGGTCATGGGCTGCGTCGTGAACGGCCCGGGCGAGGCGCGGGAAGCCGACCTGGGGATCGCCGCCGGCCGGGGCAAGGGCCACCTGTTCGTCAAGGGCCAGGTGGTGCGCGTCGTGCCCGAGGCGGAGATGGTCGACGCCCTCGTCGACGAGGCCGAGCGCATCATGGCCGAAGGCATCGAAGCACGGCTCGCAGCTGCGGACGAAGGTGCGGCCGCGATCGCCGATGCCACGCGGGACGAGCTGTTGCAGATCCAGGGCCTCGACGCGAACCACACCGACGAGAAGATTCTCAAGATTCGCGAAATTGGAACCTCAGGGGCCTGAGATACGCGACGCGACCGTCGACGACTGTGCAGCGCTGAGCGCGCTCGCGTTCGCGTCGAAGGCGCATTGGGGCTATGACGACGCGTTCATGGAAGCGTGCCGTGACGAGCTCACGATCCGGCCGGTTGAGCTCGACTGCGCGCGGCTGCGCGTTGCCGTCGCCACGAAGATCGTCGGCTTCCACGGCATCAAGGGTGACGAGCTGGAGTGGATGTTCGTCGATCCCGCGGCGATGGGACGCGGGATCGGGGCTGCATTGCTGGCCGACGCGCTCGAGGTCGCCCGCGCGACCGGCATCGAGACGTTGCGGATCGCTGCCGATCCGAACGCCGCGGCCTTCTACGAGCGGCTCGGCGCACGCCGTATCGGCGAAACGCCCTCGGCATCCATTCCGGGGCGCGTCCTGCCCGTGTACGCGATCGGCGTACCCTCGATGACGTGACCGACGCCGGCGCGCCGATCGGCCGGCGTGTGTTCTTGAGCTTGATCGGCGTCGGCGCGGCGGGAGTGCTCGTCGGGTCGAAGTTGTCGGAATGGCTCTCCGACGCGGCCGCGCCCCTGGTGTCGAGAGACCAAACCGGCCTGTCGTCGCTGTTCCCCATCGAGGGTTTCCGCTTCTACACGGTGACCGGCGGGTTTCCGCACAGGGACCCGGCCGACTATCGGTTGACCGTGAAGGGTCTCGTCGACAAGCCGTTCACGCTCACCTACGACGAGATCCGGGCTCTTCCGCCGACGCGCCTCACGAAGGATTTCCAGTGCGTGACCGGCTGGCGGGTCCGGGACACGCACTGGACGGGGGTCCTGCTGAGCGATCTCCTCGACCGGGCACATGTGCAACCTTCGGCGAAGGCACTGCGCTTCACCTCCTTCGACGGGGTCTACACCGAGAGCCTCACGCTCGAGCAGGCGCGCCGGCACGACGTCATCGTTGCGTACGACCTCGAGCACAAGCCGCTGTCGAGCAATCACGGCGGGCCGGTCCGTCTCTATGTCGCGCCGATGTACGGCTACAAGTCCTGCAAGTGGCTCGACGGGATCGAGGTCGTCGACAGTGTGGTTCCCGGTTACTGGGAAGGCGAGGGCTTCGACACCGACGCGTGGGTCGGCCGCTCGAATGGTCGCGACGACCCGGCAACGTCCACGTGAGCCGCAACGCCCGCACCATTGCGCGCTTCGATCGCCTCGAACGCGCCGTGCACTGGTCGAACGCGACTCTCTTCTTCGTGCTGATCGCGACCGGTGCGTCGCTGAAGGTCGGCTCGCTCGCGACGATCGTCGCCAACCGCGCGCTCGTGAAGAGCATTCACGTCTACGCCGGTCTGCTCTTGCCGCTCCCGCTGCTGCTCGGGATCGTCGCACCTGCCGGCCGGCAACTGCGTCGAGATCTCGGCCGGTTCAACCGCTGGACCCGTGACGACCGGCGCTGGTGGTCACCCCGCACGCGTCAGGCTGCGCAGCTCGGGAAGTTCAACCCCGGCCAGAAGCTCAACGCGGTGTTCACGGGCGCGACGATCGTTGTCATGTTGATGACCGGCTCGATCATGCGCTGGCCGGATCCCTTCTCCGACAGCTGGCGCACCGGGGCGACGTTCGTGCACGACTCGACGTGGCTCGTGTTGATCGGCGTGATCACCGGTCACATCCTGATCGCGCTGCGCGATGTCGATTCCATGCGCTCGATGCTTCGAGGTTGGGTGCCCGAGTCGTGGGCCCGGCGCGAACGACCGCTGTGGTGGGCCGAGGTCGTGACGGCGCGCGCTTCAGCGGGCGCGGTTGGCGACGTCAGTGCACGCGGCGAGCAGCGGCTCGGTGAACCGGGGGTTGGCGCAGGCGAGGTGACCGTCGGCGACGGGGTAGAGACGCGCCCGCGGGATGGCCTCGGCGGTCGCGACCTGTAGGGAGGCCGGGACACCGCGGTCCTGGGTGGTGCAGACCACCGCCGTCGGCACGTCGATCTCGTTGATCCATCGGCCGGCGTGGTACGTGGAGATCGAGTGCCCGGCCTCGATGATCATCCGCCAATCGTGGCGGCGCATCTCACCCGCGGCCCATAACGACATACCGCCGCTCGGCAATGGCACGAGCGGCAGGGCGCCGAGGACGCGCCGATGGACGCCGGCGCGTGCGGTGGCGACGGTCGCCAGCATTGCGCCCTGGAAGAAGAGCCGGGACCGGCGGTCGGGGAAGAACCCGGCCGACGTCGCGCAGAGGACCAGTCCGTCGACGAGGTCGCGGTGGCGCCGCCACAACAACTGCGCGACGGGCCCGCCCATCGAGTACCCGACGGCGATCACCGGGCCGGTGCCGAGCTCGACCATGGTGGCGGCACAGTCGTCGGCGCACTCGGCGATGCGGAACACGCTGCGGTTGCGCAGCCCGCGTCCGTGGCCACGGAGGTCGGGCGCGATCACCCGGAAGTGCTCGGAGAGTGGTTCGAAGTTGTGGAACCAGTTGAGGCCCCCGGTCGCGACCCACCCGTGGAGCAGGAGCAAGGTCGGCGCGCCCGGCGGCCCGGGCATCTCCCGGAAGAACGTCGTGCCCCGGCGCGGCAGCTCGAGCCGTCGCCCGTACGGCACCGGCGGTCGGCCGAAACCGGGCAGCGGTGCCGAAACCGCTGCTGCCATGGCACGCTCCTCCTCGACATCCCGTCCTGGGATGCCCCTCTTTATATTCTGACACGGCCGTCAGAATCCAGTGATCATGTACCTTTTGTGAGGGTTGTTAGACACGGCACACCGCCAGGCAATCGACCCGGTAGGGGAGCTCGACGGCCTCGCGGCCGGCGACGTCGGGATGCGTGGCGACCACGGCTCGCACCTCCTCCAGGACCGAGGCGCGCTCGGCCTCGGGCAGGACCGCCACGTGGCTCACCGAAGCGACGCGCCGGACGACCCCTTCGGGGGTGCTCGATTGCGTGTGCCGGAACTCGGCCCGCTCGAGCTCGCCGAATCCCGGCATCGCACGGAACGCGCTGTCGCGCCAGTTCTCGTGGTCACGCCAAGGGGCGTGCTTCTCGACCCGGTCCATGATGCTCCACACCGCGTCGACCCACGGCACGGTGCGATCACGGGCGTTCCAGGCGAGGCCGAGCGCGCCGCCGGCGTGCAGCACGCGCCGCGCTTCGGCGATCGCACGATCGTGGTCGAACCAGTGCCAGGCCTGCGCGGCGACCAGGGCGTCGAGCGAGCCCGCGCGCAGCGGCAGCGCCTCGGCCGTTCCCGCGATCACCGGCACGTCCGGGAGCACCTCGCGGAACGTCGCCCGCATCCCGGGCACGGGCTCGACCGCCAAGAGCTCAGCACCGGTCGGGGCGAGCAAGCGGGTCAGCTTGCCGGTGCCGGCCGCGAGGTCGCAGACCCGCGAGCCGGCACGAATACCGAGTCGCTCGACCAGCCACGCCACCGCGTCGGGCGGGTACGACGGCCGCGCCGCCTCGTAGTCGCCCGGATCGCTGAACCCTGCGGCCGCAACCTGATGAACCATGCACGCATTCTCGCAGCCATGCACGATGCCGTGAGCGGAGCGACCGGAGGGAGCGCAGCGAGCTGGCCGGAGCGGCGAGCGTTTATGGGCCGGGTATCCCGGCCCATAGCGAGTGCGACAAAGGGCTAAAGAATCATGCCGCCGGCGAGGGTGTCGTTCGTCGTCTCGTCGACGAGGATGAACGAGCCGGTCGCCCGGTTGCGGCGATACTCGTCGAAGAACAGCGGTTGGGTCGTGCGGAGCGTGACACGGCCGATCTCGTTCAATGCGAGCGAGTCGGCGGTCTCGTCGCGATGCAGCGTGTTCACGTCGAGCCGGTAGTGCAGGTCCTTGACCATCGCACGCGCCCACTTCGAGGTGTGCTTCAACGCGTACTTCGCCGCCCGGACGCAGCGTCGCGCGCTCGCTGAACCAGCAGAGCATCGCGTCGACGTCCTGGCTTTCCTGTGGCCGGTTGTTCGGACGGCAGATCATGTCGCCGCGGCTGACGTCGAGATCGTCGGTCAACCGGATCGTGACCGACATCGGTGGCATCGCCTCCTCGACCGGACCGTCGGCGGTGTCGATCGACGCGATCGTCGACTCGAAGCCCGACGGCAACACCACGACGTCGTCGCCGACCTTGTAGGTGCCGCTCGCGACCTGCCCGGCGTACCCGCGGTAGTCGTGGTGCCTGTCGTCGCGAGGGCGGATGACGTACTGCACGGGGAAGCGGCAGTCGATCAGGTTGCGGTCGGACGCGATGTGCACCTCTTCGAGGTGGTGCAGCAACGAGGAGCCTTCGTACCACGGCGTGTTCGCCGACCGCTCGACGACGTTGTCGCCGAGCAGCGCCGAGATGGGGATGAACGCGAGGTCGTGGACGTCGAGCTTGGCCGCGAAATCCTTGAATTCCTGCTTGATCCGCTCGAACCGCGCCTGGTCGTAGTCGACGAGATCCATCTTGTTGACGCACAGCACGAGGTGGGGCACGCCGAGCAGCGACGCGAGGAAGGCGTGCCGGCGTGACTGCTCCATGATGCCCTTGCGGGCGTCGACGAGGATCAACGCGAGGTCGGCCGTCGACGCGCCGGTGACCATGTTGCGCGTGTACTGCACGTGGCCCGGCGTGTCGGCGATGATGAACTTGCGGCGCGGGGTGGCGAAGTAGCGGTACGCGACGTCGATCGTGATGCCCTGCTCGCGCTCGGCCCGCAGGCCGTCGGTCAGCAGCGCGAGGTTCATGCCTTCTTCGCCGCGCAGCATCGTCGAGTGCTCGAGCGCTTCGAGCGTGTCCTCGAAGATCTGCTTCGAGTCGTAGAGCAGGCGACCGATCAGTGTCGACTTGCCGTCGTCGACCGATCCCGCCGGTCGCGAAGCGGAGGAGTTCCACTTAGAAGTAGCCCTCCCGCTTGCGGTCTTCCATCGCCGCTTCGGAGAACTTGTCGTCGGCGCGGGTCGCGCCTCGTTCGGTGATGCGGGACGCGGCGACCTCGGTGATCACGTCCTCGATCGTCGACCGCGATCGACTCGACCGCGGCGGTGCACGTGGCGTCGCCGACCGTGCGGTAGCGCACGAGTCGCCTCGAACACCTCCTCGCCGTCGCGGGGCTGCAGGAATTCGGTGACGGCCATCAGCATGCCGTCGCGGCGGAACACCTCGCGCTTGTGCGCGAAGTAGATCGACGGCAGCTCGATCTCCTCCTCGGCGATGTACTGCCAGATGTCGAGCTCGGTCCAGTTCGAGAGCGGGAACACGCGGATGTGCTCACCCTTGCGGTGCCGGCCGTTGTAGATGTTCCACAGCTCGGGCCGCTGGTTCTTCGGGTCCCACTGGCCGAACTCGTCGCGGAACGAGAAGAAACGTTCCTTGGCGCGGGCCTTCTCCTCGTCGCGGCGGGCGCCGCCCATCACCGCGTCGAACCCGTGCTCCTCGATCGCGTCGAGCAGCGTGGTCGTCTGCAAGCGGTTGCGCGACGCGCCCGGCCGCGGTTCCTCGACGACGCGGCCGGCGTCGATCGACGTCCTGCACCGACGCGACGACGAGATTGACACTCGAGCTGTTCGACCGCCGCGTCGCGGAACTCGATGACCTCGGGGAAGTTGTGCCCGGTGTCGACGTGCATCACCGGGAACGGCAGCCGCGCGGGCCAGAACGCCTTCTTGGCGATGTGCAGCATCACCACGCTGTCCTTGCCGCCCGAGAACAGCAGCACCGGCCGTTCGAATTCGGCCGCGACCTCGCGCAGGAGGTGGATCGACTCGGCTTCGAGCGCGTCGAGATGCGAGATCAGCCGGTTCATTGGTGGTTGCTTCCTGCGGGCTTTACGAGTTCGGACCAGCCGTGCAGGCCGCATTCCATCTTGCCCCGTCCGGCCCAGCGCCCCGAACGGGGGTCTTCGCCGGGCTTGACCGGACGCGTGCAGGGCCAGCAGCCGATCGAGGGGTAGCCCTGCGCCGCGAGCGGGTGCTCGAGCAGCTCGTGGTCGCGCTTGTAGGCGGCGATGTCGTCGTCGGTCCACGGCGCGAGCGGGTTGACCTTCACGATGCCGCGGCCGATGTCGAGGTGCGCGATAGGGCGTCGTGGCGCGTGTCGGCGCCTCGACGCGCCGCAGCCCGGTCATCCAGGCCTGCTTGCCGGCGAGCGCGCGTGCGAGCGGCTCGACCTTGCGCATCGCGCAGCACTCGTCGGGGTCGGTCTGCCAGAGGTCGTCGGGCTCGACGAGCGGCTGCATCACCGTGAGGTTCAGGTCGTACCGCTCCCGGATGCGCTCGACGTACCAGAGCGTCTCCGCGAAGTGGTACTGCGTGTCGAGGAACACGACCTCGATGCCGGGCGCGGCCTTCGACGCGACGTCGATGAGGACGCAGTCCTGGAACGACGCCGCGAGCACGACGTCGGTGCCGAACCGTTCCCACGCCCACTTGATCGCCGCCGACGCGGGCTTGTGCTCGAGCTCGGCCGACACTGCGGCGAGCTCGGCGAGATCGATGTCGACCAGCGGCCGGTCGACGTTGGTCGGATCCAGAATGCTCATGCTTGCCCGCTCTCGGCGCTGCGCGCCGGGCCGCTCGGGCCCCGTTCGCTGCTCGGCCGGATACCCTGCCTCTCTACGCTCACTCATGTCGCCGCGCACTCCCCGTCGCCGACGTCGGCGACGTAGGGACCGGTCTCGTCGTAGTCGACGTAGAACTCGGGGCCGACGTCGGGCGTGGGGAACGCGTCGAGCTCCTTGAGCGTGTCGCCGACACCCTTCGCCCCGCCGGAGCGGGCGAGCCAGGTCTGGAACATCTCGCCGGCCTGGCGCTCGTCGTTGAACCGGCGCACGACGCGCACGACCGCTTCGGGCGCGCTCTTCGCCGGCACCTTCGTGGCCTTCTCGCCGAACTCCACCTCGGTCTCGCCGAGGTGACCGCCGAGCAGCATCTGGTAGCCGGGCGCCGCGCGGCCGTGCGCACGGCGCTCGAGCCCGAAGAACCCGATGTCGCTGACGTGGTGCTGGCCGCAGCTGTTCGTGCAGCCCGAGATGTTGACGCGCACGCCCGGGACCTCGGCGAGGCCCTCGTTCTCGAGCGCGTCGCCGATCGCCGGCGGCGAGCCCGCGCGACTGCGTGACCGCGAGGTTGCACGTGTCGGCGCCGGGGCAGCTACACGACGTCGCGTGCGAGCTCGGCGCCGGCTTCGGCCATGCCGATGTCGTTCAGGCGGTCGTACAGCGCGCGGACGTCGGCCTCGGCGAGGTCGCGCAGCGCGAGGTTCTGGCGGTTCGTGATGCGGATGTCGAGGCCGAAGTCGCGCTGGATGTCGGCGAGCGCGCGGAACTGATCGGCGGTGATGTCGCCGAGGCGGGAGTACGCCACCGCGCTGATCGTGCCGTGCTCGACGCCGCGCACGACGTTGCGCTTCGACCCACCGGTCGTAGCGGATCGCTCGCGAGCAGCTTCACCGGGGCGAACGCCGGCCCGACCTTGGTGGCCTCGGGCGTGCCGCCCGCGGGCGCGTCGCCGCGCTTCGAGCACGATGTCGGGGATGCCGCCACGGCCAGTCGCGCGCCGCGCGCAGGAACTTGCGCTCCTGGAAGATGCGCTCGCGCAGCTCGTCGATGCCCCATCAGTGTCGACGAGCCACTTCATGCGGGCGCGGATCTTGTTGTCGCGGTTGCCGTAGTGGTCGAACGTGCGCAGGCACGAGTAGATCGTCGGCATCAGCTCTTCGCGGGGCGTGAAGTCCTCGAGCGCCTGCGCGGGGTGCGGGTTGGCGCCGAGGCCGCCGGCGATGAACACCCTGAAGCCGGCTTCGGTCGTGCCGTCGGGCAGGTGCGGGTCGAGGCGACGACGCCGACGTCGTTGAACATCGCCTGGCCGCAGTCGGTCGCGCAGCCGGAGAAGTTGACCTTGAACTTGCGGGGCAGCCGCTGCGCGTACGGGTGGCGCAGCAGGAAGTCGGTGGTGGCCTTGCGCCCACGGCGTGATGTCGAGCACTTCCTGCGGGCACGCGCCGGCGAGGTGGCAGCCCATGACGTTGCGCACGGTGTCGCCGCACGCCTCGCGCGACGTGAGGCCGACCGACGCCATCAGGCGCAGGATCTCGGGCGACTGCTCGAGCTGGATGAAGTGGAACTGCATGTTCTGGCGCGTGGTGAGGTGGCCCCAGCCGCGCGAGTAGTTCTCGGCGATGTAGGCGAACGTGTCGAGCTGCTCGGGCGTGATGCGGCCGTGCGGGATCTTGACGCGCAGCATCTGGTTGCGGCCGCCCTGGCGCTGGCCGTAGACGCCGTGGTTGAGGCGGAAGACGCGGAACGTGTCCTCGTCGACGCGGCCGTCGAGATACTCGGCGGTGGTGCGTTCGAAGATGTCGAGCTCTTCGGCGATGACCGGTTCGAGGGGTCGGGTCGCGAGATCGCGGACGTCGATCGCCATGCGGCGGCTCCCTGAGGGGCGGAGGGCGGGGTGACGGCGGGGGGCGGGAGGCCGGGGCCGTCAGCGGGCGCGGCGCGACAGAGCTCGTCGCGCACCTCGTGCGGCGTGCGGCCCATGAAGATGCTCGCCGCGCCCGCGTCCCGCAGAATCATGCGGCACCTATACGACGGATCTCCGGCAAAATACCAGCAGCGAGGTCAGGAATATTTCACCGACCCGGTCCGAAATGTCAACCGATCCAGTGAAGATGCGGGCGCATGCCGGCCCACGAATCGGCCCGGCGGGCCCGATCGGGCCGAATAGCCTCCGCCGTCATGCGGATGAGCGGGCTCGTTCCTGCGCACGCTGCGCGACGACCCGGCCGACGCCGAGGTCGACAGCCATCGGCTGCTCGTGCGGGCCGGCTACATCCGCCGGGTCGCGGCCGGGATCTACGCGTGGCTCCCGCTCGGCTACCGGGTGCTGCGCAAGGTCGAACAGATCGTCCGGGAGGAGATGGACGCGGCCGGCGCGCAGGAGGTGCTGCTCCCGATCACCCAGCCGCTCGAGCTGTGGCAGCGCAGCGGCCGCGACACAGGCCTACGGACCGCTGATGTTCCGGCTCCGAGACCGCAAGGAGACCGGCTACTGCCTGTCGCCGACGGCGGAAGAGGTGGTCACGACGCTCGTCGCGCAGGAGTACGGCTCGTACCGCGACCTGCCGGTGAACCTCTACCAGATCAACTGGAAGTACCGCGACGAGCTGCGGCCGCGGTTCGGCCTGCTGCGCGGGCGCGAGTTCCTGATGAAGGACGCGTACTCGTTCGACCTCGATCTCGATGGGCTCGAGCAGAGCTACCAGCGCGATGTACGACGCGTACTGCCGCGTGTTCGAACGGCTGCGGCTTGACGTTCCGCGCGGTCGAGGCCGAGTCGGGCGAGATGGGCGGCTCGGGAAGCCGCGAGTTCATGGCGGTCGCCGCGGTCGGCGAAGACGACTTCGTGTGGTGCAAGAACTGCGACTACGCCGCGAACGTCGAAGCCGCGCGGCGCGCCCCTTCGTCGCAGCCCGAGGAGGTGCCGGCCGTCGACGCACCGCCGATGGAGGACGTGCACACACCTGACCTGCCCGGCATTGCCGGTGTTGCCGAGTTCCTGCACCTCGAGCCCTCGGCGCTCCTGAAGTCGATCGTGTTCGACTCCGACGGCAAGCTCGGACTCGCCCTCGTTCCCGGCGATCGCGAAGTGAACGTGTACGCGCTGGAGGCGGCGCTCGCGCCGAGGCCCGTGCGCCTGTTCGGTGACGACGATTTCGCCGCGCACCCGGAGCTCCCGAAGGGCTACATCGGCCCGCACTACCCCGGCGCCGACGTCGTGGTGGCCGACCCTTCGGTGCGCGCCGAGCACGGTTGGGTCGCAGGGGCGAACCGCGTCGATCATCACGTGCGTGACGCGGTGCTCGGGCGCGATTTCGACGTCGACGTCTGGGCCGACCTGGTGACGGTCGTGACCGGTGACCCCTGCCCGAGGTGCGGGCACGAGCTCTCCGTCGACCGCGGGCATCGAAGTCGGCCACGTCTTCCAGCTCGGGACGAAGTACAGCGAGGTGTTCGACGCCTCGCTACACCGACGAGCACGGCGCGCAACACCCGATGGTGATGGGTTGCTACGGCATCGGCATCACGCGCACCGTCGCGGCGATTGCGGAGGAGAACCACGATGAGCACGGGCTCTCGTGGCCCGAGGTGGTGGCCCCCTACGACGTGCATCTCATCGTCGTGCCCGGTCGCGGCGAGCAGGCACCGGCGGTGATCGCAGAGGCGGACCGCGTCTACGACGAGCTGCGCGCCGCAGGTCGCGACGTGCTCTACGACGACCGCGACGTCAGTCCGGGCGTGAAGTTCGCAGACGCCGACCTGGTCGGTGTGCCGGTGCAGATGATCGTCGGCGCCAAAGGTGTGGCGCGCGGGGTCATCGAGCGCAAGGTTCGTGCAACGGGAGCGCGTGACGAGCTGCCGCTGCACGACCTGTTGCCGTGACGAGTGCCGTCGTCGCGGTGAGCGGGTAGCACTCCACACCCCCGAACGCTCCGGTGCGCGGGCAGCACACCATGCCGGGCAACGCCCGTGCGCAGGCACGACGGGCGCCGTCGGGGTCGACGTCGACGCCGACCCGCGCGTGCCTCGCGGCGAGGCCGAGCGCGGCGTCCACCGCCGTCGTCACGTCGGGGAACTCGAGGATCTTGTCGTTGGTGCACACGAAGGTGCTCGTCCGCGTCATGAGTCGTCGGTGCCCGGCTCGGTCCCGCTCGCGAAGTCGAGATCGTCGGCGGGCTCGTGCGGCCGGCGCAGCAGTGTGGCTGCGAGGGCGATGAGCCCGAGCGCCACGAAGCCGATCGCGCTCACCCACGCCGGGTCGACCGCCCGACCGGTCGCCTCGTGCACCAAGAACGTGGCGCCGGTTGCGCCGAAGGCGAGGCCGAAGAGCAACGCCAGCATGTCGGTCGAATGCCGTTTCATCCGGACGCTCCGATCAAGGTCTCGACCCCGCCGGGTTGGAAGCGATGCACGTCGATCTCACCCGCGCCGACTCGCAACTTCAGGTGCAGCACGCCGCCGGTCCTTGCGTCACCGTCGACGACGCGCTCGGCGTCGCGGTGCCAGCCGTCGTAGTGGCGCCCGAACAACAACAGCGATCCCGCGCCCGTGTGCGCGTCGACCTCGATGCGTGCCGAGCTCGGGACCTTCACCTCGAGGCGGCCGATGCCGACCGACGCGTTGACGTCGACGGTCTCGCCCGCAAGCGGCCCGATGTCGCGGAGGTCGAGGGACATGTGCCCGATGGCCAGCTCGTACTTGTCGCGCACCTCTGCCACGTGCATCGGTCGATAGCGCTCCTCGCCGATCCCGCCGCGGAGCGGCACGTCGATCGTGCTCGACACGGCGGTCGCGGCGACGAGCAGCATGCCGAGGAAGATCAGGCCACGCGCGCGGCCGACCCAAGCCGACAGCACGAGTACCGCGCCGACGGCGCACGTCGCGATCGCGAATGCCACGGTGAGGTTGAGCTCGATGACCTCGATCGCTTGCAGGAAGCTCGTCACGCCCGCCGCAACGAGCAACAGGCTGAGCGTGAGAGGGGTGAGGAACGGGCGCGGCCTGCGTGCCCGCCGTTCCCGACGATGCGCGCGACGCGCGTCTTTGATCGTCGGCCACGGCGCGGTCTGCGTCCACGCGCTGACCGGCTCGGCCGCCGGCGAGACGCCTTCGGTCGGCGTCGTCGACGCGTCCTCCGGTGCCGGTTCGACGGTGGTGGTCGTAGTCGTGGCCGTTGCCGTGGCCGCTGCCGGCTCGGCGCCGGCCGGTACCGATTCCTCGTCGATCGGTCGGTCGGGGCGGCGCAGCACGAGGATCGCGATGCCACCGCCGATGAGGAACAACGGGCCGACGAAGCGGCCGCCGATGCGAAGCCCGTCCGGAAGGAGATGGTTGGCGGCGATGAGGACACCGACGCCGACGAGCGCAAGGCCCGCGAGCACACCGATGTCGCGCGGGCGCTCGTCGGTGCGCGAGCCGTCGTCAGGGGGGATCGCGATCCACGCGACGACGTACGCGGGGATGCCGATCCACAGCGATCGCGGCGATGACCCAGAGCACGCGCACGAGCGTGACGTCGATGGCGTAGGTGCGCGAGATGCCCGCGGCGACGCCGCCGAGCACACGGTTCGCCCGGTCGCGCCGCAGCTGGGGCCGTGGGGGGGCCGGCGGTGGCTGCGGCGGACCGGGGGGAACGGGGGGAGCGGGAGGAGCGGGCGCATCCATGACGTGAGCGTGCACCGACGACGTGCGTGTCGCTATCGGGAATGACCCCGAGGCGGGCCCGGATGCCCCCGACCCGACCTCGGCGCGATCATCGTCTGGTGCCCGAACGTTTGCACCTCGCTCGCGCGGATGTCTCCCGGCCTGCCGAGGGTCGCGTCGTCGCGGGTGTGGCGGCGGGCCTGGCGAAGACGTTCGGGCTCGAGGCGAACGTCGTGCGGTGCGGCTTCGTCGTCCTGACGATCGCGAGCGGCTTCGGTGTCCTGTGCTACCTCGTCGCCTGGGCGCTGATGCCCGACGCCGATGGGCCCCTTGAACCCGACCGCCCGCGCGACACCGACGTCGTGGCGACGATCGCGTTCGGCGCGGTCGTGTTCGGTGGGCTGCTGCTCGTTCGAGCGGTGGGGCTCTGGCCCGGCGACGTGATCGTCTGGCCGCTCGCCGCGGCGATCGTGGGCCTCGCGCTGCTCGCCATGCGGACGGGTGCCCCATCTCCCGCGGCCGAGCTGCCGGCGTGGTCGATCCTGCGGCGGCTCCCGCCCGACGCCGCCGACGCCCTCGCGGTGCTCGTCGGCACGCGCCGAGGCGCGCTGGCACGGGTGATCGCGGGCGGTGCGTGCGTCGCGACAGGGGTCGTGGCGTTCGTGATCACCGTCGGACTCGTGGCGCGCGCTGCGCGGCGCGTTCGTCGCCTCGATCGCAGTGCTCGTCGGCATCGCCCTTGTGGTCGGACCCGGGCTGTCGCGGCTCGCGCACGCGCTCGTCGACGAGAGGCGCGAGCGGATTCGCGCCGACGAACGCGCCGAAGTCGCCGCGCACCTGCACGATTCGGTCTTGCAAACGCTCGCACTCGTGCAACGCCGGGCGAACGATCCTCGCGAGGTCGTGCGCCTCGCGCGCTTGCAGGAGCGCGAGCTCCGGGCCTGGCTGCTCGCCGGCGGCGCGCCGCCCGACACCGACGGCTCCTCCTCACTGGGTGCCGCGGTCGAGGAGGCCGCGGCGTCCGTCGAAGCCGAGCACGGCGTCCCCGTCGAGGTCGTGCGCGTGCGCGACTGCCCGCTCGAGGGCATGGAGGCGTTGATGCTCGCGGCACGGGAAGCGATCGTCAACGCCGCGCGAACACGCGGGGGCGCCCAGCGTGTCGGTGTATCTCGAAGTCGAGGCCGATGAGGCAACGATCTTCGTACGCGATCGGGGCACCGGCTTCGACCTCGGCGGCGTCCCCGACGACCGCGGCGGCATCACTCACTCCATCGTCGGCCGCATGACGCGCGCCGGTGGACGCGCGACGGTGCGATCGGCGCCGGGCGAGGGCACCGAGGTCGAGTTCGTCCTCCCGTTGCGCCCGGGTCGTCGAGCCCACATGAGCCGCGCGACGGTGTTCCTCGTCGACGACCACCAGCTGTTTCTCGCAGGCGTCCGTGCCGAGCTCGGTGACGTGGTCGATGTGGTCGGCGCCGCGTCGGACGTCGACGCAGCGATCGAGATGATCCGCGAGCGTGTCCCGGACGTCGTGCTCGTCGACGTGCACATGCCCGCGGGCGGTGGCGCGCGTGTGATCCGCGAAGTCGGTGCGTCGCACCCGGACGTACGGTTCCTCGCGTTGTCGGTGAGCGATGCGCCCGAAGACGTGATCGCAACGATCCGCGTGGGCGCACGCGGCTACGTGACGAAGACGATCGCACCGGACGACCTCGTCGACGCGATCCTGCGCGTACGGGAAGGCGACGCGGTCTTCTCGCCGCGACTCGCGGGTTTCGTGCTCGACGCGTTCGCGGATGCCGCGCCGCCGGCGACCGACCCCGAGCTCGAGCAGCTCACACCTCGCGAACGCGAGGTGCTGCGCCTCATTGCCCGGGGCTACGCGTACAAGGAGGTCGCCCGCGACCTCGGCATCTCGGTGAAGACCGTCGAGACCCATGTCTCGTCGGTGCTGCGCAAGCTCCAGCTCTCGAGCCGCCACCAGCTCGCCCGCTGGGCCTCGGATCGACGACTCATCTGACGTCGAAGGTCCACATGTTTGGACGCTCAGCCCGCCAGCGGCGGGCCCCCGCGTCCAATCAGATTGGACGGTCAGCCCGCCAGCGGCGGGCCCCGCGTCCAAACACGATCGGACGTAACGTCGTCGGCGATGGCCTTGCCGGTGAAACCGCCGTTCGAGCCGATGCTCGCCAAGCTCACACGGGAGCTGCCGCCGGCGGTCGAGGTGCTGTACGAGCCGAAGTGGGACGGGTTCCGCTGCGTCGTGTTCCGTGACGGCGACGACCTCGATCTGCAGTCACGCAACCAGAAGCCGCTCCTGCGCTACTTCCCCGAGCTGCGCGAGCCGATGCTCGAACAGCTGCCCGAGCGCGTCGTGCTCGACGGCGAGCTCGTCGTCGCGAACGAGCGGGGCCTCGACTTCGACGCGCTGCAGCTCCGCCAGCATCCGGCCGAATCGCAGGGTGAACAAGCTCGCGGTCGAGATCCCCGCGTCGTACGTGGCCTTCGACGTCCTCGCGCTCGGCGACGACTCGCTGCTCGACGTACCGTTCTCGGAGCGGCGTGCCGCGCTCGAGAAGATGCTCCGCAAGGCGCGCCGACCGCTGTACCTCACTCCTGGGACCAAGAGCCGGGATGTCGCCGCCGACTGGTTCTAGCGCTTCGAGGGCGCCGGGTTCGACGGCGTCGTCGCCAAGCCCCTCACCGATACGTACCACCCCGGCAAGCGCACGATGGTGAAGGTCAAGCACGAGCGCACGTGCGACTGCGTGGTCGCCGGCTTCGCGTCCACAAGGACGGCAACGGCGTGGGTTCGTTCCTGCTCGGCCTCTACGACGACGACGGCTCGCTCCACCACGTCGGCGTCGCGAGCGGGATGGCGGCGAAGCTGCGGGCCGAGCTCCAAGAGGACGTCCAGCCGTTCGCGCGCGGACGCGCTCGACGACCATCCGTGGAAGGACTGGGCCGTGGCGATGCACGACGTCGCCGCGGACAGGGCCAGCGCATGCCGGGCGGTCCGAGCCGGTGGAACGCCAACAAGGACCTGTCGTGGGAGCCGGTGCGGATCGAGCGGGTCTGCGAGGTCGAGTTCGAAGGGATGATGAACGGCCGGTTCCGGCACAACGCCCGCTTCCGGCGTTGGCGCCCCGACAAGGATCCCGACGACTGCACCTACGCGCAGCTCGAGACCGTGCCGCCCGCCGAGCTCCGCGAGATGTTCACCTGAGCGAATCATCCCGGTTCTCCCGAGTCCGCCGTTCCACGCGGCGCGCTACACTTCTCGGTTGTATCGGGCGCCCTTTCGTCGGGCGGGGGAACGTGGGCCGTGGCCCACGTTTTTTCTTGGGCTCCGTGCGGATGCGGCGCAGCCAGGAGGCGCGGCGAGGGAGCCATCGAGGTGAGGAACGACGGTGAGCGCGACGGACACGCAACTCGAAGCGGTACGTGCCGCAGTCGAGCCTGCCGTCGCATGCGCTCGGACTCGCCGTGTACGACGTCGAGCTGCTGGGCGGCGCGGGCGCGCGCACGCTGCGGCTCACGGTCACGCGGTCGAGGGGGCGTCGACCTCGAGGCGATCACCGCGGTCACGCACGCGGTCTCGCCGATCGTCGACGAGGCCGACTGCCGTCGACGGCTCGTACCTCCTCGAGGTCAGCAGCCCGGGCGTCGAGCGGCGCTGCGCCGCCCCGAGCACTTCACCGGCGCAGTCGGCGAGGAGGTCTCGGTCAAGTTCCACACCGAGGCGGGCCCGCCAGCGCGTGCGCGGCGTACTCGTCGAGTTCGACGGCGAGCAGCTGTGCCGTCGAGGATCGGACGACCGTGCGATCGAGAGATCCCGTCGCCGATGTCACCCAGGCGCGCACCGTCTTCGAGTGGGGCCCGCAGCCGCGTCCCGGAAGGGCGCCAAGACCGGCGAGGCCGGCAAGCCCCGAGCGCGCGAAGGAGAAATCGATGAAGAACCCCGAGATGCTCGAGGCGCTCTCCGCGCTCGCGATCGAGAAGGGCATTCTCGGAAGAGATCATGCTCGAGGCGCTCGCGAACGCGCTCGTCACCGCGTACAAGCGCATGCCCGAGGCGGCCGAGGAGGCGCTCGTCGAGATCGACGTCGAGACCGGCGAGATCCGCGTGATCGCGCAGGAGCTCGACGAAGACGGCAACGTGACGCGCGAGTGGGACGACACGCCCGCCGACTTCGGTCGCATCGCCGCGCAGACCGCGAAGCAGGTGATCCTGCAGCGCATCCGCGAGGCCGAGCGCGAGATGAAGTACGAGGAGTACGCCGGCCGCGAGGGCGACATCGTCACCGGCATCATCCAGCAGACCGACGCCCGCTACACGCTGCTCGACCTCGGGCCGCGTCGAGGCGCTGCTGCCGCAGGCGGAGCAGGTCCCGGGCGACCGCTACGACCACGGCTCGCGGATGAAGGCGTACATCGTCGAGGTCCGCAAGACGGCCAAGGGCCCGCAGATCGTCGTGTCGCGTACGCACCCCGGGCTGGTGAAGCCGGCTCTTCGAGCTCGAGGTCCCCGAGCTCCTCGACGGTGTCGTCGAGATCAAGGCGGTCGCGCGCGAGCCGGGCCACCGCACGAAGATCGCGGTTGCGTCGAACGACCAGAACGTCGACCCGGTCGGCGCGTGCGTCGGCGCGCGGGGCATGCGCGTCCGTCAGGTCGTGAACGAGCTGCGCGGCGAGAAGGTCGACATCGTGCCCTACAGCGACGACCCGCAGGAGTTCGTGATGCGCGCGCTCGCACCCGCGAAGGTGCGCGAGGTGCGCATCCACGAGGACACCGGCATCGCCGAGGTCATCGTCCCCGACTTCCAGCTGTCGCTCGCGATCGGCAAGGAAGGCCAGAACGCGCGCCTCGCCGCGCGGCTCACCGGCTGGCGGGTCGACATCAAGAGCGAGACGCAGCTCGCGGAGGAAGAGGCGGGCGGCGGCTACGCCGAGGGCGAGTGGGTCGAGGGCCCCGACGGCCAGCTCATGTGGCAGCCGGCCGGGGCGGCGAGGCGATCAGCGCCGCGGAGGCGGGCTACGGCACCGTCGGCGACGGGCAAGCGGCGCGGCGCCGGACGGCGACACGCCCGAAAGTGCCGATGCCGATCACCGGCGTCGACGACACCGTCGACGAGGCGCGGCGCCGGCGGCGGAAGAAGCGGCGATGCACGTCGAAGCGAGTCCGATCACGGGAGACGAGGCCGCCGACGAGCTCGACGGACGACGCGGACCTCGAGCTGACGGAGCGACGCCGGACGTGCGCGGAGCAGCGCGAACCGGACCGATCGAGGACCGGCGAGCGCGCGGACCACGGCGTCGGCGAGCGACGCCGTGAGGCGACGCACGGCAGCGCATCGGCCGGAGCCGGCACCCGGGCGGGGCGCATGGGTGCTGCTCACGGCTGTTTCGCGCCGGCGCTCCGGCGAGGAGCACGCTCGCCCGGGCGCTGCGGCGGGAGGTAACGAGCACCGAAGTCGAAGCGTTCCGCGCGAGACTAATCAGAGAGCATTTTCTAGGGAACGGAACAGTTTTGGCGACGAAGAAGATCCGGGTCTACGAGCTGGCTCGAGAGCTGGGCGTCGACAACCCGTCGTGGTCGAGCTCTCCAACGAGCTCAAGATCGGCGTGAAGAGCCACTCGTCGAGCATCGACGAGCCGTCGGCCGACCGCGTCCGCCGCCTCGCCGACTCCCGGGGCTCAAGCGGGAGCCCGAGCCCGAGCCGAACCCGAGCCCGTCCCGGCACCCGCGCCGGCCCGACGCCCGAGCCGTCGCGCCGACGCGCCCGCTGCGAGCCCGATCCGACTCCGCAGCCGGCGCCCGTCGCCCGCGCGCCGGAACCGGCCGCCGCGCCGCCCGAGCCCGGAAGCGAAGCCCGCCGTCGTCCGTTCGACGCACCGCGTCGTGCGGTCGTCGCCCGACGCCGCCCGCCTCCGCCCGCGCCCGCGCCGCTCGAGCGCCCGGCGGCGGCGGCCGGCCGCCGCGCCTGCGCCGGCGCCGCGCCCGCGCCGTCGCCGAACATCCGACGGCCGCGCGGCGCCGCAGCGCCGCCGCCGCGCCGCCCCCGCGGCCGACGTCGGCGCAGCGGCAAGCCGATCCCGCCGCCGCCCGGCGGCGGGAAGGTTCCGCCGCCGCCGCCCGGTCCGCGCGGCGGGTCCAGCTTCGGGAGCCGTCCCGGCGGCCCGCGGCCGCGCTCCCGGTGGTGGCCCGGACGCGGCGGCGGGCCCGGTGGCGGTCGCGGCGGTGGCGGCGGTGTCGGCGGCCCGCGCAGCGGTGGCGGCGGTGGTGGCGGCGGCCCGGCGGCGGTCCGGCGGTGGTCCCGGCGGCGGTCCCGGCGGTCGCCCGCCGGCGCGCCCGGTCGCGGTCGCGGTGGTCCCGGCGGCGGTCCCGGTGGTCCCGGCGGCGGTCCCGGTGGTCCTGGCGGCGCGGCCGTCCCGGCGGCCCTCCGCAGCGGCGGCGCAAGAAGCGTCGTCGCGACCACGCCGAGCTCGAGCCGGCGTCGCAGCGGCTCACGCCGGCCGATGCGCCCGTCCCCGAAGGCGAGATCGTCGTCCCGCGCGGCAGCACGATCCAGGAGTACGCGCCGAAGCTGAACCGCACGCCGGCCGACCTCGTCCGCATCCTGTTCGAGGCGGGCGAGATGGTCACCGCGACCGCGTCGCTCGCCGACGAGATGATCGAGCTGATCGCCGAGGCGCTCGGCGCCGAGGTGCTGATCGTCGAGCCCGGCAGCGAGCAGGAGATCGAGCTGATCGCGATGCTCACCGCGGACGACGACGAGGAAGACGACGAGGCGCTGCTCGAACCGCGGCCGCCGGTCATCACGGTCATGGGCCACGTCGACCACGGCAAGACCACGCTGCTCGACCGCATCCGGCACGCGAACGTCGTCGCCGGCGAAGCCGGTGGCATCACCCAGCACATCGGTGCCTACCAGGTCGACCGCGACGGTCGGCGCATCACGTTCATCGACACGCCCGGGCCACGAGGCGTTCACCGCGATGCGTTCGCGCGGCGCGCAGATGTCACCGACATCGCGATCCTCGTGGTCGCGGCCGACGACGGTGTGATGCCGCAGACGGTCGAGGCGATCAACCACGCCCGCGCGCGCCGAAGTGCCGATCGTCGTCGCGGTCACGAAGACCGACCGCGAAGACGCCGACCCGACCCGTGTGCGCCAGCAGCTCACCGAGCAGGAGCTGGTGCCCGAGGAGTGGGGCGGCGACACGATCGTCGTCGACGTCGCCGCGCCGACCGGGCCAGGGGTCGAGGAGCTGCTCGACGCCCTCCTGCTCGTCGCCGACGCGCGAGATCGCCGAGACCTCGTCGCGAACCCGAAGCGGCCGGCCGAGGCCGACGTGCTCGAGTCGCACCTCGACCAGGGTCGCGGCCCGGTCGTCACCGCGCTCGTCGAAGAAGGCACGCTGCGCGTCGGCGACACGATCGTCGCCGGCCCGGCCTGGGGTCACGTGCGCGCGATGTTCGACGAGAACGGCCATCAGGTCACCGAAGCCGGGCCCGTCGGTCCCGGTCGAAGTGCTCGGCCTCGACGACGTCCCGCTCGCCGGTGACGAGCTGCGGGTCGCGCCGACCGACAAGGTCGCGCGCACGGTCGCCGAAGCGCGCGCGCACCGCCGCAAGGTCGCGGCGCAACGCAACCCGATGATGCTCGGCGGCGGCGCCCGCCTCGAGGACATCTTCGCGATGGTGCAGCGCGGCGAGGTCGCCACGCTGAACCTCATCGTGAAGGCCGACGTGCAGGGTTCGCTCGAAGCGCTCACCGACGCGTTGCGCAAGCTCGACGCAGGAGCACGACGAAGTGCGGCTGTCGTTCGTGCACCGCGGCGTCGGTGGCATCACCGAGTCCGACCTCAACCTCGCGGCGGTGTCGAACGCGACGGTGATCGGCTTCAACGTGCGACCCGACCGCAAGGCTCGCGAGGTCGCCGAGCGAGAAGGCGTCGAGATCCGCCTCTACGAGGTCATCTACGGCGTGCTCGACGACGTGAGCAACGCGCTCGTCGGCATGCTCAAGCCCGAGTACGAAGAGGTCGTCACCGGCGACGCCGAGGTGCGCGAGGTGTTCTCGGTGCCGCGCGTCGGCAGGGTCGCGGGCTGCTACGTCAGCACGGCGTCATCACCCGCGGCTCGAAGGTGCGCTTCCTGCGCGACGGCACGGTCATCTGGAAGGGCCCGATCGCGTCGCTGCGGCGCTTCAAGGACGACGTCCGCGAGGTCCGCGAGGGCTTCGAGTGCGGTATCGGCCTCGAGAACTACCAGGACCTCAAGCCCGGCGACGTCATCGAGACCTTCGAGGAACGCGAGATCGCCCGTCTGATCGGTCCTTGCTCACCCGGTCACCGGCCGGGCAGGATCGCCGCCCACGCGTCCCGAGCGTGGGGGCACGGTGTGGTCCCGCGCCGGTGGCGCAGTGCTCGGGCGTCTCGTCGGAGGTCCTCCGTGCCGGCGTATTCGGATCGAG
The DNA here is from genome assembly GCA_963781425.1 of uncultured Actinomycetes bacterium. Taxonomy (GTDB): domain Bacteria; phylum Actinomycetota; class Acidimicrobiia; order IMCC26256; family PALSA-610; genus DASQHW01. The sequence goes on along the minus strand of CAWAGX010000018.1, from coordinate 283,570 downwards.
CCAGCCACCGGACGGGCGGTGCGAGAATGGGCCGGTGAACGCGCGCAGCAGTGCGTTTCGATCTGCACGTCCCGCAGAGCCGATCGCTGAAGACCAAGCGCGCCGCGATCCGCCCGATCGTCGACGGCCTGCGCCACCGGTTCCGCGTCTCGGTCGCCGAGGTCGACCACCACGACCAGTGGCAACGCACCGCGATCGGGGTCGCGGTCGTGGGCGGCAGCGACACGCAGCTCCGCGACGTGCTCGCATCGGTCGAGCGGTTCGTCGCCGACGCGCCCGACATCGAGCTGCTCGACGTCGAGACCGCGTGGCTCGAGAGCGAGCGGGCGTGAGCTGCGCACATGACCGTCCGCGCCGCTACCCGCGAACCGCGCGTGTCAACGAGGTCGATGCTCGAGGTCCTCGCGGACGAGCTCGAGCGCATGAACGACCCGCGCCTGGAACTGGTCACGTTCACCGGCGTCGACGTGAGCCGCGACCTCGCCGCACGCCAACGTCTACTACTCGACGCTCGCGGCGACGACGGTCGGCAGCGCCCGAGTCGATTCGCGGACGACGCCGCTGATGCGCTGCACGCGGCGGGACCGCACCTGCGCGGTGTGCTCGGACGGCAGATGCGCATCCGCCAGGTACCGCGGCTCGCGTTCAAGGTCGACCCGGGCATCGTGTCGGGGCAGCGGATCGAGGAGATCCTCCGCGAGATCCACCACGACGACGGCGTCGGACGAGCAGGCTGGTTCGCGGGCGGCGCGAGGAGGACGGGTGACGGGTCGGGCGCGACGCACGGGCGGGAAGGCCGGCGTGGCTCGGGTCGACGCGGAGCTCGCGGCGGCCGACGCGATCCGTCGCACCTCGGGAGCCGAGGTCGCACTCGCATGCCACGTCAATCCCGACGGCGACGCGCTGGGCTCGATGCTCGCGCTTGCACCACGTCTTGCGCGCCGCGGGGATCCACGAGCGTCGCGTCGTTCTCGGAGCCGTTCGTCGTCGCGCCGCACTACCGCGAGCTGCCCGGGTCTCGAGCTGCTGACGCCGCCCGACCGCTTCCCGCACGAGCCGGAGGTGATGGTCACGTTCGACTCGGGTTCGCTGGCGCCGGCTCGGCGATCTCGAGGCGTCGGCGAAGGCCGCCGGCGAGCTCATCGTGATCGACCACCACGTCTCGAACCAGCGTTACGGCACGATCAACGTCATCGATCCCGAACGCGGCGGCGAGCGGCGTGCTCGTCCGGCGGCTGATCGCAGCACCTGCGAGCTCCCGCTCACGCGCGACGCCGCGGTCTGCCTCTACGCGGCGCTCGTGTGCGACACCGGGCGCTTCCAGTACGAGTCGACGACGCCGGCGGTGTTCGAGCTCGCGCGCGAGCTCGCGGCGTTCGACCTCCCGATCCCCGAGCTGTCGCGCACGCTCTTCGAGGAGCACCGCTTCGCGTACCTGCAGCTGCTCGCCGACGTGCTCACCCACGCGGTGCTGGTCCCCGACAAGCAGTTCGTGTGGACGAAGGTGACCCAGGCCGACCTCGCGCGCCACGGCGTGACGTTCGAGGAGGTCGAGGGGCTCATCGACGTCGTGCGCCGCACGCGCGAGGCCGAGGTGGCGTGCGTGCTGAAGCAGGCGCCCGACGCGACGTGGCGCGTCAGCCTGCGCTCGCTCGGTCACGTCGACGTGCGCCTCATCGCCGAACGCCAGGGTGGCGGCGGGCATCGCTTCGCGGCCGGTTTCACCAGCGACGAGTCTCCCGACGACGATCGTCGCGCAGATCCTCGGCGCGCTGTAACCCCCGTTTGCAACCGAACGGACCGTGGAGGGTCGTTTCGTTGCAGACAGTAGGTTGGGCTCCGTGAGGGACGGGCTCGTCGTCGTCGACAAGGCGGCCGGTTGGACGAGCCACGACGTCGTCGGCAAGCTGCGCAGGGTCTACGGCCAGCGGCGCGTCGGCCACGCGGGCACGCTCGACCCCGACGCCACCGGCGTGCTGCTCGTCGGCCTCGGGCGCGTCACGCGTCTGTTGCGCTATCCTGCAGGAGGCGGGCAAGGCGTACCGTGGGCACGTCGTGTTCGGCGTCGCAACCGACACGCTCGACGCGGCGGGCGCGGTGCTCGAACGCGCCGAGATGACCGATCACGCGCGCGCAGCTCGAAGCGGCGGCGTGCGCGTTCGTCGGCGACATCGAGCAGGTTCCGCCGATGGTGTCGGCGCTGAAGGTCGGCGGCCGCGCCTCTACGAGCTGGCGCGCGCGTGGCGAGGAGATCGAGCGCGCGGCGCGACCGGTGCGCATCGACGCGCTCGACGTCGAGGAGTTCGAGCCCGGCCCGTATCCCGAGGCGACGGTCCGCGTCGAGTGTTCGAGCGGCACCTACGTCCGCTCGCTCGCGGCCGATCTCGGCGCCGCGCTCGGGGGTTGTGCGCACCTCGCGGCACTTGCGCCGGCTGCGCGTCGGATCGTTCACCCTCGACGAGGCGCGGCCCGTCGAAGCGGTCGAAGCCGACCCCGACGTCGCGCTGCTGACGCCCGCGGCCGCGATGCGCGACCTCGAAGCGGTCACCGTCGGCGTCGAGCAAGCGCGTGCGGTCGCGCACGGCGCGACGTTCGCGGCGAACGCGATCGTGCCCGCGAACGCCGGCGCGGGGCCGTTCGCGGTCGTCGACGAAGACGATGCGCTGCTCGCGGTCTACGAGCGCCGGGGCGGGGGAGTGAAGCCCGCCGTCGTGCTCGCGGCCGACGGAGCGTCGTGAGGATCTACCGCGATCCGTCCGAGATCGTCGACCGGAGTCGGACGGGCACGAGCGCGCGGTCACGATCGGCGCGTTCGACGGCGTGCACCTCGGCCACCAAGCGGTGCTCCGGCTCGTGCGCGATCTCGCGCCGGCACGCGGGCTCAGCGCGACCGTGCTCACCTTCGACCGTCATCCGGCCGAGATCGTGCGGCCCGAGTCGGCACCGAAGCTGCTCACCACGCTGGAGCAGAAGCTCGAGTTGCTCGAGGCGACCGGTGCCGTCGACGAGTGCCTCGTGCTGCCGTTCGACGTCGACGCGCAGCAAGGAGCCCGCCGAGCAGTTCGTCGAAGAGCTGCTCGCGAGCGTCCTGCACGCTCGCCTCGTCGTCGTCGGCGCCGACTTCCATTTCGGCTATCGGCGCCACGGCGACGTCCCGCTGTTGCAACGCATGGGGGCGGAGCTCGGGTTCGAGACGATCGGCCTCGGGCTCGTCGCGTCACCCGACGGCATGAGCGTGCCGTCCGACGCGGCGCCGTACTCGTCGACCCGCGTGCGCGAGTTGCTCGCGGGCGGCGACGTCGAGGGCGCGGCCGCGATCCTCGGACGACCGCACGAGGTGCGGGGCCCGGTGGAGCACGGCGACGGCCGCGGTCGCGAGCTCGGCTTCCCGACCGCGAACGTGAGTGTGCCGGAACGATTCTGCCTGCCGGCCGACGGTGTGTACGCGGGCACGTTCGCGGGCGCCGATGGCGTCGAGCGCCCGGCCGCATTGTCGCTCGGCCGTCGCCCCACCTTCTATGCCGAGCACGGGCTCCTGCTGCTCGAGGCCCACGTGCTCGACTTCGACGGCGACCTCTACGGGCAACAGACCCGGGTTCGCTTCCGCCGCCACCTCCGCGCCCAGGAGCGCTTCGACCGGGTCGACGACCTCGTCGCCCAGATGCCGGCGCGACGTCGAACAGGTTCGCGACTTGGAGCTGTGAGCGGCTCCACGGAGTGGTCACGCACTCTCGGGGCCGTGCGGTGACGACCTCGTCACGGCTCGTCGCGTGTCTCTGGTAGCCTCGGTGGTCGAAATCCCCAATCGAAGAAGGTCTGCACGCGCGTATGCCCGACAAGGCCGCAACGATCAGCGACAACAAGCAGCACGACTCCGACACCGGCTCTCCCGAGGTCCAGATCGCGCTCCTCACCGAGCGCATCCGCCACCTGACGGAGCACATGAAGGTCCACAAGAAGGACTTCCACAGCCAGCGCGGTCTGCTGATGCTCGTCGGACGGCGCCGTCGGATGCTCGACTACCTCCGGCGCAACGACGTCGAGCGGTATCGAGCGCTCATCGCAAAGCTGGGCATTCGTCGCTAGGGAGCGCGAGGAGCGGATCGTCCGCTCCTCGTTTCACATTCGAGCCCACACAGATCGCGAGAGCACGTCGGTTGTCAGTCGCGAGCGCCCGGCCCGTTGCCGCCGGACGCTGACAACTGGGAACCGGATCCTCTCGCTTGACATGAGAGGAGCGCGCCGCGATGAGTGACGACGCAATCCGTGTATCCGGTCCCATCAATGCCGCCGGCCTCGAGATGACACTCGAGACGGGCAAGCTGGCCCAACTGGCCGGCGGCGCAGTCGTCACCAAGGTCGGGGGCACCACCGTGCTCTCGACCGTCACCACCTCCAAGCCGCGAGAGGGCATCGACTTCTTCCCGCTCACGGTCGACGTCGAAGAGCGCATGTACGCGGCCGGCAAGATCCCCGGCTCGTTCTTCCGGCGTGAAGGGCGCCCGGGCGAGCAGGCGATCCTCACCGCGCGGCTCACCGACCGTCCGTTGCGCCCGTCGTTCCCCGACGACTTCCGCAACGAGGTCCAGGTCATCGCCACGATCCTCGGCGTCGACCTCGAGAACCCGCACGATGTTCGCGTCGATCAACGGCGCGTCGGCCGCGCTCATGGTGTCGGGCATCCCGTTCAACGGCCCGATCGGCGCCGTGCGCCTGGCGCACCACGAAGGCGAGTGGATCGCGCACCCGACGTTCCAGGAGGGCGACGAGTCGACGTTCGAGATCGTCGTCGCGGGCCGTGCGCTCGACAACGGCGACGTCGCGATCATGATGGTCGAGGCGGGCGGGACCGAGGAGTCGTGGGAGCTCTACCAGGCCGGCGCACCCAAGGTCACCGAAGAGGTGATCGCCGAAGGTCTCGAGGAGTCGAAGCGCTGGATCAAGGCGTCGATCGAGCTCCAGCTCCACCTGCGCGAGGCCTTCGAGAAGGCACGCGGCCCGATCGAGCCGGTCGAATACCTGCCGGCGGTGGACTACACGCCGGAGATCTACGAGGCCGTCAAGGAGCATGCCGAGACGGACACCGCCGCGGCAATGGCGATCGCCGACAAGACCGAACGCAACACCCGGCTGGCCGAGATCGAGGCGCTCACGCTCGCGCACCTCGTCGGTACGGCAGACGCGCCGGCCCGCTATCCGGAGTCGAACACCGCGGTGAAGCGCGCGTTCCGCTCGCTCCAGAAGGAAGTGACGCGTCGCCGAATCGTCAACGAGGGCGTGCGGATCGACGGTCGCGGCGCGGCCGACATCCGGCCGCTGTCGGCCGAGATCGGCGTCGTGCCGACCGCACACGGCACGGGGCTGTTCCAGCGGGGCGAGACCCAGGTGCTGTCCGTCACCACGCTCGGGATGCCGCGCATGGAGCAGATGCTCGACACGATCACGCTCGAGGATCGCAAGCGCTACATGCACCACTACAACTTCCCGCCCTTCTCGACCGGCGAGACCGGCCGGGTCGGATCGCCGAAGCGGCGTGAGATCGGCCACGGTGTGCTCGCGGAGCGCGCGCTGGTGCCGGTGTTGCCGACTTCGCTCGAGTGGCCCTACACGATGCGCGTCGTCTCCGACGTGCTCGCGTCGAACGGCTCGACGTCGATGGCGTCGGTGTGTGGCTCGACGCTGTCGCTCATGGACGCCGGGGTGCCCATCAAGGCGCCGGTGGCCGGCATCGCGATGGGCCTCGTGTACGCCGAAGGCAAATACACGACGCTCACCGACATCCTCGGCGCCGAAGACGCCTTCGGGGACATGGACTTCAAGGTTGCCGGCACCGAGGAGTTCGTCACCGCGCTCCAGCTCGACACCAAGATCAGCGGCATCCCCGCCGACGTGCTTGCGCAGGCACTCCGCCAGGCCAAGGAAGCCCGCCTCAAGATCCTCGAAGTGATGCACGGCGCGATCGCCGCGCCGCGTGCCGAGGTGCGGGACACCGCGCCGAAGATCGTGAGCTTCGAGATCCCCGTCGACAAGATCGGCGAGGTCATCGGTCCCAAGGGCAAGGTCATCAATACGATCCAGCAGGAGACCGGCGCCGACATCTCCGTGCAGGACGCCGACGGCGTGGGCATCGTCTCGATCGGCTCCAAGGACGGTGCCGCGGTCGAAGAGGCGCAGCGGCGCATCGAGCTCATCCTCGACCCGCCCTCCGCGGAGGTGGGCGCGGTGTACGAGGGCCGCGTCGTGAACATCACCAAGTTCGGTGCGTTCGTCAACATCCTGCCCGGCCGCGACGGGCTCGTGCACATCTCGAAGCTCGGTCGCGGTAAGCGCATCGACCGCGTCGAGGACGTGCTGTCGCTCGGTGACGAGCTCAGTGTCCGGGTTGACGACATCGACCAGAACGGCAAGCTGTCGCTGTCGATCGTCGGCGAGGACGGCGACGACGACCTCGGTGGCGACGGCCCGGGCGGCAACGGTTCGGCCGTCGAGACACGCGACGCGCACCGCGTGAGTCTCGTGACCGTGAACCGCGCGAGTCCCGTGAACGCGAGTCTCGCGGGCCGCGCGCGGAGACCGCGTCGTTCGAGGCGTTCTGGGAAGAGCAAGCACGCGACGAGTTCGGAGACCTCGGTCCGGGCGAGGAAGCGGCACCGGCACCTGCAGGAGCACGCGATCGCGGCGGTGACCGGCGCGGTGGACGCGGAGGCCGGGGCGGTGGCGGCGGTCGCGGTCGCGGCGGCCCGCGCCGTTCGTGACAGAGGGAGTTCGCCGCACCGAATTCGATTCCGGGCTGCGCGTCGTCACCGAGTCGTTGCCCGGGCTCCGTTCGGTGACACTCGGCGCGTGGGTCGGGAGCGGTGCACGCGACGAGGCCGCGACGGAGTGGGGCGCGAGCCATTTCCTCGAGCACCTGCTCTTCAAGGGCACCGAGGCACGCAGCGCCCGTGAGATCGCCGAGGCGATCGAATCGGTCGGCGGCGAGATGAACGCGTTCACGACACACGAGCAGACCGTGTTCTACGTGCGCGTTCCCGATACGCAGCTCGACATCGCCTTCGACGTGCTCGCCGATGTGCTGTGGGATCCCGCGTTCCGTCCCGCCGATGTGGAGTCGGAGCGTCAGGTCATCCTCGAAGAGATCGGGATGCGCGACGACACGCCCGATGACATCGTGCACGAGCTGTTCGCAGGGGCATTGTTCCCGGAGCATCCGCTCGGACGCGAGGTCTTGGGGAGTGACGCATCGATCACCGGCATGGTCCGCGACAACATCGCGGCGTACCACGGGCGTCACTACCGGCCGTCGAACATCGTGTTTGCGGCGGCCGGCAACCTCACCCACGACAAGCTCACCACGCTGGTTGCGTCGCGGTTCCCCTCCGACGTCACGACGCGTCCCGCGCGCCCGCGACCGGAGCCCGCGGTGCCCCTCCCGGTGGCAGTCGTCACGCGTGATACCGAGCAGGCGCACGTGGTCGTCGGCGTGCGCGCGCTCTCGGCGCTCGACCCCGACCGGTACGCGCTCACGATCTTGAACCAGGTGCTCGGCGGCGGGATGTCGTCCCGCCTGTTCCAGGAGATCCGCGAGACGCGCGGTCTCGCGTACTCGGTGTACTCGTACCAAGCGAGCTTCGACGACACGGGTTACCTCGCGATCTACGCGGGAACCGCGCCCGAACGACTGCGCGAGACGCTCGGCGTGATCAACGACGAGATCGCGCGCCTCTGCGCCGACGGGCTGTCGGAGGTCGAGCTCGGCGCCGCGAAGGGTCACCTCACCGGCTCGCTCGCCATGTCGCTCGAGACGTCCGCGAGCCGGATGCGCCGCCTCGGCCGGGCCGAGTCGGTCGAGCGCGACGTGCCGAGCCTCGACGAGCTCGTCGCACGCATCGAGCGCGTCACCGCCGGCGACGTCTCCCGCGTCATCGACCGCGTGTTCCGCGACGCCCCGCGCAGCCTCGCCGTCGTCGGCCCCCACGAAGCCTCCGAGTTTTCCTAGCCGGTCAGTCGTCGCCGGCGACGGCCGTCAGGCCAACACGGCGTCGATGCGGTTGGGGAGCTCGGTGTCCTCTTCTGGCCGATACGACGGGTCGAGCGCCGCCGCGAGGTACGCGCCGGCGGGGCCGTCGCCGCGCGCCGTCAGCGACGCGATTGCAAGTATCCGCGCGAGCCGGTCGAGAACGCTGCGGAAGTGCAGCGCCCCCCACGCGGGGTCGTCGAGTGCCCGTTGCGCGTCGACCAACGCCGCCTTCGCCGCGCCGGCGAGGCGGTCGGACGTGCAGAGTGCCTCGATGCGAGCGTCGACGACGTCGAGCAGCTGCAGCCGCGCGCAATCGCTCAGCACCTGTTGCGCGATCACGTTGTGCGTGCCTTCCCAGGACTCGTACACGATCGCGTCGCGATACAGCCGGGGCAGCACCGAGAAGTCCTCGATCGTGCCGTTGCCGCCCAGGACCTCGATGCCGTCGCGCACGACACGCGTCGCGGCACTGCTCGCCGCGTACTTCGTCACGTTGACGAGGAAGCGATGGAAGCGCACCGTCTCTTCGTCGGCGGTGCCGGCGTCGATGGCGTCCTCCAGCTCGGTGAGCATCCACGACAGATGGAGCGCGGCGAGCCATTCGCAGGTCATCGATGCGAGCGTCCGCCGCACCAACGGGAAGCGCTCGATCGCCTGGCCGAACGCCTGCCGGTGGTGCGCGTACGCGCGCGCTTCGAGCACCGCGCGCCGCATCAGCCCGGTTGCGCCCACCGCGGTGAGCCAGCGGGACGTGTTGAGCACGACGCCGACCGCGGTCTTGAAGCCCTCGTCGACGGGTCCGATCGGATACGCGACCGCCCCGTCGAAGTCGATCTCGCCCGATGCCATGCCACGGGTCCCGAGCTTGTCCTTCAGCCGGCGCAATGCGAACCCGTTCGGGCTGCCGTCGATCTCGCGGGGGATTGCGAAGCATCCGAGGCCCCGCGTGCCGTCGCGTCCGTCCGGCACTCGGGCGGTCATGAGGAACTGGTCGGCCTCGGCGACCGAGCAGAACCATTTCTCGCCCGACACGCGATAGGTGCCGTCGCCGGCGGGTGTCGCGAGCGTTGCGTTGGCGCCGACGTCGCTGCCGCCCTGCACCTCGGTCATGAACTGTGACGCACGGTCGCAGCGGGCGTAATCACGTTCCAGCAGCGGCGGCAGGAAACGCTCGCGCACGGCAGGCTCGGCGCGCCGGCGCAGGGCGCGGGCCATGCCGATCGTGCACACCGCGGGGCACGCGTGACCGGCCTCGCCTTCCAGCGACAGCAGGTACAGCAGGGTCGCCTGCTCGAACGCGCGGCCCGGCGTGCCGCTCTCGGCCACCAGCCCGGATGCCCAGATCACGGTGCCGGCGTCGTGGTACGCGCCGTCGAACTCGACGCGCTCGATGCGCCGGCCGGTCCCGTCCCATTTCCGGAGCTCCGGCCCCCGCCCCCGGCGTTCGAACTGCGCGACGGCCGATGCCACTTCGCCGACCACCGCGCGTCCGAACGCGCCGGCGCGCGTCTCGAGCTCCTCTCGCCGTTCGGCATCGACCACGGAGGACGCGACGAGCGCGCGCAGCGGTCCGTCGGCCGCGTACGGGTCGGATGGCACGTCGGCTCGCCACGCGGCGAGCGCGTCCCGGGCAGCGTCGAACGAAGAGGTCATTACCGTGATTCTGCCCGTCCAGTACCGTGGGAAGCGCATGATTCGTGTCGGGGTGTTCGGTGCCGGCGGCCGGATGGGCTCGACGGTGTGCCGGGCCGTGCACGAAGCGCCCGATCTGGAGCTGGTCGCCGCCGTCGATCCCTTCCACGCCGGGATCGACCTGCAGCAGCTCGGTGGGCCGGGCACACAGATCCAGGTTGCCGCCGAGCCCGATTCCTTCGAGGCGGCCGGCGCCGACGTCGCGGTCGACTTCACCGTCGCCGACGCGGCGCGCGAGAACATGCGTTGGTGTGCCGCGCACGGCGTGCACGCGGTCGTCGGTACGTCGGGTTTCGGCGACGAGGACCTCGTGCAGCTCGGCGACCTGTTCGCCGCCGGCCGGGCGAACGCGGTCATCGCGCCGAATTTTGCGATCGGGGCGGTGCTGATGACCCGCTTCGCGGAGCTCGCGGCGCCGTTCTTCGAGAGCGCGGAGATCATCGAGCTCCACCACGAGCACAAGGTCGACGCGCCGTCCGGTACCGCCGTCCACACTGCGCAGCGCATGGCGGCCGCGTCGAAGGAATGGCTCGACGACCCGACGACCAAGATCGTCGAGGAAGGTGCCCGGGGCGGAACCGTCGACGGCATCCCGATTCACGCGGTGAGGCTCAGGGGGCTCGTCGCGCACCAAGAGGTCATCCTCGGCACCACCGGCCAGACGCTGACGATCCGCCACGACACCATCGACCGGTCGTCGTTCATGCCCGGAGTGCTGCTCGCGATCCGCAAAGTGGGCGACACGCCGGGCCTCACCGTCGGGCTCGATCACCTACTCGGCCTCTGAGGAGCGCGCAACCCGAACCGAACTCTGGGTCTTTTGGCGCGAACGCGACTAGGTTCTCGCCCGCTTGATCCGGGGGGATGCGGCATGGCGTTGTTGTCGGTCGAGGACGTGCGCGTCGAGTTCGGCGGCATCGTCGCGCTCGCCGACCTGACGTTCACGATCGAGCAGGGCCAGATCTGCGCACTGATCGGACCGAACGGCGCGGGCAAGACGACGCTGTTCAACTGCGTGAGCCGGCTGTATCACCCGACGAGCGGCGAGATCGTCTACGACGGCAAGCAGCTGCTCTCGATGGCACCGTCCCGCATCGCAAGGGTCGGCATCGCGCGGACGTTCCAGAACCTCGCGCTGTTCCCGGCGCTCTCGGTGCTCGACAACGTGCTGATCGGGGGCTACACGCACGGCCCGGCGAACGCCAAGCGGCGCGCCGAGGCGCGCGGCATCCTCGAACGGCTCTCGCTCGAGCACCTGGCCGATCGGCCCGCGGTCGGGCTCCCGTACGGCACGTTGAAGCGCATCGAGATCGCCCGCGCGCTCGCCGCGCGGCCGCGGCTGCTGCTGCTCGACGAGCCCGCGGCCGGGCTCACACACTCCGAGGTCGACGAGCTGGGCGAGCTCATCCGGTCGGTGCGTGACGAGTTCAAGCTCACAGTGCTCCTCGTGGAGCACCACATGACGATGGTCATGGCGATCTCCGACCACATCGTCGTGCTCGACTTCGGCTCGAAGATCGCCGAAGGAGTGCCCGCCGAGGTCCGCGACAACCCTCGAGTCATCGAGGCGTACCTCGGAGCGCCGACCGCATGAGCACCCTGCTCGAGGTCTCCGAGCTGAGGGCCGGGTACGGCGCGGTCCGGGTGTTGCACGGGATCGACTTCTCGGTGAACGAGAGCGAGGTCGTCGTGATCCTCGGCGCGAACGGCGCCGGGAAGACGACCACGTTGCGTTCGATCTGCGGGATGGTCGACGCGAACGGCCACGTCGTGTTCGCGGGCCGGCCGGTCCTCGGCCGCAAGCCCGAGCAGATCGCCACCGCGGGCGTCGCGCACGTCCCCCAGGGCCGCGGCACGATCGTCGACCTCACCGTCGCCGAGAACCTCCGCATCGGCGCGTACTCGCGGCGCGACAAGGAGGTCGACACCGACATCGACCGCTGGTTCACGGTCTTCCCGAGGCTGGGCGAGCGGAGCGATCAGCAGGCGGGAAGCATGAGTGGCGGTGAGCAGCAGATGCTCGCGATCGCGCGGGCGATGATGGCGCGTCCGAAGCTCGTGCTGCTCGACGAGCCGTCGCTCGGCCTCGCGCCGATCGTGACGCAGATGCTGTTCCGCACCCTCGGCGACCTGAACCGCGAGCAAGGTGTCTCGATGCTCGTCGTGGAGCAGAACGCCAACCTCGCGCTCGGCATCGCGACCCGCGGCTACGTGCTCGAGACGGGAACCATCGTCACATCAGGCTCGGCGGACGAGCTCGCCGGCAACGACGAGGTACGTCGCGCGTACCTCGGGATCTGAGGCGTCAGGTGTCGTTGTTCCTCACCCAGCTGATGAACGGGATCGGCAACGGTGCCATCTACGCGTCGCTCGCGCTCGCGCTCGTGCTGATCTTCCGCACGACCGGGATCCTGAACTTCGCGCAGGGCGAGATGGCGCTCTACTCGACGTACCTCTTCTGGTACTTCACCGATCGCGGTCTCCCGGTCATCGTCGCGATCCTGATCACCATGGTGCTGTCGTTCCTCGGCGGCGCCGCGATCGAGCGGGTGGTGATCCGCCCCGTCGAGAACTCGTCGCCGCTCGTGCTGGTGATCGTCACGATCGGCCTGTTCCTCGCGCTGAACTCGATCGTGCAGGTGCAGTTCGGCGCCGACATCAAGACCAACCTCCCGCGCGCCTATCCGCAAGCACGTGTGGCGGCCGGGTGACGTGCAGATCTCGGCCGACACGCTGGTGCTCGTCGGTGTCCTGGCCCTCGAGTGTCTCGTCCTCTATCTGCTGCTCCAGCACACGAAGCTCGGGCTCGCGTTCCGTTCGGTGTCGTCGAACCCCGAGTCGAGCCGGCTCGCTCGGCGTGCCCGCCGGGCAGATGTTGATGCTCGGGTGGGCGATGGCCGCCGCCCTGGGCGCACTGGCGGGCTGCCTCGTCGATCCCGACGATCGGGCTACAGGCGTCGTCGATGCAGTCGATCCTGGTGTTCTCGTTCGCCGCCGCCGCGCTCGGCGGCTTCGACAGTCCGCTCGGTGCGGTCGTCGGCGGCCTCATCGTGGGTGTCGCGCAGTCGCTGACGACGCAGTACATCAAGTCCCTGAGCGACATCGTGCTCATCGTGCCGTTCGGGCTGATCCTCGTCGTGCTGATGGTGCGGCCGCAGGGGCTCTTCGGCACACGACGCGTGGAGCGAGTGTGACGTCCCGGCGTCAGCTCCAGGTCATCGGGCTCGCGGGCGCGATCGTCGCGCTCGTGGTGCTCTCGGTGATTCCCCACCTACGACGGCGCGACCGATACCCAACGGTGGGCCCAGGCGCTGTACATCGGGATCGCGGCAATGGGGCTCAACATCCTCACCGGGTACAACGGCCAGGTGTCGATCGGACACGGCGCGTTCTTCGGCGTCGGCGCGTACGCAACCGGGCTGCTGATGCACCAGCACGGCTGGCAGTTCCTCCCCACGCTGTTGGTCTCGGCTCCTCTCTGCTTCATCGTCGGCGCGTTGATCGGGTTCCCGGCGCTGCGGGTCAAGGGCCTCTATCTCGCGCTCGTGACGCTCGGTCTCGCGGTGCGTGTTCCCCGATCTCGCGAAGCACTACGTGCACGTCACCGGCGGCACGAACCTCATCGCGCTCAACCGGACGGAGCTGGCGCCACCTGCCTGGGTGCCGACCTGGCTGTCGGGGATCGGTCGCGACGACCAGTGGGCGTACTACGTGACGTTCGCGCTCGCGGTCGTGCTGACCGTCGTCGTGTATCTGATCGTGCGCAGCCGCTTCGGGCGCGCGCTGATCGCGGTACGCGACCACGAGGCCGCGGCCGAGACGGTGGGTATCAACGCCGCCCGCGTGAAGGTCCTGGCGTTCGCGTTGAGCGCGCTGTACGCCGGTGTGGCCGGTTCGTGCGCGGTGCTCGTCGACCACCTGGCCAATGCGGACAAGGTGCAAACCTTCCAGCTCTCGATCAAGTTCCTCGTCGCGGTCGTGATCGGCGGCACGGCCACGGTGATCGGTCCGCTCGTCGGCGCGGGCGTCGTCGTCTCCCTCCAATGGATCATCTCGGACGTGCTGCCGAAGCGCGTGAGCTCGATCGGCGTGCTCGAACGCACACTCGGCAACCCGGCGGCCTCACCGGCGATCTTCGGCATTCTGCTGATTCTCTTCGTCTTCGTGCTGCCCGACGGTATCGTCGGAGGGCTGCGACGCTTTTGGGCCCGTCTCACGAGCAGCCGCTCCGGTGCGCCGCCTCCGGCTCCTGCACCACTCACAACGTGAAAGGGAACGCTCCATGGATCACGTAGCTCGTGAACGCCGGGCATCGTCGAGGCGCTGGCGCGTGCTCGCGTTGTGCGCGGTGCTCGCCCTCGTCGCGGCCGCATGTGGGAGCAGCCGCCGCAACGACGCGACCGGTGGTACCGGCGGGAACGGCACCACGCCCGCCGGCGGTCAGAACGTCGTCGACACCGCGGACTGCCCCGCCGGACAGGACACCGTCGGCGTCAGCGGCGACACGATCACGATCGGCACGAGCCTTCCGCAGTCCGGCCAGTACGCGCCGTTCATCGCCATCCTCAAGGGCGAGAAGTCGTACTTCGAGTACCTCAACGCCCAAGGTGGTGTCGAGGTGCCGAAGGGGAGCGGCAAGAAGTACAAGATCGAGCTCGTCGACAAGGACGACGCGTACGACGCCGCGAGAACGGTCACGAACGTCAACTCGCTGATCAACGACACCAAGGTGTTCTCGTTGTTCAACGTGGTCGGCACGAAGAACAATCTCGGCGTCCGCGACACCGTCAACAGCGACTGCGTGCCCGACCTGCTCATCGCCTCGGGCGCAGTGCAGTGGGGCAACATGGACTTCCCGTGGATGCTCGGCTCCGAGCTCGTGCCGTACCCGCTCGAGATGCGCGTGTTCGTCGACTACCTCAAGAAGAACAAGCCCAACGCGACGATCGCGGTGCTCAAGGCGAGCGACGACTTCGGGCAGTCCTACGCCGAGACGCTCCAGGAGCTCGTGAAGGGCACCAACCTGAAGATCGTGCAGGAGCAGGGCTACGACCCCGAGAGCTCCGACGTCAAGGCGCAGGTCACCAGCCTCGCCGCGACGAAGGCCGACGCGTTCGTCGTGGGTGCCGCGTTGCTCGCGTGCCCGAGCGCGCTGAACGCAATGGGAGACGCGGGCTGGAAGCCGATCGTGTACCTGTCGGGCACGTGCGTGTCGAAGCTGCTGCTCGGCGCAGCGGGCAAGAACGCCGACGGTCTCCTCACGGTGACGCCATTGCTCGATCCGGCCGATCCCGCGAACGACGAGCAACCCCGCGATGAAGCTGTACACCGAGCAGGTGAAGAAGTACTCGGACGCCGATGTCTCCGATGGCATCGTGGCGTACGGCTGGACCACTGCGGCGCTCATGACGAAGATCCTCGAGAGCTCGCCCAAGCTCGATCGCGCTTCGGTCATGGAAACCGCGCGCACGCTCAACGTCAGCGGTGTCGGTCTCCAGCTCGCCAACTCGACGTGGGTGACGAACGCGCGAGGACTGGTTCCTCGGTGAGACGTTCCAGTTGGTCACCTACGACAGCACGGCCGCCCACACGAAGGCGTTGGGCCCGCTCACGGACCTCAACGGGAAGACCGCCGAGCTGTCACCGCAGTCCCTGCTCCATCAGTAGTAGGTCGCAACCCGCCGGGAGAGCGCCTCGAGGTCGGTGACGACCTCGAGGCCCTCGCGTGCGCAGCCACTCGGCGTTGCGCCGGTGCAGGTCGTCCGCGTCGTCGAACCGGTTCAAGAACACGATTGGTGCCGGGTTGCACACAACCGCGCACAGGCGGACCAAACCGATCGTGCCCAGGCCCGCGTCGGCGACGAGGACGACGGCGTCGGCTGCCAACGCCGCGATCAAGCTGCGTGTGTCGCCGTCGTGCGCGAGCGGCGAGCGCAGACCGCCGGCGCCTTCGACGAGCGTGATGCCCGTCTCCGGCGCGTCGCAGCTCGCGCACGAGATCCGCGATGTGGATCTCGGGGAGGCCGAGCGCGTCGGCGACCATCGGCGGCGCCATCGGCAGCGGAAGCCAGCGGTGCCGGGGGCAGACGCGTTCGACCGGTTCGCCGGACGCCGCGGCAAGCACGTCGGCGTCGGTCGCCGCGTCGGTCGGGGCGAACGACTGCACGGGTTTGCGGGTGTGGGCGCCGAGGGCGCAGCGCGCGAGCGCGGCCGTGACGTACGTCTTGCCGATGTCGGTGCCGGTCCCGGTCACCACCACGAGGCCTCTTCGCTGCGCCACGGCGGGCTCCGCTATGTCCGTGTCACGCGGTACGGAGCTCTCCGAGCACGTCGGCAAGGGCGCGTTGGAGCCACGCAACCTCCGTGTCGGTGTGCGCGGCGGAGAGCGTGACGCGCAGGCGTGAGGTGCCGGGAGCAACGGTCGGTGGACGGATCGCGGGGACGAGCACACCACGGTCGAGCAAGGCCGCGGCCGCGTCGAGGGTTGCGCGTTCGTCGCCGATCACGAACGGCACGATCGGCGAGGGGTGGCACGCCCGGATGCGGTCGACGAGCGCTCGCAGACCGCGCGACGAGGGCGTCGCCTTCGGGCGACAACAGGACGCCGAGCGCGGCGAGCGCCGCCGCGCTGTCGGCCGGCGTCGGCGCGGTCGTGAAGATGTACGGCCGGGCCAGGTTCTCGACAAGCTCGATGTAGCGCGTCGGGCCCGCGACGAAGCCGCCGAGCGCGCCGAGGGTCTTCGACAGTGTGCCGACGCGCACGACATCGGCATCGTCGGGAACCACCACATCGGGCCCGAGCACCGAGTGGGCCTCGTCGAGCACGCACAATGCCCGCTCGCGCGTGCACAGCTCGACGAGCGCGTCGACGTCGGCAACATCGCCGTCCATCGAGAACACAGTGTCGCTGACGACGAGCGCGCGCCGGCCGCCGCGATCCCGGAGCAGCGACGCCAGGTGCTCGAGGTCACCGTGGCGGTACACCGCGACCTCGGCCCGGGCGAGCCGGCAGCCGTCGATGATCGACGCGTGGTTCAGCTCGTCGCTGCACACGAGCACGCCCTGGGTCCCGAACGTCGTCAACACGCCGAGGTTCGTCGCGAACCCGGTGGGGAAGAGCGCGGCGCGCGGCATGTGCCTCCATGCGGCGAGCGCGCGCTCGAGCTCCGAGTGCACCGGCCGCGAGCCGACGATCAGACGCGCCGATCCGCTGCCGGCACCATCGCGGTCCAGCGCCTCGTGGGCCGCGGCGACGACCGCGGGATGGCGGGTGAGGCCGAGGTAGTCGTTCGACGCGAACGCGACCGGTGCGTCCCGGTCTATCTCACGCGGCGCGTGCCATCGACCGGCGGCCCGTATCGCACGAGCCTCGGCGTCGGCCCACACCTGCCATGTCATCTCCCGCCCGCTCCCTCGCCGCGGGAGGCTTGCCGCGGGCGGCGCTCGGTCCGCCTCCCACCCGTCACGTCCCGCAGACCTCGTCGATCGCGGCGCCGACCGCGTGCACGACCTGGTGCAGCTCCTCGGACGTGACCGTGAGCGGCGGCATCAGCACGACGACGTCGCCGAGGGGCCGCACGAGCACCCCGCGTTCGACGGCCGCCGCGGACACGCGGCGTCCGTAGCGCAGCCCGTCACGGGGCGCCGCCAGCTCGATCCCGCCCATGAGCCCCCGGAGCCGGATCTCCCTGACCGCGGGCTTGGAGGCGATGCGATCGGCGAGCAGCCCGCCGAGCTCCTCGGACCGGGCGCGCACGTTGGCCAGCACACTCCAGGCGTCGAGCAACTCGAGATGACGCAGCGCGACGGCCGCCGCGAGCGCGTTCCCGCCGTACGAATGACCGTGGTACAGCGTGCTCGTCCCGAGGTCGGGGCCGAGGAACGCGTCGAAGACGCGCCCGCTCGCGACGGTTGCCGACATGGGGAGGTAGCCCGCCGTCAGCCCCTTGCCGAGACACATCAGGTCGGGACGGATGCCGGCTTGTTCGACTCGCGAACAGCGTGCCGGTGCGACCGAACCCGGTCGCGACCTCGTCGCAGATCAGCAACACGTCGTGGGCGCGGCAGGCGTCCGCGAGCTTCGCCACATCGCCGGGATCGGCCAGCTGCATGCCGGCGGCCCCTTGCACGAGCGGCTCCACGATCACCGCCGCGAGCTCCGTGGCGTGCGCCTCGATCATCCGGCACGCGGTCCCGAAACAATCGGGATCGGCGAAGTTGGGAGCGCGGAGCACGGGAAAGCGCAACGGGTCGAACACGTCGGTGCCGAAGCCGCCGTCGCCGAGTGAGAGCGCGCCGATCGTGTCGCCGTGGTAGGCCCCGCCGAAGGCAAGGAACGTCGTACGCCCCTCGACGCCACGGTTCACCCAGTACTGGAACGCGATCTTCAGCGCCTGCTCGACGGCCGAAGCGCCGTCCGACGCATAGAGCACGTGCGCGTCGTCGACCGGCACGACCGCGGCGAGCGCCTCCGAGAGCTCGATCACGGCGCGGTTGCCGTTGCCGAGCATCGTCGTGTGCGCGCCTCTCGCGAGTTGCTCGCGTACGGCATCGTCGAGCTCGGGGACACAGTGGCCGAGCGTCGTGACCCAGAGCGACGAGATCGCGTCGAGGTAGCGCCGCCCCTCGACGTCGATCACCTGGTGACCCTCGGCGCGGTCCACGATGATCGGCGCGCTGCTCGCGTACGCCGCCATCTGTGTGAACCCGTGCCACACCACCGCCGCGTCCCGCTTGATCCAGGCGTCAGCGCTCACACGCCGATTCTGTCGCACGCGTCGCACGATGCGGCGACCGAAGCGCAGCGGAGGGAGCTCGCCGGAGCGGCGAGCGGCCGCGAGGCGGGTATCCCGCCGAGCAGCGAGCGTGACAAAGCACAATGTCGTCCGTGACCCAGGCGACGGATCCGCTCTCACAGCGAGATCGGTTGTTCGCGGCGACCTATGCCTGCGTGGAGCGGTTCGGGCTCGGCAAGACGACGATCGAGGACGTCGTGAAGGAGTCGGGGGTCTCGCGGGCCACGATCTACCGGCAGTTCCCGGGCGGACGTGACGAGCTGCTGCTCGAAACGGTGGGCTGGGAGCTCTCGAACTACTTCACCCGGCTCGCCGACCACGTGCGGGATGCGCCCGACCTCGCCGAGCTGCTGCGCTCCGGCCTGTGGTTCGCCCAGCGCTCGATCGCCGAGCACGCGCTCCTGCGCAAGATCATGGACACCGAGCCCGAGCGCCTGCTCCCGCTCCTCACCACGGAGTCGGCCAAGACCCTCCCGTTCATCGCCGACTTCCTCCAGCCCTACCTGCGGCGCGAGGCCGATGCCGGCCGGCTCCGACCGGGGATCGACCTGGACCGGGCGGCCGAGTACCTCGCCCGGTCGATCCTGTCGCTGATCGGTGCCCCCGGCCGCTGGGACCTCGAGGACCCGGACCAGGTGCGGGACCTCGTCGCCACCGAGCTCCTCGGTGGCCTCTCCCGCGCCGGCTGAGGCCCGCGTGCTCGCGATCGCGAGCAGCCCTGTGACCGGCGACACATTGACAATGAGACGTTCAATGCGTGATTGTCTCATGTGATGCATTCCGAGATCCCGCCGCAGGCCGTTCGGGTCCTCGACGCGGCCCGGACGTGCATCGGCCGCGTCGGTCTCGCCAAGACGACGCTCGACGACGTCGCTCGGGAGGCCGGGTGTGCGCGGGCCACGCTGTACCGCTACTTCCCCGGCAAGCAGCCGTTGATCTGCGCGCTGGTCGAGCGCGAGGTCGACACCTTCCGCCGCGAGCTGCTCACCGCAGCCGGCGGCGCCGACTCGCTCGGTGAAGCGGTCACGACGATCATCACCACCGCGGCCGACGCGCTGCTGCAACATCCCGCGCTGACCTTCGTCGCCGCCTACGAGCCCGAGGTGCTGCTCCCGTACCTCGCGTTCGAACGCGAAGAGCGCGGTGCTCGGCGCGTCCGCCACGCTCCTCGCGCCGGCGTTCGAGCCGTTCCTTCCGTTTGAACAGGCCACCCGGCTCGCCGAGTGGGCGGCCCGCATCACCTTGTCGTACCTGTGCTGTCCGTCGGAACACCTCGACGTGAACGACACCTTGCAGGTGCGCGCCCTCGTAGACGATTTCGTATTGCCGGGGTTCCTCCGTCCTACCGGCGCTTTCGAAGGGGTAACGCCATGACGAGCAACCAAGAGATCCTGGGTCGCGACGAGATCAACGATCTCGAAGCGATCCTGTCCGTGACCAACAAGGACGTCGGCGCGAAGTCGCATGCCGTCGGCGCGAACCTCGACGCGGTCTTCACGTGGGACTACGAGCGCAGTCGCCCCGCGCTCGTGAAGCTGTACGAGAAGGCCAAGACGTCGCAATGGAACGTCACGACGGACCTCGACTGGTCGATCCCCGTCGACCAGGAGAAGGTGGCGCTCAACAACATGGCGCGCGAGGACGTCCAGTTCTTCAGCGACGCCGTAGACCTCGCCGGCACACCGTTCGAGAAGTGGACAGAGAAACAGTGGGTCGAGCTCGCCATCGAGGGCCAGAACTGGACGCTTTCACAGTTCCTGCACGGCGAGCAGGGTGCGCTCCTGTGCACGGCGCGCATCGTCGAGACCGTGCCGTGGATCGACGCCAAGTACTACGCGGCGACGCAGGTCGTGGACGAAGCGCGCCACGTCGAGGTGTTCTCCAAGTACCTCGACGAGAAGCTCTCGGGTCACTATCCGATCAACGCCCACCTCGGCCTGCTGCTCGACGACATCCTCCACGAGAGCCGCTGGGACATGACGTACCTCGGCATGCAGATCATGGTCGAAGGCCTCGCGTTGGCCGCGTTCGGCTTCCTCCACCAGATGACGACCGAGCCGTTGCTCAAGCAGCTTCTGCGCTACGTGATGAGCGACGAAGCGCGTCATGTGGCGTTCGGCGTTCTCTCGTTGCAGGAGTACTACAAGGAGCTCACCGACGCCGAGATGAAGGACCGCCAGGAGTTTGCCTTCGAGGCGGCGGTGCGCATGCGCGACAGGTTCCTGCAGCAAGAGGTCTGGGACCGCATGGGTGTGCCCGTGAAGGACGCGGTGCAGCTCGTGATGGCCGACGAGGGCCGCGCGATGTTCCAGAACATCTTGTTCTCGAAGATCGTCCCGAACTGCAAGAAGCTCGGCCTGCTCGAGCGCAACGATGCGTGGCTGCGCAAGCGCTTCACCGAGCTCGGCGTGATCCAGTTCGAGGACTGGGCCGACACGGGCGAGGAGTACGCGATGCTCGACGAGGTCGCAAAGGACCGAGAGGCAGCAAGCGCCTGACGCTCAGTCCGGCGACACCCGGTTCCACCACTTCGATGCGTCGCGAGCGGGTATAGGCTACCGACCAGTCGGTAGGGCGGACTCGCCTCGCCACGACGGAGAGGGGCCGCGTGGCCACGAACCTGCTCGAAGCGCCCCAGCCCGAACGCACCCGGCCCACCGTCGCGCCCCGCTCCGAACGACGCGTCAACTGGCGCACTTCGATCCCGTTTCTCGCGCTCCAAGCCGTCCCGCTGCTCGCCATCTTCACGGGCGTCAGCCGGACCGCGCTGATCCTGTTGGCGTGCACGTACTTCGGCAGGATGTTCTTCGTCACGGCGGGCTATCACCGGTACTTCGCGGATCGCAGCTACCGGCTCGGCCGCGTCGCGCAATTCGTCTTCGCATTCGGCGGCTTGACGTGCGCGCAGAAGGGGCCGCTGTGGTGGGCCGGGCATCATCGCAACCACCACAAGTTCTCCGACACCGATCGCGACATCCACTCGCCGCGGGACGGCTTTTGGTGGAGTCACGTCGGATGGATCCTGTGCGACAAGTACGGCGCGACGCCGGTCGACGACATCAAGGACTTCGCGCGCTATCCCGAGCTGCGTTGGTTGAATGCGCACGACTGGGTCGGTCCGTGGTCGCTCGCTGTCGCGTGTTTCCTGATCGGCGGTTGGAGCGGGCTCGTCGTCGGGTTCTTCGCCAGCACGGTGCTGTTGTGGCACTCGACGTTCCTCGTCAACTCGCTCGCGCACGTGTTCGGCCGCCGGCGCTACGAGACCGACGACACCAGTCGCAACTCGTTGCTTATCGCGCTCGTGACGGCCGGCGAGGGATGGCACAACAACCATCACCGCTATCAGAGCGCGGCGCGTCAAGGCTTCCGGTGGTGGCAGATCGACACGAGCTACTACATCCTGTGGCTGCTCTCGAAGGTCGGGGTCGTCCACGACCTTCGTCCGGTCCCGCGCCGTGTGATCGACGAGGCACGCCAGTCCCGGTGATACGTTGCGCGTCGAATGAGCGAGGCGCGTCCGTATGAGCAGTGAGCCGGTTCGCATCGTCTTTCTCGGCGGACTGGGCGAGATCGGTCGGAACTGCTTCTGCCTCGAGATCGACAACCGCATACTCGTCGTCGACTGCGGGCTCATGTTCCCGGACGCCGACATGCCGGGCATCGACCTCGTCCTGCCCGACTTCACCTACCTGCGTGACAATGCCGACCGGGTCGAAGCGGTGTTGCTCACGCACGCCCACGAAGACCACGCGGGCGGCCTCGCGTTCTTGCTCCGCGAGATCTCGGTGCCGATCTACGGATCAGGGTTGTCGCTGGCGCTGGCCCGCAACCGCATCGAAGAAGCAGGAGTCCTCAACCGCACCGAGCTGATCGAGGTACAGGACGGCGAACGGCGCCGCATCGGTCCGATCGACTGCCAGTTCGTGCCCGTCACGCACTCGGTACCGCACGGCTTCGCCGTCGCGTTCTTCACTCCGGTTGGGACGATCATCCACACCGGCGACTTCAAGCTCGACCTCACGCCCGTCGACGGACGCCGCACCGATCTGGCGCTGCTCGGTGAGCTCGCGCGGCGCGACGGCGGCGTCCGTCTCCTGCTCTCGGACTCGACCAACGCCGAACGTCCCGGCTTCACGCCTTCGGAGTCGACGGTCGGCACCGCGATGCGGGCACTGTTCCGTGAGCACCCCGACAAGCGGTTCATCGTCACGAGCTTCGCGTCGCACCTGCACCGCGTGGAGCAGGTCGTGCAGGCCGCGGTCGCGCACGACCGCCGGGTGGCGTTCGTCGGCCGCTCCATGGTGCAGAACGTGGCGCTCGCGCGCGAGCGCGGTCTCCTCGACATCCCCTCGTATGCCGTGCTCGACATCGAGGAGACATCGCGGTACGCGCCCGGCGACGTGTGCATCGTCTGCACGGGCTCGCAGGGAGAGCCGATGAGCGCGCTGTCGCTGATGGCCGCCCACGAGCACAAACACGTGAAAGTCTCACCCGACGACGTCGTGGTGATCAGCGCGCACGCGATCCCGGGTAACGAATCGAACGTGTCGCGGGTCATCGACAGCTTGCACCGCGCGGGTGCCGAGGTTGTGCACGATCGCACGTCACCGGTGCACGTCTCGGGTCACGCGTCACAAGAAGAGCTGAAGTTCATGCTCAACCTCGTGTCGCCCGAGTGGTTCGTGCCCGTGCACGGCGAGTACCGCCATCTCGTGCACCACGCCCGGCTCGCCGAGGAGGTCGGGGTCGACGCCGATCACGTGCTGGTGTGCGAAGACGGTGACGTCGTCACACTCGGCGAGCACGACGCGGAAGTCGAGCGGCGCGCGGTACCCGCGGGCTACATGTACGTCGACGGCATCGTCGGCGACATCAGCCACGGCGTGTTCCGCGACCGGCGGATGCTGTCGGAGGAGGGCGTGGTCGTCGTCATCGTGACCGTCGACAAGGTCACCGGCGAGATCGTGACCGGGCCCGAGATCGTCACGCGGGGCTGGGTGTACGCGCCTGAGGCCGAGGATCTCCTCGAGGACGCCAAGCAGGTCGTGCGCGCGTCGATCGCGGACGCCGCCAAGGAAGGCGCGACGGACTTCGACACCATGCGCCGGCACGCCCGCCGATCGCTCGGCCGTTTCATCGACGAGCGCACGCGCCGACGGCCTGCCGTCATCCCGGTCGTCATGGAGGTGTAGTGGCGGGCCGCACCGCGCTCGTCACGGGCGGCGGCAACGGCATCGGTACGGCGATCTGCCGGGCGCTGGTCGACGCGGGTGTCTTCGTGTGGGTCAACGACATCTACGAAGAGCGGGCAGGCAAGGTCGCGGCCGATCTCGGCGGCGACACGCGTGCCAAGGCGATGAAAGCCGACGTCACGAGTCCGCTCAAGATCACGCGCATGCGCGAAGCCACCGGTCCCGTCGACATCCTCGTCAACAACGCAGGTATCCCGACCCAGGGATTCGGCGAGCTCAAGTCGTTCGTCGAAACCAGTCCTGAAGACTGGGAAGCGATGATGCGTCTGAACCTCGGCGCGGTGCTCCACGTCACGCACGCGTATCTCGGGGCGATGGTCGATCGCGGATGGGGGAGAGTGGTCACCATCGTCTCCGATGCCGGCCGCCGGGGTGAGCGATTCCAGGCGATCTACGGATCGGCCAAAGCCGGCGCGATGGGGTTCACGCGGGGGATCGCCGCCGAGGTCGGTGCCCACGGGGTGACGGCCAATTGCGTCGCGCTCGGCACGATGCTCTCGGGGCCGACCGAGGAGGCCGTCGCGCGTGATCCCGAGCTCGAGCGACGACTGGCGCGGGGCTACGCGATCCGCCGCCTGGGTCGTCCCGAGGACGTCGCGCCGCTCGTCGCGCTGCTCTGTAGCGAGGCGGCCAGCTGGATCACCGGACAGGTGTATCCGGTGGACGGCGGCTACGCACCCGCGCTGTAGGTCGCGCTCGCTCGCCGAGGCCGACGATGTGGTGTCCTTGTGGCCAGTGGGGTCAGTGTTAGCGTTGGGCGATGGCTTCGCGCCGAACGTCGAAGTCCTCGCGCGCCAAGAGGCGGTCCCGGAAGCCCTCCCGGGTCCGGGCCCAGTGGCGCGACGAGTTCTCCCAGCAGCTCGGTGGGCACCGGGCTGACATCCTCGCGATCGGTCTCGGGGTCGCCGGGCTGCTCGAGCCTCCTCGCGATCTTCTCCGACGTCGGCCCGGTCGGCCGCGGAGTGGACACGGCCTTCGCCGCGCTCCTCGGACGGGGCAAGGTGCTCGTCCCGATCGGGTTGCTCGTCGGCGCGGGCTCGATGCTCGCACCGCGCGTCATGGACGAAGACGACGAAGACGTCTCCTCCCGGCGGGGGATGCGCCTCGCCTTGGGTCTGGCCCTCGTGTCCGCGACGGTCGTCGGGCTGCTGTACCTCGACCGCACCGAAGCACCCGTCGACGGCGCGCGGGCGGCATCATCGGCGCCGCAATCGGTGCGCCACTTCGGAGCGGGCTCGGGACCACCGGCGCGGTCATCATCCTCGTGGCCGCGGGCGTGGTCGGCGCGCTGCTCGTGGTCGGTACCGGGATCCACCAGGTCGCGCATGCGAGCGCAGTCGGCACCCGATTCGTGGGCCGTCACCTGCGCACCGTGCTCGCGCTGCCGTCGGACCTCGCGGACGACGCGCCGGGACGGCAACCTCGACGGGGACGACAGCGTCGACGGCGACGGCGGTGCCGGCTCGCCCGACGCCCTACGACCAGTTCCAAGGCGCGTCGACGATCGACCTCGACCTCGTTGCCGCCGAGGAGGACGACGGCGCCGGCGAGGAGCTCGACGAGGAAGACGAGTACGAGGACGAAGAAGAAGAGGGCGAGTACGCCGAGGAAGAGTACGAGGAGTACGACGAGGAGGAGTACGAGGACGAACGAGGAGTACGAGGACGACGACGAGGAGCTCGAAGAAGAAGAAGAGCACGTCAAGGCCGTGCCGGCGATCGCGTGGAAGCTCCCGGCGCTGTCGCTGCTGAAGCGCAGCGAGGCGCGCGAAGTCGACCCCCGCATGGTCGAACAAGGTGGCGAGGTGCTCGAGGCGACGATCCGCGAGTTCGGTGTCGACGCCCGGCTCATCGGTGCAACCGTCGGGCCGACCGTCACGCGCTACGAGCTCGAGCTCGCGGCCGGCGTCAAGGTGAACCGCGTCACCGGGCTCACCAAGGAGATCGCGTATGCCATGGCGAGCCACGACGTGCGGATCCTCGCGCCGATCCCCGGTCGCAGCGCGATCGGCGTCGAGGTGCCGAACAAGATGCGTCCACTCGTCACGCTCGGCGATGTCCTCTCGACCACCGAGGCGAAGAAGGCCAAGCATCCGCTCGACGTGGCGATGGGCCGTGACATCGCCGGCCGTTCGGTGATCGCCAACCTCACGACCTTCCCGCACGTCCTCATCGCCGGCCAGACCGGCGCCGGGAAGTCCAGCTGCATCAACAGCATCGTCACGTCACTGCTGATGCGCACGACACCCGCCGAGGTCCGGCTGATCCTCGTCGACCCGAAACGGGTGGAGCTCAATCAGTACAACGGTGTGCCCCATCTCCTCACCGAGGTCGTCACCAACCCGAAGAAGGCGGCGAACACGCTCGAGTGGGCGGTCCGCGAGATGGAGATGCGCTACGACATCCTCGCCGACGTCGGTGTGCGTGATGTCGCCGGCTTCAACGCGATGTACGAGCGCGGCGACCTCCCGACACCCGACGATCCCGACCCGGACACCGGCAAGTCCTACGAGCGCCTGCCGTTCATCGTGGTGGTCGTCGACGAGCTCTCCGACCTCATGATGGTCGCGGCCCGTGATGTCGAGTCGAGCATCTGCCGCCTCGCGCAGATGGCGCGTGCCGTCGGGATCCACCTGGTGATCGCGACCCAGCGGCCGTCGGTCGATGTGATCACCGGTGTCATCAAGGCGAACATCCCGAGCCGGTTGGCGTTCAGCGTGAGCACGCTCGCCGACTCGCGCGTGATCCTCGACCAGATGGGCGCCGAGAAGCTGATCGGCAAGGGCGACATGTTGATGCTCGGTGCGTCGTCCGGCCGGGCGGAGCGCGTCCAGGGCGCGTGGGTCGACGAAGAGTGCGTGCGCAAGGTCGTCGCGCACTGGCGGCGCCAGGCGATCGAGCCGAACTACGTCGAAGGGGTCCAGGGTGACGAGTCGGGCGGGAGCCGGTCACGCGCCGACGACGACGAAGGTGACGAGCTGCTCGCCGAGGCGATGGAGCTCGTCGTCACGAGCGGGCTCGGGTCGACGTCGATGCTCCAGCGCAAGCTGCGAGTCGGCTTCGCTCGGGCCGGCCGGCTCATGGACCTGCTCGAGCGGCGGGGTGTCGTCGGACCGTCGGAGGGATCGAAGGCGAGGGCAGTGCTGATGAGCGCCGAGGAGCTCGAGGAGCTGCACGCCCGGGAGTAATCCGTTTGGTCGAGGAGTGCACAACAGTGTGCACTCCCGGACCAAACGTTGGTCGGGTTACGCGGCGCGTACGCTCGGGGTCTGCTCGCCGAGGGTCTCGTCGATCCGGGCCCGGTCGTGCGTGAGGTACGCGAACAGCGCCCGCCAGGGCACGGTCATGCCGGCGACGACGAAGCCTGTCACCCACGTCCCCACGGTGTCGTTGCGGATCTCGATGCCGAAGCCTCGGAACAACGAGTAGTCGAGCAGCACCGTGGCGCCCACGCCGATCACGAACGTGGCGAGCGTGCGCATGTTGCGCAGCTGCGGCACGGTGTCGGTGAGGAAGTCGACGAGCTTCAGCGTCGCGAGCGCAAGGAGCGCGACGATCGCGAAGTCGTACATCTGCCACCTCCTGGTGGTCGCGGCGGGCTCGGTGCCCACCGTCGCCTTCTCCGACCCGAGCGTCTGAGCAAAGGTGACATTTGCGGCTAGGTGTGACACTTCGTGGTAACGCCTGGGTCTTGCGGGGCGATGGGAACGATGTCGGAGCGGGGGACGGTCGAGGAGCGGTTCTCGCGCTTCGCGTCTGACGTCGAGCCGCGGCTGAAGCAGGTGCTGGTCTCGTGGCACGGCGTCGACGTCGGCGCCGAGGTCACTGCCGACGCGCTCGCGTATGCGTGGGAGCGATGGCCGGAGCTGGAGCCGATGACGAATCCCGTCGGCTCCTTGTTCCGTGTCGCGCAGTCGCGGAGCCGGCGCTATCGGCGGCGGCCGTCCTGCTCGTGCACGCCCACGGATGGACCTACGCGGACACGGCATGCCGCGTTGGGCTGCGGCGTCTCGACAGTGCGCAACCATCTCGACCGCGGCATGCGCCGCCTTCGCGACCTCATGGGAGACGGCGATGCCTGAGCTGCAAGAGCAACTGCACGCGTACGGAGACCTGCTCGAACGCGCGACCCCCGAGCCCGTGCGTACGCGGCGCTCCCGGCGGCGCACCGTTGTGCTGCTCGCGGCCGCGGCCATCGTGATCATCGCGACCCCGCTCGTGCTCTTGCTGCGCGACGATGCGAAGCACGACACCGTCCTGATCACGCCGGTGCCTTCGACGACGACCTCGCCCGCCACGACGCCCGGATTGGATCCCACGCAACGGCTCGACTATTCGAAGCTTGCCTCGTTCCAGCCCCTCGCGCGGCCGTCATCGCGACGATCGATGTGCCACAGGACTCGGTGCTCTCGCTGGCGGCGAGCGGCGACTTCGTATGGGTCACGGGTGGCGGCGACGGCGGAGTGCCCGACACGACGGTCAGCAAGATCGACGCACGGACAAATCGTGTCGTGCTCACGCGCACGCTCGATTCGCCGTGTGCCTGCGCCGCCGCCGCGAATGCCGACGCGCTCTGGCTCGGCGGCAACGGCAGCGACTCTCTGCTCGAGGTCGACGCCGGATCGGGCCGGGTGGTCGCACAGGTCGACCTCGCATCACGGGCGTCGGCACTCGCCGTCGTCGGTGACCGATTGCAGGTCGCGCTCGCAAGTGGATCGCGGTCGTCGACCCGACGACCCGTCGGGTCGAGCGGACCATCGGCATTCCCGACTGCGGTCGGGCGCTGGCGATCGCGCCCACCGAGCAGGAGCCCGACAGCGCAGTCGTGTGTGCGCCGGGAACGCTGTTCAAGATCGTGCGGAACGTCGAGGTGTCGGGGCCGGCCCGCATGAAGTTTCTCCCACGCGGCGGGTTGGAGCACGAATGGTGCGGTCGGGCTCGGCGGGGACTACCTCTGGATCGGCCGCGACACGTTCATCTGGAACGCGACCCGTTACGAGTCGACGTCGCTGCGCGCCTACAACCAGACGAGCGACTTCGCGGATCAGGTCGTCGTCGTCAGTGATGTGCTGTGGATTGCACGCGTCTACACGAACGGAGACGCGAGCGACAACTTCGTCGTCCCGGTGCCGCTGCCCTAGCTCAGAGGCGGCCGTCGGCCTCCAACGCGTCGAGACGTGTGCGCAGCTCGTCGAGGAGCCCGGCCGCGGCCGAGAGATGCTCCTCGATGCGGACGACGTACGCGTGGGGCGAGTCGTCGGAGACCTCGTCGTCGACGTCGATCTCGTTGACCACCGCCGCACCGAAGTCGCTCTGATCGGCGGGCACCAACAGCACCCCGCGGCGATCGTCGGCGCCGCCCGTCCACTCGATCATCACCGGCACGCCCGCGGTCTCGAGCCGCCGGCGCAAGATCTGCGCCTGGAGCTTCGGCCACTCGCCGAGCTCGAAGAGCCCGCCGACGTCGTCGTCTGCGAGGTCGTCCGGGTCGTCGAGATGCTCGGGGCGCTCGGCGACGAGCGCGACCCGGCAGTCCGCGCAGTTGCTCGCCCCAACCTGGTACTCGGCGCCGCATGACGGGCACCACACCGTAGGTTCGTCCACGGGCGGGGAGTGTAGGAGGGGCGGGGCACGAGTCGTCGGTACGATGTTGGCGATGTCGACCGAACGACCGTCCGGGCGACGCTTCTACGTCGAGACGCTCGGCTGCCCGAAGAACGCCGTCGATTCCGAGAAGGTCGTCGCATCACTGCTCGCGGACGGGATGGCGCCCGCGACCGCACCCGAGGACGCCGATCTGGTCGTCGTGAACACGTGCGCGTTCATCGAGTCGGCACGCCAGGAGTCGATCGACGTCTCGCTGGCGCTCTCGGAAGCCCGCAAGCCCGGCGCGCGGCTGGTGCTCACCGGTTGCATGGCCGAGCGGTACGGCGACGAGCTCGCCGGCGCGTTGCCGGAGGCGGACGCGGTCGTCGGCTTTGCCGGCGAAGGTTCGCTCGCCGATGTGGCGTTGCGGGGACGCAAGCCGACCGGCGTGCGCGACCTGCTCGAGCTGCCGCGGCGTCCTTCGGAGACGCCGTGGGCGTACGTGAAGATCGCCGAAGGCTGCGATCGCGCGTGCCGCGTTCTGTGCGATCCCGTCGTTTCGGGGGAAGCAGCGATCGCGTGCGCCGGAGGCGATCGAAGCCGAAGTACGAGGCCTCGTCGAGCAGGGTGTCGCGGAGATCGTGCTCGTCGCCCAGGACCTTGCCTGGTACGGCCGTGACGCCGGTGCACCGGGCTCGCTCGCGCCATTGCTTCGGCGTCTGGACGCGCTCGGCGCCCACGGCCTGGCGCGCGTCCGTCTCCTCTATCTCTATCCGTCCGAGGTACACGACCCGCTCGTTGCCACGATGCTCGATTTGCCGTCGGTCGTGCCGTACTTCGACCTCTCGCTGCAACACGCCGCGCCCGACCTGTTGCCGCGGCATGAAGCGCTGGGGGAGCGGCGACCGGTTCCACGCGATCATCGACCGGATTCGTGGCGAGGAACCGCAAGCGGCGTTCCGGTCCTCGTTCATCGTCGGGTTCCCCGGCGAGACCGAGGCCGACCACGAGACGCTGCCGCGCGTTCCTCACCGACATCCGTCTCGACTGGGCCGGCTTCTTCGCGTTCTCGAAGGAGGACGGCACCCCGGCCGCGACCATGGAAGGTGAGATCGCCGACCTGCTGGTGCACGAGCGCTTGCGCGAGTGCGCTGATGTGCAGGACCCGATCACGGCCGCGGCGCGCGCCGCGCTGGTGGGGGAGACTGTGGAGGTGCTGATCGACGGCGTGGGCGAAGACGGCTTGTTCGGCCGCACGTATCGGGAGGCACCCGAGATCGACGGCATCGTCCGGCTGGTCGGCGACGTGTTCGCGCGACCGGGCGCGCTGGTGACCGCGACGGTGTGCGGTGTCGAGGGTCCCGACCTCGAGGCGAAGGTGCTGCCGTGACGGCGGCGGCCGCGCGCCCGCCGAGCCGGGCAACGAGCAAGCGCTTCGGGCAGGGCGCGCTCGCCACCCCGGCGAATTTCGTCACCGTCGCGCGGATCCTCGTCGCAGTGCCGACGCTCGCGCTCATTCGCGACGACGGTTCGAGCTGGCAGACGGTCGCGTTGTGGTTCGCGATCACCGCGACCGACAGCGTCGACGGTTGGCTCGCGCGCCGCGACGGCGCCACGCGCTCGGGCGCGTTCCTCGATCCGGTCGCCGACAAGCTGATCGTGCTCGGTGGGTTGGCCGTGCTCGCCGACCGCGGCGTGTTTCCGTGGTGGCCGATCCTGCTCGTTGCGGCACCGCGAATTGGGCATCTCCGCGTACCGCTCGATCGCCGGGCGGCGCGGCGTCGTGCTGCCGGCACAACGGCTCGGCAAGTACAAGGCCTTCACGCAATACTGCGCGGTCGGGTTCGTGCTGTTGCCGTGGACCGCGGACGATCTCGGCTTCCAGCAACTCGTGCTCGCGATCGCGGTCGTGCTCACGGTCGTGTCGGGTCTGCAGATCGTTCGACGCGGATACATCGACTGGCAGCGGGCCGACGGTGGCTCCTGACACCGCGCGGGTGCGAGGGCGTGATTGCGTGAGATGTGAGGTCCTGGCGATCGGGACCGAGCTGCTGCTCGGCCAGATCGTCGATACCAACAGCGCGTGGATCGGGGAGCAGCTCGCGGCGTCCGGGATCGACTCGTACGAGCACCGCGTCGTCGGCGACAATCAGGCGCGGATCGTCGCCGCGTTGCGGGACCTTCTCTCGAGAGCGGACTCGGTGCTGATCTGCGGCGGCCTCGGCCCGACCCAGGACGACCTCACGCGCGATGCGATCGCCGAGCTGATGGGCGTGCCGCTCGAGCGGCAGATGGCGCTGGCCGAGCACATCGCCTCCATGTTCCGGTCGCGGTTGCGTGACATGCCGCAGAACAACCTCCGCCAGGCCGACATCCCCAAAGGCGGCGAGGTGATCCCGAACCCGATCGGGACGGCGCCGGGGTTGCTGTGCGAGCTGCCCGGCGACAAGGTCGTGTACGCGGTGCCCGGCGTGCCGTACGAGATGCAGCTGATGGTGCAGGAGCACGTGCTGCCCGACCTGTTGCGCCGGTCCGGCGAAGCCGCGGCGATCGTGTCGCGCTCGTTGAAGACATGGGGCACGTCGGAGTCCGCGCTCGCCGAGATGGTCGCGCACCGGCTCGAGGCGCTCGACGCCGGCGGCGGGAACCCGACGATCGCGTTCTTGGCGCGGGGGATCGAGGGGCTCGTCGTGCGCATCACCGCCAAGGCGGCCTCGGAGGAGGAAGCGCGCACTCTCGTCGAGGCCGAGGAGAAAGAGCTGCGTGCAGTGCTCGGTGATCTCGTCTTCGGTGTCGACGACGAGACGATGGAGCACGCGGTGCTCACCCGCTTGCACGCTCGCGGTTGGACGCTCGGCGTCGCGGAGTCCCTGACCGGCGGGTTGATCGGTGCCCGGATCGTCAACGTTCCCGGTGCGAGTGAGGTCTTCCGAGGCGCGGTCGTCAGCTATGCGACCGACGTCAAGCGCTCGTTGCTGGACGTCGACGCGTCCGCTGTCGTCAGCGAGGAAGCGGCTGCGGCAGATGGCCGAGGGCGCCCAGCGCGCGCTCGGCGCGGATGTGGGGATCGCGGTCACGGGTGTCGCGGGACCCTCCGAACAGGACGGTGTCGCGGTCGGCACGGTGTGCTTCGGGCTCGCACTCCCGGGTCGTCCCGACGGAGGCGGTGAGCACGCGTCTGCCCGGCGACCGAGAGCGCCTGCGGCAGTTCTCGACGATCTCGCTGCTGAACCTGTTGCGCCAACGGCTCGACGCGCTCGGTGCCTCTGATCCGTGACCCGGGCGTTCGTTGCGATCCGGCCACCCGAGGCCGTGCTCGACGAGGTCGACGCGCTGGTCAACTCGCTCGATATGGGAGATGCGCGGCGCACCACGCCCGACCAATGGCACGTGACGCTGCAGTTCCTCGGCAACCGTGCGGATGTCGGCGCGGTTGCCGGCGCATTGACCGGGCTCCGCGTACCGGCGGCGAGCGCGCGGCTCGGCGGACTCGGCGCGTTCCCGCGCAGCACACGTGCTCGTGTGATCTGGCTCGGCCTCGCGCAGGGTGACGAGCTCTTCGGAGCGTTGGCCCACGAGGTCGGTGAGCGATTGACACCGCTCGGGCACGTTCCCGAAGCACGTGCGTACCACGCGCACCTGACGCTGGCCCGGAGCAAGATGCCCGTGGACGTCCGCGCATTGCTCGCGACCGACGCGTCCGCGGTTGGTGACGCATGGCTCGTCGACGAGGTGATCCTCTACGAGAGCCGGCTGCAACCGACGGGCGCCGAATACGTCCCCGTCACCTCCGTGGCGTTCCGCGGTCCCGAGCATTGACGAGTCGGCCGCGAGCTCGACGGGTCATTCGCGGAGCGTCGTCGTGGAGTGTAGGTACAGTCCACGGCGGTGTTCCCACGGTTGCCGGCAAACATGACCACGAGGAATTCCTGAGTCCGTCCGTGATGCGCGACTGGCGCAAGCTGCGAGGGATGCTCCCGGACCGGGCGCCCGAGCGGATGATCTTCGTCTACCAGGACGAGTTGTTCGCGGGAGTCGTGGGCTTCGAAGCAACGTCATCGCTTGGTGGTCGCGGTGTGTACAACCGGACCCGGCGCTCACAGACGCGTTCGAAGCGTCGATCAGCGCGGTCGACCTGCCGTATCGACGCGGCTCCTCGTGGACGATAGATACGCCCTATCGAGAGACTGCCGCCGAAGCGCGCCACTACCAGGCGCAAGGGGCGTGCTGCGTGGAGATGGAAGGAGCCGCGCTCTTCACCGTCGCGGCGTATCGCCACGTCGCCCTCGCGTCCGCGTCTTGCATCAGCGACTCGCTTGCGGACGCCGAATGGAACCCGCTCTTCAACCACCCCGACCTCGCGCACAACCTGCTCGCGCTGTACGGCGCGGCAGTCGACGTGTCGCTGCCGTAGCAGGGCGGCAACGAGATGGGTGCGTCAGAGCTCGATCTCGGGATACAGCGGATGCCGGACCAGCAGGTCGTCACCCGCGATCTCGCCGCGCCGGCGACCCGGTCATCGAGGCGGAACTGCACGAGCGACGGCTTGCCCGAGTTCGGTCCGGACTCGATGACGCCGGCGGAGGTGGCGTGGAGCACGCCGGCGATGACGTCGGCGATCTCCCGCATCTCGTCGACGCCCATGCCGAGCGTCGTGAGCGCAGGCGTGCCCATGCGCAGACCGCTCGTGTACCACGCGCCATTGGTGTCGTCCGGGAGCACGTTGCGGTTCAAGGTGATGCCGGAGGCACGCAGGGCCGCCTCGGCGTGACGCCCGTTGAGGCCGAACGGCCGGACGTCGACGAGCACGAGGTGGTTGTCGGTGCCGCCCGTGACGACCGGCACGCCCTTGCGCATCAGGCCTTCGGCGAGGGCGCGTGCATTGGCGACGACCGCGGCCGCGTAGTCGCCGAACGCCGGCTGTGACGCCTCCGCAAGTGCGACGGCCTTGGCGGCCATCACGTGCGGCAGCGGCCCGCCGAGCACGAGCGGGCAACCGCGGTCGACGAACTCCGCGAGGGCGTCGCTCGCACAGCACGAGCCCACCGCGCGGGCCGCGCAGCGTCTTGTGCGTCGTGGTCGTGACGATGTGTGCGTGCGGCACCGGGTCGAAGTCGTCGACGAGCACCTTGCCCGCGACCAGCCCGGCGAAGTGCGCCATGTCGACCATGAACGTCGCGTCGACCTCGTCGGCGATCTCGCGCAGCACGCGGAAATTCACGAGCCGCGGATACGAGCTGTAGCCCGCGATAAGTATCAGCGGCCGGGCTTCCTGGGCGCGGCGCCGGACGTCGTCGTACTCCAGGAGGAACGTCACGGGGTCGACACCGTAGGAGCGGTGACGAAACAACTTTCCGGAGATGTTGGGACGGAAGCCGTGGGTGAGGTGGCCCCCAGCCTGCAGGGACATCCCGAGCAGCGTCTGATTGCCGAGCTGTTGGCGCAATCCTTCCCAGTCGTCGTCGGAGAGATCGTTGGCGTGCCCCGCCTCGAGGCGCGCCAACGCCGGCGACTCGACCCGCTGCGAGAGGACCGCCCAGAACGCGACGAGGTTGGCGTCGATGCCGCTGTGCGGCTGGGCATACACGTGCGCCGCGCCGAAGAGTGCGCACGCGAGCTGGTCGGCGCGCGATTCGACGACGTCGACGTTGTCGCATCCGGCATAGAGGCGGTGCCCGGGCGCGCCCTCGGCGTACTTGTCGCTGAGCCAGTTGCCCATCGCGAGCAGCACGGCCGGGCTCGCGAAGTTCTCGCTTGCGATCAGCTTGAGGTGCGACCGCTGGTCGGCGAGCTCGTGCAGGACGGCGTCGGCCACGGCCGGCTCGACCCGTGCGACGGCATCGAGGGCGGCGCGGAACGCGATCGTCTCGAGCGACATCTCACCTGCCCGCACGCCGAAGCGGGCAAGGTAGGTCTCCAACAGCGTGCCGACGGCCATGAGCGGGCTCCAGGGGTTGCGATGGCCCAGGCGTTCGGCACGGCTCGGAGGTCGCTCCCCGGTGGTTCGTTCCACCTCAGCACGCCAGTCACGACCTCGGCCGGCAGCGTAGCCAGGCAGGTCGTCCTCCGCGGCGCCCCTTTCGGCACCTGGATGCTTGTACCGAACAGCTGTTCGCTCTAGGCTGCATCACACGCGTGTGATTCACTCGTGAACCACGCGCTCGTTGATGTCACACCCTCTCCTTAGGGTCAGGCACGCATGACTTCCCCCGACCGAACAACGAGGCAAAAGGCCAGAGAGGGGTTCACGGTGGACCGCGACAAAGCACTCGAGATGGCGCTCAGCCAGATCGACAAGCAGTTCGGCAAGGGCTCGATCATGAAGTTGGGGGAGCGGGGGAACGTGGGCGTCGAGGCGGTCCCCACAGGCGCGCTCGCGCTCGACCTGGCGTTGGGCATCGGCGGCCTGCCGAGGGGGAGGATCGTCGAGATCTTCGGCCCGGAGTCGTCGGGCAAGTCGACGCTGGCCACGCACGTCGTCGCCGAGGCGCAACGCAACGGCGGTGTGTGCGCGTACATCGACGCCGAGCACGCGATGGATCCGGTGTACGCCGCCGCGATCGGCGTGAACGTCGACGAGCTGCTGATCAGTCAGCCCGACACCGGTGAGCAAGCGCTCGAGATCGCCGACATGCTGATCCGTTCCGGCGCACTCGACGTGCTGGTGATCGACTCGGTGGCCGCGCTCGTGCCACGCGCCGAGATCGAGGGCGAGATGGGCGACAGCCACATGGGCTTGCAAGCACGGCTGATGAGCCAGGCGCTGCGCAAGCTCACCGGCAACCTCAACAAGTCGCGCACGATCGCCATCTTCATCAACCAGCTGCGCGAGAAGATCGGCGTGATGTTCGGGTCACCCGAGACGACCCCGGGCGGGCGTGCGTTGAAGTTCTATTCGTCGGTGCGGCTCGACATCCGAAGGATCGAGTCGATCAAGGACGGTCCGGAGGTCGTCGGCAACCGCGTGCGCGTCAAGGTGGCGAAGAACAAGTGCGCCGCCCCGTTCCGCCAGGCCGAGTTCGACATCATGTACGGGCAGGGCATCAGCCGTGAGGGCTCGCTGCTCGACGTCGGGGTCGATCTCGGCATCGTCAAGAAGTCGGGCGCGTGGTTCACCTATGAGGGTGAGCAGCTCGGTCAGGGCCGCGAGAACGTGAAGAACTTCCTCGCCGAGAACGTCGACCTGATGGTGGAGATCTCGGAGAAGATCAAGGTCGAGGTCGGCATCGGCGACGTCGACCTCCCGGCCGAAGAGGCCGAAGAGGCGGAAGAGGCCGAGGAGGTCGACGCCTGAGATCGCTGCACGTTCACTGACCGGTTGGCGCCTGGGCCGGGCATCAACCGGTCCGTGGACGGTGGGCGTCGAGCGCGCCGCCCGTACACTGGGCCCGCATGGCGCGGCGGTTCTACGTGCGCACCTACGGGTGCCAGATGAACGAGCACGACTCGGAACGGATCGGCGGTTTGCTCGCGGCCGAGGGCATGGAAGCGACCGATGACATCGAAACAGCCGACGTCGTCGTGCTCAACACGTGCTGCATCCGCGAGAACGCCGACAACAAGCTGTACGGCCATCTCGGCGACCTCAAGGCGCTGAAACAGCGGCGACCCGGCCTCCAGATTGCGGTCGGTGGATGCCTCGCGCAAAAGGACCGGGAGCTCGTGCGGGAGCGGGCCGGTCACGTCGACGTGGTCTTCGGCACGCACAACCTTGCGCACGCGCCCGCGCTGCTCGCCCGCGCTGCGCTCGACGGACCGATCGTCGAGATCCTCGAGGAGCACGAGGCGTACCCGTCCGCGTTGCCGGCGCAGCGAGAGGTCGATCACGCGGCGTGGATCACGATTCAGATCGGATGCGACAACAGCTGCGCCTTCTGCATCGTGCCGTCCGTCCGGGGCAAGGAAGTGTCGCGCCGGATGGGCGACATCGTGCACGAGGTCGAAGCGCTCGCGGCCGATGGCGTCGTCGAGATCACGCTGCTGGGCCAGAACGTCAACTCGTACGGCCGCGATCTCGGTGCGGGGCAGTACCGTCCGCAGTTCGCAGACCTGCTCCGTACCCTCGACGCCGTGGCCGGTATCGAGCGCATCCGCTTCACGTCGCCGCATCCGAAGGATCTGCGCCCCGAGACGATCGCCGCGATGGCCGAATGCACGTCGGTCTGCGAGCACCTGCATCTGCCGCTCCAGGCGGGCAGCGATCGCACGCTGGCACGCATGCACCGCGGCTACACCGCCGAGCGGTACCTCGAACGGCTGGTGGCCGCCCGTGCCGCCATCGACGATCTCGCGGTCACCACTGACATCATCGTCGGGTTCCCCGGCGAGACCGACGACGACTTCGCGCGGACGCTCGAGGTCGTCGAGGTCGCGGAGTACGACGCCGCGTACACGTTCGTCTTCTCGCCGCGCCCAGGAACCGAAGCCGCCGAGATGGTCGACCAGTTCGTCGCGCCCGAGATTGCGCAGGAACGGATGCAGCGTCTCGTCGACGTCGTCGAGCACAACGGCCGGCGCAAGCACGAAGCGCGCGTCGGCCGCACCGAGCAGGTGCTCGTGGAAGGGCCGTCGAAGAAGGACGCGCTCGTATGGTCGGGACGCACCCGTCAGAACAAGCTTGCGCACTTCCCGCCGCTGGACGACACCCGCCCGGGCGACACGATCAACGTGCACGTCACACACGCGGCGCCCCACTGGTTGCGCGGCATTGCCGTCGCGCCGGTGCGGAAGGCACCGCACCGGCGGGTCCGCCTGCCCCTCGAGGTCTTGTGACGCGGCATCTCGCGATCGTGGGAGCGACGGCGTCGGGCAAGTCCGCGTTGGCGCTCGCGGTTGCCGGAGCGGTGGGCGACGCTGAGCTCGTGTCGCTGGACTCCATGCAGGTCTATCGCGGCATGGACATCGGCACTGCCAAGCCCACTGTCGCCGAGCGCGGCACGATCCCGCACCACGTCATCGACGTCGCCGATCCGTCCGACGAATGGTCGGTGCGCGCGACGCAGCTCGCAGCGCGCAATGCGATCGCGGACATCGAGCGCCGAGGTCGACGCGCGGTGTTGGTCGGGGGTACCGGTCTGTACGTCCGCGCGGTCGTGGACGCGCTCGAGGTGCCGCGCACAGACCTCGCGGTGCGCACGGCCCTCGAGGCACGTACCTCCACCGACGAAGGGTTGGCGGCTGCGTATCGCGAGCTCGACGCCCGTGACCCGATCGCGGCCACGCGCATCGAACCGTTGAACCGCCGGCGCATCGTGCGCGCGCTCGAGGTGATCGAGGTGACGGGCCGCCCGTTCTCGTCCTTCGGCACGGGTCTCGAGGAGTACGGGCCGCCCGCGCTGGACGTCACGCTCGTCGGCATTGCGTTGGCGCGCGACGAGATCGCGGCACGCATCGCCCGCCGCTTTGCCACCATGCGTGAGGCGGGCCTCGTCGAGGAGGTGCGGAGCCTCGCTGCCGACCCAAGGGGGCTGTCCCGCACCGCCCGCCAAGCGATCGGATACAAGGAGCTCCTCGCGCACTTGTCCGGCGAGACGGCGACGCTCGATGAGGCGCTCGACCTGGCCGTCCGGCGCACGCGGAAGTTCGCCCGCCGCCAGCGGGTCTGGTTCCGGCGCGATCCGCGCATCACGTGGCTCGCGCCGGGCGGAAATTCACCCGGGCTCCTGGACGCAGTTCTGGCACGCTGGCAGCCGACGACGCGCGCCGTTCCTGCCTCGTGATGATGTTCAAGATCTCCAAGCTGCACGCCACCGGAAACGACTTCCTCGTTCGCCTCGCGCTCGAGGGCGAGACGCGCCGCGCTCGACGCCGAGACGGTCGCGCTGATGTGCGACCGGCACCGCGGCATCGGCGCCGACGGTGTGATCACGATCGGACCGGGAAGCAGCGACGCCGATTGCACCATGACACTGCAGAACGCCGATGGCGGCGCGGCGGAGATGAGCGGCAACGGGATCCGCTGTTTGGCATGGGTCGCGGCGCGCCACGGGCTCGGCCGCGAGGACGGACTGCTCGTCGACACCGCGGCCGGACGCCGTGTAGTCAGGATGACCCGCGCATCCGACGGCGCGGTCATTGCCGCCGACGTCGACATGGGAGCGGTCACCGTCGTCGACAAAGAGGTGACGATCACCGTGCACGGCACGGAGTACCGCGGCGATGTGGCGAGCATCGGCAACCCGCATTTCGTGTGCTTCGTCGACGACCCGGAGACCGCACGCGTCACTTCGCACGGTCCGGTGATCGAACGCAACGAACGCTTCCAGCCGCAGCGCACGAACGTCGAATTCGTGCGGGTCGACGGGCGGGACGCGCTCACAATGCGCGTCTGGGAGCGGGGCGCGGGGGAGACCTTGTCCTGCGGCACGGGTGCATGTGCGGCCGCAGCGGTGGCGAATCTCCGTGGTCTCGTCGACGAGCGCGTCTGCATGCGCGTCCGCGGTGGTGAGCTCGACATCACGGTCGGGGAGACCGTGCGGTTGGGCGGCCCCGTCGTGCACATCTTCGACATGGACGTGGAAGTGGGGAGCTGATGGCGCAACCGCGCGCGCACACCAATCGTCAACGACGGCGACTGACCGCCACCGAGGTCGATTTCACGCGTGTCAGGCAGCGCGCCCTCCTCGTCGGCACCACGTCCGACGAGTCACTCGACGAGCTCGCGCTGCTCGCGGACACGGCCGGCGCCGACGTCGCGGATCGCGAGCTCCAGCGCCGGCCGGCGCCCGATCCGGCGAGGTACATCGGCAAGGGCAAAGCCGAGGAGCTGCGCGGTGTCGCCGACGCGCTCGATGTCGACGTGGTGATCTTCGACGACGAGCTCACCCCGGCCCAGCAGCGCAATCTCGAGAAGCTGTTCGCGGTCGACGTCGTCGACCGCGTCGCGCTTATTCTCGACATCTTCGCCCAGCACGCGACAAGCCAGGAAGGCGCGTTGCAGGTCGAGCTCGCGCAGCTGCGGTATCGCCTACCGCGCCTGCGGGGCCGCGGCATGCAACTCAGCCAGCAAGGTGCCGGCATCGGCACGCGTGGTCCCGGCGAGACCCAGCTCGAGGTCGATCGCCGGCGCCTGTTGCGGCGCATGCAAAAGCTCGACCGCGACCTGAAGGCGCTCGCCGGCACGCGCGCGACGCAGCGCAAGGCGCGCAAGCGACGTGATCTCCTCCAGGTCGCGCTCGTCGGTTACACGAACGCCGGCAAATCGACCCTGCTCAACCGTCTGACGCACGTGGGTGTGCTCGTCCAGGACCAGCTGTTCTCCACGCTCGACCCCACCGTGCGCCGCCTGCACCTGCCCGGCGGCGAGACCGTGCTCCTCTCCGACACCGTCGGGTTCGTGCGCCGCCTCCCGCACCAGCTCGTGGAGGCGTTCCAGTCGACGCTGGAGGAGGTGCGCGACGCGGACCTGTTGCTGCACGCGGTCGACGCGAGCTCGCCCGATGCCGACGAGCGCATCGCAGCCGTGGACACCGTGCTGCGCGAGATCGGGGCCGATGCCGTGCCGCGGTTGCTCGCTTGGAACAAGACCGACATCGCGCCTGCCGACGACGTCAAGATGCTGCTGGCAACGCACCCGGGTTCGGTCGCGCTGTCGGCCGCGACCGGGGAAGGTATCCCCGAGTTGCTCACGACGATCGGCGATCGTCTGCGCGCGCTGGCGCGGGTCGTCGAGCTCGTCGTGCCCTACGACCGGGGCGACGTGCTCGCGGCATTGCACCGCGCCGGCGAGGTACTCGTCGAGATGCACGTCGAGGAGGGCACGCGTGTACGGGCGCGGCTCCCGTCCTCCGCCAACGGCCGCTTCGCCGAGTTCGCAGTGGTTGCTGAGTAGTCTCGATCGGAATGAGCGCACCCAGCGGGTTCGTTCCGCCGCCGTACCCGTACGAGCGCCTCGACGCGTTGAAGCGGCTTGCCGACTCGTTGCCGGGTGGCATTGTCGATTGCTCGATCGGCACTCCGTGCGATCCGGTGCCCGAGGTCGCGCGGCGGGCTGCCGCCGATGCGCTCACTTCCTCGAATGGCTATCCGCCGTCGGCGGGGAGTGCCGCCCTGCGGTCCGCGGCGGCGCGTTGGGTCACGCGCCGCCTCGGCGTCCCGATCGACGCCGAGCACGTGGGTGCGTGCGTTGGCACCAAGGAGCTGGTCGCGTCCCTGCCGCACCTCCTGCATCTGCGCAACCCGCGCCGTGACACCGTGTTGTACCCGGCGATTGCGTATCCGAGCTATGAGATGGGGGCGACGCTCGCGGGACTGCGCTCAGTTGCCGTGCCCGTCGATGCGCGGTGGCATCTCGATCTCGACGCGATCGACGACGACGACGCGGCTCGCGCGCTCGTGTTGTGGGTGAACGAACCGGGAAATCCCGCGTCGCAGGTGGCCGGCGACGCCTACTTTGCGCGAGTCGCCGCGTGGGGACGCGCGCACGAAGTCGTCGTGGCGAGCGACGAGTGCTACGCCGAGTTCGCGCCGAAGCCGGCGACGATCCTCTCCGGGTCGATCGACGGCATGCTCGCCGTCCACAGCGTCTCGAAGCGCTCGAACCTTGCGGGCATGCGGGTCGGCTTCTACGCGGGCGACGTCGAGCTGGTCACCTACCTCGTCGAGACGCGCAAGCACGCCGGCCTGATGGCGCCCACGGCGGTGCAGGCCGCGGCGGCCGCCGCGCTCGACGACGACGCGCACGTCGACACGCAACGCGCCCGCTACGCCGAGCGTCGAGACTTGGTTCGGGCCGCGCTCGCGTCACACGGGCTGGTGCACGACGGCGGTGACGCGCTGTTCTACCTGTGGTTGCGCGCCGAGGGAGGGGCCGACGACGGCTGGGAGATCGCAGCCCGCCTCGCCCATGGCGCCGGGATGCTCGTGGCGCCCGGCGACCTCTACGGCGCACCCGGTGCCGACCATGTGCGGCTTGCCCTCGTGCAGCCGCGCGATCGTTTGGAGCTCGCGCTGGACCGTCTCGTCCGCGCGAACGTGTGAGAGGGACATCGTGACCGACATTGCAAAGCAGATGACCCAGCTCTGGGAGGCCGGCGACGATTGGCGCGACGTGTTGCCCGCGGCGCAGGCACACAACGCCGTGCACTCCGTCATCGACATGCTCGATCGCGGTGAGGTGCGCGTCGCGGAGGTCGCCGGCGACGCGGTGACGGTCAACGAGTGGACGAAGCACGCGATTCTCATGTGGTTCCGTGTCAACGACATGCAGGCGCTCGAGGCCGGGCCGTTCGAGTACGCCGACAAGCTGCCGTTGAAGCGGGGATACCTGGAAGCCGGCGTACGGGTCGTCCCCGGCGCGTCCGCGCGCTTCGGTGCCTATCTCGCTCCGGGCGTGATCATGATGCCGTCGTACGTCAACATCGGCGCGCACGTCGAGAGCGGCACGCTCGTCGACACGTGGGCGACCGTCGCCTCGTGTGCGCAGATCGGCAAGAACGTGCACCTCTCCGGGGGTGTCGGCATCGGCGGCGTGCTCGAGCCGCCCCAAGCGGTGCCGGTGGTCGTCGAGGACGACTGTTTCATCGGATCGCGCTGCATGATCGTGAACGGCGCGCGTGTGCGCGCGGGTGCCGCGCTCGGTGCCGGCCTGATCCTCACCGACAACACGCCGGTCATCGAGGCCGAGACCGGGAACGAGGTCGCACGTGGTGTCGTGCCCGAACGTGCCATCGTCGTCCAGGGCACTCGCATGAAGGAATACGCCGGCGGGACCTTCGGATTGCCGTGCGCGCTCATCCTGCGCTACCTCGCCGAGGGCGAACGCCATGACCGATTGCGCTTGAATGCGATCCTCCGTGAGCACGGCGTGGTGTCCTGAGCGACATGGTCGATCTCCTGGCGCTCACCGAGGAGCTCTGCGCGATCCCATCGGTGAGCGGCAACGAGCACGCGCTCGCCGCCGTCGTCGAGACGCGACTCCGTGACGCCGCGTCCTCGTTGCGCGTGGAACGGGTCGGCAACAATGTGGTGGCTCGTACCGATCACGGGCTCGATCGCCGCATCGTGCTGGGCGGGCACCTCGACACGGTGCCGGCCAACGGCAACCTCGATCCTCGTCGCAAGGGCGACGTGTTGCACGGTCTCGGCACGGCCGACATGAAGGGCGGCCTGGCCGTGCTGTTGGAGCTCGCAGCACGCGCGTCGGCGCAGCCCCCTCGACACGACGCCACGTTCGTGTTCTACGAAGGCGAAGAGGTCGCCGACGAGCACAATGGTCTGCGCCGCCTCTTCGGCGAGCGGCGCGATCTCGTCGAGGGTGATCTCGCCATCCTGCTCGAGCCCACCGCCGGGTGGGTCGAGGCCGGGTGCCAGGGCACGATCACCGTGCGGGCGACGTTCGACGGCGCGCGTGCACACTCGGCGCGCCCGTGGATGGGGACGAACGCCATCCACCGCGCCGCGCCCTTGCTGGAGCGGATCGCGCACTTCGAGGCCGCGACGGTCGACGTCGACGGGCTGGGGTACCACGAGTCCCTCCAGGTCGTCCGCGTCGAGGGCGGGATCGCGAACAACGTGGTGCCCGACCGCTGCACCGTCGTCGTCAACCGCCGCTACGCGCCGAGCCGGTCGCTGGAGGACGCGATCGACGAGGTGCGGGAGCTGTGCGCAGGCGCCGATGACGTCGAGGTGCTGAACGCCTCCGCCGCGGCGCCGCCGAACGTCTGGGATCCACTCGTCGCCGAGCTGGTCGGTGTGTACAACCTGCCGGTGCGGCCGAAGCTGGGCTGGACCGACGTCTCCCGCTTCGCGGCGCACGGCATCCCGGCGTTGAACCTCGGACCGGGCGACCCCGAGCTCGCGCACACGGCCGACGAGAAGGTCGACCGCGCCGACCTCGACGGCTGCGCGGCGGTGCTGGCGTCGTTCCTCGGTCTGTCCTGACGCGCGGTCAGAGCCGGCGGAGCAACGTGACGACCTTGCCGTAGATCTGCACCTCGGACGCGTCGAACACGAGGTCGTCCATTGTCTCGTTCGCCGGCCGCAGCACGATCTTGGCGCGCTTGCGCAGGAACGTCTTCACCGTCGCCTCTTCGCCGGGGATGCCCGCGACGACGACATCGCCGTTGTCGGCATCGGGTTGGGCGCGCGCGACGACGTAGTCGCCGTCGAAGATGCCCGCCTCGATCATCGAGTCGCCCCGGACGCGCAGCATGAACAGCTCGCCCTCGCCGGTGAGGTCCGCGGGGAGCGGCATCAGCTCCTCGATGTGCTCGGCGGCGATCACGCCGGTGCCCGCCGCGACGTCGCCCAACAGCGGGACGTGGCGCACCCGGCCGCGCTCGACGGCCGCACCCGTCGTCGTCTCGAGGGCGACTTCCATCGCGCGCGGCTTCGTGGCGTCCCGGCGGAGGTAGCCCTTGTCCTGCAACGCCGCGAGGTGCGCGTGCACGGTCGACGGCGAGGACAGGCCGACGGCCTCGCCGATCTCCCGGACGCTCGGCGGGTAGCCCCGCTGCTGCACCTCGGCGTCGATGAACTCGAGCACCTGGCGCTGGCGCGCGGTGA
The DNA here is from genome assembly GCA_963781425.1 of uncultured Actinomycetes bacterium. Lineage (GTDB taxonomy): Bacteria > Actinomycetota > Acidimicrobiia > IMCC26256 > PALSA-610 > DASQHW01. The sequence continues at coordinate 238,722 of CAWAGX010000018.1, read as the reverse complement.
GGCGCTCGGCGGGGGCGCGGACGGTCTGTGGGCGGGGGGATGCAGCCATGAATTGGACGGTAACACGATCACGCGTTCGGGGCAAACATCCGTTCGTTTTTTCCTTGACATCCGAACACCCGTTCGGCCAGGGTAGTTGTCTCACCCCTCTGGTTGGATCCGTAGCGACGACAGCCACGACGACCGCCCGACGACCGCCCCGACGGCGACGACGACCAATCACCCCAGGAGCACTGATGGCAGCCGCTCTTCTCGAACCTTTCCCGATCGATCCTGTCCGGCCGCACCACCACCCGGCCGGGCTCCACCGTCAGCCCCACCCCCGGCCCGCGCGCCGCCCGGCCCGCGTCGTGTTCCGGCGCCGGCGCCTTTGTGCCGCGTTGGCCGGCTTGGGTCTCGTGCTGACGGTGGCGCGTGCGGGCGCGGCGCTCGAGGGGTCGTCCCTCGCCTCCCCTGAGCGCCGTCCGCACGTGCGGACCGTCGTGGTCGCGCCCGGCGATTCGTTGTGGTCGCTCGCCGGGCGACTGGCACCGCAGCGCGATCCGCGCTCGGTCGTCGACGCGATCGCCGACGCGCGCGGCACGTCGACGGTCAGCCCCGGCGAGACGATCGCGTGGCGGGAATCATGAGCGGGTTCCGCCGTGCACCGTCGCGGCCAGGGCTACCGTGGGGCGGTGCGTTGCCCGTTCTGCCGCGCGAACGACGACAAGGTCGTCGACTCGCGGGTCGCCGACGAGGCGAGCGCGATTCGCCGGCGTCGGGAGTGCCTCGCCTGTGGACGCCGCTACACGACCTACGAGCGCGTCGAAGACGTTCCGGTCGTCGTGCGGAAGCGGTCAGGCTCCGCTGAGCCGTTCGACCGGGCGAAGGTCCGGGCCGGTATCGAGCGGGCCGCGACCGGCCGTCTCGACGGTTCGACGATCGAGGCGATCGTCGTCGCAGTCGAAGAGGAGCTCCGGGCCGACGGCGGCGAGGTGGCCAGCGATCGCGTCGGTCTCGCGGTGCTCGAGCGCCTGCGGGCCCTCGACCCGGTCGCGTACCTGCGATTCGCCTCGGTCTACAAGGGATTCGAGAAGCTGGCGGACTTCGAGCGCGAAGTCGGCGAGCTCCAGAAGACCACCGCTCCCAAGCGCCGTTGAGGCCGCGAAACGCAAACTTTCCGCGAGCGCCCGGGGACCAGGCCCGGAGCGCTCCCGGAACGGGGCCAAATCATTGACACGGCTGAAACTACAGTGATGTAATGCACCTCCATCTCGCGGTCGGGATGGGAAGCAACCACAACATGTAGTGGTTTCAGCGACGAAGGGCAGACGGGCCCGGCCGGGCTCGAAGGGGGAAGAGGCACGCATGGCGATGGCGCCGCAACAGCTCGGCATCGGGATCCGCAGGCACTTCACGCGCCCGGGCGTCGATCCGTACGACACCCTCGAGTGGGAGCGGCGCGACGCGCGGATCCCGAACTTCAAAGATGGCGGCGACGCGTTCTTCCAACCCGACGTCGAGTTCCCCACGAGCTGGTCGCTGAACGCCACCAACATCGTCGCCCAGAAGTACTTCCGCGGCACGCTCGGCACGCCGGAGCGCGAGTGGTCGCTGCGCCAGGTGATCGACCGTGTGGCCGACACGATCACCGACTGGGGCATCGGCGACGGCTACTTCGTCGACGGCAACGAGGCCGAGGCCTTCCGTGACGAGCTCAAGCACGTGCTCGTGCACCAGCGTGCCGCGTTCAACTCGCCGGTGTGGTTCAACATCGGCGTGAAGGGCGTCCCGCAGCAGGCGTCGGCGTGCCAGCCGTACGACGCGCTGGTGGCAACGCCCGACGGCCTCGTCCCGATCGGCAAGCTCGTCGAGGACGGTGCGGTCGGCACGAAGGTGTTCGACGCCCAGGGCATCACCCGCATCGTCGCGGTGAAGGCGAACGGTGTGAAGTCCGTGCTCCGCGTCCACACGAAGGACGGCACGAAGCTCGACGTCACCCCCGACCACCTCGTGTGGCGGACGCGCCGTGCAGGCCGGTCGGGATGGGCGGAGGCCGAGCAGCTGCGTCCCGGCGACCGTCTCCACTGGCACGGTCTCGAGGCGTTGGGCGACGCGCTCGTGCACACCGGTGAGATCCGCGTGCTCGAGATCGCGCGCGTGCAGGTGGTCGGCGCGCTTCCCGTCTACGACATCCAGACCGAGAGCGGCGAGTACCTCAGTGAGCACGTGCGCGTGCACAACTGCTTCATCCTCTCGGTCGACGACACGATGGACGACATCCTCAACTGGTACCGGGAAGAGGGGATCATCTTCAAGGGCGGCTCGGGCGCGGGTGTGAACCTGTCGCGCATCCGCTCGTCGCGGGAGCTCCTGAACGGTGGCGGCACGGCGTCGGGCCCGGTGAGCTTCATGCGCGGCGCGGACGCCTCGGCCGGGACGATCAAGTCCGGCGGCAAGACGCGCCGGGCCGCGAAGATGGTCATTCTCGATGCCGACCACCCGGACATCGAGGACTTCATCTGGTGCAAGGCCATCGAGGAGCGCAAGGCACGCGCGCTCGCCGATGCCGGCTTCGACATGGACCTCGACGGCCGCGACAGCCACTCGATCCAGTACCAGAACGCGAACAACTCGGTGCGCGTCACCGACGAGTTCATGCAGGCCGTCGTCGACGACCACGACTGGGCGCTGCGCGCGGTCACCGACGGGCAGCCGGTGAAGACGATGAAGGCGCGCGACCTCATGCGCCAGATCGGGCAGTCGGCGTGGGAGTGCGCCGATCCCGGCATGCAGTTCGACACCACGATCAACCGCTGGCACACCGCGTCCAACACCGGCCGGATCAACGCGAGCAACCCGTGCTCCGAGTACATGCACCTGGACAACTCGGCGTGCAACCTTGCGAGCATCAACTTGCTGACGTTCCTGCAGGACGACGGCACGTTCGACGTGGAGGGCTTCACGCGCACGGTGGAGGTCGTGTTCACGGCCCAGGAGATCCTCGTGGGCAACGCGGACTATCCGACCGAGAGGATCGCGGAGACGAGCCGCGTGTTCCGCCAGCTCGGTCTGGGTTACGCGAACCTCGGCGCGCTGCTGATGGCGCAGGGCCTCCCGTACGACTCGGACGACGGTCGCGCGTGGGCATCGGCGATCACCGCGCTCATGACCGGCCACGCCTACGCGACGAGCGCACGCACCGCGGCTCGCATGGGGCCGTTCGCCGGCTTCGCCGAGAACCAGGAGCCGATGCTGAACGTGCTGCGGATGCATCGCGCCGAGGCCGCGAAGATCGATGAAGACCTCGTGCCGCCCGATCTGCTCTGCGCGGCGCAAGAGGCATGGGACGAAGCGGTCGAGCTCGGCGAGCGGCACGGTGTGCGGAACTCACAGGCCAGTGTCCTGGCGCCGACCGGCACGATCGGTTTGATGATGGATTGCGACACGACCGGCATCGAGCCCGATCTCGCGCTCACCAAGGCGAAGAAGCTCGTCGGCGGCGGGACGATGCTGATCGTCAACCAGACGGTGCCCCGCGCGCTGCGCAAGCTCGGTTACACCGAAGACCAGGTCGACAAGATCATCGGCTACATCGACGAGCACAAGACGATCGTCGGCGCGCCGGTGTTCAAGGCCGAGCATCTCCCCGTGTTCGCGTGCTCGATGGGCGACAACACGATCCACTACATGGGTCACATCCGGATGATGGCGGCGGCCCAACCGTGGATCAGTGGCGCGATCTCGAAGACGGCGAACCTTCCCGAAGACGTCAGCGTCGAGGAAGTCGAGCAGGTCTACATCGAGTCGTGGCGGCTCGGGCTCAAGGCGGTCGCGCTGTACCGCGACAACTGCAAGGTCGGCCAGCCGCTCGCGACGCAGAAGAAGGCCGGCGACACGCTCACCCAGGAGGTCGAGCGGATCGTCGAGACCGTCATCGTCCAGGAGCCGGTGCGCCAGAAGCTGCCGAAGGTGCGCTCGGCGAAGACGTTCTCATTCCGGGTTGCCGACTGTCACGGCTACGTCACGGTGGGGGAGTACGAGGACGGCCGGCCCGGTGAGCTGTTCCTCCAGGTGGCGAAGCAGGGGTCGACGCTCGCCGGCATCATGGACGCGTTCGCGATCTCGGTGAGCCACGGCTTGCAGTACGGCGTGCCGCTCGAGGCGTTCGTCGAGATGTTCACCAACATGCGGTTCGAGCCGGCGGGCATGACCGACGACCCCGACATCCGCTTCGCGTCGAGCCTCATCGACTACATCTTCCGGCGTCTCGCGGTGCAGTACCTGCCGCTCGAGAAGCGCGAGGCGATGGGGATCATGACGGTGGGCGAACGGCTGCAGCCGACGCTGCCGGGCGTGGAGGAGTCCACGACACCGATGGCGGCGTCGCTCGACCTGCCGCTCGAGGACCGTGCGCCTTCCGCATCCATGCAGGCACATCCCGCGGGCTCGAAGCGAGCGGATCCGCCGCAGGTTCGAGAACGCGAGTTGGTGCTGTGCCACGTATGCGGCGACATCATGCAACGCGCGGGCTCCTGCTACGCGTGCCCGAGCTGCGGCAGCACCAGCGGCTGTTCGTGATCTCGACGCTCGGTTAGTGTCACAGCGGTCTGCGGGGGCCGACGGGGCTTCACCGCGCCGACGAAGGGGGACCGGGTATGGCGTTCACGCCGCTTGCGCCGACGGTGAACTTTGCACCGCTCGAGATCGCGCCCGAGACGTTCTTGATCCATCAGGTGCAGCCCGCGTGCGGGCAGCCCCTGTTCGTGTATCTGAACTCGCTGGTGATCCGCGGCAAGGAGCCGGTGATCGTCGACACCGGGACTCCTGCGAACAGGAAGCAATGGCTCGAGGACGTGTTCGCGCTCGTGGACCCGATCGACGTCAAGTGGATCTACCTGTCGCACGACGACGTCGACCACAGTGGCAATCTCGAACAGGTCATGGAAGCCTGCCCGAACGCGACGCTGATTTGTAGTTGGCCGATCGTGGAACGCCACAGCAACTGCTTCGAGTTCCCGCTGGGTCGGTGCCGTTGGGTGAACGAGGGAGAGTCCTTCGACGTCGGTGATCGGGTCCTCACTGCATTGCGCCCGCCGCTGTTCGACTCGCCGACGACGTGCGGGCTGTGGGACCCGAGCACGCGCGTCTACTGGGCGATCGACACCTTCGCCACCCCTGTGCCCGACGTCCCGATGCAGGAGCTCGAAGGGCTCGACCCCGAGTTCTGGCAGTTCGGCCTCACGTTGTTCGCGCTCGGCGGCGTGAGCCCGTGGCTCAGCCTGGTCGACGACAAGAAGTTCCAGAAGCACGTCGACCGCATCCAGAACCTCGATATCGAGACCATTGCGTGCTGCCACAGCCCGGTGTTGCGCGGCGATCGCATCGACGAGGCGTTCCGGATCATCCGCGGGCTGCCCAATGTCGAGTGCCCACCGTTGCCGGACCAGTCGGTGCTGGATCAGATCGTCGCCGCGACGTCGCAACCCCTGAACTGACTACGCGCGGTAGAGCCCGCAACGACGATTGATGAACGTGCAACCGCATTTCCCGCGACCGCGACCGCGACTGCGAGCGCGGCCGCGGTGAACTCTGCGATCGCATTTTCCATGCCCATCCCACAACTGTTCCGCGCCGCCGAGCTGAGCGCACGCGCGAACGGCTCTTTTCTCCGGCCTCAGCAGCGGAGGTGGGCTTCGCGGTGATGTCGCCGGCAGAGCAGCACGAGGTTGTCGAGCCTTGAGAAATCGCACCCCTGTGAGGGGGCCGTGCGCCGTTCGAATAGGCACGGTAGTTCGGCGACTCTTAGCGACGTCGAGCGCCGGGCGAGGCGGCGCCCCTTTGGTTCGTTTCCACAGCCAGGGTATGCGTTTGCTCGAACGCTGTCTCTGGGCAACAACACTCTGACCGGATCCAAGGTCCCGGTCGTCGTGTCTGGGCTCGCCGGCGCCGTGACAATCGCGGCGGGACACTTGCCCCGCGCCATGTTCGATTGGCTCGCTTTCCGGGGCGTGGCGGTCTGAAGCGAGACGGGGCGGTTGAACCGTGGGTCGCGCATGCAAATCGTCGTCAGGCGTCTGCGAGCGGGTCCAGCGGTCAGGTCAATGTGTGCCGCTTCGTGCCGCACGCCGCGACGGCGCTGCTCACCGTCGACCCCGGTGGCGCCACTCGGTGGCGCTTCTAGCGATTGACTCCACGGTTGCGTAGGGCCCGCCGCTGATAGTTGACTTGCGGGGTTGCGTGCGGGGAGGAGCAGGAGAAGTCGTCTGATGCGTCGCCGCGCTAGCCGTCTTGGGGCAATAATCGTCTTCGTGATTGTCTCGTTGTTGGTCGCCGCCACGACGACCGCGAGCGCGAAGCCGGACGGTGCGAAGCGTCCGCCTCCGAGCGCGGCGGACGGGATCTCAAAGGTCGACCATGTCGTCGTGCTCATGCAGGAGAACCGCTCGTTCGACTCGTACTTGTCGCGCCTGCATTTCGAGGGCCAGCCGCAGTCGTCCGTCGAGTCGCAGAAGCCGAACCCGAACCCGTTGGGCGGGCCGCCGATCCATCCCTTCCTGACGACGAACCCGTGCACGACTGCCGACCTCGACCACGGATGGGACGCGACGCACCGCGAAATCGATGGTGGCCGCATGGACGGGTTCACCACTGAGAACGTCGACCCGACCGACCCGACCGGCAGCCGTGCGATGAGCTACTACGACCGGCGAACGCTGCCCTTCTACTACGGCATCGCGAACGAGTTCTCGATCGCCGACCGCTACTTCGCTTCGGTTCCCGGCCCGACGTTCCCGAATCGCTTCTACCTGCTGACCGGTACGTCGTTCGGGTACACGCGGCAACGTCACCCAGACGTACACGCAAAGGACGATCTTCCAATCGCTCGACGAAGCGACGCCGCCCGTCAGCTGGAGGATCTATCTCGCGTCGGCACAGGTCGAACTGCTGTTCCGCTACGTGCAGAGCCACGCGGCGGGCCACGTGTTTCCGCTCTCGCAGTACTTCGCCGATGCCGCGGCCGGCACGCTCCCGCAGGTGTCGTTCGTCGAATCGGATCCGTTCGGCGACGTCAATACGGAAAGCGACGAGCACCCGCCCGCGAACGTACAAGTGGGCCAGAAGTTCACCCACGACATCGCGCAGGCGCTCGTCAACTCCCCGAACTGGGCCTCCGCGGCCATGTTCCTCACCTACGACGAGCACGGCGGGTACTACGACCACGTGCCCCCGCCGGCTGCGGTGCCGCCCGACGACATTGCGCCGATGGTGCCGCCCGGCGATCCGTTCAACGCGTTCGACCGCTACGGCGTCCGCGTCCCGACGATCGTAATCTCGCCGTGGGCGAATCCCCATCACGTCTCACACGTCGTCTACGACCACACGTCGATCCTGAAGTTCATCGAGACGCGCTACGGGTTGGCGCCACTCACCCGGCGCGACGCCGCCGCCGATCCGATGCTCGACCTGTTCGACTTCACCCATCAATCGGTACCGCATCCAACACTTCCAGACGCCCCCATCGACCCGGCCGGCGTCGCCGAATGCAAAGCGCTACACCCCTAGCGCCAGAACCAGTAGGCGCGACGCACGCGCCCGCGCCGGCCGTCGGAATCGACAACCAGCCATAGAACGGCAGGCCCAGCCTCTGAGTCCCTGCCCGCACACCTGGCCTCGCCCCGTTTCGACGACCTGCGGGTCCGCTGTCTCGTCAGAAACAACGTCGCATCGCCGTGCCGGCGCCCCATGGGTCCCTGCCGTGCCGCATCTGGCCTGACGACGAACGCGACGAATACGTTCGAGTCGGCTGCGCGGTTCCGTCAGCGGCAGCGTCACACAGTCGTGCAGGTGCGGGTGTATCGATTCGATCGCATAAACCGGGCCAGCGACCTCTTACAAGCCGCTTGTACTCGGGCCTCGAGCCGGCACTCGGGCTCGAACCGGGACGTTCGACCACCTCGGTTCGTCCCGCTTGCGGTGCGTGAGGAAACGAAGCGCCGGCGACTTCGAGGTATTCGAACGCGCGGTCGCATGGTTCGCGGAGCTCGGCGTCACCATCGAAGCCGTGCTCAGCGACAACGCACCCGGCTATCTCAGTCGCCAGTGGCGCGATACCTGCCAGTCGCTCGAGATCGAGCCCCGCCGCATCCGGCCCTACACACCCCGCGCCAACGGCAAAGTGGAACGGTTCAACCGCACCCTCCAAGAGGAGTGGGCCTACTTCCGAACCTACAAGTCAAACAGCCAACGACTCGCAGCACTTGCCCGCTGGCTCCACCTCGCGCAGCGCGTCGAGCCGCTCGGCCGTGCATGCGTCGGCGATGGCAGCCGCGTGGTGGCGAGAGATGTCGCCGGCGGCGAACGCGGCCGAGGTCTCGATGCGTTTCGGCGACCGCGAGGCACGAGTGACAACACATATGGAATCGCCGCGACCTCGCAACCCCTGAACTGACTACGCGTGGTCGAGCGCGTAGCCGGGGTCGTGGGCGGTGAAGCCGCCGTCGGCACGCAGGATCGCACCCGTGACGAACGCGGCCGCATCGGAGGCGAGATAGGCGACGGCCTCGGCGATGTCCTCGGGGTAGCCGAGCCGGCCGATCGGGTGGTTGACGGTGTAGCGACGCAGGCGATTGCCCATCGGCCCGCCCAGCGCGTCCTGGGCGTCGGGTGCGACGACGACGCCGGGCGCGACCGCGTTGCAGCGGATTCCCCGGTCCGCATACGCGGTCGCGACATAGCGCGTCAGCGCGACGATTCCCGCTTTCGACGTGCCGTAGGCGAGGAGCGTGCGGCTGCCGTAGAACGCGGCCGCCGACGCGGTGTTGACGATCGCGCCGTCGCCGCGTTCGAGCATCGCGGGGATCGCAAACCGGCAGCCGAGCATCGGGCCGGTGAGGTTCACCGCTATGACGCGCTCCCAGGTGGCGAGGTCCATCGTCACGACGTCCTGGTCGAGCCGGTTCTGGTCGAGGGCGGCCGCGTTGTTGTGCAGGATGTCGAGGCCGCCGTATTCGCGCACGGTGTCGGCCACCATCGCGGCCACCGCGTCCGGGTCGGCGACATCGACGACCTGCGGGCGCGCGCTCCCGCCGGCCGCGCGTACCTCGTCGGCCACTGACGCCGCGGCGTCGGCCGAGATGTCGGCGACCGTGATCTTCGCTCCTTCGGCCGCGAGGAGCAGCGCCGTCGCCCGGCCGATGCCCGACCCCCCGCCCGTGACGACGGCGACCTTTCCGTTGAACCGATCCACGTGGCCTCCCGGCGCCTCGACGTGGGGGAGACGCTAAACAGTGGCCGTGCAACCTGTCGCTTCACCGATGCAGGGGACGGTCGTGTCGATCGACGTCGGCGCGGGAGATGTCGTGCGCGCCGGTCAGCAGCTCGTCGTGCTCGAGTCGATGAAGATGGAGCACGTCATCACGGCCGAGTGGTCGGGGGTGGTGTTCTCCATCCCGATCGCAGTGGGCGACACCGTGATGCCGGGTGACCCTCTCGCATTCGTCGACGCCGCCGACGCCGCGACCACCGCCGATGACGTCGTGGCCGCCGCGATCGACCTCGATCACGTGCGCGCCGATCTCGCCGAGGTCTCGGAACGCCACGACATCGGTCTCGACCACCGCCGCCCGGACGCCGTCGCCCGTCGACGCGCGACCGGCCAGCGCACGGCCCGCGAGAACGTCGCGGATCTTCTCGATGACGGCAGCTTCGTCGAGTACGCGCCGCTCGTTGTCGCCGCGCAGCGCCGGCGGCGTTCGCTGGAGGAGCTCATCGCGCGTACGCCGGCCGATGGTCTCGTCGGCGGGATCGGCACCGTCGCCGGCACGCCGGTGATCGCGATGTCCTACGACTACACCGTGCTCGCGGGGACACAGGGTCTCTGGAACCATGAGAAGAAGGACCGTCTCTTCGAGCTCGCGGAACGCACGCGCGTGCCGGTCGTGTTCTTCACCGAGGGCGGCGGCGGCCGTCCCGGTGACACCGACGGCTCGGGCGTCTCCGGGCTCGATTGCCTCGCGTTCAACTACTTTCCGCGGCTGAGCGCGCTCGTGCCGCTCGTCGGCATCACCTCGGGCTATTGCTTCGCCGGCAACGCCGCGCTCCTCGGTTGCTGTGACGTCATCATCGCGACCGAGGGCTCGAACATCGGCATGGGTGGCCCCGCGATGATCGAGGGCGGCGGCCTCGGCGTGTACGAACCGACCGCGATCGGGCCGACCGACGTACAGTCTGCGTCCGGGGTGATCGATGTGCTCGTCCCCGACGAGGCCGCGGCCGTGCGCATCGCCAAGCAGTACCTCTCGTACTTCCGGGGCACGGTTGACGCATGGGAGTGCGTCGATCAGCGCACGCTTCGCCACATGATCCCCGAGAACCGACTGCGCGCGTACGACATGCGAACCGTCGTCGACGCGCTCTGCGACACCGGTTCCGTGCTCGAGCTGAGGCGCGGGTTCGGCGACGGCATGATCACCGTGCTCGGGCGCGTCGAAGGCCACGCCGTCGGCATCGTCGCGAACAATCCGTCGCACCTCGGCGGCGCGATCGACACACCGGCCGCGGACAAGGCAGCCCGCTTCCTTCAGCTGTGCGACGCCTTCGGTGTGCCGGTCATCTTCCTGTGCGACACGCCGGGCTTCATGGTGGGGCCAGAATCGGAAGCGACCGGCGCAGTCCGGCACATGTCTCGCATGTTCGTGACCGGTGCGAACGTGTCGGTGCCGTTTGCGACGATCATCTTGCGGAAGGGCTACGGGCTCGGTGCACAGGCCATGGCCGGCGGGTCGTTCAAGGCGCCGTTCTTCTGTGTCGCCTGGCCGACCGGCGAGTTCGGTGGCATGAATCTCGAAGGCGCGGTGCGGCTCGGACAACGGCGGGAGCTCGAAGCGATCGAAGATCCCGAGACGCGCGAGCGCGAATACCAGGCGATGGTCGATCGGATGTACCAGTTCGGCAAGGGAGTCAATGTCGCGAGCCATTTCGAGATCGACGACGTCATCGATCCCGCCGATTCGCGCCGCTGGATCACGACGATGCTTGCGGCCGGCGGTACTGCGGACGAGCGCAAGGGCAAGAAGCGCCCACACATCGACACCTGGTAGTGGCGCGCCAAGCGCCGAAACAGGCGCGCGTCAGGTCGTGAACGCCTCGCGCGCGATCTTGGCGCCCCCGCCGGCCCCGCTCCAGAAGCCGTACGTTCCCTGTTCGAGGAATTCGCGGGCCGCGTCGGCGACCGCGCCCAGCGCGACGTAGCTGAACGCGCCGCCGATCGAGACGCGCGCGACGCCAAGCGCGCCGAGCTCGGGCACGTTCGGCACGCCGGGGAACGCGAGCACGTTCACGGGAACGTCGACCGACTCGACGATGGTTCGGATGTCGTCGGGCGTGGTGATGCCGGGTGCGTACACCACGTCGGCCCCCGCTCCTTGGTACGCCTGCAGTCGCTTGATGGTGTCGGAGAGATCGGGCCGTTGGCGGATGAAGTTCTCCGAGCGCGCGGTCAACACGAACCGGCCGCCGTCGCGGTGCGCGGCCTCCGCCGCCGCGGCCACGCGTTCCGTCGCGAGCCCGATGTCGTAGATGTGGTCGGATTCCCGTCCGGCGTAGTCCTCCACCGACCCTCCGGCCAGTCCCGCGGATCGAGCGAGCGTCATCGTCTCGGCGACCCCGCTCGGATCGTCGGCGAAGCCGTTTTCGAGATCGGCGCTGACCGGCACGTCGGTTGCCGCGACGATCGCGGCGGCATGCGCGAGCGCCTCATCCCTGGTCGTGGCCCCGTCGAGACGACCGAGCGTGCCCGCGAACCCCGAGCTGGTCGTCGCCAGCGCGTCGAACCCGAGCGCCACGAACACCTTTGCGGACCCGGCGTCCCACGGATTCGGCAGCAACAACGGGGTCTGTCCATGATGCAGCGAGGCGAAGCGTTCCGCCTTCTCGGTCTGTGTGGGCATGGGGCCGACGCTACCGAAGGATGTTGCTCGCACGCGCGACATTTCCGGACAGATGCGGGTAATGGTTGGAGGTGACCTTCGAGGAGCGCCTGTCGACCGAACGCCGAGCGCGCATCCGCTCGATGTGCCGCGCTCGACGCGTGAGTTCGACGCGATCGTGGATGCGTCGGACGCGGCGAATGCCGACGACGAGCACGACCCCGAAGGCTCGACCGTCGGGTTCGAACGCGCGCAGGTCACGGCGCTGCTCGCGCAGGCACGCGCGCACCTCGCCGCGGTCGACGATGCGTTCGATCGGCTGCAACGAGGCAGCTACGGCACCTGCGAGCGTTGCGGGAAGCCGATCGCGAACGAGCGTCTCGAAGCGCAACCCGCGGCGGTGACGTGCATCGGCTGCGCGACCGCGGATCACCTGCGTCTGCCCCGTCACTGAGGGTCGCTCCTACACTCGGCGTGTGCTCATCGGCTGTGAGCGTCAGGTGCGGCTACTCCGCTCGCAGATAGAGGGAGTGGCCGCCGGGCGCGGCGGATTGGTGCTCGTCGTCGGCGAAGCAGGTGCCGGCAAGACCCGTCTCGCCGAGGAGGCGATCGCGCTCGCTGCCGACCGAGGCATCGACACGCACAGGGTCACCTGCTGGGCGGAGGCCGGCGCGCCGCCGTTCTGGCCATGGTCGCAGCTGCTCGTAGAGCTCGGCGCAGCACCCCTGGACGTCGCGACCGAAGGCGCCGACGATTCGGACCACGAGCTGGCCCGGTTCCGTCTGTTCTCGACGGTGGTGGAGACCCTCCGGGCGCGTGCCGCCGAGCAACCGCGCCTCCTCGTCGTCGACGACCTCCACTGGGCCGATCCGCCATCCCTTCGGCTGCTGGCATTCGTCGCGCCGCACCTGCGTGACGCCGCGATCATCGTGCTCGCGACCTATCGCGACGTCGAGGCAGCCGCGCTCGCGGACGTCGCCGCGGTCCTGCCCGAGCTCGTCCGGCACGGCCCGCAGCTCGCGGTCCCTCCCCTCGAACGGCACCAGCTCGGGCTGTTCGTTGCCGATCTCGTCGGCAACCCGGTCTCCGACGATCTGGTCACGCGCCTGCATGTCTTGACGGCCGGCAACCCGCTCTTCGCACGCGAGGTCGTGAGTCTGCTGGGCGCGCAGGGCGCGCTCGGTGCCGACGAGGTCACGGAGCTCCCGTTCCCGGAGAGTGTGCGCGCGACACTGACCCGCCGGCTCGACACAGTGTCGACGCCCTGCCGCGACGCGTTGGGCGTCGCGTCGGTGGTCGGTGTGGAATTCGGCGTGGAAGTCGTGTGCGAGATCACGAGGCTCGACGACGCCGCGTTCTTGCACGTGCTCGACGAAGCTGAGAGCGCGCGCCTCGTGCGCGACGCGGGAGGCGGACGGTTCGCGTTCACCCATCCGTTGATACGGGAGACCGCCTATCGAGAGCTCGGTCTTGCGCGTCGCGTGCGATTGCACGAAGACGTGGCGAAGGCGCTCGAGCGTGCGGGCGAGCGCGGCGGACACGTCGACGCGGCCGAGCTCGCGCACCACTTCCGCAAGGCTTCGGCCGGGGGAAATGCGGCCAAGGCAGTCGCGTACGCCGAGGAGGCGGGTCGGCGCGCGATGGCGATGCTCGCCTACGAGGCCGCGGTGGCTCATTTCGCGCATGCCCTGGAGACGCTGACCCTGTGCCCGGCCGACACGGCGCTGCAGACCGATCTCCTGTTGCAGCTCGGCGACGCTCGGCTCGCGGCGGGCGAGCTTCCGCAGGCGCGCGCCGCGTTCGACGAGGCCGCCGGGCTGGCGCGGGAGCACGGTTGGCCCGATCGCCTGGCGCGGGCGGCCCTCGGATGCGGATCCGGCGCGGGCGGGTTCGAGGTTTCCCCATTCGACGCCGCCCAGATCGAACTGCTGCGAGAGGCGCTCCGCGCGCTCGGTGAATCAGATCCCGCGACACGCGCCTGGCTGCTTGCCCGACTGTCGGTCGCCCTTTCGATCGAAGGCTCGGATGTCGAGCGGCTCGCGCTCAGCGACGAGGCGGTTGCGCTGGCTCGAGTGGCCGAAGACGACCATGCGCTCGCATACGCGCTGGCGGCGCATTGCGACGCGATCCCGGGACCAGAACTTCTGCGAGGCTCGCGTCGCCGAAGCCGGCGAGATCGTCGCGCTGCGCGGCAGCACAGCGATGCACGCGTCGAGCTGTTGGGTCGCCGCCTGCGGGTGCTTGCGTTTGCCGAGCTGGGCCGGTTCGTCGAGATGGACGGCGAGGTGGACGCGTATCGCGCGCGTGGCCGACGCCATCCGGCAGCCGCTCTATACGTGGTACGTGCCGTTGTGGCGGGGCATGCGCGCGCTCATGGACGGACGCTTCGACGATGCGGCGGAGTGGTGCACCGAGGCCGAAGCGATCGGCGCGAGTGCACACAGTGAGAACGCGGAGATGTTGACGTACACGTTGCAACTGGGGTGGTTGATACACGCGGGATTGCCGGATGATGCGTACGTGCGCTTCTCCGCCATGACGGAGCGCTGGCACGACATCGCCTTCATGGCCCGGCCGGGCGCCGCGATGGCTGCGGCGTGTGCGGGTCGACTCGGTGAAGCGCGAGCACAGCTCGATGCCGCCGAGCTCGACAATCGATCCGCATACGGTGCCGAATGGCTGACGGCCGCGGCCATGGCGGCCGAAGCGGTCGCGCTCATCGGCGGGCATCCCCTCGCCCCGCAGCTGTACGACGACCTGCTCCCGTATCGCCATCTCTACGCCCTCGACGGCATCGCGGCCGCGAACTACGGAAGCATCGAGCGTCCACTCGGCCTTCTGGCGGAAACGCTCGGCCGTCGCGATGACGCCCGCGCGCATCTCGAAGCCGCGCTTGCGAACCATCGTGCCGTGAACGCACCGGTGCTTGTGCAGATCAGTCGCGCTGGATCTCGAGGCAGGCTTCGAGGCTCCCGGCCCGGCAGCCCGGACCCGGGCCGGGGTGCTGCGACGCGAGGGCGAGGTGTGGGCGCTGTCGTACGAGGGGCGCACCGTGCGCCTCCGGCACACGAAAGGCATCGGCGACATCGCGCGCCTGCTCGCAGAGCCGGGGCGGGAGATCCCGGTACTGGATCTGGCGAGCGAGGGCCGGGCCATGAGAAGTGGCGACACCGGGCCACGGCTCGACGCGACCGCACGCGACGCGTACAAACGGCGGCTCGTCGAGCTCGAGGTCGAGATCGACGACGCCGACGCGCTGGCCGATGCCGGGAGATCCGAGCGACTCCACGCCGAACGCGAGATGCTCCTCGCGGAGC
Organism: uncultured Actinomycetes bacterium; assembly: GCA_963781425.1. GTDB lineage: Bacteria > Actinomycetota > Acidimicrobiia > IMCC26256 > PALSA-610 > DASQHW01. The sequence goes on along the minus strand of CAWAGX010000018.1, from coordinate 223,496 downwards.
TGTCGGGCGCCTACGGTCTCGGCGGTCGCGCCCGCCGGTCCGGCGACCCCGCCGAGCGGGCCCGATCGGCGGTGACCCAGCGGATACGGGACGCGATGACGCGCATCGAGGCCGAGCACGCATCGCTGGGCGCGCACCTGCGGCGGGCACTGCGGACGGGGCTGTTCTGCGTGTACGAGCCCGACGGACCGGTGGAATGGCAGATCGTCTCACAGCCGTAAGGCGCGTCCTCACGCCTCTCGGGTGACGCCCGTTCGCGGCGACTCGAGGAGAAGACGATGACGACCACTCCTACCCAAGAAGACGTCGAGGCGCAGGTCGGGGCCCTCGCCGAGCGACTGTTCAGCGGCGGCGTGGCCGCCATGGAGGCATTGTCGATCCACCTGGGCACGCAACTCGGCCTGTACCGGTTGCTCTACGAGGGTGGGTCGAGCACTGCCGGCGAGGTCGCACAGGCTGCCGGGATCGACGAGCGCTACGCGCGGGAGTGGCTCGAGCAGCAGGCGATCGCCGAGCTCATCGGTGTCGACGACCCCGCCGCGCCCGCCGACGAACGGCGCTACTCGGTCTCCGACGCGCAGGCCGCAGTACTCGTCGACGAGACGAGCCTGGCGTACCTCGCGCCCGCCGGCGGCTTCCTCATCAGCTTCGCGAACGTGATGCCACAACTGCTCGACGCGTACCGATCGGGCGGCGGCGTCGCCTACGGCGACTACGGCACGGAGATGCGGGAGGCCCAAGCGGCCTTCAACCGGCCGGGCTTCCAGTCACTGCTCGCGAGCGAGTGGCTTGCGAACGGCGTGCCGGACGTCCACGAACGGCTCGCCACGCGTGCCGATGCCGCGATCCTCGATGTCGGTTGTGGCCTGGGCTGGTCGACGATCGTGTTCGCGGCCGCGTACCCGAACGCAACGGTCGTGGGTGTCGATCTCGACGAACCGTCGATCGAGGCCGCGCGGCGCAACGCCAAGGAGCATGGTGTCGACGACCGGGTCACCTTCCTCGTCGCAGACGCCGCGGACCCGAGCTTCGGCGGACGCTTCGACGTGGTGTCCATCTTCGAGGCACTGCACGACCTGTCGCGGCCGGTCGACGTGCTGAAGGCGATGCGGAACGCGCGTGCGGATGACGGCACCGTGATCGTGATGGACGAGCGCGTCGCGGACAGCTTCGGTGCGATCGGCGACCCGGTCGAGCGGTTCATGTACGCGGCGAGTGTGCTGCACTGCCTCCCGGCCGGGATGGCCGAGCAACCGTCCGCGGCAACCGGCACCGTCATGCGCGCCGACACGGTCCGCCGTTACGCAACGGAGGCCGGCTTCGCGAGCGTCGACGTCCTTCCCATCGAGCACGACTTCTTCCGTTTCTACCGCCTCGGCGGCTGAGGGTTGTGCCGGTGACGGTGACGATGCCGACGAGCGAGTGGGTGGTGGACTGTCTCCGCGTGGCCGATCTCGGTCGGATCGCGCACCGCTACGCCGGGAACGTGCTGCTCGACCTCGACATGCCGATGTGGCGAGTTCAGCTGCAGGGACGCGACGCCGCTTCGGAGGTCCTCGCCGAACAGCTCGAGGAGCTCCCGAACCTTCGCACGACCTGGGTGCGCGCGACGACCGCCCCGGACACGGTCGTGGCGGAGTACGAGCTCCGGTGGGACGGCCCCGACGGTGAACAACTCTCGCGGGCGGTGAGCATCTTCCGCTTGGACGGCGACCAGATCATCGAGCACAGCGACTACTGCTGTGGCGCCTGGACGCCGGAGGACATCGCGAGGAACCAGGCCGAAGCACCGATCGTGCGTTGGTGAGCGACGACAGGGCGGTGTGAGCCGTCAGTCAATGAGCTCGTAGTCGTCGGGCTCGGGGCGCTGCGTGCGCTGCCAGTACTCGAGCAGGGTGAACGGCCAGTTCTGCGCGACGCGGCCGTGCTCGTTCTTGTACCAACTGTTCACATCCGACCAACCCCAGGCCATTCGCTTGTTCTCGGCGTCGACGCGCTCGTTGAACGCGTCGTGGACGTCCTTGCGCACGTCGAGCGCGCGATGACCCTGCGCCAACAACATCTCGATACAGCCGAGCACGTACCGCACTTCACATTCCGAGAAGTACACGATGCTGCCGTTGACCACGATGTTCGTGTTCGGGCCGTAGAGACAGAAGAGGTTCGGGAAGCCCGGCACGGTGATCCCGAGGTACGCCCGCGCGTCCCCGTCCCACTGCTCGTGGAGATCAGCGCCATGCCGCCCGGTGATCTTCATCGGCGTGAGGAACTTCGAGGCCTGGAAGCCGGTGCCATAGATGATCACGTCAACGGCGTGCTCGTGCCCGTCATCGGTCACGATGCCGTGCGGTGTGATCTCTCGTATGCCGTCCGTGATCAGCTGCACGTTGTCGCGCTTGAGCGCCCCCGCCCACACGCCGTTGTCCCGCAACATTCGTTTGCCGCCGGGCGGGTAGGCCGGCATCACCTTCTCGAGGAGGTCGGGCCGGTCGGCGAACTCCGTGTTGATGTACTCGGAGAGCATCAGGCGCACCATCTCGTTCATCAGGCTGACCGAGCCGGTGGTGCTGTCCCAGTCGGGGTCGACGGTGACACCGGGCAACACGGCGTCGCCCATCCGCCAGAAGATCCAGAAGCGGTTCCACTCGCTGTACGACGGCACGTGCCCGTACATCCACTGCAGCCCGTCCGACACCGCATCGTGGTAGTCGGGGGTCGGGCCGAACCACGGCGGCGTGCGCTGAAAGACCAACAGCTCGCCGACCACCGGCGCGATCCTCGGGAATGAACTGCACGGCACTCGCGCCGGTGCCGATCACGGCCACCCGCTTCCCCGTCAGGTCGAGGTCGTGGTCCCACGCGGCCGAATGAAACGCCGGGCCGGCGAACGAGTCGCGTCCGGCGATCTCCGGAAAGCTCGGACGGTTCAACTGCCCGACCGCACTGATCAACGCGTTCGCTCGGAGCGACTCCTCGCCGCCTTCGGGATTGCGCACCCGCACGGTCCAGCACGCGTCGTCCTCCGACCACGTCGCCGAGCGCACCTCCGTCCGGAACCGCACCTTGTCCCGGAGCCCGAACGTGTCGAGGCACTGGCGGAAGTAGTCGAGCAACACGTCCTGGGTGGAGAAATGCAGCGGCCAGTCGTGACGTTGCGCGAACGAGTAGCTGTAATTGTGGTTCGGGTTGTCGACGCGACAGCCGGGATACCGGTTCTCGAACCACGTCCCGCCGACGTCGTCGTTCTTGTCGACGATGACGAGCTCCACACCCGCCTGCTGCAGGCGGTGCCCGGCGAGCAGCCCTGACATTCCGGCACCGACGATGACGACGCGGAAGTCGACGTCGGGTGCGATGCCGGCCTTCTGCCACGTCGGCGCGCGCCGGTCCTCGCCGCGATACGCGAGCTCCTCTTCGAGCAGCGGGAGGTACGCGGCCATGTCCGCGCCGCCGACGGCAAATTCCATGATCCGCAGCAAGACCTCGTCCGACGGCAACGGGGCCGGACGGCAGCCGTTGTCGCGGTACTCGACGAGCGTGCGGAGCGCGAGCTCGCGGGCTTCGGCGAGCTGTTCGTCGGTCAAGCCGCCTTGCGGCATGCCGATGAGCATCGGGTTGGGCCGCAGGTTGTCCCGCAGCAGGGAGAGGTCGCCGGTCAGATACGCGAGCGCGGGCAGGAGCGGCGGTACTTCGGCCTGTGCGATCGCCGCCCGGATCTCGTCGTCGGACTCGGTGATCGGCTGGATCGGGTCCACGAACGGGCTCGAGGTGTACGCGACGTCGCTCACCCCGCAATCTTGGCACTCGGGCCGGGGGCCCGCGCGTGGCGGGCGATTGGCGGACGATCGACAATGATCGGGCCGGTCCCCGTACCTCGACGGTACGACGACCGGCCCCTCACTACATCCCGCGTTCGCAGAGGGCGTGCGGGTGGCTTAGCCCTGGTTCGCCTTCTGCTCGGCCTCGTGGGCACGGGCCTCGGCGCGCGCCTTTTCGGCCTCGGCTTCCTTCTGAGCGACTTCGCGCTCGGCGCCGGCCTTGTCCTGCTGCGCCTCGCCCTCACGCTTCAACTTCTCGTCGCCGGTCAGTGCGCCCGCGGCTTCCTTGACCTTGCCCTTGACACCTTCGGCAACACCGCTCACTGCAGCCTTCGGTCCGCTCTTTTCGTCAGCCATGACGTGATGCTCCTGTAGATCGATTGGTGGTCCAGTTTTCATACCCAGAATGAGATCCGGGCAAGCCTCCCAGAGCGCGGCACGGGGGCCGGGCGCGGCAAACTGTGGTCTGTTGGCGCGGCACTGGGTATCGCGCCGCTCATTGCCGATATATCGGAGGCGTGCATGCCCATCGCGACGATCAATCCGGCGACCGGCGCCGTCGAGAAGAGCTTCGAACCGTTGTCGGCCGCCGAGGTGGATGCGCGGATCGCGCGCGCGGTGGACACGTTCCGCGAGTACCGGCTGACCGACTACGGAGCACGTACCGAGTGGATGCTCGTCGCCGCGGACGTCTTCGACGCAGAGGCGGACGAGATCGCACGTGTCATGACGACCGAGATGGGCAAGACGCTGGCGTCGGCGCGTGCGGAGGCGCAGAAATGCGCCCGGGCGTGTCGCTACTTCGCGGCGCACGCCGAGGAGCTGCTTGCCGACGAGCCTGCCGATCCGGGCGCGGTCGGTGCGACCCGAGCGTTCACCCGGTATCAGCCATTGGGTCCGGTGCTCGCGGTGATGCCGTGGAACTTCCCGCTCTGGCAAGTCGTGCGGTTCACCGCTCCGGCGCTCATGGCCGGCAACGTCGGCTTGTTGAAGCACGCGTCGAACGTTCCCCAGACCGCGCTGTTCCTCGAAGACGTGTTCCGGCGTGCCGGCTTCCCCGAAGGCGCGTTCCAAACGCTGCTCATCGGCGCCGGCGCAGTGGAGCGGGTGCTACGCGACGCGTGCGTCGTCGCGGCCACCCTCACCGGGAGCACCGCCGCGGGCAAGGCGATCGCGCAGACCGCCGGCAGTGAGATCAAGAAGACCGTGCTCGAGCTCGGCGGCAGCGACCCGTTCGTCGTGTTGCCGTCGGCCGATCTCGACGCGGCGGCACGCGTCGGCGTGACCGCTCGGTGCCAGAACAACGGGCAGAGCTGTATCGCCGCCAAGCGATTCATCGTCCATGCGGACGTCTTCGAAGCGTTCACCGAGCGCTTCGTCGCGAACATGCTGTCGCTCCGCGTCGGCGATCCAATGGACGCGACCACCGACGTCGGGCCGCTCGCGCTCGAGCAGGGGCTGCACGACGTCGAGGAGCTCGTCGCCGACGCCCGTGCGAAGGGTGCGACCGTGCTCTGCGGCGGAGAACGGCTCGACCGGCCGGGATGGTTCTATCCGCCGACGGTCGTCACCGGGACCACCAGCGAGATGCGGATGTACCACGAAGAGTTGTTCGGCGCCGGTGGCAGAGCTGTTCCGCGTGCGCGACCTGGACGAGGCGATCGAGCTGTCGAACGCGACGGTGTTCGGTCTGGGCTCGAATGTGTGGACGCGTGATCCCGCAGAGCAGGAGCGGTTCATCCGCGACGTCGAGGCGGGCGCCGTGTTCGTGAACGGCATGACCACGTCGTATTCGGAGCTCCCCTTCGGCGGCGTGAAGGAGTCCGGCTACGGACGGGAGCTCGACGGCCACGGCATTCGCGAGTTCTGCAACATCAAGACCGTCTGGATCGACGCCGGCGCATAGCTCCCGCCGACGTCATGAGGCGTCGGGGTCGAGGAGCTGCGCGAGCATCCGGCCGCTCTTCACCGCGTAGTCGCCGTAGCAGTTGTTCATGAGCGCATGCACCGGCCGGTCATCCTCGTGCAGCGCGTGCACACGCGGCGCCCATTCCTCCAGCGCTTCGGGGTCCGCGGTGTAGTCGTACGCGAAACGCTCTGCCGCGGTGAGTCCCTTCTTGGTCCATGTCTCCGCGTTCCGTCCGTGAAAGCGCACGATCGCAATATCCGCGGTGGCTGCCGCGACCGGCGGCATCGAGCTCCGAAAACCCTGCGGCTCGTCGACGGCCACATAGGCGAGGCCGCGTTCCTCGAGGAACGTGAGCGTGCTCGCGGTGTGTTCGTCGTCCATCCACGCGCGCTGGCGGAATTCGACCGCGCCGACGACACCGCGGGCCGAGAGCTCCCGCGCGAGCCAATCGAGGTGCGCGTACGAACGTTTCACGGGGTGCACGTACTCGGGGAACTGCAACAACACGACGCCGAGCTTGCCGGCGGCGCGCAGCGGCTCGAGCGCACGGACGAACCGGTCGAGGGCGTCGTCCATCACGTCGTGCCCGACATCCTTCGGGTAGACATTGCGCTTCTCCCGAAGCTCCGCCGGCAGCGCTTCCCGCATGTCCTTCCACAACGACTTCGGCGGCGTCGGGTGCTCGGTCAGCAATCGGAACGCCTTGATGTCGAACACGAAGTCCGGTGGCGTGCGCTCGGCCCACAGGCGGGCGACTCGCTCGCTCGGCGGCGCGTAGTACGTGGCGTCGACCTCGGTGATCGGGAACTCCGACGCGTAGTAGCGGAGCCGCTCGTCTGCGCTGTCCACGCCTTCGGGGTAGTAACCCGCGGCGACCAACGTCGGCTCGGTCCACGCCGTGATGCCCACGTATATGCCGTCGTGCGCGAGGCGCGTCAGGGTGTCGGTCCGCACGACTGCATTGTTCCCAACCATCGTGGTTGAATGCCGCCCATGACTCAGCTCACTCGGTGCGCTCTCGTGCTCGCGCTCGCTGCGCTGCTGGTGGTAGGTATCGCTCCGGCCGGCTACGCCGCGGGTGGAGACCCGATCGATCCGCAGAATCGCCCGACGCCACTCGCCGGTGAGGTGAACGGAGTCGTGTCGCCATCTCGGCTGATCAACGTCGCACCGCATTGCATCGCGGTGCGCGAAGCCGCACCGAGCCTGGCTCGGCTCTTCACGATGGCCCGCCAGGTGAACATCCCGCTGGGCGCGGAGGAGTGCTACCGCACGCTCGCCGAGCAGGTCCGCGTCGGGGGCATCGCGAACCAGCCCGGCAACAACCCCGCGTGTGTCGCCACCGTCACCCACGCACCGAGTGGCGCACCCGTCGGCAACTCGTTCCACGGGTGGGGCAAGGCCGCAGACCTCACCGACGCCGGCGGTTCGCTCACGTTCGGCTCGGTCGGATACGCGTTCATGAAGCAGGTCGCGGGGTCGCTGGGGTGGAACCATCCCGCGTTCGCGGAGCCCGGCGGCAGCGCGTGCCCCGAAGCGTGGCACTGGGAATGGGTCGGTGACGGCGGCGCGCTCGGCGCGTCACCGAGGCGGGGCGATGCGGTCGCATTGCTCCCGAGCAAGAACGATCACGGATATGCCACCGTCACGGGTCTCGGCGCGCTGGCGCCGCACGGCAACTTCGTGAGCCGCGGCTCGGCGGTGAACATCCCGCTGGCTTGGGTCATCGTCGGCGCGGCACCGACTCCGCACCGCGGTGGCTATTGGCTGGTCGGGGCCGACGGCGGCGTGTTCACCTATGGCAGCGCGAAGTTCCACGGCTCGACCGGCGCGCTCCCGTTGGTGGCGCCGGTCCACGGCATCGTGCCGACGCACTCCGGCAACGGCTACTGGCTCGTCGCGTGGGATGGCGGCATCTTCAGCTTCGGCGACGCGCGCTTCCACGGGTCGATGGGGGGCAGGCCCCTCGTGGCGCCGGTCGACGGCATGACCCGAACGAGGAGCGGCAAGGGCTACTGGCTCTCGGCGGGCGACGGTGGTGTGTTCAGCTTCGGTGACGCGCGCTTCCACGGCTCGATGGGGGGCAGGCCCCTCGTCGCGCCCGTGGTCGGGATCGCGCGACACGCGCCGCGGCAAGGGCTACTGGCTCGTCGCGTCCGACGGGGGCGTGTTCAGCTTCGGTGACGCGAAGTTCTACGGTTCTCTCGGTGGCACGACCGGCTCGCCCGTGGTCGGCATGGTGCGGACGAAGAGCGGAAAGGGCTACTGGATCCAGCGCGCAGATGCAACGGTGGCCGCCTTCGGCGACGCGGGGTCCTACGGCAGCGGCTAGGGAGCTCGGCCGTCAGCCGACGACGACGGGAAGTTGGCGCGGCCCGCACTCGAAGTACGTCGGCACCTGCTCGAAGGTGAACCCCGGACGGAGTCGAACAGCACCTTCGGGGAAGTGATCGAGGAATGCTTCGACGCCGAGCCGCGCGACCCTGCGCGCGAGCGTCGCGCCGGGACAGACGTGGCTGCCGAAGCCAAACGTGAGATGGGCGTCGGCGTTCTCACGGTCGAGCCGGAACGCCGCGCCGTCGTCGAACACGCGCTCGTCGCGGTTCGCGGACGCGGTACCGACGATCACCCGCTCGCCGGGTTGTACCGGACATCCGCCGACTGCGGTCTCCTCGACACAGGAGCGCGCCAGGAAGAGCAGAGGTGGCGTGAGGCGCAGGCTTTCCTCGATGGCGGTGTCGAGGAGCTTGCGATCAACGCGGATTGCGTGCTCGATGCCGGGCCGGGCGAGCAACTCGTGCAGCAGGTTGCCGAGCAGCTGGCTGGTGGTGGTGAGGCCGCCGGTGATGAGGTTGCGCACGAGGGCGCGGACTTGCCGGTGCGGGAGGGGATCACCGTCGACCTGGAGCTCGATCAGACGCGCCAGCACGTCGGTTCGCAGTTCGCCCGCGCGGAGCTGTGCCGTTCGCTCGGCGATGCGATCGTCGATGTACGCGGCGAACTCGGGGAACGCCGCCGCGAAGCCCTCGCCGCGATCCGTTCGATTCATGGCTGGAAAGCTGCTCTCCATCAGCCCCTTCGCCCAGACCGCGAGTTGATCGGCGTCGTCGGATGGGAACCCGAGGAGATGCACGGTGACGCGGTTCGGGAGCACCCCGGTGAACGCGGCGACGAGGTCGAACGACGTCCGGCGCCGCCGCGAGCAACCCGCGTGCGGTGTCGACGATGAACGGCTCGGCCTGGTGCACGACCTTCGGCGTGATGGCGGTCACCATGACGCGCCGGACCGCAGTATGGCGGGGTGGATCGAGCTCGCCGAGGAGCCGGTCCTCGACCGGTACGACGACGCCCGGCGCCTTCATCCCGGATGCGTTCGAGAAATGCTCGGTGTCGCGCAACACCGCGCGGGCCTCGTCGTGACGCGTGACATAGCGCATTCCCTGCGCGATTGAGACGACGGCCGCTTCGTCACGTAGCCGCCGGAGCGTCTCCCAGGCCTCGCGCGATTGCGACGCATCGAATGGATCGAACGTCTCTCCGGTGCTCACCGGGAGACATCGTGTCAGGTGCGAGCGAACGCTTGCGAGAACACCCTCACGAACTCCTCGCAGAAGCGCGGAAGATCGTCCGGCTTGCGGCTGCTGACGATGGTGTTCGCTCCGTCCGCGTCGACGACCACGATCTCGTCGATCCACTCGGCGCCGGCGTTGGTGAGGTCGGTGCTGAGGCTCGGCCAGCTCGTGATGCGGCGGCCGGACACGACGCCCGCGTCGATCATCGTCCAGGGGCCGTGGCAGATCACTGCGATCGGCCTCCCGCGTTCGGCCATCTGGTGCACGAAGTGCACCGCCGGTGGTGTGATGCGGAGCTGATCCGGATTGGCGACACCGCCGGGCAACACGAGCCCGGTGAACTGCTCGGGATCGGCCTGATCGACCGTGAGGTCGACCGGGAACCGGTCGGCCTTGTCGAGGTGGTGGAACGCCTGCACCTCTCCCGACTCGGGTGCGACCAGCACCGGCTCGCCGCCGGCATGTTGCACGGCTTTCCACGGCTCGGTGAGCTCCACCTGCTCGACGCCCTCGTTCGCCACCAAGAACGCGACCCGCTTGCCTACCAATGCTCCGGCCATGGTTGGTCCTCCTCCGACGTGATCTGAGCATTGTTCCCACAACGAGCAGGAGCGCAACCCGTGGTTCGCGTTGACGGTCGCGTCGATGGTGGACGACAAGGATCTCGAAGGTCTCGATCCCTACGACCTCATCGCGGCCGAAGCCGGCGCGTTCTCGATCGTTTCTTCACCGGCCTTGGTGAGCCGGCGTGGCAAGCGCCTTCTCGCTGTGCCGGATGGAGCGTGCGCGATGTGCTCGCGCACCTCGCGGCGACCGAGGACTACAACCGGGCCTGTCTCGACGGCACCGTGCAGCAGTTCCTCGCCGAGATCGGCGCCAAGGGCGCCATCGACCTCGCGACCGCGAACGAGATCGGCATTCGCGAGTTCGACGGCCAGACGCCGTCGCAAGTCCTCGACACATGGCGCACCAAGGCGTCGGCGAATCGTGAGGAGTTCCGCGCCCGCGACGGCGGCGAACGTCGACAGCAGCGTCGGCGCGTACCCGGCGCGGTGGCAGGCGTTCCACCTCGCGTTCGAGCTCGCGACCCATGCCGACGACGTCGCAGTGCCGGTCACGCCGGACGAAGCAGCCGCCCGCACCGCCTGGCAGGCCCGGTTCGGCACGCTTCGCGATGAAGGAGCTGAAGCCCGACCTCACGATCGACGCACGCGACGGCCACACCCATGTCCGCGGGGCGACGTCGACGTCGACCTCGCCGACGAGCAGTTCGTGCAGGCGGTCGCGGCGCGACTGCCCGACCGGACTCCGGCCTCGACGACGAGAGTGCGGCTGCACTCTCGGCGACGCCGTGACGTTGCGCGACGCGCGCGGATCCTCGTCACCGGCGCGACGGGCCAGGTCGCGCTGCCGGTCGCCCTCGCCCTCGCCGCGGACAACGACGTCATCGCCGTGGCGCGGTTCAAGGACGCCGGAGAAGCGAGCGCGGCTCGAGCGCGCCGGTGTGCGCTGCGTCAGTGTCGACCTCGCGCGCGGCGCACTCGACGGCGTGCCGGACGACGTCGACTACGTCTGCAACTTCGCCGTCGTCAAGAGCAACAGGTGGGAGGTCGACCTCGCCGGCAACGCCGAAGCCGCGGGCCTGCTGATGGCGCACTGCCGCGCCGCCCGTGCGTTTCTCCATTGCTCGTCGACGGGCGTGTACGAGGCGGCCGGCGGGACACCGCAGCGGGAGACCGACCCGCTCGGCGACAACCACCGCGTGATGATGCCGACGTACAGCATCAGCAAGATCGCGGCCGAAGCCGTCGTGCGCACGACCTGCCGCATCTTCGAGGTGCCGACGACGATCGCGCGCCTCAACGTGCCCTACGGCGACGACGGCGGCTGGCCCGCGTTCCACCTTGCGTTGATTCTCGCCGGCCGTCCGGTTCCGGTGCATCCCGACGGACCGAGCCGCTTCAACCCGATCCACGACGACGACATCATTGCGATGCTGCCGGGAATGCTCGCGGCCGCGTCGGTGCCGGCGACGATCGTGAACTGGGGCGGCGACGACGAGACGAGCATCGAGGAGTGGTGCGCGTACCTGGGGGAGCTCGTCGGACGAGACGTGCAGTTCGACCGGACGCCGAACACGATCGGCGGCATCCCGACCGACAACACCAAACGCCGGGCGTTGGTCGGCGCGACGACCGTCGGGTGGAAGGACGGCATGCGCCGCATGGTCGGCGCGTTGCACCCCGAGCTGCTGCGCTGATCCCCGTGTGGGTGGGGGAGGCGTGTGTGAGGTGCGAAATTCGCACCTCACACACGCCCCTGATCACTTCGGTTCGAAGGTCCCGCCGGTGCGCCAGTATTCGCCGCGCGCGGGAGAGCAGGTCGTCGTCGACGAGATAGCGGCGCAACGCAGCCGTGTCCGCATGCACCTGGGCGAGGATCAGGTTGACCATCTGCTTCCGAGTAGCGGCGGCCGGGCTCGAACCGTTGCACGAGCCAGTCGAGCACGACGAGACGCTTGGCGTGCACGCGGGGATCGATACCAGGCGCCCGTCGCGCACGAACGCGCGCAGCACACGCGCCACGTCGGCCGGCTCGTCGCCGTGCTCGACGGAACGGGGCTCGCGTTCGGCCTCGGCGCGCGCCGCGAGCGCGAACGCCTCGCCGAGCAGGTGCACGTCGCCGTCGTCACCGCGCAGGACGAGCCCGGCGTCGACGAGTCGTTGCAGGGCGCGGCCCGCCGCGCGCGCGTCGAGATCGGCCGCCTCACGTACGGCATCCACGTTCGATGCTCCCAAGACGAGCGCGGCGAACACCCGGCGGCGGTCGTCGTCGGCGAGCAGGCCGACGAGCTCCCGGGGGCAGAACGGCGACGTGGTCACGCGCACTAGCGTCGCGCAACAGTGCGGACGCAGCGGAGCCAAGGATGGCGCAGCGAGGGAGCCGTGCGATGGTGTGGACGCAGTGAGGAGTGAGTGGTGGAACCGGTTTCCCTGACGGGCGTCGAGCGGGTGCTCGCGGTCATGGCCCATCCCGACGACGTCGACTTCGGCTGGGCCGGCTCGGTGGCGGTGATGACCGACGCCGGCATCGAGGTCTCGTACTGCATCGTGACCGACGGTGACGCCGGCGGCTCCGAGACCGGCATCCCGCGGGCCGAGATGGCGGAGCTGCGCCGCGACGAGCAGCGGGCGGCGGCCGCGATCGTCGGCGTGCACGACGTGCACTTCCTCGGATATCCCGACGGCCGCGTCGAGGTCACCCTCGAGCTGCGTAGCGACCTCACGCGGGTCATCCGCAGGGTTCGGCCCCAGCGCGTGATGACGCAATCGCCCGATCGGAACTGGGATCGGATCTACGCGAGTCACCCCGATCATCTCGCGGCGGGGGAGAGCGCGGCGTGTGCGGTGTACCCCGACGCGCGCAACCGCTGGGCGCACCCCGAGCTCGCGGACGAGGGGCTCGAGCCGTGGACCGTCGACGCGCTCTGGCTCGGCGCGAGCGCCGGCGCGCCCACGCACTATGTCGACATCACCAGCGTGGTCGACCGCAAGATCGAGGCGCTGCTGACCCACAAGAGCCAGTTGCCCGATCCGGACGCGACGGAGACCATGGTGCGAAGCTGGACGAGCGCGATCGCGGAGACCGCCGGGCTGCCCGAGGGACGGTTCGCGGAGGCGATGAGAGTGGTGAACACGCGATGACCACGCGAGACGACGAACACCACGATGCGGCATCCGCTAGAGATGCTGACCGGCGAAGAGATCACGCGGGCGGTCGCGGTGCTGCGCGACAGCGGCCGGCTCGGCGACGACGCACTGTTCGCGAGCATCGTGCTGCACGAGCCGGACAAGGAGGTGCTCGGCGCGTGGAAGCCGGGCGATCCCGTCGAGCGCCGCGTGCGGGCCGTCATCGTTCCCGGGCCCGAGTACGGCGTCGTCGAGGCGATCGTCGACGTCGGCGCGGGCGTCATCGAGGCGTGGACCGAGATCGACGACGTGCGCCCGACGCTGCTCATGCACGAGGCCGGAAACGCGGTGATGACGACGCGCCAGCATCCCGAGTATCCTCGCCGCGCTCGCGCGCCGCGGGATCACGGCCGACATGATCGACCGGGTGCAGATCGACCCGTGGCCGGCCGGCGTGTTCGGGTACGAGTGCGAGGAAGGCCGCCGCATCTCGCGCTGCATCTCGTTCCTGCGCGAGAGCGACGACGACAACGGCTACGCGCGCCCGATCGAGGGTCTCATCGTGCACTTCGACAACGGGCGCAACGAAGTGCTCGAGGTGATCGACCACGGCGTCACGCCCCTTCCGCCGAACCGCGCCAGCTACTTCGCGGAGGACCAGCCGCGGATGCGCACCGACCTGAAGCCGATCTCGATCACGCAGCCCGAAGGCCCGAGCTTCACGGTCGACGGCAACTTCGTGCAGTGGCAGAAGTGGCAGTTCCGCATCGCGTTCGACCCGTTCGAGGGTCTCGTGCTGCACCAGGTCGCGTACAACGACGACGACGGACGCCTGCGGCCGATCCTGCACCGCGCGTCGATCAGCGAGATGGTGGTCCCGTACGGCGATCCGAGCCCTGTGCACGGCTGGAAGAACGCGTTCGACGCGGGGGAGTGGGGCCTCGGCCGCATGACGCAGTCGCTCACGCTCGGCTGCGACTGCGTCGGCGAGATCCGCTACTTCGACGCCACGCTCGCGACCGAGCACGGCAAGCCGTGGGTGATCGACAACGCGATCTGCATGCACGAAGAGGACTACGGGATCCTCTGGAAGCACGTCGACCTGTGGGGCGGCACGAGGCGAGGTGCGGCGAAGTCGTCGCCTGGTCGTCAGCTTCATTTCAACTGTCGGCAACTACGAGTACGGCTTCTTCTGGTACTTCTACCTCGATGGCAACATCCAGCTCGAGGTCAAGCTGACCGGCATCGTGTCGCCGATGGCGATCGAACCGGGTACGCCGCCACCGCCGTTCGCGAACGTGATCGCCGAAGGCGTCGCCGCGCCGCACCACCAGCACATGTTCAACGCGCGGCTCGACTTCGACGTCGACGGCGACGCCAACGAGATCTACGAGATCGACGCCGAACGGATCCCGCCCGGTCCCGACAACCCGTGGCTGAACGCGTTCCGCCCGAAGTCGACCCGCCTCGAGTCCGAGCAGGTCGCGCAACGCGAGATCGATCCGTCGGTGTCGCGTACGTGGCGCATCGTGAACCCGAACGTGCGCAACGGCCTCGGCCAGCCGACCGCGTACAAGCTCGTGCCCGACGATGTCGACGCCGACGATGCTCGCGCATCCCGATTCGCCGGTCGGCAAGCGCGCCGCGTTCGCGCAGCACAACCTCTGGGTCACGCCGTACTCGCCGGACGAGCGGCGCGCCGCGGGCGAGTACCCGAACCAGCATCCGGGCGGCGACGGGCTGCCCCGCTGGACGGCGCCGATCGCTCGCTCGTCGACACCGACCTCGTCGTCTGGTACAGCTTCGGGGTGACGCACTTCGTGCGTCCCGAGGACTGGCCGGTGATGCCGGTCGAGTACTCCGGCTTCCTGCTCACGCCGTTCGGCTTCTTCGACCGCAACCCCGCGCTCGACGTGCCGCCGACTCGGAGCACTGCCAGTCATGACCAGGGTGCTCGTCACGAACGACGACGGCATCGAGTCGCCGGGCTCCACGTCCTCGCCGCCGGCCCTGTGTGACAACGGTTACGACGTCGTCGTCGTCGCGCCCGACAGTGATCGCAGCGGCATCGGCGCCGCGATCGGGCTCGTGCACGCCGACCAGCATCTCGACGTCAAGAAGGTCGAGATGCCGGGATGTGAAGGCGTCGCGGCGTACGCGATCGACGGTCCACCGGCATTGTGTGTCTGGCCGCCCGCCTCGGCGCGTTCGGCGATCCGCCCGACATCGTGGTGTCGGGGATCAACTCGGGCTGCAACACCGGACGCGCGATCCTGCACTCGGGGACGGTCGGCGCCGCGCTCGACCGCGCAAAGTTTCGGCTGCTCGGCCCTCGCCGTGAGCGTCGACGTCTCCGATCCGTGGCGCTACGACACGGCCGCTCGCGTCGCGCTCGACGTGATGCCGATGCTGCTCGAGGCGCCCGCCCGAAGCGTGTTGAACCTGAACGTGCCGGCGCGCGCGTACGAAGACATCCTCGGCGTGCGGTGGGCGCGCCTCGCGGCGTTCGGTTCCGTGCGCGCGGCGATCGCCGAGTCGAGCGACGCGCGGATCCAGTTCGAGCTGCGCGCGACCGGTGTCCAGGCGCCGCCGGACTCCGATCAGGGCCTCGTCGACCAGGGCTACGCGTCGCTCACGACGATCGTCGGTGTCGCCGAGGCGTGGCCGGCGGAGGGCCAGGGGCGGGGAAGGCCGAGGTGCATCCGCAGGTCGTCCCCGGCGCCGCGGTCGAGCCCGTGCACGCGGTGCCCGACGCGTCCGCGCCACGTTCGCTGCACCGCCCGTTGCACGCGGGAGCGGTCCCGGCCGAGTCGTGAGGCGCGTCGTGTCGACGGCTGTGCTCGCCGTCGCGCTCGCCGCGTGCGGCGTGGGTTCGAGCGGAAAGGGCACGACGGGGACGCAGCCGATCACCGACGACGAGCGCGGTCGACGCCGAAGACCGCGGACCTCGCGGCCAAGTCGCTCGTCCGGCGCGGCGATGTCGGAGCCGGCTGGGCGCAACGCACGCGCTGCTCGCGGAAGCGCGCCGCCAGCGCGCCGACAACTGCGCGCAGCGCGCGGACGGGCCACTGTCGAAGCTCGGACCGGGCGCTTTCCAACTCGGGGCGTCGTTGCAGCGCAAGGGCACGACGAAGGTGTCGCTGTCGTCGTCCGTCGCTCGTGTTCCCCGAGCGATGCCGACGTCGACACCTATCTCGCGATCCGAAGCAGCTCGCAATGGCATGACTGCCGCCGCCAGCAGCTCGACAGTCTGCCCGCAAGAAGGCCGACCCACACCTCTTCGTCGTCACGACGAGGCAGACCTCTCCGGCCGTCGGCACGGATCGTCTCGTCGCCTACTCCGTGTTCACCGTCATGTCCCGCCCGGCGAAGGGGAAGCCGGCGGTAGCCGTGGCGACCACCACCCGGAGCGACTACCGATTCGGGCGGGTCATCGTCTCGATCGGGATCGACGTGGCATCGAAGAAGGAAGTCGGTGCCACGGTCAGGAGCGAGATCAACGCCGCCGTGCGGCGCATCGAAGCGCCGCGTCGGCGACGAGTGACGCGTCACTCGTAGCAGATGAGCTCGATCGAGTTGCCGCTCGGGTCGCGGCAGTAGACGCTCGTGCCCCAACCATGCCGCGCCGAAGCGTGGAAGCGGTCCCCCTTCGATCGCGATCCGATGCCGTCCGAGCAAGGCCGAGGCGTCGGCCGCGGAGCCCGGATTTCGAAAGCAGAGGTCGGCGCGGCCCGGCTCGTTGCGCGGTGGTTCGCAGCAGGGCATCTCGAGGCCAGGCCACGGACCGTGCACGTTGAGCTGTTGCTCCCCGATGCGGTACGCCCATGCACCCAAGGGGTTGTGCGCTCCCTCGGGGTTCTCGACGAGCTCCGCGCCGAGCACGACACGATAGAAGTCGTTGCTCTTCTGCCAGTCGTCGATGTGGATCACCACGTGATCGAGTGCGAACGGGGACATGGGAAAGCCTAGAGGTGCACATTGCCGGCGCACCTAGCCTCTCGCCATGCCGATCATGCCCGACACGAAGAACTGGACGTGGGTGCTCGAGCGTCCGTGCCCGAGTGCGGCTTCGATGCACGACCGTTCGCACGCGAGGACGTGGGCGGGATGATCCGGGAGAACGCTCGCGCGTGGCGGCCCGCGCTCGCCGGACCGAGCCTGCGCGATCGGCCGTCGGACGACGTGTGGTCGCCGCTCGAGTACGCGCTGCCACGTCCGCGACGTGTTCCGCATCTACGACGCCCGGCTCGATGCTGATGCTCGACCGAGACGATCCGCGTTCCCGAACTGGGACCAGGACGCCGACCGCGATCGACGAGCGGTACGGCGCGCAGGACCCGGCGGCGGTCGCGCGTCGAGCTCGACGGCGGCCGCCGGCCGGCTCGCCGAACGGTTCGACGCGCGTCCGCGGCCGAGCAGTGGGAGCGGCCGGGACTGCGCAGCGACGGCGCCCGCTTCACCGTCGAGTCGTTCGCCCGCGTACGTGATCCATGACCCGATCGCACCACCTCGTCGACGTCGGCGGCGGGATGACACGGGCCCCGCGATGCGAGATGCTGCGCTCATGGGCAAATGGACACGAGAAGAGCTGCAGCGGGCGCACGACCACTACGTCGCGGTGGCGCAAGAAGCGGGCGCACCGAGCGACTGGCGCGCGTGGGCCGACCTCTTCACCGAGGACGCGACCTACATCGAGCACCACTACGGCACGATCAGGGTCGCGAGGCGATCTACGACTGGATCTCGAAGACGATGGCCGAGTGGCCGAACTCGGAGATGAAGGAGTTCCCGCACGACTGGTGCGTGTGCGACGAGGAACGCGGATGGTGGATCTGCCAGATCGAGAACCGCTTCCGCCGACCCCGGTGACGGCGAGGTGTACCAGGCGTACAACCTCACGGTGCTGAAGTACGCGGGCAACATGCAGTTCTCGTCGGAAGAGGACGCGTACAACCCCGCGAACTTCGCGCCGGTCGTGAAGGCGTGGATCGACGGCGAAGCGGGCGGCCGAAGCGGCACGTGATCAGCGGCTGCGCCCCGTCCGGGCGTCGATGCCGCCCTGGTACCATGAAAGGTCGTCACGCCTCACGGGTCGACGCTATCTCGCAGTACTCATGGAGTGGCATGGCGTTCAAAGTCGGTGACCGGGTCGTGTATCCCCACCACGGGGCCGCCGTGATCGAGCGCAAGGAGATGCGCGAGGCGTTCGGCGAGAAGAACGAATACCTCGTGCTGCGGGTCGCCACGGCGACCTGACCCTCGCGGTTCCCTCGAACAAGGCCGAAGACGTCGGCATGCGCCCGCCGATCTCGGTCGAGGACATCGACGACCTGTTCCAGCTGCTCGGCAAGAAGGACGTGCGCGAGCCCACCAACTGGAGCCGGCGCTTCAAGAACCACCAGGAGAAGCTGAAGAGCGGCGACGTGTACCAGGTCGCCGAGGTCGTGCGGAACCTCGCGCTGCGCGAGGTGACCAAGGGGCTGTCGGCGGGCGAGAAGGCGATGCTCGTGCGGGCGCGCGGCATCCTCGTGTCGGAGCTGAGCTTCGCGCTGAACGTCTCCGAGGAAGAGGCGCTCGCCAAGCTCGAACAGCAGCTCGCCTGAGTCGGTCTACGGCGCGCGGTCGAGCACCGTCACGCACTCGACGTGCGGCGTGTGCGCGAACAGGTCGACGAGCGTGACCGACCGTAGGTCGTAGCCGCCGCCGACGAGCAGGCCGACGTCACGCGCGAGCGCGGCCGCGTCACACGACACGAGCACGACGCGCTCGGGTGTCGCACCGGAACACCGCCCGCGCACCGTCCCGGCCGAGACCGGCGCGGCTCGGGTCGGCGACCACGACGTCGACCTTGTTCGCCCAGCCACTTGCCGACGTCGGAGCGCACGATGCGTGCGGTCGCGCCCTTCAGGTTGTGCTTGGCGTCGGCGACCGCGGCGCGGCCGCGTTCGACCGCGAACACCCGCGCGGGGCGGTCGGCGGGCACCGCGAAGAGCCCGACGCCGCAGTAGAGGTCGGCGATGACGCGATCGGGGCCGGTCGCTTCGCGCACGAGCCGGGCGAGGGTTGCCGCGCCGTCGGTCCGGCTCTGGAAGAACGATTGGGCGGAGACGCGGATCGCATGCCGTCGATCACCTCGTGCACGTGCGCGTCGTGGTCCGGTGCGGACGTCGTCTGCGACCGGATCGATGCATCCTTCGGATCCGTGTACGCGCAGCGCTCGCCGGTCCCGATACCGGCGCGCAGCGTGACTTCGTCGGGCGCCGGAAAGTGTCCGTGCTGGAGCATGTCGTCGACGAGCGGATGCGCGACCAGGCAGCTGTCGATCATCACGGCATCGTGCGCCTGGTGCCTCCGGAACGCCGGGCGGCCGTCGACGACGAGCGCGCGCACCGTCGTGCGGTAGCCCGTCGGCGGGAGCAGCGACCGTGTCGCGAAGCGGCCGCGTCGTCGACGTGCGCGATCCGGCGAAGTGCGTCGCGGATGATGTCGAGCTTGAGCTGCGGTTGCGCGTCGACGGTGACGTGCTGCCAGCCGCAGCCGCCGCAGCCTTCCGCGCGTGCACGCACGGCGGCTCGACCCGCGCCGGTGCCGCCTTCAAGCACCTCGACGCACGTGGCGCGCGCAGATGATCCGCCGGTCCGCGGTGATCGTCGACGCGGACGTGCTCGCCGGGAAGCGCGCCGTCGACGAGCGCGACCCGGCCGTCGTCGATGCGGCCGAGCGCATCCCCGCCGGCAACCATGCGCGTCGCCGTCGAGCTCCATCTGGCCAGTTCAGCAGTTCGCGCGAGACTGCTCTGTCATGCAGGCATTGCGAGTCCACGAGCTCGGCGAGCCGGAGGCCGTCATGGTGCTCGAAGACGCCCGACGCCCCGGAGCCGGGCGCCGGCGACGTGCGACTGCGGGTGCATGCCGCGTCGCTGAACTTCCCGGACGTGCTGATGTGCCGGGGCGAGTACCAGGTCAAGCCGTCGCTCCCGTTCACGCCCGGTGCCGAGGTCGCCGGCGTGGTCGACGCGCTCGGCGCCGGGTGTCGATGCCTTCGCGGTCGGCGACCGCGTGCTCGCCATCCCGAACTTCGGGCCGGGGGCGTTTCGCGAGTGCACGACCGCTCGTGCCGCGGGTGGCGTGTTCCCGATCCCGGACAACATGTCGTTCGCCGCGGCGTCGGCGCTGCACGTCGTGTACCAGACCGGGCACCTCGCGCTGCACCGGCGGGCGCATCTCCACGCGGGGAGACGCTGCTCGTGCACGCGGGCGCCGGTGGCGTCGGCAGCGCCGCGATCCAGCTCGGCCTCGCCGCGGGCGCGCGTGTGGTCGCGACCGCGGGCGGTCCGGAAAAGGTGGAGGTGTGCCGCAAGCTCGGCGCGCACCTCGCGCTCGACTACCGCGAGCACGACTTCGTCGACGCCGTCAAGGAGTTCACCGATGGGCGAGGCGCCGACGTCGTCTACGACCCGGTGGGCGGCGACACCTACGACCGTTCGACGAAGTGCATCGCGTTCGAGGGACGCATTCTCATCATCGGGTTCACCGGTGGCCGGTTCGCCGAGGCGCGGACGAACCATGTGCTGATCAAGAACTACTCGGTGGTCGGCGTGCACTGGGCGTCTGTACAACCTGATGAACCCCCAGATCGTCCGCGACACCCATGACGACCTGGTCCGCCTGTTCGAAGCGGGTAAGATCGACCCGCTGATCTCGCAGACCGTCGCGCTGGCGGAGGTTCCGGCGGCGCTGGGCGCGGCTCGGAAGTCGCGGCACCTACGGCAAGATCGTGTGCGAGGTGGCGTGACACACTTTCCCTCCGCCGCCCGGGACTACCTCACCAAACAGCAGTACGCCACCGATGCCAATCTCGCAGCGCGCCAGGCGATCTACAGATTCCAGCAACCCCGCCGGCAGGTCTGGAACGAGACGCTCGACCTGGCCAAGGTGCACGGCGACGAATCCGTGCTCGACGTCGGGTGCGGCAACGGTACGTACCTCTGGGCATTGCGACAGCGACAACACCGCGGCCTCGTCGCCGCCACGGATCTCTCGCGAGGGATGCTCGACGCCGCGCGCACCCGGTCATCGGATGCCGCGGCTGATGGTCGGTGACGCACAACAGCTGCCGTTCGTCGACGATTCCTTCGAGATCGTGCTCGCGATGCACATGCTGTACCACGTGCCCGATCGCGCGCTCGGCATCCGCGAGCTGCGACGCGTGGCGCGGCCCGATGGCGTGGCGTTGGTCGTCACGAACTCAAACCGTCACCTGCACGAGATCGACGACATCGTCGTCGCGGCGGCCGGCCGGTCGCTCCCGAGCAATCGGCTCACGTTCACGCTGGAGTCCGGGGAGCCGGAGCTCCGGGAGTCCTTCGAGCATGTCGCACGGCATGACCTGCCGAGCGAGCTCGTCATCACCGAGGTCGAGCCGATCATCTCGTACATCTCCAGCATGCGCGCGTTCGTCACCGACGATCAGCTCGGTCCCGTGCTCGACGAGGTGCGGGGG
Organism: uncultured Actinomycetes bacterium; assembly: GCA_963781425.1. Classification (GTDB taxonomy): domain Bacteria; phylum Actinomycetota; class Acidimicrobiia; order IMCC26256; family PALSA-610; genus DASQHW01. The sequence goes on along the minus strand of CAWAGX010000018.1, from coordinate 202,006 downwards.
CGGGTCGCGGCCGAGATCGCCCAGCACGGCACGTTCCGCGTGCACACCGCCGCCGGCTGCTTCGTCTGCCGGTGACCCGACGCCTTGGAGAGCTCCACGCCACGCGGCGCTAGCCGGTGAGGCGTTGTTTGAAGAAGTCGAGCACACGGTCGAGCGCGTCGCGGGTGGGGTGACCCGGCTCGTCCACGAGATGCTCGGTGACCACGGAATGCGCCATCTTCGGGATGTCGTGCGGGTTCTGGCCGGATCGGTTCTCGATCTCGATCGCGATCAGCCGGTCACCGAGGACTTCCCGAAGGTCCGCGAAGCGCTCGGCGGGGACGGCCTTGTCGTTGGTGAAGCGCATCGCGAGCACGCACAAGTCGGTGCGATCGGCGACACGCGCGAGGTCGGCGTCGGACAAGCCGAGCGAGCGCTTCCGGGCGCTGCCGACCGGGAAGGGAAGCGACGGCTGGCTCAATACCGGGGCGAGCATGTCGTCGTCGACAGCCATCGCCGAGCGCGAATCCTCCGGTGAAGCACATGCCGATCGCCCCGACACCCGGACCACCGCATCGTTCGTGCAGGTCTCGAGCGAGGGCACGCAACCAGTCGATCACCGGCGAGGTGCGGTTCAGCGCCCACGACGAGAACTCGCGTGACACGCAACCCTGGGTCAAGGACTTCGCGACGTACGGGACCGAGACCTCGCGTCCCGGCATACCGAACAGGTGCGGCATCGCGACCGTGAATCCGGCGTCCGACGATCCGCCGGGCGAACGCGGCGACGTTCGGTGTGATCCCCGGCATCTCGCTCATGACGACGACACCCGGCCCGCTCCCGGCGCGGTACACCGTGCGCGTCGTACCGTCGTGGGTGAACGTGTCCTCGGTGAATTGGTCGAGCACTGCAGCCATGGCCGGCATCGTAGGAGGCGTGTGTGAGGTGCGAAAAACGCACCTCACACACGCCTGCACGACCTAGAAGCGTGCGAGCTCCTCGCGCAGCAGACCGAGGCCCATGCCACCGAGGTCGAGGGCATAGGTGTGGAACGCCTTGAGATCGAAGGCGTCACCCTTTCGCTTCCGGGCGTCGTCGCGACACTCGAGCCACACGCGTTCGCCGACCTTGTAGCTGATCGCCTGGCCCGGCCATCCGAGGTAGCGATCGACCTCGCTGCGCATGAATTGCTCGGGGAACCGGCTGCGCTCGATCACGAACGGCAACGCGAGCTCGGGCGTCCACGTCTCGCCCGGGTGGTAGCGCTCGTGCTGAGGAATCTTCAGCTCCAGGTGCATCCCGATATCGACGACGACGCGCACCGCGCGCATCGCCTGCGCCCCCAGCATTCCCATCTCCCACGCGGGATCGTCGAGGTAGCCGAGCTCTCCCATCAGACGCTCCGCGTACAGCGCCCAGCCCTCGCCGTGGCCCGAGACGAAGCTCATCAGCCGCTGAAAGCGCGAAAGCTTGTCGGCGAGGTACTTGACCTGCCCGACCTGCAGGTGATGGCCCGGGACCGCCTCGTGGTAACACGTGCTCACCTCTTTCCACAACGGAAAGCGCGTCGCTCCGAGCGTCGGGTACCACGTGCGTCCCGGACGCGAGAAGTCTTCGCTCGGGCCCGTGTAGTACATGGCGGCCGCCCCGCCGGGCGGTGCGATCATCGCCTCGCAGTGTTGCAACGGCTCGGCGATGTCGAAGTGCACGCCGTTCATCTCCGAGATCGTCCGGTCGATGAGCTCCTGGTTCCATTGCCGGAATTCGTCGACGCCCTCGATCGAGCGCGTCGCGTCGTCGTCGAGGTGCTCGATCACGGTGGTGACCGACTCGCCCGGCAGGATGCGTTCGCCGACGAGCTGCATCTGGTGCTCGATGCGGTGCAACTCTTCGACGCCCCACGCGTATGTCTCCTCGAGATCGAGGTCGATCCCGTTGAAGGCCGCGGCGAACAGCTTGTACCGGTCCCGGCCGACCGGGTCGTGCGGATCGGCCTTCGGCGCGTACTCGTCCCGCAAGTAGGCGCCGAGTCGGGCGTAGGCGGCGGTCGCCTCATCGGCCGCGGTCGCGAGCGCGCGATCGTCGGGCCGGCGCGCCGCGAGATCCTTGAAGTACGGCGCGGTTCCTCCCCACGTCTCGGCCTGTTCCGCGCAGGCGAGGGCTTGACGACGAGCGGCGACGACACCACGCGCGACGCCCTCGCGCAGCGTCGCCTCGATGCTCGCGAGCGCGTCGGGCACGCGCCCCATTCGAGCGGTGACCGTCGCCCAGTCGTCGTCGGTCTCGTAGCTCATGAGGTCGAAGCACTGCCGGACCTCTTGTACGGGGCTGCCGATGACGCGCAGCGGCCGGAAGTCCTCCTCCGCGTCGTAGAAATCGATGTCGCGTTGGAGTCGGTCCCGCTGCACTGCAGCGGCAAGGCGATCGTCGTCGTCGTCCTGCGGGGCGCGATCGAGCGCCGCGACGGTGTCGCGAGCGAGCTGCACGCGCTCGGCGATCCCGTCGGGCGAGAAGTCCGTCATTTCGTGATCGTGGCCCGCGACGCCCAGATATGTCGCGCCGCACGGCTCGAGCGCCGCGTACCGCTCGACGTACTGATCGGCGATGCCGTACACCCCGTCTCGTTGTGAACCCGGCAAGGGAACCTCCTGCTCGGCAAGCGCCCGGTAGCGTGGCCGAAGTATGGCGCATCAATTCATCCTCACCATGCACGACCTCCGGCACGTGCACCCGCCCGACAAGGAAGTGCTGCGGGGCGTCAACATCTCGATGTACCCCGCCGCCAAGATCGGTGTGCTCGGCCTGAACGGATCCGGCAAGTCGACGCTGCTTCGGATCATCGCCGGCGAGGACGACGGCTATCAGGGCGAATGCCGGGTGACGCCGGGCTTCTCGGTCGGGTTTCTTCCCCAAGAGCCACGCCTCGACCCCGCCAAGGACGTGCTCGGCAACGTCGTCGACGGCGTTGCCCATACCAAGGGTCTCCTCGACCGGTTCGAGGAGGTGTGCAACGCGATGGGCGAGCCCGACGCCGACTTCGACAAGCTGCTCGCCGAGCAATCCGAGCTCCAGGACAAGATCGACGCCGTCAGCGGCTGGGACCTCGACCGCCAGCTCGAGATCGCGATGGACGCGCTCCGCTTGCCGCCGCCGGACGCTGACGTCGCGCCGCTGTCGGGCGGTGAGCGGCGCCGGGTCGCGCTGTGCCGGCTCCTGCTCGGGAAGCCCGATCTGTTGCTGCTCGACGAGCCCACGAACCACCTCGACGCCGAGTCGGTCGCGTGGCTCGAGCGGCACTTGCAGGAGTACCACGGCACCGTCGTCGCGGTGACCCACGACCGCTACTTCCTCGACAACGTCGCGGGATGGATCCTCGAGCTCGACCGCGGCCGCGGCATCCCGTGGGAAGGGAACTACACGGGCTGGCTCGAGCAGAAGGAGCAGCGGCTCGCGCAGGAGGAGAAGGTCGACGAGACGCGCCGCCGCACGTTGGAACGCGAGCTCGAATGGGTGCGGATGGCGCCACGCGCCCGCCAGGCGAAGGGCAAGGCGCGCATCACCGCCTTCGACAAGCTCGTCGCCGAAGCCGAGGCCGCCGAGGAGCGCCAGGACAAGCTGCAGATCTCGATCCCGCCCGGGCCGCGCCTCGGGGATCTCGTGGTCGAGGTCGAGCACCTCCGCAAGGGCTACGGCGACCGGTTGCTCATCGACGACCTGTCGTTCTCGCTGCCGCCGGGTGGCATCGTCGGTGTCATCGGCGCGAACGGAGCCGGCAAGACGACGCTGTTCCGCATGATGGTCGGACAGGAGCAGCCCGACGGTGGCTCGCTGAAGATCGGACCGACGGTGCAGCTCGCGTACGTCGATCAGTCGCGAGAGTCGCTCGACGGCGGCAAGACCGTCTACGAGGAGATCACGGGTGGCGTCGATCACCTGAAAGTGGGCGATCGCGAGGTGCACGGCCGCGCGTATGTCGCCGGCTTCAACTTCAAGGGCAGTGACCAGCAGAAGAACGTCGCCGACCTGTCAGGCGGGGAGCGCAACCGGCTGCATCTCGCCAAAGCGTTGCTGATGGGTGGCAACGTGTTGCTGCTCGACGAGCCGACCAACGATCTCGACGTCGACACCCTCCGCGCACTCGAGGAAGCCCTCCTGCAGTTCCCCGGATGCGTCGTCGTGATCAGCCACGATCGCTGGTTCCTCGATCGCATCGCCACACACGTCCTCGCGTTCGAGGGCGACAGCGAGGTGGTGTGGTTCGAAGGGAATTTCTCCGACTACGAGAAGGACCGTCGCCAACGCATCGGCGGTGACGCCGACCAACCGCACCGCATCAAGTACAAGCCGCTGACGCGCTAGGCGTTGGGGCCGTGGAGACGTTGCGAGTGTCCCGGAACTGCGCGATCCCGTTCGACGAGCTCGAGTGGCGGTTCACGGGCTCGGGCGGGCCGGGCGGCCAGCACGCGAACACGTCGAACACGAAGGTCGAGGTGCGCTTCGACGTCGCCGGTTCGCCGGCGCTCGGACCGCGCCAGCGCGCACGGCTCCTCGAACGGCTGGGACCCACCGTGCGGGCGACAGCATCGGAGCGGCGCTCGCAACACCAGAACCGCGAGCTCGCGCTCGAGCGGCTGCGCTCCAAGCTGGCCGAGGCGCTGCACGTCAATCCGACTCGCGTCGCGAGCGCACCTTCGCGTGCGACCAAGGCCCGGCGCCTCGACCAGAAGCGCCACCACGGCCAGACCAAGCAACGCCGGCGCCGCCCGGCGGTCGACGACGAGAGCTGAGCATGAACGTCGTCTTCCATGTCGTGCTCTTCGCGATCGGGCTCGTCGTCACCATCGGAGTGCTCGACGCCGCAATCCGCACTTTCGTGGTCCCGCGTGGCAGCGTCGTGATGTTCACCGCGCTCGTCTTCATCGGCGTGCGTCAGCTGTTCCGGCCGTTTGCACCGGCCACGGCGAGCTACGAGCAGCGCGACCGAGCCTTGGCGATGTACGGACCCGTGGCGTTGCTCGCGCTTCCCGCGGTCTCGATCGTCTTCATCTTCGTCGCGTTCGCATTCATGTTCGCGGGGCTCGAGCACCACGGATGGCGGAGCGCGTTCATCACGAGCGGGTCGTCGCTGATGACGTTGGGGTTCGAGCGGCCCACTGACCTTCCGTCGGTGTTTCTCGCCTTGCTCGAAGCGGCCATCGGGCTCGGACTGCTCGCACTCCTCATCGCGTACTTGCCGACGATCTACAACGCGTTCTCGAGACGCGAGGTCGCGGTCACCGATCTCTCGATTCGCGCCGGGACTCCGCCGAGCCCGACCGAATGGCTCGTGCGGGCCCAACGCACCGGCTTCCTGACCGAGATGGACCGGTACTGGGAATCGTGGATGTCGTGGTTCACGGAGGTGCAGGAGACGCACACGTCCTACGGCGCGCTCGCGTTCTTCCGGTCACCCAACGCGCACCGCAACTGGGTGACGGCTGCGGGCATCGTGCTCGACACGGCGTCCCTTCGTCTGGCGGTGTGCGACATCCCGTGGTCGCCGGCCGCGCCGCTGTGCATCCGCGGCGGCTACGTGTCCTTCCGCGAGATCGCCGGATTCTTCGGGTACGCGTACGTGGACGACCCCAACCCCGACGATCCGATCAGCGTCGCCCGCGAGGAGTTCGACGAGGTCTACGACAACTTGGCGGCGGCGGGAGTGCCGGTGCGTGGCGACCGCGACGAGGCGTGGCGCGACTTCGCGGGCTGGCGCGTCAACTACGACCAGGTGCTGCACACGTTGGCCGCGCTGGTTGACGCTCCGTATACACCGTGGGTGTCGGATCGCTCGCCGGCGCGGCCGGCCCGGCGCTATCGGTTCGGTCGACGGCGGGTCGAGCTGGCACGGGGCCGGGCGGTTCCGCTCTGAGGAGCCACGCGAGGTACAGGTCGACACCCGCGATCACGTGCATGGCTCGAGTCGAGTTGAAGATCTCGAACGCATGGTGCGCGCCCGTCAGCTCGACGTACACGACCGGCTTGCGGGTCACCGCGCGCAGCTTCTCGACGAACGCGCGCGCTTCCTCGACGGGCGCGAGCGTGTCGAGGTTGCCGTGGACGATGAGCGCGGGCGGCGCACCGGGATGGACGCGGAACACGGGAGAAGCACCTTCGTACACGTCGCGCACCTCGTCGAATTTTTGCCGCACGATGTACTTCTCGAGGATGTCGCGCAAGCCTTTGTCGCGCCGCCGGGCGGCCGTGCCCGTCCAGTCATAGACCCCGTAGAAGGGGATCATCGCCCGCACCGACGTGTCGACGTCCTCGAACCCGGGTTGGTAGTTCGGATCGTTGGCGGTGAGCCCCATCAGCGCGGTGAGATGCCCGCCGGCGGACCCGCCGGTGACCACGACGTACTCCGGGTCGCCGCCGTACTCCGCGATGTGCGCACGGATCCATGCCAGGGCGCGCTTGCAGTCGACGAGGTGGTCGGGCCATGTGCCACGAGGCGAGAGCCGGTAGTTGATCGCCACGCACACCCAGCCCCGCGCGGCGAGGTGATACATGAGCGGGAGCCCTTGCTGGTCCTTGTTGCCGATCATCCAGCCGCCACCGTGGATCTGCAACAGCACCGGCGCGCCCTCACGTATCTCGACGCTCCGGTACACGTCGAGGCGGTGGCGCTTCCTTCCGTCGTCGACGTACTGGACGTTGCGTACGCGCGTCACGCCGCGCCGCCGGAACCAGAACGGGAGCGCGATCCGCGCCCAATTGATGCGTCGCGCCGACTCACGCAACTGCGGATCGAGGTTCGCATTCCACTCCGGGCCCAGCGCGTCCGCCATCGCGTCGGCAAACGCGCGATCGGTTTCGAGCGCGCCCTTCACGCTCGATGCCAGGCCGACCCACGACACGAGCGTGATCGCGAGCGCCAGCCAACCCTGCCACGAATCGAGCGCGCCCAGCATCACGAACACGACCACGAGGGCCGCCTGCCAGATCAGGTGAAACGGCGCGAGCTCGGTCGTCGACCACGCCGCGAAGAAGCCGATCACCATCAGCACGCCGGGGCGGCGCGGCGGATGGAACGACACGAGCGTCCACAGCGCGCCCCACACGGCGAGCACCAGAAAGATCCACGAGACCATGACGCACCAGTCTCGCGCTCGACATACCATGCTCGGCGACTCGGCGAAGGAGCCTTGCGATGCAACGCCTCACCGGACTCGATGCCGCCTTTCTCGCACTGGAGACGCCGTCCGCCCATATGCACGTGATGGGAGTCGCGGTCGTCGACCCGTCGACGGTCCCGGACCAGCGCTACGACTCGTTCTACGAGCGCGTGCGCGCCCTGCTCGAGGCTCGGCTGGCACTGGTGCCGCCGTTGCGCCGGCGACTCGTCGAGGTGCCGTTCGGTCTCAACGTGCCGACCTGGATCGACGACCCCGACTTCGATCTCGACTACCACCTGCGGCGGGCCGCGCTCCCGGCGCCGGGCGGTCCTCAGGAGCTCGCCGCGTTCGCGGCCGACGTGGCAGGTCGCCCGCTCGACCGGCGCAAGCCGCTGTGGGAGGCATACGTCGTCGAGGGCTTGGAGCACGGCCACCAGGCGTTCGTCAGCAAGATCCACCACTCGTTGATCGACGGCGTGGCGGGAGTCGCGATCCTCGCCGCGCTCTTCGATCTCGAGCCCGATGCGCCCCTCGAGCTGCTCGAACCGCCCGCCGAGTGGGTGCCCGACCACGTGCCGGGCGAGGCCGAGATGGTCGGACGCGCCTTCGTCGCCGCCGTCCAGCGTCCGGCGAAGGTTGCGCGCGCCCTGGTCAACTCCGTGCCGGGCCTGGTACGGGCCTTTCGCCGCGCCCGCGACGAGTCGCTCGACGTCGCGCTGCCGCTCACCGCGCCCCGCCTGTCGATGAACCGCACGATCACGTCCCATCGCGTCATCGCGTTCTCGTCGGTCTCGCTGGCCGATGTGAAAGCGGTGAAGAACGCGTTGCAGGCAACCGTCAACGACGTCGTGCTGGCGGTGACGGCGGGCGCCCTGCGCAGCTATCTCGAACGGCGTGAGGAGCTCCCCGACAAGGCGTTGGTTGCGTCGATCCCGACGTCGGTGCGGGCCGAGGACGATGACGACAAGTTCGGCAACCGGGTCTCGTCGATGTTCGCATCGTTGCCGGTCGAGATCGCCGATCCGGTCGAGCGGGTGCGGGCCGTTGCCCGGTCCATGTCCGGGGCCAAAGGGATGCACGAAGAGGTTGGCAGCTCGACGCTCCAAGACTGGGCGGAGGTCGCCGGACCGGCACTTTTCTCGCGGGCGTCACGTGCGTACTCGCGACTACGCATCGCCGAGCGTCTCCGGCCGATGATCAACCTCGTCGTGTCGAACGTGCCCGGGCCGCCGTGGCCGCTGTACTTCGGCGGCGCCCGGCTCGTCGCGATCCATCCGCTGGGCCCGATCTTCGACGACTGCGGCCTGAACGCGACCGTCATCTCGTATCTCGACCACATGGACTTCGGGTTCCTCGGCTGCCGCGAGCTGCTGCCGGACATCGCCGTCCTCGCCGATTGCGTGCCCGAAGCCCTCAACGAGCTGAAGAAGGCGGCTGGAGTCTGACACTGCCCGAATCGGGGATCGTTGCGTGCTTTTCACGTAGGGCCTACCGTCTACCCGACATCGGGCTGGGCTTGGGGGAGACATGCAAACGCTCGAAAGGACCCAGGAACCCGCCTCATCGCCTGAGCCGCCCAAGGGATCTCACCGGCGACCTGTTGCGTTCGGCCTCGGCGTGGCCGCGCTCGTCGCCATTGCCGCCTTGGTCTCGTACGGCCTCGCGTCTTCGCGCACGGTGACGAAGACCGTGAGGGTCGAACAACCCAAGGCGCCGGTCACCGCGGCGCGCAACTGCGTCCCCGGTGCAGCTGCCGGATCGTGCAACACGGACGAGTACCTCGAGTCGCAGATCCCTGACAAGCCGCTCAATGCGGCGACGCGAGCGACGCTGGCGGCGCAACTCGTCGCGGCGCGCGCGGCGGCACTCAAGTATCCGACGGTGGCCGACGCGACCAAGGCGGGTTTCGTCCTCGCCGGAAAGTTCTCACCGGAGACGGGCGCGCACTACTTGAACCTGGGTGCCTTGGGCGCATTCGATGCATCCAACCCGGGCTCGTACATCTACGACGGTACTCACCCGACCTCGAAGATCGCGGGCCTGATGTACCTGTCCTCGTCCATCAATCCCTCCGAGGGCTTCGCGGGCCCGAACGACCACTGGCACCGCCACTCGAACACGTGCGTGATCTTCGGCGGCGCGGGCGGGATCGAGGTGCCGTTCGCGGCCGACTCCGACGTCACGAAGGCACAGTGCGACGGCGTCAAGGGCACGTTCATGCGCCGAACGACCTGGATGGTGCATGCCTGGGTGGTCCCGGGTTGGGAGAACCCGGACGGCGTGTTCGCGCACAACCACACCAACCTGCTGTGCGCGGACGGCACCGCCAAGGCCGACGCCGTCGGCTTCTGCCGAGGGACCTAGCCCGGGATCAGAACCCTTCGAAGATCCAGGTCTCCCGGGTGTCGGGCTGATCGCGGCGGATGAACCACTCGTAGCCGAACGCCTCCCGGAACGCTTGCGGCGGCATTGCCAGGAAAAAGGAGTCGGCCGGGATCTGGCTCGCATGCGCGGCCATCGCCGCGCGCTTGCGGTCGACGTAGTCGCGCACGTCGACGGTCGTCGTGATCATGGCTTCGGGTGAACCGAAGTCGTCCATCTCCGCCGCGTCCGGCGCGTCCGGGACGTCGGCCATCTCTTCTCGGCTTCGCTCGAGCAGCTGCTTGATGTAGTCACGGTTCATCGTCGACTCGTAGACCCGTGCGGTGCCGGCGATCTCCGCCGCTCGTGCACCGACGCGGTGCACCTGCACGTGATCGGGATGCCCGTAACCGCCGTGGTCGTCGTAGATCGTCAACACGTCGGCGCGCTCGTCGGCGAGCAACTTCGCGAGCCGCGCCGCCGCCTCCTCGAGATCGGCCTGCGCGAACGCTTCGGGCGCGTCGTTGGTCGCCTCGCCCGCCATTCCCGAGTCGTGGTAGCCCAGGAACTCGACCCGGTCGACGCCGAGGTGCTGCGCGGCTTCGAGCTGTTCGGCGACGCGCCGTTCGGTGAGGGTCTCTCCGGGCGCGAGCGCATCGGGTGCATGCTCGCCGAGCTCCCCCTCGTCGCGACGACCAGCACGACGCGGTGGCCTTCGGCCTTGGCACGCGCCATCGTGCCGGCCGTGGCGATCGACTCGTCATCGGGATGCGCGTGGAAGGTCACGAGGGTGTAGGTCACGAGCCACTCCGTTGAGGCTGCCTTGTGGGAGGGTAAGCATGACGTTAGCGTCAGCCTTCGAACATCGCTTTCGAGCAAATTGAGGGTCTTCCAGGGGGGAAGCATGCGTGCGCGGATCCTGCTCATCGTTGTGACGGTCGCGCTCCTCGCGGCAGCCTGCGGGAACGCCGGCTCAGACGGCAAGTCGGAGTCGACGATCCCCAAAGGGGGAACAACGCCGGGTTCGGTCAGCGCCGAGGATCTCAAGAAGAACGTCCACATCAGCGCCAAGGGTGTGACCGACAGCGAGATCCGTGTCGCCGCGGTGGTCACCGCGACGAACAGCCCCACCGGCGACTTCTCCCCACTGGCAGACGGCATCCACGCGTACTTCGGCATGATCAACGACGCCGGCGGGATCTACGGCCGGCAGCTGAAACTCGTGAACGTGCGCGACGACCAGCTCGGCTCCAACGCGCAGGCCGTGCAGGCGAGCCTGGCGAATGACAACGCCTTCGCCACCTTCGGTGCCGCGGTGTTGTTCACCGGCGCGAAGGCCCTCGCCCACGCCAACCAGCCGACCTTCATCTGGAACATCAACCCCGAGTTCGCCGGCAAGAACAACATGTTTGCGGAGAAGGGTGCGTTGTGTTTCAAGTGCGCGGGCCACGTCCTGCCGTGGGTCGCCAAGCAACTCGGCGCGACGAAGGTCGGCATCATCGCGTACGGCGTCTCGGCCGAATCGACCGACTGCGCCGACGGCATCAAGAACTCGTTCACGAAGTACCCGACCGCAAAGGTCGTGTTCATGGACAAGTCGCTGCCGTTCGCGGCGCCGCTGTCCGCGCAAGTGACCGCCATGAAGAACGCCGGCGTCGGGTTCATCGGAACGTGCATCGACTTGAACGAGTCGTTCGCGCTCGGCAAGGAGATGAAGCGTCAGGGCATGAAGGCGGTGCAAGGTCTGCCGAACGGGTATGACCCCGCGTTCGTCTCGAAGAATGCCGACGTGCTGGAGAACGCGCTCGTGAGCCCGCAGTTCCAGGCGTTCGAGCACCAGCCGCAGATCCCGGAGATCGAGAAATTGATGGCGGCATTCCAGAAGATCAACAAGACGCCCTCGGAGGTCGGCACCGGCGGATGGATCCTCGCCGACGAGTTCGTCACCGGCTTGAAGATGGCGGGGCCCGAGTTCTCGCAACAGAAGGTGATCGACAGCCTGAACACGCTCACGAACTACAACGACAACGGGCTCATCCAGCCGATCGACTGGACGAAGCAGCACGAGGATCCGCTGAACAATCCCGAAGCCCGCGCGGACAAAGAGTGCTTCAACTACGTGAAGGTCGTGTCCGGCAAGTTCGTGCCGGTCTACGGTGAGCCCGGCAAGCCGTGGGTGTGCTTCAACGAGAACGATCCGAACGTCGACAATCCGCAGTTCGTCACATTCGCAACGGGATAGCGCGGCGGAGATCGGCGACCCGAGCACCTACGACCCTGGAGCCTTGCCGACGTGGAGGAGTTGATCAGTCGGATCGTCGTAGGCATGAGCTACGGCAGCGTCTATGCCTTGCTGGCCGTCGGTCTCGTGCTCACGTACAAGACCTCCGGCGTCTTCAACCTGGCATACGGCGCGCAGGCGTTCGTCTCCGCCGCCATCTACTACGACCTCCGAGTCCGCCACGCTTGGCCGATCCCGGTCGCGTTCATCATCGCGGTCGTCATCGTCGCGCCGTTGCTCGGGTTCATCCTCGATCGTGGCCTCTTCCGATATCTGCGCAACGCGACGCAGATCGCGAAGCTCGTCGTCTCCCTGGCGTTGCTCGTGGCGATCCCGCAGATCGTGAAGCTGTGGTTCGGGCAGAACCCCGCCGCGGGCACGCAAGGGATCGTCCCGAAGGGCGACACGACCTACAACCCGTACGGCGACGTGTTCGTCAGTCGCAACGACCTCGCGACGATCGGGGTGACGATTGTCGTGGTCATCGCGCTGATGCTGCTGTTCCGGTACACGGCGTTCGGGCTTCGCATGCGCGCGGTGGTGGAGAGCTCGAGGCTGACCGAGCTCGCGGGGATCAATGCCGACCGCGTGAGCACCGCGTCGTGGATGTTGTGCAGCTTCTTGGCCGGACTGGCCGGCGTGTTGCTCGCGCCGCTCTTCGCCACGGTCTCCGACCTGAGCTACACGACGCTGGTGGTGGTTGCGATCTCCGCGGCGGTGATCGCGTCGCTCCAAAGCATTCCCATCGCGTTCGCCGGCGGCCTGGCGCTCGGGGTCCTGCAACAGATCCTCGACCGATACCTCCCGACCGGCAGCATCTTGGCGACGAACATTCGCCCGGCGCTGCCGTTCATCGCGCTGTTCTTGGTGCTGATCTTCTCTCCCGCGTTGCGCAACCGCCGGGAGCTCGCCGACCCCTTGGCCGGTGTCGACCCGCCGCCTCCCGCGCTGGTGTCGACGGAACGAAGCCCGCTCCTCACCAACATGACACGCGCGTTCGCCGTCGCATTCTTCCTTCTGGTCGGGTACTACCTCTTCTTCCATGCGAGCGGTCAGTGGCTCGACCTCGCGATCCGGGCGACGATCCTCTCGACCATCTTCCTGTCGATCACGGTGATCACCGGCATGGCCGGGCAGATCTCCCTGTGCCAGGCCACGTTCGCCGGTATCGGCGCCTGTGCGACGGCTCAGCTCGCCACCCGTGTCGGTGTGTCGGTGCTCGTGGCGATGGTCATCGGGGCATTGATCAGTGCCGCGGTCGGCATCCTGCTGGCCATTCCCGCACTTCGCCTCGGCGGCATCTTCCTCGCGCTCGCGACGTTCGGGTTTGCACTGTTCTTTGACAGCGTAATGGCGAAATTCGACTGGGTCGGAGGTGGCGTCGTGCCCGAGGAGGCACCACGGCCGACGATCGGTTCCATCAACTTCGAGACGAGCGACAAGGCGTTCTTCGTGTTGTGCATCGTTGTGCTCGTGCTCGTGTCATTTCTCGTAATAGCGGTGCGCAGAGGGACGACCGGCCGCTATCTCGACGCGGTCCGCGGGAGTGAGACGGCGTCGTCCGCAATCGGCATCAACGCCGCACGCGTGCGTATCACGACCTTCGCGCTCGCCGCTGCCATCGCCGGCGTCGGCGGCGGGATGTTCGCGATGTACGACCGAGCCGTCAACTACGAGCCGACGTTCGTCGCATTCCAAGGCCTGTTCTGGGTGGTGCTCGTCGTCTCGTTGGGATCGCGCACGATCGAGGGCGCGATTCAGGCGGGCATCGGGTTCTACTTCTTCCAGGCCGTGATTCTCGAGAACGCCGTGCCGTGGGTCGTGAACCTCCAGCCCTGGTACCACATGGGGAAGCCTCCGTCGACGCTCGCGATCATCCTGTTGAGCATCGGTGCATTCACGTACGCCAAGCACCCCGAAGGCATTCTCGAATACAACAAGCGCAGGTCGCTCGCGTTCATACAACGTCGCATCGACAAGCGGTCGTCCAAGGGTGGCTTCTCGAGCGCGTCCGGAGACGAAGTCGACGCGCGAGAGTCGATGGGCGTGACGGCGGCGGCGCGGGGTTCGGCCCCGTGACGGCGCTCCTGGCCGCACAGGGTGTCACGAAGAAGTTCGCGGGGATCACCGCGCTCGACGACATCAACCTCGATGTCAACGACCGCGAGATCGTCGGTCTCATCGGGCCCAACGGCGCCGGGAAGACGACGTTCTTCAACTGTCTGCTCGGCCTGCTGAAGCCGGATGGTGGATCGGTCTCGTTCGAAGGACGGGAGCTGACCAGGGTCGCGACGCACAAGCGGGCCCGGCTCGGCATCGCACGCACGTTCCAGCGGATCGAGCTCTTCACTGGAATGACCCCGCGCGACCACTTCCTCGTCGCCGAGCGCGTGCGCAACGGCCGGGGTTCCCTGTGGAAGGACATACTGTTCCTCGGTGGTCCGACCGCGGACGAGAACGAGCGGACGCAGGCGACGCTCGAGCTGCTCGGCCTCGCGAGTGTCGCCGACCGGACCGTGGAGTCGCTGAGCCTGGGTGTCGGCCGGCTCGTGGAGATCGGGCGGGCGTTGATGACCCGGCCGAAGCTCCTCCTGCTCGACGAGCCGTCCTCGGGTCTCGATCGCAACGAGACCGACGAGCTCGCCGGAACGCTGCGTACCGTGCAGCGCGAGCAGGGCATCGCGATCCTGCTCGTCGAGCACGACGTCGACTTGGTGCGGAACCTCGTGGAGCGGGTGTTCGTGCTCGACTTCGGCACGCTGATCGCGTCCGGGCCGACCTCGTCGGTATTCGCGGACAGCGCGGTCCGCAAGGCATACCTCGGAGACCTCGTCTGATGGCAGCGGTCCCGAATACCGACGCGGTGCCGCTCCTCGAGCTCCGCGACGTCGACGCCGCCTACGGCCCGTTCCGCGCGATCTTCGGCGTGTCGTTCACCTTGTATCCCGGCCGCGTGCTCGCCTTGCTGGGCTCGAACGGCGCCGGCAAGACCACGGTGGCGCGGGTCGCCTCGGGCCTCCTGCCGCCCTCATCCGGCAAGGTGTTGTTCGACGGTCACAACGTGTCGGGCTGGCGCACGTTCCGTTACGCCCGCCTCGGCATCGTCCACGCGCCCGAGGGTCGCTCGGTCTTCGCGTCGCTCAGCGTCGAGGAGAACCTGGCGCTGACGTTCCAGCGCAGCCGCGGTCGCTCCGGCGCCGGGGCTGCGCTCGACGAGGCCTACACGCTGTTCCCCGCCTCGGCGAACGCCGCCGCCAGATGGCGGGCACCCTCTCGGGCGGGGAACAGCGCATGCTCTCGCTCGCGCGGGTGCTCGTGGAACAGCCGCGGCTGCTCATCGCCGACGAGCTGTCGCTGGGCTTGGCGCCGATCGTCGTCGACGAGGTGTACCGCACGCTCGAGCGCATCCGCGACACCGGCACGACGCTGCTCCTCGTCGAGCAGCACGTGCACCACGCGCTCGCGATCGCGGACGACGCGATCGTGCTCGTGAAGGGCGAGGTTGCGTACTCCGGGCCGGTGTCGGAGCTCGGCGATCTCCAGACCCGGGTGCTGGGCGGCGAGCCTCCTGCCGGCATAGACCGGAGACGTCGTGGACTACCGCACGGCAACTGCGCGAGACGTCGAGGCCATTGCCGCGCTGCACGCCGACAGCTGGCGCCATCACTATCGTAACCCGACGCCTCGGCCAGCCAGATGCTCCTCGTGCGAGCGACGAGCGCTCAGGAGCGAAGAGCGACGTGCATGACCCCGCGAGCGTGTCGATCATCGCGTCACGATCGACGCGCACCTGGCGCGAGAGCACGTAGTAGTTCAACCGCTCGAGCATCGCGACCAGTGCGAGCGACGCGACGGCGGGGTCGAGGTCGGCAGGCGCCACTTCGGCAATGCGCTGGTAGAGCACACGAGTGAACTGACTGAGCACGTCGGTGCCGAGCCGGCCGAACTCGCTCCCGCCGATCTCGGCTTCGGTCCACGCCCGGATCACCGGCCCGTAGTGCTCGTACAGGTCGCTGAGCTGCGCGATCCACGCGCGGAGCTCGTCGCGTCCCGCGACACCGGGCCGCAGCGGCGCCAGACGCTCGGCGAGCTCGCGCATGGCGTCCGCGACCTCGCTCGCCAGGGCGCGGAACAGATCTTCCTTGTTGGCGAAGTACAGGTAGAAGGTGCCGTGCGACATCCTCGCGAGCTTGACGATGTCGTCGACACGGGTGGCGTAATAGCCCTTGGTCGCGAACACCTGCGCGCCCGCGTCCAGCAGTTTGCGCATCGTGAGCTTGCCGTGGGCCCGCAGCTCCCGGGCCTGCGCCGGGGTTCCCGACCGAGCGCGCGCGCTGCCCGCCTGCGCGGCTGGTCGCGACATCGAGTCAGGGTACGCGGACCCGACGCCCATGTCATATCTATGGGTCGGCTCCGCGCTCCGCTCCCCTCCGGTCGCTTCGCTGTCGCCTCCCCGCGCCGCTACGCTCCGACGCCGATGTCAGGTTCCGGGAGGGTTCAATTGGCCGCCATCACAAACGACGCCGTCACGATCGGGGAAGAGCGCGCGCACGAGTTCCCGCCGCTCACCCGCACGATGTTCGTGAAGTACGCGGGCGCAAGCGGTGACTTCAATCCGATGCACCACGACGACACGATCGCCGCCCAGGTCGGCAATCCGTCGGTCTTCGGCCACGGCATGCTCACGATGGGTCTGGCCGCGCGGGTCGTCAAGGACTGGTTCGGGCCCGAGGCGATTCGTCGGTTCCAGGTGCGATTCGCCAAGCAGGTGTGGCCCGGCGACGTGCTCACGTGCAAGGCCACGGTGACCGGCAAGCGCGACGAGGGCGGCGAGCACCTCGTCGATCTCGACGTCGTCGTCGAGAACCAGAACGGCGACAAAGCGATCAGCGGTTCGGCAACCGCGGCGGTCGCCTAGATGGGTTTGCTCGACGGGCGGGTCGCGGTCGTCACCGGATCGGGCCGCGGCATCGGCCGCGAGTTCGCGCTGTGCTTCGCGCGTGAAGGCGCGCGCGTGGTCGTGAACGACGTCGGCGTATCGCTCGACGGCCGCGGGACCGAGGAAGATCCGGCCGCCGAGGTGTGCAAGGAGATCGAGGCGCTGGGCTCATCGGGTGTGCCGAACTACGACTCGGTCACCGACTACGACGGCGCCCGCCGCATCGTGCAGTCCGCGGTCGACGCGTTCGGCACGATCGACATCCTGGTCAACAACGCGGGCATCGTGCGCGACAAGACACTGGTCAAGATGGACGAATCAGACTTCGATGCCGTGATCGCCGTGCACCTGAAGGGCACCTTCAACTGCTCACGCCACGCAGCTGAGGTGATGAAGGACAAGGGCTACGGACGGATCGTGAACATCACGTCGTCCGCGGGCCTGCGCGGCAACTTCGGCCAGACGAACTACGGCGCGGCCAAGGCCGGCATCATGGGGATGACGTTCGTGTGGTCGTTGGAGCTCGGTCGATACGGCATCACCGTGAACGCGGTCGCCCCCGCGGGCGCGACGCGCATGACGGCGGGGCTCTACGAGCGGTCGGGCAAGGAACCGCCGCCCGAGGAGAATCCTGCACTCAACGCGCCGCTCGTTGCGTACCTCGCGTCGGAAGAAGCGGCGCACGTGAACGGCCAGATCCTCGGCCGCACCGAGTACGCGTACACGTTGTTCCAGCACCCCAAGCAGATCGCGTGGATGTGGAAGGACGGCGGCTGGACCGCCGCCGACGTCGCCGAGCGATTCGACAACGGTCTCGGCCAGCACCTGCAGCAGGTCGGCATGGTGATGCCGCAGTCGATGCAGAAGTGAGCACGCCTGCAGTTCTTGCGACGATTGACGACACCATGTGTCGCCGGGCGTCGCAAAAACCCTCGGGTTGACGATGCGGTGGCCGCTTGGGGTCGTCGACGTCGTGTACTGGGGACGCGGCGAGGTCGTGGAGCGGGCGCGAGCTGCGCGAGCCGACGGTTTCGACCACATCGATCCGTTGATCGACGTCGACCCGGCCACGCTCGCGTTGCCGGTCGGCTGCCCGACGGCGTACCCGAAGCCGGTCGACACGTGGTGCTCCACGCCCGCGCCCAGCGCCGAGCTCGACGGCGCGTGGGAACGGGCGGTGCGCTGGTGGCGCGCCGCGCCGCACGCGCTGTTGGAGCCGTGGGCCGGCGCGGTCGTGAACTCGTTGGAAAGCGTGCGAGCGTTCCGCGCGGAAGTGCCGACCGTGCGGCTGCTGGTCGACACCGGGCACGTCGCATGTTGGGGCGGCGACCCGTGCGAGCTGCTGGAGCTCGCCGACCATCTCCAGCTCCGGCAGGGCAAGCCCGGTCACACGCAGGTGCACGCCGACGATCCGTCGGGCGTCGTCGACTTCGATGCAATCTTCCGCCGGCTCGATGCACTGGGCTACCGCGGCAAGCTCAGCGTCGAGTACTTCGATCTGCCCGAGCGGGGCTGGCCGCTGGAAGATCCCGAGGCCTGGGCGCGGGACCTGGCGGCGCGGCTGCGGGCGACGGGAAGCTAATCGCGTACCCACGTCGGGAGCGGGAGTCCCGGGGTCGGCATGTGCTCGAACGCGACGAGGTTCCCGGGCAACGCGTCGGTCACGAAGAGCGTGCGGAGGTCCTCGCCGCCGAAACAGCAGTTCGTGGTGACGCCCTTGCCGTCGATCTCGAGGAAGTCGACGATCGTGCCCTCGGCGTCGACGACGCGAATCCCGTGCTCGATCGTCGATGCCACGTAGTAGCGACCGTCGGCATCGAGACAGAAGCCGTCACCGCCGCCCTGGCCGAGGGTCTCGATCACCCATTCACGTTCGCCGTCATCGCGCACTCGCTGCAGTCCACGCCGTTCGACGACCACGACCGTGCCGTCACGATCGAATGCGATGCCGTTGCAGTAGAAGAACCCCGACGCGAACGTCCGCACCCGCCCGTCGCGGCCGTAGATCAGCACGTGTGCCGCATCGTCGGCCGACGGGGGATAGTGGCCCGGATCGGTGAAGTACATCTCGCCGTTCGGCGCGACCGCGAGGTCGTTCGGTCCCCGCATCGCTTCGTCGGCGAGGTAGGTCACGTTGCCCTGCGGGTCCGCGAGCTGGAGACCGGGCGTCGCGGGGACGCAGGGAGGAAGCGTCGCGAAGATGCCGGGGAGCTGCGAGAAGTCGATGCCGCCGTTCTGGGTCACGAGGATCGAGCCGTCGGCGGCCAGGGCCGCGCCGTTCGCGCCTCCGCCGGTCACGGCAATGCGATCGGCCTTCTGCTGATCGGGCCACACGCGGTACAGCGCGCCGCCGGCGACGCTCGTCGCGACGACGGTGCCGTCGGGGCACCACACAGGTCCCTCAGCGAACGGAATGCCGGTTCCCACGACCACCGATTGCATCTCGCGGCGCACATTACGCTCTCCTCCGAGCACGGAGGTGCAGATGAGCCGGGTTCGAGTTCTCGATCCCAGTGCCGCGCCGCCGGCGACCGATCCCGATCCGGGACCGGACGCCGGCACGCTGCGCGACAAGACCATCGGGCTGCGATTCGATCGTGCCTGGCGATCATGGCTGTGGGTCCTCGACGAGTGGGAGCCGAGGCTGCGTGCCGCGGGTGCACGCGTGCAGCGATGGGAAGCCGGCAACCGGATCGGTGTGGACGGCGGCGACACCTTTGCGCAGCTCGGCGTGTTCGCCGCCGATGTCGACGCCGCGCTCGTCGGCCTCGGCAATTGAGGCAGCTGTACCTCCTGGACGGTGCACGACACGGTTGCCGTGGCCGGCGGGGGGAAGACGGCGGTCGCCGTCGTGACAGCGGAGTTCGAGGTGCTGGCGCAGACGATGGCCGCGAACGTGGGGCGGCCCGGCTTGCGCGTCCACGTGCTCCCGTACCCGCTCGAATCCCTGCCGGAGGACGAGGTGCGCGCGATCGCGCGCGAGCACTGGCCGCGGGTGTTGCAGACACTCGGCGCGGTCGTGTGAGGATGGACACATGACTGAGTCGCACAAGGCGGCTTCCGAACGTGATGCGGGGACGCCAGACGCGGCGAGCGCAACCGTGGGCCGGGTACCCCGGCCCGCAGCGAGCGCGACCGGGAGGATTGTGGGCCGGAGGGCTGCACCCTCGATTGGCTGGTGAGCGAGCGTGTCGAGGTCGACGACGATCCGGTCGAGTTCATGAAGCTCGCGACCGACGCGGGTTGGGGTGACGGTCTGCCGCTGATCCCGCCGACCGAGGAACGGGTGCGCGCATTCGTTGCCGGGTCCGGACGCTTCCCCGAAGAGGTGATCGCCCAGATCCCGCCTCGCAACGGGCGCGCCTCCATCGAGAAGGTTGCGATCAACGCGGTGATGGCCGGGGCGCCCGCAGATGCGATGCCGTTGTTGGTCGCCGCGATCGACGCGATGGCCGACCCGCTGTTCAACCTGTTCGCGCTGAACACGACGACGTGCTGCGTCGTCCCGGCCATGATCGTGAACGGTCCGGTCCGCTACGAGCTGAAGCTCCCGATGGGACCGGGGTGCTTCGGCGGCGAGGCCGGGACCGGCGCGGTCGATCGGTCGTGCCTCGCGACTGATCATGCGCAACGTCGGCGGGCAGAAGGTCGGGTTGAACTCGAAGAGTGTGTTCGGCCAACCGGGCCGGGTGAGCGGCATCTGCGTGGGGGAGTGGGAGGAGCGCTCGCCTTGGGCGCCGCTCTCCGTGCGGCGGGGAACTGCGCCCGACGCCGACGCGGTCACCGTGCACGGCGCCACGGGCACCATCGACATTGCCGACATCGCTGCGGACAACGGTGTCGACCTGCTCGAGGTCATCGGCAAGTCGCTCGCGTTCGTCGGCACGAACGCGTTCATCGGCAGCCACCACGGCGCCGAGATCATGGTCGCGATCGCACCACCCTGGGCCGAGCTGATCGCGGAGTCATATCCCGATATCGCCGATGTGCAGGAGCGGCTCTTCGAGCACGCCAAGCTGCCAATCTCCTGGTGGCCGGAGCGACACCGGCGCCGCGCCGAGGAGAACGACCGTGTCGACGAGCGCGGCGACGTGCATCTCGTCGCGTCGCCCGAGCACATGCTGGTCATCGTGAACGGTGGGCTCGGCAACCTTCATGCGCTGGCGTTGCACAGCTTTGGTCCGACCCAGGCAGTGACACGTAGCTTCTGACGTCGTGCGGATCATCGCCCAACTGGGAGTCATGTCGGCCCAGGCCGACCTCGTTCGTGATTCCTTTCCCGACGTCGAGCTCGTCGAGTTCAAGGCCGGCGAGCCACCGCCGCCGGGCTTGCAGGCCGAGGCGTTCTTCGGCGGGTACCTCGGCTGGGACGACATCATCCGGTGGGTCGACGCCGCGGGGGTGCAGTGGGTGCAGCTCTCCGGCACCGGTGTGGACCGTGTGCCGAAGGAGATCTTCGACGGTCGGGTCGTGACCTGTGCGCGTGGCGCGAGCGCCGTGCCGATCTCCGAGTGGGTGATGGCCGCGATCCTCACCCATGCGAAGCGCTTGCAGGAGACGAATCTCAGCGAGCCGCCGCAGTACTGGAACTTCCCGATTCCGACGCTCGATCGCGTCGAGGGCGCGACGCTCGCGCTCGTCGGCCTCGGCGGCATCGGGAGTGCGATCGCCACCCGAGCGCTCGCGTTCGGGATGCGGGTGCGAGCGATGCGACGGACCGACGCGCCGAGCCCGATCGAAGGCGTGGAGGTCGTCGGTTCGCTCGATGCGCTCCTTCCCGGCGCCGACCACGTCGTGCTGGCCGCGCCCGCGACCGCGCGGACGCGGCACCTCATCGACGCCGACGCCTTCGCCCTGATGCGCAAGGGTGTGCACATCGTCAACATCGCGCGGGCTCGTTGGTGGACCAGGACGCCTTGCGGGTCGCGCTCGACGACGGCACGGTCGCGATGGCGTCGCTCGACACCGTCGACCCGGAACCCTTGCCGGCCGGGTACTGGCTCTACACGCATCCGCATGTGCTGCTGACTGCGCACGTGGCCTGGTACACACCGCAGCTGCTCCAGGCCGCGATCGAGATCCTCATGGAGAACATTGGCCGATTCCAACGCGGTGAGCCTCTGCGCCACGTCGTCGATGCCGACGAGGGGTACTGAGTGCCCGGTGCGGCCGTCGTCGGCACGGGCTTCGGTGCCCGCGTCCACGTGCCGGCGTTGCGCAACGCGGGGTTCGATGTCGTCGCGCTCGTCGGTCGCGATGCCGAGCGCACCGCGCGCCGTGCGGCGCGGCTGGACGTCCCGAATGCGTGCGTGACCCTCGCCGAGGCGCTCGCATTGCCGAGCGTCGACGCGGTCACGATCGCGACGCCACCCGACACGCACGCGCAGCTGGCGATCGAGGCGTGCGCAGCGGGACGGCACGTCGTCTGCGAGAAGCCGTTCGCGATCGACCGGCACGAAGCGGCGCGCATGCTCGAAGCGGCGCAGCGTGCCCGCGTGACGCACCTCGTGGGTCACGAGTTCCGTTGGGCGACGGATCGGGCGGTCGTGGCCCGCGCCCTTCGCGAGGGGCTGATCGGCGAGCCGAGGCTGTTCTCACTCGTGCAGTACGTGCCGCTGGTCGCGGACGTGTCCGCCACGAAGGTGCCGCCGTGGTGGTTCGATGCGGCCCGAGGAGGCGGATGGCTCGGCGCGTCGGGTTCGCACGTCGTCGATCAGGTGCGTACCTGGCTCGGCGAGATCGCCACCGTCTCGGCCGTCCTGCCGACGGTGAGCGCAAGGAATGACGGCGCGGAGGATGCGTTCGTCGTGCGCGTGACGACGGTGAGCGGCGCGCACGGAGTGCTCCAGCAGACCGCGGCGTCGTGGACGCCCGGTGTCGTCGGGAACGCGATCGTTGCCGGAAGCACGGGCACAATCGAGGTCTCGGACACCACGGTGTGGCTCTCGGATCACCGAGGGCGGCGCGCCGCTCGCGGTTCCCGACGACCTCGCGCTCCCGCCGCCTCCCGCGTCCGTCGGGGATCCTCGGGAGCGGTTCACGCACCTGGAGCTCGGCCCGTATACCCGCCTGTGTGAGGCACTGCGACGTGGTGTCGATGGGTCGAAGAGTGAGGCGGCGGTGCCGGTGCCGACCTTCGCGGACGGGCTCGCCGAGATGCGCGTGCTCGATGCCATACGGGCCTCCCACGCGGCGGGCGGCGCGGTGACGGCCGTCACGGGGTAGAACGGCGCCGTGCATGTCGCTCGTAGCGACCGACGGCTCCCAACAATCGATCCGAGCGGCCCGGCGCGCCGCCGAGCTGCTCCGCAGCGCCGATCAGCTGACCCTCCTCACCGTGGTCACCGAGGTGCCTGGTGACGACGCGGGCGGGTTCGAGGGCTCGGTCTACACGCCCGAAGAGATGGAGCGGGTGTGGGACGCAGAGCTCGACGAGGCTCGCGAGGAGCTCGAGCGCACCGCCGCCGCGCTCACGACCGCGCGCGTAGAGAAGCGCATCGAGGTCGGTGACGTCGCCCGGACGATCTGCCGCATCGCCGAGGAGCTCGCCGTCGACGTCATCGTCGTCGGGTCACACGGCCGGACCGGCTTGGAGCGCCTGTTCCTCGGTTCCGTCAGCGAGCACGTCGTGCGCCACGCCCCGTGTGCCGTCCTCGTCGTGCGGGAGAAGGCTCACCACCCGGAGCCGTAGCGCTCGCGATGGGTGTGGACGGCGAACGGATCTCGGCGCGGGGCGCCGAGCGCACGCGTGGGCCGTCCGATGGGCACCACCGCGACCGGCCAGACGTGGGCCGGCAGCTCGAGCAGGGCCTGGAGCTCGGCGCGGAAGCCGGTCGCGATCGTCGTCAGCGCGCTGCCGAGGCCGAGCGCAGTCGCGGCGAGCAACAGGTTCTGCACGGCCGGGAAGATCGACGATCCCACCGTCGCTTCGAGTCCGCGCTGCGTGTCGGCGCACACGACGATCTGCACAGGGGCGGTCGCGATGCCGCCCATCGCACCCCGGTCGACGTCGGCGAGCAGCGCCGGGCCCAGTCGTTCCTCGGAGATCGCGTGCCCGCCACCCTCCCACGCCCGCTTGGTCAGCGAAGCGATGCGATCGCGCGATCCCGGGTCGCGCACGACGACGAACTCCCATGGTTGCTTGTTCTCAGCGCTCGGTGCGTACGTCGCCGCAGTGAGCACGCTCGCGATCTCGTCGTCGCTCACGGGCGTGTCTGCGAACGAGCGGGACGCGCGCTGGTGGCTGACGACGTCGAAGAAGTCGCTCACCGGGATCGCACACCCTCACGTACGAACGAGTTGACGTACATGATGCGCAGGCTCGGGCCCCACGCCCATTGCTTGAACGCATCAGTCTTGTGATCGCCGATGCGCTGCATGACGAGCGGCGTCATCGCCTTGAACGCGTGCTCCGGGTCGTCGGTGTCCATCTCGTAGAAGTGCATGAAACGCGGGTCGGTACCGGAGGCGTTCTGATAGGGCGTGATCATGCAGTATCCGGGAACGCCGACTTCCGCGATGTGACGGATGTGCACGAAGTCGGCCCAGTCACGCAGCTCCTGGGCGCGATGCGGCTCCTCGGGAGAGATGAGGACGAGGGAGAGGCCGATCGTCGGGCGTCCGGTGAGCACGCCCTGACCGGGGCGAGTGGTGCGCACGAAGTGATGGTTGCCGTTGCCGGGGGGCGCGGCCGGCGGCAGGAACGTGGCATCGACCTCGTACACGCCGAGGTGATCGAAGTCCGGAAGGACACGCGGGAGATCGTCGCGGTCACGCATGAGGTTCCGCCACCATGTCGCGCGCTCGACGCCGGGCATTGCGAGCACCTCGGGCACGCGATCGTGTGCGTACTGGTCGAGCGGCTGGTCGGTCATCTCGAGATAGAGCCCGACGGTCTCGCGATCTTCCATCGGCACCGGAGACTACGGGTTCGGCATCGGGCGGCAAAGCAGCTGACTCGCACCGACCGCGAGCAAGGTGCCGTCGCGCGCCCATACCCGGCTCGCACATCCGACGAGGCCGTTCGCCGCGCTCTCGGCGGTCGCCTCCGCGTAGAGCCACGGTTCGTGCGCGCGCACACGGTGGAACGCGCACGACAGGTCGATGCTCGGCGCCATGAACGAATTGCGCGGATGCAGCTGGCAGACCGCGGGCCATCCCAACGTGTCGGCGAGGATCACCGATCGGCACGCGTCGACCCACGGGTCGTCGAACGTCGACGCCGGCACGAACCGGTACCAGTGCCCGTGCACGGGCGCGGCCGGCGGCCGGTTCTGCCAGTCCTCGATCCAGTCCTCGTCGGGCACGCGTTCGTCGAAGTTCGCCCAGAAGCGGTGGTAGGGATTCTCGTCGACCTGATTGCCGAGCCGCTCGGCAATCGTGGGCAGCCCCTCGGGTGCGGGCTTGTTCGGCATCGTCGTGAGATCGTGCTCGAGGCCGGCGACGTCGCCGACCGCCCACACGAGCGCGTCGAAGATCGGTTGGTCGCCCTGGGTCAATGACACCCGAATCGACTCGGCGCGCTTGGCCGAGCGCAACGTCGTGACCCGCACGTCGAGCGGCGCGTCGAAGGACGCCACACCGAGAAAGTGGCCGACGAGGCTTGCGGGCCGGTCGAAGCGCGAGTGCGCACCCGCACCGCGCATTGCAATCGAGGCGATGTAGCCGCCGTTCGGGCCCCAGATCTCCCAGTCGCGCGAAAGGGTTGCCGTGTACTCGCCGCTGCCGCCTTCGACGCGCGTGTCGATCGCGAGATCGCCCATTTCCGAGACGCTACGCGACCGTGCCGGGTCGAGGCGCGGAATTACTGCGGGAGGCTGCAGGCGTCGTCGATGCCGAGCACGTGGAGCGTGCGACCGAGCGCGAGCCACCCTCCGACGCAGACGGTGAGGTCGAGGATTTCGGCGTCCGAGAAGCCGACCGAGCGCAGACGCGAGAAGAACGCATCGTCGATCGTGTGATGATCGAGCGCGAACCGCTCGGCGTACTCGATCGCGCATCGCTCGCGGTCGGAGTAGCCCTGGTACGTCTCCCACTCGCTCACGTGCGCGTACTCGTCCTCGGAAACCCTGCCGTCCGCGCCGGGCGTCGACCGCCACTGTTGACAGATCGCGCAGCCGTTGATCTGTGCGATACGCATTCGTGCGAGCTCGCGCTCGCGTACGGGCAGGATGCTCTGCTCGTAGATCGCGTGGCTCAGCGTGGCGGCGCCGATGCCCATCTCCGGTCGCAGTGCCCACACGCGCACCTCGGGGCCCGCGTGGCCGTCGGGGATTTCGATGTACGGCAAGGTCACTCCCTCTTCTGTTCGGTCGCGTCGCGCGGTGTCTCGTGTCATTGCTCGTCGAGCCCGAGCAACGCGCACGGGTTGGTGCACGCCATCCGTCTGATCTCGTCGTCGGTGAGGCCCTCGGCGTACAGCGCGTCCGCGTATGTCTGCAAGCCGGCCGCGGGATGCGGGTTGATCTTCTGCCCGAAGTCGGTTCCGAGGGTCACCCGGTCGAAGCCAACGGCCCGGATCGTCGCTACCATCTCGGGAACCGTCTTGGTCGCGAGCGCGCCGACGCACGTCATCGCGCACAGCTCGATCCATGCGCCCAGGTCCGCGAGCTCCCGACACTGGCCGGCGGTGAGCTTCGGGCCGGCGAGATCCTCGGTCGCGTGCGTGACCAGCACCTTGCCGTCGCGTGCGAACTCCTTCACGACGGCGTAGTGCTCGGCCGCGCTCACGTGACCGGTTGCAAGGACTGCGTCGTGCGCACGCACCAGTGCCAGTACTTCGCGCGTCTCCGTGAGCAGCGAGTCGTCGGCATCGGTCACCACGAGCCCCGGGCCGGGAATGCCGAGCTGGGCCGCGACACCGTTCACGACGTCCTGGTGGCTGCTCAGCGTCGGGAGCCATACGATGCGCGCGCCGAGGTCGAGTGCCACCTCGACCGCGGCGGGGTTCACGCCGCCGACCTCGCGGTCGCAGCAGATGCCGCCGAAGACCGAGATGCGGTCGCCGACATCGCGTTGCACGGCCCACGCGAGGGACGCGGTGGGGAAATCGTGCGACTTCAACACGACCGCCCGATGTCGTGCCTCCCCGGCTTCGCGCGCGGCCTCGAATGCATCGACGGATCGTTCGCGGTGTGGGTCGGGACCGAAGTGACAGTGCAGATCGGCCGCGCCCGTCAATTCGACGCTCATCAGGAGCTGCTCACGGGGAGCAGGCTACTTTGACGCCATGGCGCGCCGTCACGATCACGATGCCGCCGGCCCGCAGGACGTGCTCGCCGCCAAGGCCGCGCTGCGCGAAGAAGTCTGGCGAGCGATGAGCACGAAGGGCATCGCGCGTTTCCCGTCACCGGATGGTCGGATCCCGAACTTCGTCGGCGCGGAGGCCGCCGCCGACACGCTCGCGGAGACGAGCGAATGGGAACGCGCGCAGACGATCAAGGCGAACCCCGATGCGCCGCAGCTGCCCGTGCGGATCCGGGCGTTGCGCGACGGGAAGCTGCTGTACATGGCCGTGCCGAGGCTCGCGGAACGTAACCCGTTCTACGTCCTCGACCCCGCGCGGCTCGCCGATCCGCCCCGCAAGGCCGCGACGATCAAGGGAGCCGGGCGCTCCGCCCGCACCGTCGGCGTCGACGAGATGGAACCGGTGCATCTGGTCGTCGCCGGATGCGTCGCAGTGGGGGAGGACGGCGCCCGTCTCGGCAAGGGCGGCGGGTTCAGCGATCTCGAGCTCGCGGTCGCGGCGGCCGCGGGAATTGTCGATGCCCGCACCGTCCTCGCCACGACCGTGCACGACGTACAGCTCCGGCCCGCCGGAACGATCCCGGTGGCGGCCCACGACTTCCCCGTCGATCTCATCGTCACACCGACCCAGGTGCTCCGACCTGGCCGGGCGCGGGAAGAGCCGGCGCCGGCTCCCGAAACTGGACTGGCGCATCCTCTCCGACGAGAAGATCGCGACGATTCCCCTGCTCGACGCGATGCGGCCGCAACGGGAGTGAGCTGCCGGCCGCTCGAGCCTAGGATCCCGCGGCAATGCCGGATGTGCGCGCGATCGATGAACGCATCCCGGCGCGACCGGCTCCGGGGTCTCTGATGGACCTCGCGTTCACACCCGACGAGCAGCTGTTCGCCGAGGAGGTGCGCGCCTGGCTGGTCGCGCACGTCGAGCTCCCACCGCGGTTCGAGACGATCGCCGACGAGGTCGAGTTCGGCCGCCGCTGGCAGGCGCGGCTCGCCGCCGGACGCTGGGTCGGCATCCACTGGCCGGCCGAGTACGGCGGGCGCGGTGCCTCACCGGTGCAGGTGGCGATCTTCAACATGGAGTACGCGCGGTCGCGGGCGCTCCAGCCGATCAACCGCGTCGGCATCAACCTCGCGGGCCCGACGTTGCTCGCGCACGGCAGCGACGAGCAGAAGCAGCGATGGCTGCCGGCGATCCTCACCGCCGACGAGCTCTGGTGCCAGCTGTTCAGCGAGCCGAATGCGGGCTCGGACCTCGCCTCCTTGCAGACGCGTGCCGTGCGCGTCGACGACGGCTGGTTGCTCTCCGGCCAGAAGGTGTGGACGTCCTACGCGCAGTTCGCCCGGTGGGGGATCTGCCTCGCACGCACCGATCCCGACGCGCCGAAGCACAAGGGCATCTCGTACCTCGTCGTCGACATGCAGTCTCCGGGGATCGAAGTCCGCCCCCTCGTGCAGATCACCGGGGACGCCGAGTTCAACGAGGTCTTCTTCGACGAGGTGTTCGTCCCCGACGATCACCTCGTCGGCGCCCTCCACAACGGGTGGGCGGTCGCGAACACGACGCTCGCGCACGAGCGCGGCACTGCGTTCCCCTTCAAGGAACAGGTGGTGCACGAGGTCTACCTCGACGAGCTGTGGCACCTCGCGTCGGAACGCGGCCTGCTCGACGACGTCGAGATCGCCGACGGGTTGGCGCAGTCGTTCGTGGAGCTCCGAGTGCTGCGGTTGCACAATTGGCGAACCCTCTCGCGCCTCGCCGAAGGCATCGAGCCCGGACCGGAGTCGAGCGTGACGAAGCTCGCGTGGACCGACATGACCCAAGCGCTCTCCCAGCGCGCGCTTGCCGTGGTCGGTCCCGCGGCTCCGTTGTGGTGGGGCGCGCGACGACAACCCCGGCGAAGGTTTCTGGCAACGGCAATGGCTGTGGTCCAAGGCCGCGTCGATCGCGGGCGGCACCTCGGAGGTCCAGCGGACGATCATCGGCGACCGCATCTTGGGCTTGCCGCGGTAGCGTGCCGGCCATGAAGGTCGTCGGGCTCGATCACGTCGTCGTCAACAGCTCCGACGTCGAGCGGTCGCTCGCGTGGTACTCGGACGTGCTCGGACTGGAAACGATGAACGTCGACGAATGGCGTCGCGGCGACATGTTCTTCCCGTCGGTCCGCCTGAACGCCGTGACGATCATCGACCTCTTCCCGGCCGAACGCACCGGTGAGAACGTCAATCACCTGTGTCTGGTCATCGAGGACGCCGACCTCGACACGCTTGCCGAGCAGTTCCCCGACGGCCGTCGCGTGGACGGCAATTTCGGTGCCCAGGGCTATGGCGCAAGCCTCTACGTGCACGATCCGGACGGCAACACGATCGAGTTGAAGACGTACCCGTCATGAGCGCCACCGAGGTGTTGTTGCGCGAGCGCGCCGCGTTGTGCGACACGCTCGACAAGGTCGGGCCCGAAGCACCGACGCTGTGCGAGGGCTGGCTCACGCTCGACCTCGCTGCGCACCTGGTCGCGCGAGAGGCCCGCTCCGACGCGGCACTCGGGCTGGTGCTGCCGGGTCCGTTCGCCGCGCCACCTGCAGCACGTCATGGATCGTTACAAGACGAAGGGCTACGAGGCACTCGTCGGAATGCTGCGCACCGGCCCGCCGGTGATGCACCGCAAGGGACCACTCGCGACCGCCAACGTGAACGAGAACTTCGTGCACCACGAAGATGTGCGGCGCGCGCATCGGGAGAGGGCCCGCGCCCGCTCGACGCCGAGTTCGATGACCTCTTCTGGCGGGTGCTCGGCTTCGGCGCCCGGCTCGCACGGCGGCGGGTCAAGGGTGTGGCGCTCGTGCTGCGCACGCCCGACGGACGCGAGCACGTGGTGTCCAAGGACGGGCCGCAAGTGACGCTCACGGCACCGCCGGGAGAGCTCTCGCTCTTCATGTCGGGACGCAAGGAGGCCGCGATCGTGACTCACGAGGGAGACCCCGCCGCCTACGCGATCGTGCTGGCCGCCGACTTCGGTACCTGAGCGGCCGCGACCGCGCTGCGCATTCCGATCCAGTACGTGACGCGGAGCATCGCGACGAAGCCGAGGTGTCTCGTACACCGGCCGTCCGAGATCGCTCGCAACGAGCGTCGCCGGCTTGGAAAGGTCGACGGCCACGGCCGCGGCGGTGATCGCCAGCGCCGTACCCGCGGCCGCGCACGTCTTCGAGCGTCGCGATGTTGTCGACGCGCAGCAGACGATCGCCGACGTATGCCGATCCGGCGGCCACGGGACGCTCGTCGACGTAGCCGACGAAGTGATGCCATCCCGGCGCGGTCGCAGCGCCGCGGGCGTGAGGATCGAGACGTCGCGCATCGGCTGCAACTGCGGCGCCGGATAGCCGTAGACGAGTGTGTGCTCGTAGTCGTGCGCGGTCCGGTCGTCGCTGACCGGCACGATGTGGAGCTCGGGCGGCGCGGAGCGGGAGCGGTTCGCCCGCCGGACGGCAGCATCAACGGCGGATGACCCATCAGCGCGAAACCGTAGGGCCGCAGATCGGGAGTCGGCCACGCGCTGTCGAGCAGGAAGGGCGTCTCGCCCCGTGCCGCCGTAGAACGCGCTGGAGCTCACCGAGCACGCGGTCGAGGTCGTCGATCGGCTGTTCGAGCACCGCCCGGTTGAAGAACGGGACGGGCGAGCCCGGCGTCGACCATCGTGACGACGCCCTCGCTGCCGGTCGAGCCGATCGCCGCGCGCCGAAGCGAATGTCGCGAACGAGCGGGCCGTTTCCTGCACGAAGTCGTTGCAGAAGTTGTCGCCGGGTGCTGACTGCCGGCCCGTAGCCCGACTCGAGCGGTTCGTCGTCTGCTCACGGCAGTTCAGTCTTGCGTCGCCGCGGGCTAGCGTCGAGCGGGACGACGAGGGGGAATGCGTGAAAGAGCTCGTGTACTCACCGTCAGCTGCTGCCCGCGGTCGAGCGACAACGCCGACCGGACGGCGTTCTTCGACGGCGAGTACACGGCGACGTTCGCCGAGCATCTCGACCGGGTCGCTCGCCTGTCGGCGGCGCTCGACGGCCTCGGCGTGGCGCGCGGCGACCGGTTCGCGGTGATGGCGCTGAACAGCCACCAGTTCCTCGAGTGCTACCACGCCGCGTTCCTCGGCGCGGGCGTGATCAACCCGCTGAACCTGCGCCTCGCGCCCAAGGAGCTCGAGTACATCCTCGGCGACTCCGAGCACCAAGGTGTGCTTCACCGACCAGTTCTTCGCGCCGGTCATCGACAAGGTGCGCGCCGCCGTCGGCATCGAGCACGTCGTCATGATCGGCGACGGCGACGCGCCGCACGACGTCGACGTACGAAGACCTTCTCGCCGGCGCGACGCCCGAGATCCCCGACGAGCCCGAAGAAGACGATCCCGTCGTGCTGATGTACACCGGCGGCACGACGGGTCTGCCCAAGGGCGTGCTGCTCGACCACCGCGCCGAGATGCTCAACCTGTACCA
The DNA here is from genome assembly GCA_963781425.1 of uncultured Actinomycetes bacterium. Taxonomy (GTDB): domain Bacteria; phylum Actinomycetota; class Acidimicrobiia; order IMCC26256; family PALSA-610; genus DASQHW01. The sequence goes on along the minus strand of CAWAGX010000018.1, from coordinate 170,562 downwards.
CGTGATGCCACGCTGGCGGTTCTCGCGACGACGACGTGTTCTTGCACCAGACGCCGATGTTCCACGCCGCGTCGATGGGCGGGATGCTCGGCGTGCCCGCCATGGGCGGCGTGTCGGTGTTCCTGTCGCTGTTCGATCCCGGCGCAGGTGTTGACGCTCGTCGAGCAGCACAAGGTGACGCACGACGGTGATGGTGCCGACGATGATCGGCATGTTGTTGGGCCATCCCGAGTTCACGGCCGGAGCGCGCTCGCGAGCCTGCACACGCTCACCTACGGCGCGTCGCCGATGCCCGGCGCGCTTGCTCGACCAGCTGTTGACCGTGTTCCCGGACTGCGACATCTTCCAGGGCTACGGCATGACCGAGTCGTCGGCGGTGCTCACCGCGCTCGGCCCCGACGAGCACCGCGCCGGCGGTCCGCGCCTGCGCTCGGCCGGCCGTGCCGCTGCCGGGCGTCGTCCTGTCGATCCAGGATCCCGACGGCAACGCCCTTCCGGCCGGCGAGACCGGCGAGGTCTGCGCGCGTGCCGGCAACTTCATGCGCGAGTACTGGAAGAAGCCCGAGGCGACCGCCGACGCGTTCCGCGACGGCTGGTACCACTCCGGCGACGCCGGTTACCTCGACGCCGACGGCTACCTGTTCCTCGTCGACCGGGTGAAGGACATGATCGTCACCGGCGGCGAGAACGTGTACTCGGTCGAGGTCGAGAACGCGATCGCGTCGCACCCGGCGGTCGAGCAGGTCGCGGTGATCGGCATCCCGTCGGAGAAGTGGGGCGAAGCCGTGCACGCGATCGTCGTGGTCCGCGAGGGCGACAGGTCACCGAGATCGAGATCATCGACCACTGCCGCGAGTGGATCGCCGGCTACAAGGTGCCGAAGTCGGTGGAGTTCCGCACCGAGCCGCTGCCGCTGTCGGGGGCGATGAAGGTGCTGAAGCGCGACCTGCGTGCGCCCTACTGGGAAGGCCGCGAACGCGCGGTCAACTGACGGCGTCGAGCTCGAGGAGCTCCAGGACGGCGCGCAGATCCGGCGCGCGGTGCACGTCGCCGTGGTTCTCGTGGTCGGTCGGGGCGGTGCGGTCGGGACCGAAATGCGGCCGGCGCACGTAGACGGCGCGCAGGCCAACCGCTCGCGGGCCGTCCACGTCACAGCTCCACGTGTCACCGACGAACAGCGTGTCCTCGGGTGCGATGCCGAGCTGGTCGACGGTGTGCCGGAAGATGCGCGGATGCGGCTTGCGCGCCCCGACCCATGCCGACGAGACCGTCACGTCGACCGCGTCGGCGATGCCTGCGCTCTCGATCGCCTCGAGAAGGTCCCAGTCCCAGTTGGAGCAGATCGCGAGCGCGAGCCCCGCCCCGCGCAGCTCGGAAAGGACGGTCGCGACCTCGGCGTACGCGTCGATCCGCCGGTGTCCGCTGATCTCGCGCACGCGGGCGATGAGAATGTCCTGGTCACACGCCGCCACGCCGCACTCGTCGAGCATGCCTCGCACCCGTGCCTGCTGCCAGGCGACGTAGTGCGTCACGCGAACGCGAGTGCTCGTCGTGCTCGATCCCGTCGATGCCGTCGTTCCACCAGCGTTCCTTGAGGTCGGGATCGAGCTCGTAGCCCATCTCGGCCACCAGCTGCTCCCACGACGGGCCCCAGTCGCGCGTCTCGGCGAGCGTTCCGTAGAAGTCGAAGACGACAGCCTTCACGGCAACCTGGCTCCCTCGCTCCGCCATCTCCGTATCTGATGGCGCGTTTTGCGGTCAGTGTACGACGCTGTGGTCGTCGCTGAGGAAGAGCTGACAACGGGGCAAGTCGATGAACCGGCGTTCGTCTTCCAGGAGCGCGGCCCCCGCGGCTTGGCCTTCGGGAGTCGCGCCCGCGGCGACGAGTGCGTCTTCGCTGTCGAACCACACGAGTGCGATGCCATCCCATTCCGACGGCTCGCACAGCGCGATTGCGCGATCGCCGCGCCGATCGGTGAATCCGTTGCGTGCAACTGGGAGTACCGGCGGACGCCGAGCGTGTGCGCATGCGACGCCACGAGCGGCCCGTGTTGCTCGCGCCAGTACCGGTGGAACTCTTCGCTCGACATGTCCGGACGCCGCCGGAGCAGGAACGTGATGACGATCATGGATGCATGCTCCTGAGTTGCGGCAGACCGGCGAGGTTGCGGCACGCCCGTATCGCAAGTGCGACGAGCGTCAGGGTCGGGCCGTAGCCGGTGGATGTGGGGAACACCGAAGAGTCCGTGCAGACCATGTTGTCAATGTCGTGGAAGCGCTGCCAGCGATCGACGACGCTGGTGCGGGGATCGTCGCCCATCCGGCACGTGCCCACGATGTGGCGTGACACGGATGCGCTCCGCGTGCCGGCTCGGGTCCCGTCGAGCGGAGGTGACGTCGCGGCGAACGTCCAGTCCGCGCCCGCCTCCCGCATGATCTCCTCGAGCTTCGGGGCGTAGTAGTGCGACGCCGCGACCTCGTGCCGATGCACGTCGTAAGTCGCACGCCCCGCGGGGAAGCCGTGCACGTCGACGACCGCGGGTCGAGATCGACGCGGTTCGTGACCTGCGGAAGATCCTCGCCTTGAATCGTGAACGCCCACAGGCGGTCGCGCATCGATGACTCGAGCATCTCGCGTGTGTGTGCGACGCCCGGTGGCGTGAACATCGCCTCGACGATCGGTCCGCCCCCTCCGCCGTGCTCGACGATGCCCGCGCGGAAGTAGGGGAGGTCGTGCTCCTTGGCGACCGCTCGCACGTCGTCGTCGACGAGCATGTGGTCGTCGTGCAAATGCGTCACCGAACGGCCGCGATGGCCGTGCAAGCGGTGGGGGAACGAGCCGATGACGAACGTCTGGAAGTGGTACATGAGGAAGCGCCCGACCAACCCCGAGCGAATTCGCAACCTCCGAACGGAGGAGCAGGCGCGGCGTCTCCCACGCGCCGCCTGCCACGACGACCGCGCGGGCGGTTACTTCGTGCGGGTTGCCCTCTCCGTCGAGATAGCGCACGCCACGGGCGTGCCGGGCGGTGTGGTCGAGCAAGATCCGCTCGACGATCGACTCCGGCCGGATCTCGCAGCGTCCCGTGCGCAGCGCGTTCCGCAACGGCGCCACGGGATCGCCCTTCGCCTCGATCGGGCATCCGTAGAAGCCGCAGAACCCGCAGTTGTTGCACGCGGGCCGGCCGTCGTAGGGCACCGAGTTCACACCGGTCGGCGCGGGATAGGGGTGATAGCCGAGCCGCGTCGCCGCGTCGGACGTGAGGATCGCGCCGTACATGTCGGCGCCGGGCGGCATTGGATAGGCGCCGCTGCGCCACTCTGCGAACGGGTTGGCGCCGGCGAGCCCGGCCACGCCGATGAGCCGCTCGGCCTCTGCGTAGTAGGGCTCCATCTCGTCGTAGTCGACCGGCCAGTCGACGATGTCGGCACCTTCGATCGGCCCGAGCTCGGAGCGGGCTCGGAAGTCGACCGCGCGCAGGCGCGGGAGCTTGCCATCGGCGTGGAAGCCGCCGCCCCCGACCGTTGACGGCAGGTTGTTCACTTCGCCCGCGAACAGGTGGTCACCGTCGCGTTCGTCTCGTCGGTACGTGCGCGGTTCGAGGAACGGGTCGGGCCCGAGGAAGTGACGGCGGAAGAACTTGATCTCGTCGTTCGATACATGGCCGAGCGGTTCGTACGGCGGCTCCAGACCGAGCAGGTGATTCCGGCCCTTTTCGAGCACCACCACCGACCACCCCGCCCCGGTGAGCACGTCCGCGGCAGTTGCGCCGGCCGGCCCACTCCCGACAACGACGGCGTCGCAATCGGACTCAGTCACGGCCGGAGACTTCCTCGTCGGTATAGCCGCGCGGCTGGACGTCGCCGACGAAGCCGATCGCACGCCAACCCGTCGAATTCGCGGTTGCCGCCGTACTCGGGTGGGCCGTATGCACCCTCGCACACGTGCGTGTATAACATCCGCCGGAGCTCGGGTTGCGCCCGCAGGCGTTGCGCGCGCGTTTCTTCGTCGACATCGCAGAAGTCGTCGCCGAGTGCGGCGAGACCATCGCGATAGATCTCCTGCCAGCCTTGTACCGGTCCGTTGAACTCCCGTTCCGGGATACCGCGCGATCCCTCGATGCGCGTGCGCCACGCCAGCTCTTCGTTGCGCGAGAGCGGCAGGAAGCGTGCGAACGACGCATCGCCTCCGAAGCGTCCGCTGAAGGGGCCGCCGGCGTGGATCAACGGCGGATCGAACGTGAACGCGGCGAGCAGGTTGTCGACGTAGTCCGCCACTCCGAGCGCGGCACCGCCCGGGTGCTGGTCGATCGGCGGGATAAGGACGTCGGCGGCTGCCGCAATCACGGCGTGCTCGCGCTGCGTGAGGAAGCGTGGCACTAGTGGTGCGGGCCGCCTTCGGGCGCGATCTTCTCGAGGATCCGGTACAGCGTTTCCAGTTCGCGCGTCGACAGGTCGTGCATGTATCCAGGCGCCTCGAACAGCTTCGCTTCGACCTGGGCGCGCACGCGAGACCCCTTCTTCGTGAGCGCGACGGTGCGGATACGGCGATCGGTCGGGTGCGCGCACCGCTCCGCGAGCCCGTGTTCCTCCAATCGGTCGACGAGCCACGTCACGTTCGACGCATCGCACTTCCACGAGCCGGCCAGCGCGCTCATTGACTGCGGTACGTCGGGGTCGAGCGACAGCAGCGCGTGCATCGCACCCGGGTTCAGGCCGAACTCAGCGGTGATCTGGGCGAACGACTCCTTACGCGCGAAAAACCGCGGTCAGCGAGCGCCACGCACGGGTCGCGGCATCTTCGTCCGGATGCGGTTGCGACACGGGTACAACTTACGACGAAGTGTCCAATCCTTCAAGTACCCATAAGATTGAAGAACTAAATGCTTGACTTCATTCAAGCACTGGCGCGAGGCTGGTGGTCATGACTACGAACGCAATCGCCGTCCAAGGGCTGCAGAAGCGCTTCGGAGACGTGGTGGCACTCGACGGTATCGACTTCTCTGTTCCGACCGGCACGGTGCTCGGGGTGCTCGGTCCCAACGGCGCCGGCAAGACCACCGCGGTGCGCATCCTCACGACAATTCTGCGGCCGGACGACGGCCACGCGGAGGTCTTGGGTATCGACGTGACGCGCGACCCCCAGGGTGTCCGCGAGCACATCGGCCTCGCGGGCCAGTACGCCGCCGTCGACGAGAATCTCACCGGCCACGAGAACTTGCGCATGGTCGGAAGGCTCACGCACATCCCGAAGGAGTCCATCCGCGCTCGCGCGGACGAGCTGCTCGCGCAATTCGATCTGGTCGATGCCGGGCACCGGCCGGTCCGGACATACAGCGGCGGCATGCGGCGCCGGCTCGACCTGGCGGCCGCACTCGTCCATCGCCCTCCGGTGTTGTTCCTCGACGAGCCGACGACCGGCCTCGATCCGCAAGGCCGCACCGCGCTGTGGGGCGTGATCGAGAGGCTCGTCAGCGACGGCACGACCGTCTTGCTGACGACGCAGTATCTCGAAGAGGCCGACCGGCTCGCCGATCGCATCGTCGTCATCGACCACGGGCGCGTCATCGCGGAAGGCACGTCGGCCGAGCTCAAAGGGCGCCTCGGCGCGACGATCATCGAGGTCGGCTTCGATGACGACGAGAGCGCGCAACGGGCGCAGGCCGTGTTGTGCAAGATCGGGCTCTGCGACGTCGAAACGACGCAGCACCTCGTGCAGCTGAAGGTCGACGACGGCGCGCGCATCGTCCTCGATGTCGTACGCGCGCTGGACGCCGCGCACTTGGAGCCGGCACGGTTGAACGTGCGGGAGCCGACGCTCGACGACGTGTTCCTGGCCCTGACCGGCCATGCCGCCGAGGACGCCGAAGACGAAGAAGAAGAGGTTCCATCCGACGGCCGAGGCCGTCGGCGAAGCGAGCGAGGCGCCGCATGACCGCGACGACGATGCCCCCTCCCGCGGTCATCCAGCCGCGCAAGCGCTCCTACGCGGTGAGCGACGCGTTGACGATCATGTGGCGCAACCTCGTCGGGATGACCCGCACGCCGCAGGTCCTGGTCTTCTCGACGATTCAGCCGATCATTTTCGTCTTGCTGTTCAGGTACGTGTTCGGCGGCGCGATCCGCATTCCGGGCGTCGACCACTACGTCGACTACCTGATGCCCGGCGTGTTCGCGCAGACGGTCGTCTTCGGTTCCATCCAAACCGGTATTGCGCTCGCCGAGGACCTGCACAAGGGCTTGCTGGAGCGATTTCAGTCACTGCCGATGGCACGGTCTGCGGTGCTGGCGGGCCGAACGCTCGCCGACCTGGTCCGCAATGTGTTCGTGGTGTTGGTCATGGTCATCGTCGGCTTCGCAGTCGGCTGGCGTCCGCACACGAGCGCGATCGAGGTGGTGGCCGGTCTCGCCCTGATGCTGCTGTTCTCGCACTCCCTCGCATGGGTCTTCGCCATCGTGGGGCTGAACGCGTCGAACGCGGAAGCGGCGCAAGCCGCATCGTTTCCGATCCTGGCGCCGCTCGTCTTCGCGTCGACCGCGTTCGTGTCGGCGGAATCGATGCCTGCTCCGCTGCAGTGGTTCGCGGAGCATCAGCCGGTCTCGATCGTGATCGACGCGGTGCGGTCGCTGACGTACGGCGGCGCGTTCGCATCGACCGGCAAGGTGTTCGCCGCGATCGCGTGGAGCGTCGGGATCATCGCCGTTGCCGCGCCATTCGCGGTCTCGATCTATCGCCGCAAGGTGTGAACCCGTACCGACCGTAAGGCATGCGGCGGCACCGTCAGGGTGACCGTGCGGTCAACCAGCGTGAGGTGATTGCCGTCCGGCGTTTCGTCGAGCCGGACGGCCGTCGCGTCAGCGACGTCGAAACCGAAGCGCAGCACGACCTCGTCAGGTGCGTCGCCAGGGTTCAGCACGCGGACCACGATGCCGTCGCCGTCCGCGGCCGGCTTGCACGCCGAGAGCAGCGACGCGCGTGCGTCGAGCTCGAGCAACGACACGCCGTCGTCGAGCAGCGGAGTGTCGTCGCCGAGCACGCCCCACATGCCGATCTCGGCGGCGCGTGCGTCCGACGGCGTTGCCGCGAGCGTCACGGTCGGCGCGGACGATGCCCTGCACCTGCGCGCCGGGCGCGACCATCTCCGGGCCGGCCGGCATGGGCGGGTCCGTAGCTCGAGACGCGCCAGCGCGCCGACGCTGCGGACGAGGGTGACGAGGATGTCGCCGGCCGGTGTGACCTCGGCCTCGGGCAGGCCCGGCGCGCCGACCGTGAGGCCGTTCGCGGCGATCCAGCCCTGGTGCACGAACGTACGCGGCGCTCGGTGCACCCATTGCGAGTCGTCGACCGCCGTGGACGTGCGTCGGGCAATGTCGAACGTCGTGGCCACCCGGACCTCGTCGATCGGTGCGCTGGTGGGGAAGCGCAGACGCAGGCGGTGATCCTCGGCCCGGTTGTCGAGGGAGACCTCGCACCGGACGAACGGCACGCCCGGCGCGACGACGGCTTCGACGGTGAGTGTGCCGATACCGGCGAGCGCGCGTGCGACGCGTAGGCGCGCGATGCCCGAGGCGTGACGGGTGCGTTGCACGTCGGTGGTCACCGCGGACGGTGCGCGGTGGATCGGGGTCGGCGTCGTAGGAGTCGCCGCGGTCGATGGCGTCCTCGAGCCCGAACAGGCCGTCGTAGGTGCGCCTCGCCGATCGTGCACGACAGCGTGCCGTCGTCGCGCCGCACGAACGCGGATATCGCCGGCTTCGATCGTGCGGTCGGTGTCGATGTCGTCGGGCGCCGGGCCTGCCGGAACCAGCGAATAGCGCCGGCACCCGAACGCGGGCACGTCCCGTGCGACGAGCTCGACGTCGAGACCGCCGCGCACCGGGCAGGAATCGCACCCGCGTCGGGTCGTCGCTCGCCACGACCCGCACCGGGCACCGTCCACGGTGAGCCCGCCGAACGCCGGCATCGCGAGTGGGTGCATGTCGAAGCGGCTCACGCTCATGCGCCACGGCGGAAAGCCTTCGAACGGCACGCGCACGACATCGGTGCGCGTCTCCGCCGACGCATTGAACACGACGACGTCCTGACGGTCGCGCCACGGCGTCTCTCGCGTGACCTTGCGCCCGCCGAGTCGCTCCAGCACTCGTGTCACCGTCGCCCGGCCGAGGCCGTCCGCGTCGTCGTAGCGCGCCGCCATGCGCTCGTGCACCGGATCGATGGAGCACCCGCCGATCGAGTCGTGCGCCTGGTTCTGCAACAGCGCCCGCCACGCGCGATCGAGCGCCGGGCGTTCGTCGGCCAGTCCGATCGCGCGTCCGAACGCGGCCCAGGGCTCGGCCCACGCGGTGAGAAGCTGTCTCGACGGCACGGTTGCGCAGCTTGAGCGGCATGCGCGACGACCACACACCCGGAAGGAGATTCGTGGTGCGTGCCCCGACGAGCGCGCCGCACCATTCGGGGAGCGTCTCGGCCGGCGGCAGCGCGGCGACGGTGTCGTCGAGCAGTGCCCGCCGCGCGCCGACTTTCTCCTCGATCGTGGCCGTCGTCGTGTCGGCCGGCATGTGGTCGAAGCCGTTCATCAACAGCACCGGTCCGACGCCCGCGGCGCGCGAGCCGGTCGATGACACCTTCCAGGCGCTGCACGGTGGCGGCGACATCGTCGTCGGCGTCGAGGCCCGCGGCGCCGAAGTATCCCTCGGCGAGATACCAGGCGCGTATCGCGCTGCCGTCGGGGGATCGCCAGCGGTAGAGCGGCGCGAGCGTGTCGATCTCGGTGCCGTTGCCCCGCCAGTACACGAACGGGTCGAGGCCGAAGCCGGCGAAGAGTTGCGGGAACTGCGCCGGGTGACCGAAGGAGTCGGGCACGTACGCGACGCGCGACGAGCCACCGAACGTGTCTGCGATCGCGCGCCCGCGCAGCAGGTTGCGCACGTGTGCCTCGCCCGCCGGTAGCAGTGAGTCCGGCTGCACGTACCACGGTCCCGCGGCCAGGCGTCCCGCGCGCACGCCGGCCGCGAGCGTCGTCGCGGCGCTCGGGGCGCACCTCCAGGTAGTCGTCCAGCACGATCGTTTGACCGTCGAGGACGAACCGGAACCCGGGATCCGTGTCGAGCTGATCGAGCACCGCATCGATCGCGTCGACGAGGCGGCCGCGGAACTCTTCGAAGGAGCGGTACCACTCGCGATCCCAATGGAAGTGCGAGACGAGGTAGATGTCGCTCACACCGCGATGACGTAGTTGCCGAACGCGTCGAGCTCGGCGGTGGCGCCGGGCGGTAACACGACGACGGTGAACGGCTCCTCGACCAGTGCCGGCCCTTCGATGCGGGCGCCCGCCGCGAGCGTGTTGCCGTCGTACACGGGCGTCGACACGAAGCCGTCGCCCCAGTACGCGTCGCGCTCGCCCTTGCGGGCGCGATCGGCGTCGGTGATCGTGCCGGTTTCCGCGAAGTGATCGGGCTTCGGTGTGTGCCCACGCGCGATTGCCCGGACGCCGCGGAGCACGGGCTGCTGCGAGCGGAAGCAGAACCCGCGCTCGGCCTCGTGCTGATCGTGGAAGCGCTCGGCGAGATCGAGCAGCCCCGGCTCGTCGAGGGTGACGCCTTCCGGCACGGGTACGCTCATGTCGAAGTTCTGGCCCGGATAGCACATCTGCGCGTAGAGCAACCGGTCGACGCCGGCCACCGCGAGACCCGTCGGCTCGAGCTCCTTGTCGACTTCCTGCATGAGCTCGGTCATCAAGTCGTGGACCCGCCCGAGGTCGACCTGTGACAGCGGTGTCACGTACGAGCGGACGAGATCGACCACATAGTCCGCGACGAGCACACCGAGGGCACTGAACGCCGGTGCTGCCTTGGGCACCAGGATGCGGTCGACACCCAGCTCGCGCGCGATCGCGACGGCGTGGACTGCGCCATTGCCGCCGTACGCGATGAGCGCCAGGTCGCGCGGGTCGGCGCCGTGACCGGCCAGCACCTTGCGCGTGGCGTTCGCCATGTTGGCGTTGACGATCCGTTCGATGCCCCACGCGGCTTGCGTGACATCCGCGCCGAGCGGGTCCGCGACCTCACGGGCGATCGCGGCGCGCGCCGCGTCGATGTCGAGGTGCATACGTCCGCCCGCGAATCCGTCGCTCGGGAGATAGCCGAGCACGGCGTCGGCGTCGGTCACGGTCGGATGCGTGCCGCCGCGCTGGTAACAGACCGGACCGGGCACCGACCCGGCAGACTCCGGACCGACCAGCAACGCGCCCTGGCGGACGCGCGCGATCGACCCGCCGCCGGCACCGACGCTCTGCACGTCGACCATCGGCAACCCGATGTAGTAGCGGTACCGCCAGTTCCAATCGGTCTTGATCTCGGGCCGTCCGTTGCGCACGAGACAGATGTCGAAGCTCGTGCCGCCCATGTCGACCGCGATGAAGTCGCCGGCCTGCGCGGCGCGGGCGGCAAGCGTCGCGCCCATCACGCCGCCCGTGGGTCCGCTCGCGAGCAGTGTGACCGCGCGCCGCGAGACGTAGTCCGGCGGCATCACGCCACCGGTGGACTGCATGATCAGCAGCGGGCCGTTGTAACCCGCCCGCCGCAACTTCTCCTGGAGGCTCGCCGTGTACCCGGCGATGCGCGGCGCGACGTAGGCGTTCACGAGCGTGGTCGAGACCCGCTCGAACTCCGGACCGCGCGGCATGACCTCGTGCGACAACGAGATGTGCTCGACGTCGGGGAATTCCTCGAGGATGATCTCGCGTGTCCGGCGCTCGTGGTCCGCATTGACGAACGAGAACAGGTACATGACCGCGACCGAGCGCACGCCCAGCTTCTTCAGCCGTTGCACACCCCGCCGCACCGCGTCCTCGTCGAGGGCTAGGAGCACGCTGCCTTCGAAGTCGATGCGCTCACGGATCGGAATGCGCGCCCGCCGGCGCGCGATCGGAGTCGGTCCCGGATAGTTCGGGTCCCAGATCTCTTCCTTGTGGCAGCGCCGCAGCTCGATCTCGTCGCGGTGGCCCTCGGTCACCAGCAGACCGGTGGGCGCGCCGTTCATCTCGATCATCGTGTTGTCGGCGGTGGTCGTGCCGTGCACGAGGATCTCCAGCTCGCCGCAGAACGCGGTGAGCTCGCTGTCGAAGCGGTTCGCGAGCTGCTGGAGGCCGTTCATCACGCCTGTCGACTGGTCGTCGAGCGTCGTCGGCGTCTTGTCGAGCACCACCTCACCACTCGGTGTCACGCAGATGAGATCGGTGAACGTTCCGCCGACGTCGACCCCGACTCGGTAGCCCACGACTTACCGGCGCGACGGCGCGCTCGCGCGCGGTGGCGTCCGCATCGACAGCGAGCGTGAGGTCCTCGAGGGAACCGCTGAGCACGACGCCGTAGTCGCGCCGCGCGCCCTCGACGGACACGTACTCGTCGAGCACGTCGTTGAGTACGGCCTGCGGTTCGCGTTCGAGTGGATCGCCCCAGCCGCCACCGCCGCCGTAGTCGTACATGATGCGCTCACCCGCGTGGATCGGCTCCCAGTTCGCGGTGTGCGCGACCTTAAATTCGTCGTCACTGCGGTAGCGGATGATCATCTCGTTCGGCGAGCCGTCCCTGCCACCGCAGATCCCCGGCATCGGATACTTCATCCCGACGACGTAGGTGTAGACCTTCGCGTCGACCCGCACTTCCTTCTCGTAGTGCGAGCCACAGATGCCGCGCCACTGTCCCGGACCGCCGGAGTCGGTGCGATAGTCGCGGCTCCACTGGATGTGCGGGTACAACGACTCGTTGATCTCGGCGGTCGCCTTCCACAGGTTGCCGAAGCTCGCGTTCAGCGCGCCCCAGGCGTCCATTCCCTTCGACGCGTTGCACCAGCCTGCGTACACCTCGGCCGAGTGGTCGGTGAAGGAAGCGCCGGTACGCGGATCGACGCCCACGATGATCGTGGGGATGCCGGTCTTGTAGGTCTGGGGCACGGCCCGTTCGGGCAGGACGTGCTGCATCGCCTTGGCGATGACCTCACCGACGTCGGCACCGGGATGGTGCGTGCCCGCCGACACCGGCTTGCCGGGATCGGGGTTCAGCACGCAACCCTTGGGCACCACGAGCTTGATCTGCTCGAAGAAACCCTCGTTCTTCGGGATCTCGGGATCCATCATCGCCGCGATCTGGCCGACCGTGTAGCCGCGTGTGTTCCCGTAGGTCGACCATGCCTGCAGCTCCGGACGCGTGTCCGAGCCGGTGAAGTCGATCGTGAGCTGATCGCCCGCGACCGTGACCTTCACGTGCAGATGCACGTCCGGATTGCCGAGCGGGTCGTGGTCGACGTACGCGTCGGCCTCGTACTCGCCGTCGGGCCACTGCGCGACCTCTTCGCGGAAGCGACCGGCGGCGTAGTCGATCATGTAGTCGACGGACTCCTCGACGGCGGAGGCCCCGTACCGGTCGATCATGTCGCCGAGACGACGGGCCGCCAGCTGCGCCGCACCGATCTGGGCGCGCAGGTCGCCGATGTAGCTCGGGATCCGGTTGTTCGCCTGGAGCGCGTAGAGGACATCGCGTCGTTCGATGCCGCGATCCATCACCTTGACGACCGGCCAGCGCACGCCTTCGCCCCAGATGTCGGCGGCGGTGATGTTGTAACCGCCGGGCACCCCGCCACCGGTGTCGCCGTGGTGGCATTGAATGCTTGCGATCAACACCATGCGACGACGACCGGGTGTGCTCGGGTCGTCGGCGAACACCGGCGCGAACACGTTGTAGTCGGGGAGGTGTCCACCGCCGTGATACGGGTCGTTGGCGGCGAAGACATCACCTTCGCGGAACTCTTCGACGCCCAGGAACTCGAGCGCGAAACGCACCGGCAGCGTCGAGGTGAGCATGAACTGCGGGATGCCCACGCTCAGCGCCGCGAGCCGGCCGTGCGCGTCGAGCACGGTGGCGTTGCGCTCGTTGGACTGGTTCAGGATCGGCGTCGTCGCCGTACGCGAGACGTACTCGGCCATCTCGAAGCACACGGTCTCCATGCCGCCGCGAATGACCTCGGCGGTGACCGGATCGACGGTCGGTGTGTCCGAGATGCGCCCACGGCTCCCGGCGAGCCGGACGAGATCGACGTTCGTCATGCGGATCCCCTCGACCTGACGTGCCCGTCAGAGTGTAGTGCGAGGCGCGCGAAAGACCGCCGGGAGGAGCACGCGTCGACGCGCGGTCGGGACCGCCTGTGCGCGCGTGAGGATTCGACTGCGGCTGATGACGATGGTCGGGGCGGCGTGCCGAGAAGGCCCCCACCCGTGAACCGGCGCTGCAGGCTTTGTGCCCCTACGCATGCTCCGCGCGCCGGCTTGCCCTCCCGACACCGCCCCTGCGTTCTATTTGTACAGATTATGGGTATTCGGGGCAATAGGCCGTTCGGCCCCACGGAGCGTGGCCGCGCTCGCGGTCAGCCGAACAACGCGTCGGCGAGGCGGTCGTGGTGCCAGCCGGTCGTGCCGAGCAGGTACTCGTCGGCGGTGGCCCGACGCAGGAACAGGTGCAGGTCGTGCTCCCACGTGTAGCCGATGCCGCCGTGGATCTGGATGCCGTCCTTCAGGATGCGGCGGCCCGCTTCGCCGGCGGCGGCCTTGGCGACGTGGCACGCCTTGGCCCGGTCGTCATCGGCGGCGTCGACGGTCATGGCCGCGTAGTGCACGGCGGCGGTCGCGCGCTCGAGCACGAGCGACATGTCGGCGAGCTTGTGCTGGATCGCCTGGAACGAGCCGATCGGGACGCCGAACTGCCGGCGTTCCTTGGCGTACGAAAGCGTCATGTCGAAGATGTGACGCGCGGTCCCGACCATCTCCGCCGCCAGCAACGCGTGCGCCCGGTCACGCCAGGCGTCGAGCGTGCCCGCGGCGAGGGGCTGCGCTTCGATGTTGGTCGCGTCGACCGTGAACAGGCGGCGCGAGGTGTCGACCGTGGGCACGAACGTGATCGACGGGGTGTCGAGGATCGCCAGTGCCGCGCCGGGCAGCACGACGGCGACACGCTCGACGCGGTCGGCCTCGAGCACGTATGGATGCGTGGGATCTCCGATGAGGGCGACCGTGCCCGTCGTCTCACCGTCGTCATCGGCGAGCGGGGCATACAACATCGTCGCGAGGAAGGGTCCGGGCGCTGCGACGTAGCCGGTCTCCTCGAGGAACAGGCACGCGTCGGCGCACGGACCGGCGCCCAGCGCGGTGTACTCGGAGAGGTGCCGCCACAACGGCTCGTATGCGCTCGGATCGTCGATGTGCGTACGGACGAGCGCGGGCGGGCACTCGCGTTCGAGCAGCTTGCGCGCGGTCTCGCGCAGCAGCTGCTGATCGTCGGTGAGCGAGAAGTCCATCTATATGGCTCCCTCGCTGCGCCATCCCTGGCTGCGCTGCGTCCGCACGGTCGGCTTCATCGCCGAGGAAGGCCCAGCACCCGCTGGGCGATGATGTTGCGCTGGATCTCGGAGCTCCCGCCCGCAATCGTGTTCGCGAACGACATGAAGAATCCGTGCACGAACCGCTCGGTCGGTGTCCCGGTGAGCGGCGCGGCGGTACCGGCGATCTCCATGCCGAGCTCGAATGCCGCCTTTCCCGCTTCCGATGTGGCCATCTTCATGTAGCTGTGCTCGGGTGCGCTCGAACCCTGCGCGAACGAAGCGAAGCCCTTGTAGCCGAGTGCCCGCAGCGACGACGCGAGCTCGTACTGGGATGCGATCTTGCGCCGGATGATCGGGTCGTCGTCGCGGCCCCGGTCGCGGGCGAGCGCCACGAGCCCGTCGATCGTCTGCTCGAAGCGGGCGACGCCTTCCACCCACAACCCCGCCCGTTCGTGCGCGAGCGATCCCTGGGTGATGGCCCATCCGCCGTGCAGCAGGCCGACGAGGTTCTCGCGCGGTACGACGACGTCGGTGAGGAACACCTCGGCGAACCCCGCCGTGCCGCTGATGTGTCGCAGCGGACGGATGTCGATGCCGGGCGTGTCCATGTCGAGGATGAGCAATGAGATGCCCTTGTGCTTCGGCAACGAAGGGTCGCTCCGCACGTAGCAGAAGCACTTCTGGGCGATGGTGGCATAGCTCGTCCACACCTTCTGACCGTTGACGACGAAATGGTCGTCGCGGAGCTCCGCCCGGGTCTGCAGACCCGCGAGGTCCGACCCCGCGTTCGGTTCGCTCATGCCGATGCACCAGATCGTGTCGCCGCGGATCGCCGCCGGCGCGAGCTGCTTCTGGTCGTCGTTGCCGTATTCGAGCAAGCTCGGTGCGACGATCGCGTAACCGGGGAAGTGGCCCGACCGCAGGAGCCGTCGCCGTGCCAGCGTCTCCAGATAGATCAGCGTCTGCACGGGTGTGCAGGTGCGTCCGCCGAGCTCCGGTGGGTAGCCGGGGATCATCCATCCGTTGTCGAACAGCGTCGCCTGCCAGTCGCGCATGTACTGCGGCACGAGCTCGTCCAGGGATTCCGCATCGCCTTGGAAGTCGAACCCGCCCGCCATCTCCGGGGGCGTGCGTGCGTCGAGGAACGCGACCAGCTCCGCCCGGAACGCTTCGTCTTCGTCGCTCCACGCGAGCTTCATCGTGACAACCTGACGCTCACGTCAGGGAACCTAGCGGACGGCGTGGCGGCGTCCCGTGGTGCCGCTAGGCGCGGACGGTGTTCCACGCGCACGGCATGCGCTTGATGCCGTGAATCGCTCACCGTCTTGGTGGTGGTTCGTCGCTGTTGACGAAAGACCTGCTCAGCGTCGGTTACGGCGACCGCTTGTTGGTCGCTGACGACTGCTGTTGTGCGCTCGTGGTCGAAGACGCGCTGACATCGCGCTCGACAAACGGCACGCTCTGCGGTCCACCCTGGGGGCAATCCGCCGATGCAGTGCGCGCCGCAGTCGTGGCGTAGCTCACGGGACACCTGCCCTCCCACCGGTGCCGTGCGTGGGGCAAACGAGCGGGGCTAGAGCCACGCTCGTTGTCCGGTGAGCGGACAGGCTCCTAGCCACATGCTCCTCAGGTGCGATGCCCACGGCCAGAGCCATACGTCCCGCGGGCTCGATGTCGCTGCACCCCGCCGACGCGCGTTCGCGATTCAGAACTGCACGCCGCAGTATTTGCAGCCGCCAGCGACCACACCCAACAGCGCACCGGGTCACCCTCGTGGCGTAAGTCACGACCGCGACAGCCGTCCTCGTCTTCGTCGAGCGTGCAGCCCGCGACCGTGCCGTCAGCGTGAAGGATGAGACCGCCGGGGCAGGTCGTGCGTGACTATGAAGCGCCGACCGACAGATTTGGCGCGTCGGTGGTGTTCAGGAAGCGCTGTAGGCGACGGTGGCGTATGGCTGGGTGCCCCCCGGTGGTGATCCTTCCTCGTCGGCGAGCCCGGTTACGAACACCGTTTTGGCGTTTGGGCTCGCTGCGATCGCGGTGCCGTAGTCGTCGGTACTCGTTGGGCCGTTGTAGAGGGCTGCCCATTGCTGGGTCCCGTTGGCGGTGTTGTACGCGACGGTCGCGTAGTCCTCGTGTCGCTGGGCCCCCCCGGAGGCCGATCCGACGATGTACACCTTGGTGCCGTCGGGGCTGACGGCAAGGTCCCTGCCGTTGGCGTAGTGAAGGGGACCGTCGTAGCGGCTCGCCCACTGTTGTCGGCCGGTGGCTGCGCCATACGCGACGGTCGCCGCGGCCTCGGTATCGGCGGTCGCGTCGTCGTGGCTTGTACCCGTGACGAATACGTGGAAGCCATCCGGGCTCACACCGAGTCCGGTCGCGCTGTCGATGTCGTTCGCGGGTCCGTTGTAGCGGGCGACCCAGCGCTGGGCGCCGTTCGTCGCGTTGTACGCGACGGTCGCGTAGTCGGATTTTGAGGTCGAGCCTTGGCTGAGGCCGGTGACGAATACGAGCGTGCCGTCGGGCCGTACCGCAAGATTTTGGGCGTTGTCGAAGCCGTTGGCAGGACCGTTGTAGCGCGCCACCCAACGTTGGGCGCCGTTTGTCGCGTCGTAGGCCACCGTCGCGAAATCTTGCGAGGAATTCGAGCCCGGACTTTCCCCCGTCACGTAGACGGTGGTGCCGTCGGGACTGATCCCGATCTTGTTGGCGACGTCGAGGTAATCGAGCGGCCCGTCGTATTCCGCGAACCACAGCTCGGTACCGTTCGTGGCGTCATAGGCGACAGTCCCGTAGTCCGCCAGCTCACTTGCACCGCCAGAGACCGGGCCCGTAACGAACACTCTGGTGCCGTCGGGACTGACAACGAGGCTGCGTGCACCGCCACCGGGCCGACTGTCACGGGCCAGCCACAACTCGTGACCGTCGGCGAGGTCGTAAGCGATCGTCACGTAATAGACCGAACCGTTCGGCGCGCTCTCGCTGCTTCCCGTAACGAACACCGTGCTGCCGTCCGAGCTGATGGCAAGACTCGTGGCCTCGTCGTCGCCATCGCCGGGACCGTTATAACGAGCGGCCCAGCGCTGATCACCATTGACGGCGTCGTACGCAACCGTCGCATAATCCTCGCCGGTGCCGCCGCTACTGCCGGCGATCACCACCGTCTTGGCGCCCGCATCCACGGCAATACTCGACGGGAGAAACAGGGAGCTGAGCGGCCCGTTGTAGAGGCTCGCCCACGTCTGCACACCCGCACAGCCCGCGGCGACGACCACCAACACCGCAACCAACACCAACAGACGCGCCCTCGGACGGAAGAAATGCATCACCAAGCCGCCTTTCTTCAACCGCCGATCGCGCAACTCAGCATCGCGCCCGCTGCGACAAACCACAAGCAGGCATCCGACAGCGCACACCGACTCGTCGAGGAGATCCGAACATACCTACGACCGCTGAGGGCAGGGGTGGATCTCGACGGGCGCGCTGGTGGTGCCATTGGCGCAGAGTGCCATGTCGAGGTGCAGGGACTCGGTGCCGCGCTTGGCGACGGCCTCGATGCTCTCGGAGAACACGATGAAGTTGTTCGTCGAGATCAGGGTCGCGTCGCGGACCACGCCGAGATTGAGGGTGCCGCCGTCCAAGAAGATGAACGTGCTTGGGGCGAAGAGCAACGCGTTGCATGACGCGGGCCACCCGTCGAGCTGCCCGTCGACCTGCGGCGCGGACGGCGACCAGTCGATTGACCATACAGGACTGACGTTCCGGCTCGTGAACAGGCTGTCGATCAGCTCGTAAGAAATCGAGAGCTCGTCAGGCGACACGAACGCAGCACGACTCAAGTCGGTGCGCACGAGGTCGCGCAGCCATGCCGGCGCGATGAACGTCAAGTACGCGTCGGAGGCCATCCGTTGCCGGTTCCGATATGCGGATGCGGCTCGGTCGACCGCCGCGAGAACGTCGCGGGACGCGCCGAGGACCGTCTCGGTATTCGCGACGGTCGAGTCATTGAGCATTCCGTCGATGAGCGTCTGCTCGGCGAGTCGCGCGTGCGCGCCGTTCAACTGCCGGAGCCATGCGTCGGCACTTTCCGGGTGGTACTGGTGCCGGAAGTTGTCGACGACCATCGACGCCGTAAGCGCGTTGACGAACACCTCGACTTCGCCCGGGCAGGTGAGCGTCACCGCCGGTTTCGTTGTCGGATTCGACGGCGTGATGTCATTCGCGGCCGTCCACACACCGACGCCGGCCGAAACGTCCGACAGGGTCGGGCTCGGTTGGAATCTGATCCCGCCCCGGTTCGCGACGAATGCCGGCAGCGAATCGCGCACCGGCCTGAGATCGGTCGACATCGTCGGCAAGTCATACATGGCGAACGACGGTGTGCATGATCCGCCCGAGGCGCGCAGTGCCCGCGCGCGTTCACCGATCACGAACGCAATCGACTTTTCGTTCTCGACCGCGTCGCCGAAGAGGCGTGGCGCGGTGGCGCTCGCCTCGACCGACGCGACCCGTCGCCGCGAACCGGCACTTCCTCGCAGCACGTCCTTGGCGCTGTCACCGAAAAACGTGAGGAGCTCGTCGTAGCTCAGCATCACACCCGACGAACCTCGGATCACGCTCCCGGTCGCGCCACGAGCGCGGGGACGCATGTCGGGCGCGCGTGGCCGGGTGACGGTCGGCGCGGCCGCGGGCTGGGCTCTGCCGGGCACCGGACCCGCGGCCGCGTCGATCTCGGACGCCGAAGCGGCGAGGAGACGGTCCGCCGCATCGGCTACGACCGACGGGTGCGCTTCGAGCGCCTCGAGCGTCGACCAAGCCGCGTGAGTTGCCGCCGTAGACACGTTCGCTCCTGTTCTGTGTGCGTGTTGGTCGGCCGGACGCTCCCAACGTCCGGCCGTTGTTTTCATTCGTCAGGCAGCGGGATGCCGAGCGATTCGAGGACGCGGTTGCGTGGCCAACGGAGCGAGCGGCCGAGACGCAACGGCTCGACCGGAGCGCGATTTTCACGCGCCAGCGCCCAGAGATGGTCAGTGGTGATGCGGTAGAGAGACGCAGTGGTCGCGGTGTCGAGGGCCGGGGGAAGCGTCGAAGGATCGACCGATGTAGACGGCTCTTGGTTTGTCTTGGCTATAGTTTGACGGTGCACCGTGGAAACCGTAAAATCAACGGGCGTGGTCAAAAAGGCAAGGCGACGGACATGGCGTCTCGGAGAATGGACCGGAGGCATCGAGGGTCTCGACGACGGCCGTTACGTCGTGGATCTCGACGGCTGCGTCGACCGTCACGACTGGCCCGGCTGGCGCATCGCGGCCCGGTTCGTCGTCGATACGACAGAGCGTTCGTCGCTGCTGTTCTCGTCGGTCGTCGAACACGAGGCAGGCGTTAACGCACCCGCCACCGCGAGCGCCCGCATGATGCACGCGCTACGACCCGGTGAACTGCATCGACTCGCGCAAGGCGCGCTGCGCGACTACCTACGCGAGACGGGAGAGGTCGACCCGTGGGCGCCCGTCGTCGACGCGACGGGACGTAAGGCGCGGCATCGGCGCCGTCGGATCCCCGACGGTGAACTCGCGCAACTCGCGGACGAGTACTTGAAACTCGCGGAGAAACATCACAATCCGCGCGCGCTGCTCGCCGAGCAACGGCACCTCTCCGAGTCGACCATCAATGGTCGGCTGACGCTCGCCCGCAAGTACGGCATTTACGAAGCGGCTGGCCCGGGCAGCAAGGGTGGCAATCTCACCCCGTATGGCCGGAAGCTCGTCAACGACGCGAAGAAGAGAAAGAAAGGGACCCGATGATTGGCAGTGTTTATCCACGGCCGTACACGAAGGACGAGACGGGCGCGCGGCGCCCAGTCAAGGGCAGCACGTGGACCTATCAGTTCATGGTGAAGCGCAACGGAAAGCGCGTCACCGTGTCGAAGGGCGGCTATCGCACAAAGACGCTTGCCGAGAAAGCTCTGGCCGAAGCGATCGCGGGCTATCAGCCGCGCGCGTCCGAGCCGTCGAAGGTGACGTTCGGCGCGTTCCTCACGGACGAATGGTTGCCGGTCGTCGAGCGGACCCGGAAGCCGAGCACGTCCTACACCTATCGGCATTTCGTCGAGAGGCGCATCGTGCCCGGCCTCGGCGAGCTTCGCCTCTGCGACCTGACGCCCGGCGACCTCGTGCGCTTCTACGCGTCTTTGCGGGCCGGTGGGCGGCGCGACAGCAACGAGGGCGGCCTAAGCGAACGCACGATCAAGCAGGTGCACTGCGTCATCAGCGCCGCGTTGCGGCATGCGCTGGAGGACGGGCTCGTGACTCGCAACGCCGCGGCCGCAGTACCGCGTGACGCGAAGCCCCGGCCCGCGAGGACGACTGAGATGGACACATGGACCGCCCACGAGTTGCACACGTTCCTCGCCTCGGTGCGCGACGACCGACTGTGCTCGTTGTTCGCCTTCTTGGCCGCGACCGGCCTGCGGCGAAGCGAGGCCATCGCGCTCCGGTGGGAGGATGTCGACCTCGCGGCCGGTCAGGTCGCAGTGCGACGCGGACTTGTCGCGGTCGGCGCCGAAGTCCACGAGGGCACCCCGAAGTCGGGCAAGGCGCGCACCATCGCGGTCGACCCCGAAGTCGTCACCCTCTTGAAGCGTCACCGCACTGCCCAACTCGAAGACCGGATGCGCTGGGGCGAAGCATGGACGGAACCGGCCGGGTGTTCACCCGCGAGGACGGGCGCGCGCTCCGGCCCGGCAGCGTGACGCAAACGTTCGACCGCAGGGTCGCCCGCGCCGGTGTGCGCCGCATCGTGATCCACGGTCTCCGCCACATGCACGCGACGTTGCTCCTCGCGGCCGGTGTGCATCCGAAGGTCGTGCAGGAGCGGCTCGGTCACTCGTCGGTGCAGATCACGCTCGACGTCTACAGCCACGCGACGCGGGGCATGCAGGACGACGCGGCCGCGCTCATCGGCGCGCTCGTGCTCGGCGATCAGCCCTCTGGGGAGCGTGCCCGCGATCGCGCCGACATTTCGCTGACCTAACGGGCTGCCGCACCCCTGGCGAAGCCGGCGTTCAGCGTCTTGACCTGCCGCTTTACTTGCGGACGGTGTTCCACGCGCACGGCATGCGCTTGATGCCGTGAATGAAGCCGCTCTGGAGCATGGCGGGCTCGCCGGTGATCTCGATGTCGGGCAGGCGCCTGAGCAGCTCCTCGAACATCACCTTGATCTCGCGCCGGGCGAGGTTGGCACCGAGGCAGAAGTGCGGGCCGCCGGCACCGAAGCCGAGGTGTTCGTTCGGTGTGCGGGTGACGTCGAACTTGAACGGGTCGGGGAAGGCGTGCTCGTCGCGGTTCGCCGAGTTGTAGAACATCACGACCTTCTCGCCTGCTTTGATGTCCTGATCGCCGACGCGTGTGTCGTGGGTCGCCGTCCGGCGGAAGTTGATCACCGGTGTTGCCCAACGCACGATCTCCTCGACCGCGGTGGGGGACACGCGCTCGAAGTCGTTCACCCAGACCTTCCGCTGATCGGGATGATCGGTGAGCGCCTTCATGCCGTGGCTGATCGCGTTGCGTGTCGTCTCGTTGCCGGCCGCGACGAGCAACAGGAAGAACGAGCCGAGCTCGCCCGGCGTGAGCTTGTGGACGCCGTTCTCGTCCTCGAGCTCGGCCTGCATGAGCGTGGTCGCGATGTCGTCGCGCGGGTTGTCGAGGCGATCCTGGGCGAGCGCGAGGCCGTACTGGAACAGTCCCATGCCGGCGGCCATGAGGTCGTCCATCGTCTGGACATATTCGGGATCGCCGACACCGAGGATGACGTTCGTGTGCTCGAAGATCATCTTCGTGTCCTCGCGCGGGATGCCCATCATGTCGCAGATGATCTGCAACGGCAGCGCCGCGGCGATCTCCGAGACGAAATCGCATTCACCCATCGGCGCGACCCGCTCGACGATCTCCTTCGCCTGCACGCGCACACTCTCTTCGATGCGCGCCACCTGCCGGGGCGTGAACCCGCGGTTGACGATCAGTCGCAGCTTGGTGTGCTTGGGAGCGTCCATGTTGATCATGCTCCCGAGCCACTCCGCGACCTCGGGCACCATGTCGGTGATGGTGATCGTCGGCGCGGAATGGAAGGTGTCGGGATCGCGCGACACCTGCATGACGTCGGCGTAGCGCGTCGCGGCCCAGAATCCCGGCCCTTGCGGCATGTCGATGCCGAGGTCGGCGGGCGGCTCGGGCTCCTCGTGGAAGGAAACGGGTCGCTCGGCCCGCAGCTTGGCGAAGATGCCTTCACGGTCCGGACGCATCCACTGCTCGATGTCGCCGAGGCGGATGTCGTCGAGCGGGATGTCAGTGCTGGGAAGCGGAACAGTCTGCGTCACGGCTGCGAGCCTACGCGGCGTACTCCGACGACGGGTCAGTCGTCGCCGATGTTCGGCAGGAAGGGCGGCGCGCCCTTGTCGCGCGCCGCGAACAGCGCGGGCGCAGCCGCGTCGATCGCCTCGATCGTCCATGGCTTGTCGTCGGTGGCCTCGGTGACCGGGCGCCAGCCTCGAAGGAGCTGCACCTGGCCGCCCATGACCTTGACGACCTGGCCGGTGACGCCCGCGGAGAGGTCGGACGCGAGCCAGCCCACGACCGCGGAGATGTTCTCGGGCGCGAAGCGATCGAACTCGCCTTCCTTGGCGTTCATGAAGTCACCGGCGACACCTTCGGTGAGGCGGGTGCGGGCGACCGGGCAGATCGCGTTCACGCGTACGCCGATGCGCTCGAGCTCGCGCGCCATGACGATCGTCAGGGACGCGATGCCCGCCTTCGCCGCCGCGTAGTTGGCCTGTCCGGCGTTGCCGTACAACCCCGATTCGGACGCGGTGTTGACGATCTTGCCGTTCGCGGGCTCCCCGGTCTCCTTGGAACGGGCACGCCAGTACGAGGCAGCGAAGCGCGAGGGTGCGAAGTGTCCCTTCAAGTGCACGTCGATGACGGCGTCCCACTCCGCCTCGTCCATGTTGAAGCTCATCTTGTCGCGCAGGATGCCCGCGTTGTTGACGAGGATGTCGAGCCCGCCGAACCCGTCGACCGCTTGTTGCACCATCGACGCCGCGCCGGTCCACGACGAGACGCTGTCGTAGTTCGCGACGGCCCGGCCGCCCTTGGCGGTGATCTCGTCGACCACCTGCTGCGCCGGAGTGGCGTCGGCGCCTTCGCCCCCGCTGGAACCGCCGAGGTCGTTCACCACGACCGCCGCGCCTTCCGCGGCGAGCAGGAGCGCGTGGCTCCGGCCGATTCCTCGCCCGGCGCCGGTGACGATTGCGATCTTGTCGTCGAAGAGAGCCATGCGGCTCACCCTAGGAGGAGGCGTTTGAGCTCGGCAACGTCGTCGACGCTGACCAGCAGCTCACGAAGTTGCACCGGCACACCCATGACGCGCGCCTGCGTGGGCGCGTCGAGGGCGATGCGTGCGATCGGTCCGTGCGTGCCGTTCACGATCCACCGCCCGCGCCAGCCGTGCACGCCGACGCTCACGAACCGCCGGTCTTGTTCGACGGAGGCGACGGCCGAGCGCCTGAATGCTGCGTGGAACGCCCAACCCATGTGGGCGCGCACGTTGTCGCCGTCGACTTCGATGTACGCCGCGGCCGGCGGCGTGCCGGTCGCCCGGAGAATTGTCGTGTACGGCTGGGCGTACTTGATCGCGACGCGCTTCACGGCGCGTCGGCATATGCAAGGCGCACACCGAGATGACCCAGCTCGACGAGCGGCAACGCGTCGAGCTCCTCGCGCCCGCACCACGCCGCGAGGTCCGTGGATCCCACGGCTTCGTGCTTCAGGTCTCCTGCCTCGGCGTCGGTGCGGTAGACGATGCGTACCGAGTGGTAGTCGTACGAGCGGCCGTCGTCCTCGTTCCGCGCCACCCGTGTGAGTGAGTCGACGGCGAGCAGCTGCTCGACGCGTCCGCGGAGACCGGTCTCCTCGTGCAGCTCGCGCAAGGCTGCCTGCTCCGGGTGCTCGCCGAACTCGACGCCGCCGCCGGGCAGTGTCCACCACCCGGGCCGTTCGGTGATGGCGGACAGGCGGCACACGAGGAGCCGACCCTGCGCGTCGAGGCACACGTTGTACGCCGCGACGCGCTGCACCTGCTGCACGGTCTCAGGTGCCATCGAAGCGCGCATCGCGTTTCTCGCGGAATGCCTGCATGCCCTCGACGAGATCGGGTGACGTCGTCGCGAGCGACTGGAAGTGGCCTTCGAGCTCGAGCGACAGCGACAGGTCGGTTTCGAACGAGCGGTTCAACAGGGTCTTCGACAAACCGAGCGAGCGCGTCGGCCCGGCGGCGAGGCGGTGGGCGAGCTCGAGTGCGAGCGGCATCACCTGGGCGGCGTCGTCCACACACTTGTAGGCGAGGCCCATCGCGACGGCGTCGGCGCCGGTCGCGCCCTCGCCGAGCATGACCATGGCCTTCGCGGGGGGAGGCCGACCAGGCGGGGGAGCAGGTATGCGCCGCCGGCGTCGACGACCAGTCCCCACTTCGCGAAGGACCAGATGAACCGCGTCGCGGGATGCACGATCACGAAGTCGCACGCGAGCGCAAGGTGCGCGCCCGGACCGACGGCGGTGCCGTTCACGGCTGCGATGGTGGGCTTGTCGAGCTCCCAGAGCTCGCGGATGAACGTCTGCAGGCCGGCGCGCAGCGCCTCCGAGGTCGAGCGGCTCGCGAAACCGGGCTTGCCCGCCTGCGCGACCGTGGATGCGGAGAGGTCCATGCCCGCGCAGAACGCGTCTCCCTCACCCGTGATCACCAGCGCCCGCACGTTGGAATCGCTACGCATGCTGCGGATGGCCTCGACCAACGCATCGCGCATCTCGATCGTGAGCGCGTTCTTCGCCTGCGGGCGGTCGAGCACGATACGGCCGACGCCGTCAGTGTCGATCTCGACCCGCAGCTCGGTGACGGTCACGACGCGCGGTTCGTCAAGATGTTCACGACCGACACACCGGAGCCGCGGCCGCCTGCATTGTGTTGCAGCGCGTAGCCGTTGCGGATGTCGACCTGGCGTTCGCCGGCCTCGCCGCGCAGCTGCCACCAGCACTCGGTGAGCTGGGCGACGCCCGTGGCGCCGATCGGATGGCCCTTGGCGAGCAGGCCGCCGCTGGTGTTCACCGGGATGCGTCCGTGCAGCGCGGTCTCGCCTTCGAGGCTCGCGATGCCGCCTCGACCCTTCTCGACGAAGCCGAGGTCCTCGATGTCGAGGATCTCGGTGATCGTGAAGCAGTCGTGGACCTCGGCGCAGTCGATCCCGCCCGGCTCGACGCCGGCCATCGCGTACGCGCGCTCGGCCGCAAGCCGCGTGGCCTTGATCTCGGTGAAGCTGTCCTTCTCGTGGAGATACGGATGGTCGGTGGCAACGCCGAACCCCGCGACGAACACGGGCGCATCGGTGAACTCGCCCGCCCGTTCGGCGCTGACGAGGATCGTGGCCGCGGCGCCGTCGGTTTGCGGGCAGCAGTCGAGTAGGTGCAGCGGATGGCACACCGCCACCGACTTCAGCACGTCGTCGACCGTAATCTCGTTCTGGAAGTGGGCGTAGGGGTCGCGTGCGCCGTTGTAGTGGTTCTTCACGGCGATCGACGCCAGCATCTCCCGCGTCGTGCCGAACTCGTGCATGTGGCGTGTTGCGAACGGCGCGAACAACACCGGGGCGGTCTCGCCGCGCGTGAAGATCGGATGGCCGGCCGCGGCACGCGACAGCAGGCCTTCTTCGCTCGACTTGTCGCGCATCTTCTCGACGCCGATGACGAGCACGACATCGTGCACGCCGCTGGCGACCGCCATGGCGCCGACGCGAAAGGCGTCGCTCCCGGAAGGGCAGGCGTTCTCGATGCGCGTGCACGGGATGCCGGTGAGGCCGATCGCGGTCGGGATCGTGTTCCCGCCGATGCCCTCTTGCCCCCAGAGCGTGCCGCGCTGGGTTGCGACGAACGCCGCTTCGACCTGTCGCGGCTCGAATCCCTTGTCGACGCCGGCGACCGCCGCGTCGAAGGCGCCCGCGGCCATCTGTTCGTAGCTCTGGTCGAACAACTCACCCATCTTGATGAGGCCGGCACCGACCACCGCGACCTTGTTCCAGCTCACGAGGCATCGTCCTTTGTGCTTCCGGCCCGGCACCGGGCCTTGAATCCGTAGACGGGCACGCCGCGCTCGTGCGCGTACTTGCGCAAGACCAGCTCGACCCGGCGTCCGATCGCCACGTCGCGGCCGTCGCCCACGACCTGGAGCATCAGCCGGGCGCCGTCGTCCATGTCGAGCACCGCCAGCGGGAGCGGCGCGACGAATGGCGCGGGCATCGTGTAGTTCACGACGAACGTGTACACCTGGCCGCCACGCGCGACCTGCACCGGTTCGAGCTTCGGCCCGCCGCAGTTGATGCAGTGCGGGTGGATCGACGGCGGTGTGCTGATCGTGCCGCAGTCGACGCAGCGGCCGCCGAGCAGGCCGAGCATCTCGTCGGCCCCGCGGGCGAACATCGCGCTCTCGGGCGGCACGCCCATCGGGATCGTTTCCCCCGTCGGGACGAGCTGCCCGCGTGCCCGCAGTGCCTCTGCGTACGACGCGGGCCGGCCGTCCGCGAGCGCGTCGGCGACGAGACTCGATCCCGGAACTGGTTCGTCGACGTACACCAATGTGCCGGTGGTGCGACCGCCACCGGTGCCGACGATCGCGATGATGCCCGGCGCGTCCATGTCCAGGGCGCCGCCGAGGAGCGGGGTCGCCGCGCCCGCATCACCGATTGCTGCATACACGGACGCGGAGGTCGGCGTGTGCGTGCCGACCCGCTTGGCAATCGTGGCGCCGAGCCGGCCGTCGGGATCCGGCAGCGACCATGCGCGCACGTCGAACGATGCGAGCGACTCGACGACCTCGGTGACGACCGGCAGGAACATCTCTTCGCGAAACAGTCGAGCGTCGTAGAGATCACGGTTGTCCTGCTCGCCGTCGCCGCGGTAGCGATCGAGGAACGGTCGCGTACGCGATACGCGTGTGCCGAGTGCAGCTGTGCCGCCGTCCGCGCCCAGCACGAACGCGGCCGCACCCGCGCCGCACCGCGCCTCGAAACCGGTGCCGGGGCCGGGTCGTACCGCGTCGCTCGCTACGACGAGCGCGATGCCGCGCCGACCCGGCTGCGATCGCGTCGGCCGCGGTCGCGAGCGCTTCCATGCCCGCGTGCGCGGAACCTGCACACAGCACGCCGCCGATCGCGGACGAGCAGCCGAGGGCCGCGGCGAGGAAAGCCAGGCTCGGTCCCTCGGCGAACGGCGGCCGGCTCGTGCCCCAGCACAGCGCATCGACCCGGTCCGGCTCGATGCCGGCAGCCGCGAGCGCCCGGGTGGCGGCGTCCCATGCAAGCGTGAGCATGTCCTCGTCCGGGGCGCACACTGCGGCCTGGCCCCGGCCCGAGCGACCCCACGCCGCGCCCACGTCGGCCGCGGCCAGCCGAAGGGCAGGCGCCGCCGCACCGACACCGAGCAGACGAACGGTCATCCACGCTCCTGCAACGCCGAAAGGGGGCCGAAAGGGGAAGGCTCGGAGGTTACCTGGGGGGTCCGTCGCCGCAATCGTGACCTCTGTCGAGTCCCGTCAAGCAGACCGCGCGGCGGGTCGATACGGGAATCATGAGCGTGCTGCGCGCGGACGGCGCGCCGAGCCGTCCGGGCGCGTCGTCGCACCTCGGCCACTTCGCGCGCTTCGGCGCGACCGCGCTCGTCCTGCCGGTCCTGCTGCTCGGGCAACGACTCGGTTTCGTCGCCGACGTCTCGCCGTGGGTGCTGTCCGCCGCACTGATCGGCGGTGCCGCGGCGAGCATCGGCGCCGCGTGCGTCTGGCCGGCCAGTGGGAGCAACCGCGCCATGGTGCCGCGGCTGGTCTGTTCGTTTGCGGCGATCGCGATGGTGATCTATCTGATCGGGTGGGGCGCGATCCTCGCCGTCGGCTACGTGTTCGGCGCCATCGAAGAGTTCCGCATCTCGGGCTCGAGGGTCGCGAGGCCTGCGGTCGTGACGGTCGTGCTCATGACCGTCCTGGGAGAGCTTGCGGTCGCGCTCGGATGGGTCGACTCGAACGTCGGTCAGGCGCAGAGTCACGGGCTCGCAGTGCTCAGCGCGCTCGGTGTGTGCCTCATCATCGCGTACCTGGGTCTGGCGTACGCCGAGAAGGAACGGTTCGAAGCATCACTTCGGTACAGCGACGAGCGCCTGCAAGCGCTCGTGCGGCACGCGTCCGACGCGATCGTGGTCATCGAAGCCGATGGCACGTTGCTCTACGCGAGCCCCGCGATCGAGCGGCTCCTCGGCCACGGTCCCGACGACCTGCCCCGCTTCGACGTCGGGCTCGTCCACGAGGACCACCTCGAGCTCGCACAAGCCCTCTTCCTGGACGTGCTGGAACGCCCGCGCGGTTCGATGGATCGAGATCCTGCTCGCACACGCCGACGGTGAGTTCCGGTGGTTCGAGGTCGGCGTCACCAACATGCTCGACGACCCTGCGGTCGGCGGCCTCGTCTGCAACATGCGGGACATCACCGAGCGGCGGTCCGCGCGAGAGCAGCTGACATTCCAGGCGTACCACGACGCGCTCACCCGTCTCCCCAACCGGTGGCTCTTCCTCGATCAGCTCGAGCACGCGCAGATCGAGGCGAGGGTGAAGGAGCAGTACGTCGGGGTGCTGTTCCTGGACGTCGACCGTTTCAAGCTCGTCAACGACAGCCTGGGCCACGAGGTCGGCGACCGCATGTTGGTCGCGGTCACCGAGCGGTTGGCCAATTGTCTGCGACCGGGCGATGTGGTGGCGCGGTTCGGCGGTGACGAGTTCACGGTCTTGCTGCGAGACCTCGAAGAGCCCGACGTCGCGCTCCGCGTCGCCGACCGGATGATGGAAGCGATGCGCGACCCGCTGATGATCGACGGGCACGAGTTGTTCGCGTCGGCCAGCGTCGGCATCGCGTTGTCGCACGCGGGCGCCGATCCCGCGGGTGACCTGTTGCGTCAGGCCGATCTCGCGATGTACCTCGCGAAGGAGAAGGGCCGCGCGCGCTGGGAGCTGTTCGACTCATCGCTCGCGCCGCAGGTGATGGAACGCCTCGAGCTCGAGGGCGACATGAGACGGGCGCTCGAACACGAGGAGTTCTCCGTGTTCTTCCAGCCCGAGGTGGCGTTGCAGAGCGGCGAGGTGATCGCCGCCGAGGCGCTACTGCGGTGGATGCATCCCCGCCGGGGCGTGCTCGAGCCGGCGACCTTCGTGGCGATCGCCGAGGAGTCGAGCTTGATCGTGGCGATCGATCGGTTCGTCCTGCACCAGGCCTGTCTGTGGGCGCGCCGGTGGGCGACGACACGAGCCGCGGGTCCGCTGACGGTCAGCGTCAATCTCTCACCGCGCTTCATGCGCCAGGCCGACGTCGTGAGCGACATCACTTCGGTGTTGGAAGAGACCGGCGTGGACCCGCGCTGCATCCAGATCGAGATCACCGAGCGCAGCGCGCTCACCGATCTCGACACGACCTGCGGCCAGCTCCAGCAGCTCCGCGCGATCGGTGTGCGCGTCGCGGTCGACGACTTCGGCACGGGATATTCCGCACTGTCGTATCTCAAGCGGCTGCCGATCGACGTGCTGAAGCTCGACCGGTCGTTCTTCGACGGGCTCGACGGTGCGCCTGCGGATCATGCGATCGTGCAGGCCATCGTGACGATGGGGCACGCGCTCGGGGTGCGGGTCACGGCCGAGGGTGTCGAGCGTGCCGAGCAAGCGACGCGCCTGCGGGAGCTCGGCTGCGATTCGGCAATGGGCTGGTTGTGGTCGCGTGCGGTGCCGCCCGAGGAGCTCGAGCTCATCGCCGACGCCGGGTTCATGCCCGAAGGCGGTGCGGGCCAAGGCGTCGTGTTGCCGTTGCGAGCACGCGCGTAGGAGCACCGGCAACCAGCTCTTTGAGGTTTGCCTGAGGTTCGCCTTAGGTGCCGGCAGTAGACGTTCCACCCGATTACTTATGCGACGCTTCATCTGCTGGCAGGCGCTCGGCGCGACTGGACTCCTTGTCGTATCTACCGCCTGCAATGGCACATGGCTGAAGTCCGATAAGAAGTATTCGGCGTTCGACGTCTGCACGAGGCTGGTGAAACAGCAGCTGAAATCGCCGGGAAATGCGATATTCCGCGACCCGACCGCAGAAAACGGCGACACGACGTTCACGCCGAGCCGCGGTGGGAACGTCTATGCCATCAGCTCGAGCGTCGACATCGAGCACGGTGTCGGTCCGACGCTCCGTTCGATGTTCAACTGCACGGCGACCCACGTCGAAGGCGACGCGTGGAGCGTGACGCGACTCGACATCCACGATGGCGGGTATACGAGCCCCTGACGCGAGCCTCCACGTCATGGGAATGCTTGCCCTTCGTTCTGCGGGGACGGATGCCAGGCGGCCGGGTCCGAACCCCTACAGGGCCCGGCCGCCGGTCCGCCGCGCCAGCAGCGCGTCGAGGTCTTGCTGGATCTCCACGACCCATTCATCGAGCGCGCCGTCCATGAGCGGGCGCACGACGGCTGCTTCCAGGTTCCGTCGGATGGCTTCCTGCTCGTCTGCACCGCGCGCCAGCCGTAGGCGTCCGGCGAGCTCTCTCGCGTGGTCGAGGTCGCACATTCCGGGGCCGAGATGGAGAAACACCCGATCCGAACGTCGCTCCAGCGCGGTGCTCGGGAGAAGCGCATGCCGGATCTGACTCAGCAAGTTGTCGATACGGTGTTTCGACGCGTCGACACACTCGCCGGCCCACAGGCGTTCGGCGAGTGTCTCGGTGGAGAGGCCGTTTTCTCCGGCCGCTGCGAGCATGCACACGGTGTGGAGCTGTTGACGACTCGCGAACTCGACCGTCTGTCCTGCGACGAGCACCGACGGTTTTCCGAGCAGCGAGACTCTCACCGGTGCGGGACCACGAAGCACGGCGCGCCACGCAGGGTCGTTTCCATGATCCGCGCAGAGCCGCCGCGCGGTACGCATGCAGAATTCGACCCGTCGACCGTCGACGGCGGCGAGTGCGACATGCGCGCGTAGCGCCCAGAGATCGGCGCCGATCGACGTAAGTACCTCGGCGGCGGACGTGAGACAGGCCTTTGCGTCGTCGGCCTTGTGCGCGATCACCATTGTCTCGCCGAGTAACACACGTGCGCGAGCCGCCTCGTGCGGGAAGGCGGCAAGCTCAACCGCCTCTTCACCAGCCTTCAAGGCGGCATGAAGGTTGCCGGTTGCCCGATGCGCCAATCCGAGCGCGCTCGCCGCCCACGACGGCCACCACTTGTCGCCGCTCTTGGTGAAGTAGTCCAACGCTCGCTGCGCTTCGTCGACCGCGAGCCACGGACGCGTGGGAGCGAGGACCTCGGCGTGAAGTGTGCGGGCGATTGCGCCATGCCATTCGATGTCGTGATCGCTCGCGAAGGCGAACGCAGCCGTGAAATGTGCTTCGCCCAGCCCCGGGCGCTCCCGAAGGGCGTCGACGACGCCGGCGATCGTGCGAACGAGCGGGAACTCGTAGCAGTTCTCCATCGCGTCCGTCTGCGCGAATGCTCGATCGGCTGCCGCGACCGCGCTCATGGCGCGATCGAGGCTCCCGGTCCAGAGGTGGAGCCAACCGAGGTGCATCGCGGCGACCGCCGCGAGTCGTGGATCTCGGCGAGTCGTCGCGAGATGAAGCGCGTGCTCGCCGCGTGTGATGCCGGCATGGAGGTCACCGCGCGTGTAGTCGCCGAACACGAGTTGGGTCGCGACCAGGTTGCCGACGCGCGTCGGCTCGGAAAGGCGTCGTTCGGCATCTTCGAGTGCGGCGGTTGCCGCGCCGAGATTCCCGCAGCTGAGCTGGTCGAGCGCGGCGAGGAACAGCGCAAAGGCGACGCCGTGATCGTCGCCGCGAGCTTTGAACGCGTCGCACGCGCTGTCGACGAGGCATCGACCCATCGCACGATCTCGGACCGCGACGACGTTGCCCGCGAGCATGGCTGCCCACGGGTGATCGCGATAGTCACAAGTCTGCAACCGCTCGGCAATCGGATAGAGCCGATGCATCAGATCGGCCTCGATCACGCCGCGCACGTCACGCTCCAAAGCCTCGAGGAGCTCATGCTCGTTGGTATCGATTTGCGCGAGCGCGACAATGTGGCCCGCTGCCATTGCCTCAGAGCTCATCGGTCCCCCCGGTCGGGTGGGGACAATACGCGTCCATCGGCGCGCCGACTACAAGTTGTCGAGATTTCGAATGAGTTCCACCAGAGGTGTCCGCGGTAAACGTCGAGACGCGCAGACACCGACAGTCGGATCGGGTGACTACTCGGCGCGTAGTCGATGTATCGCGCAATCGATTTTTGATGTGTGCGCGTCGCGGTATTCGCACTTGCAAAAGAGATGCTCGTGGGAAGCACGGCATTTTCCGGAATGAAGATCGGCGTCAAGAGGCTTGCGCGCGGATGTCGGTCGCGCGTCACCGACGACCACGGCGTGAGCAGGTGGGATGCGAGGGGACACGCGCGTCTGCCCGCGTCGACTGCGGGCTGCGTCCCGGCCGGCGGATCTCCCGTCCGGCCGGGTGGTTGCCCGCTACGCTCGGATGATGCGTCAGGGAAGGGTGCGCACCCGGCACTTCGCTGACCTGCACAGACGCGCATGGATGCGCACGGCGGCGTAGCCGAGTGGCCCAGGCAGAGGTCTGCAAAACCTTTCACGCGGGTTCGATTCCCGCCGCCGCCTCTCGCAATCTGATGTGTCAGCTGGCTGATGTGTCAGCTGGTCGACGGACGCTCGCGTGCCTCCCGACGTGACGAATCCCTCACAGAGGCCTCACGGGCGCCGAACACCGCACGGCGACAATGGGCGCATGCCCTGCAGTCGGAGCGTGTGGATCGGTGTGCTGACGACCGTCGGCGCGGTCGTGACCGGATGCGCGGGGTCGAGCACGGCGGCGGCACCCACGCCGTCGTCAGGCGCTCCCGGCGTCAGCTCCTCGACGACGACGACATCGCTGTCAGCCCGTCCCGGCGTCGCACCCGGTCGTGACGAAATGACCTTCGACGTGAATGGCGTGCGGCGCACCGCGGTCGTCGTCGCGCCGGTCGATTCGCCACAGCCGGCGCCACTCGTCTTCGTGTTTCACGGGCACGGCGGCAGTGGCGCCAGGATCGAGCGCAAGTTCGACATCGAAGGACTGTGGCCCGACGCGATCGTCGTCTATCCCGACGGCCTCGTCGGTCATCAGGGCAGAACCGATCCCAAGGGCGTCAAGCCCGGCTGGCAGACGCGACTCGGTGAGCGCGGCGATCGCGACCTCGCCTTCTACGACGCGATGCTGAGCACGCTCACCTCGAAGCTCTCCGTCGACAGCAGTCGTGTGTTCGTCATGGGGCACTCGAACGGTTCGGCATTCGTGTCACTGCTGTTGAACCAGCGCGGTGACGCGATCGCGGCAACCGCCAACCTCTCCGGGCAGCCGTCCGCACGTCTGCTGGACAGTGACCCCGTGCGCCCGATGTTCATGGCGATGGGTGAGCACGACCCGATCGTGCCGTACGCCAACCAGAAGAAGAGCATCCCGATTGCCGAGCGCAAGCTCGGTGTCGATCCGAGCACGGCGACGGTCAACGGGTATCTCCGCGCCGAGCGCGGTCCGGGCGACCTCGAGCTCGACACCTACATCTATCCCGGGGGACACGCTCCGCCCCCCGAGGTTCCCGGCCTGGTCGTGACGTTCTTCAAGCGCCACGCACTCTCTGCCGGCTGAGGCGCGTTCGCGCTCGCGAACGCGACGCGACGAAAACCCGTTGATGTGCAGGCGTGTGGCCGGATGGCATGACGTCCGGCGCGACGCCGAGGGGCTACATTGCGCCACGTCGCGCCGGAGCTCCCGACGCGGTGGAGCAGAACGCGATGGCAAGCGGGGCGATGGACGGAATCTCGGAGCTCGCCACCGATGCGTCGGCCGCGAGCGCCCCGCCGCGACAGCACGCCCGGGCCATTGCGCCCATCATCCGTGCGTATGACTCGCTGGTCGTGCGGGCCTACTGCATCTTGCGCTTCCGGATCATTCGCGGTCGCTTTCTCGAAGAGATCCGACAATTCCTGCCACGCGAAGGCACGGTGTTCGAGGTCGGCTGCGGCTTCGGCCTGTTCGGTCTGTACTTCGCGCGTGTGTGTCCGGGGCTGAAGGTGCTCGGCGTCGACGTCGACGAGCGCCGCATCGCCCTCGCGGACAAGGCGCGGCGCCGGTTGGGCGTCGAGAACGCGGCGTTCGAGGTGGGAGACGCACGGTCGGTCGAGCTGCCGAACGCGCTCGACGGGTGCTACATGCTCGATCTGCTGCACCACGTCCCGAGGCCCGTGGCGACGGCGCTCATCCGCCAGGTGTACGCGCGGCTTCGTCCCGGTGGGGTGTTCGTCGTGAAGGACGTCGACACCCGGCCCCGCTACAAGATGGCGTTCACGTGGCTCCTCGACGTGCTGATGACGCGCGGTGAGCTGCCGCGCTACTGGAGCGCGGCCGATCTCACCGAGACGTTGGAACGCGAGGGCTTCGGCGTGATCCGCTACGCGATGGTCGATCTGCTGCCGTATCCGCATCAGTTGTATGTGTGCGTGAAGCCTCGGTGACGCTTGCCGCGGCCGGCCTGTCGGCCGGCTCGTACGTCCTGGGTGTTGCGGCGGTCACCGTGGTCGTCGCGTCGTTGGCGTTGGGCGCGTGCAGTCTTCGACGAACGTTGCTCCCGGGGTGGACCGGCCCGCCCGCACGCATTGCCGAGACGGTCATCGCGCTCGGGGCGCTGTTCGCGTGCCTGCACGTGCTCGGCAGTGTCGGCGGCTTCCGCCGCTTCCCCGTTTTCGTCGTGCTTGTCATTGCCGGGCTCGTGATGGCCGTGGTCGGTCGCGCCCTGCCTCGGCCCGGCGCGGCGGATCATGCGCCACTCGTGGTCGCGCCCTCGAAGCGTGGCGAGGTGCTCGTCGCCGTCGGCGCGACCGCGGTGCTTGCGGCGCAGTGGGTCGCCCACACGGGCTTCGCGGTCGGCATCGGCATGACGCACGCGGACACGCTCGTGTACCACATGCCGGACGCTGTCCGGTTCGTGCAGGAGGGTCGCTTCGTCGACCTGCACGGCATCGGCACGGTGTCGCAGCGGTACTACCCGTACGATTCCGAGTTGCTGCACGCCCTCGGCGTGATGGCGTTCGGGCGCGACGTGTTGTCGCCGTTCGTCAATCTCGCCTGGGGAGCACTCGCGTTGGCGTCCGCGTGGTGCGTCGGGAGGTCTCGCGGCGTCGCGGCGCTCGCGCTCCTCGGTGCCGCGGTCGTGATCGGCCTTCCCGCGCTGGCCGGCACGCAGCCGGGGCAGGCATCCAACGACATCGTCTGCCTCGCCTTGTTGCTCGCATCGGTCGCGCTGCTGGTCGTCGGCGGAGGGAAGCCCGCGCCGACTGCAATCGCCGCGATCGCGGCCGGGCTCGCGCTCGCGACGAAGCTCACGGTGGTCGCGTCGGTCGTCGTCCTGTCGATCGGCGTGGTGGTGTACGCGTGGCGGACACACCGATCGCGCGTCGCGGTGCTCTGGTCCGCCCTGCTGCTCGTGAGTGGCGGCTACTGGTTCATACGGAACTGGGTGCTCGCCGGGAGTCCATTCCCCTGGTTCTCCGTCCATCTCGGCCCGCTCTCCCTTTCCGGCAAGGTGAACGAGTCGGGTCGTTCGGTCGTCAGTTACATCACCGACGGCGCGGTCTGGCGGGACTTGTACCTGCCCGGGCTGTCGATGTCGTTCGGTCACGCGTGGCCGGCGATCCTCGTACTCGGTGTCGCCGCGGGCGTCGCGGTTGCCGTTCGCGCCCGGCATCCGCTCGAACGGGTTGCGGCCGTCGCGGCGCTCGTCGGCATCGTCTACTACCCGTTCAGCCCCCTCAGCGCGGAAGGCCACGGCCTCGCGTTCCAATACACGCTCCGCTACCTCACGGCGCCGCTCGCCGTCGCGTTCGCG
This sequence comes from uncultured Actinomycetes bacterium, assembly GCA_963781425.1. GTDB lineage: Bacteria > Actinomycetota > Acidimicrobiia > IMCC26256 > PALSA-610 > DASQHW01. The sequence goes on along the minus strand of CAWAGX010000018.1, from coordinate 134,156 downwards.
CTCGGGCCGATCGTGTTCGCGTCGGCGGTGGTGGTCCGCCGGATCATGCTGGGGGCGTTCGGTGCGCTCATCGCGTTGAACGCGGTCTCCGCACATCACGAACGGATGCTCGCGTGGCCGCACGGCGAGTTTCCCATTGCGATCGCAGCCGCGGGTGTCGTCGTGCTCGTCGCCCTCATCCGCTTCGACATGCGGGATTCGCGTGTGCGGCTCCTCGGTGTGACAACCGCGGTCATCGTCGTGCTGGTCGGCGGTTGGTTCGTGCAGCGGCACGCGCTCGAACATCGGTATGCCGACGACGGATCACCGACCGCGGCCGTCGACGCCTACTTCCGCAACGTGCACGACGCGCGCGCGTCGCGGCGTTCGGCACGAACGAGATCTATACGGAGTTCGGCCTCGACCTCTCGAACGACGTCGAGAAGATCGACGATCGGCTGAGCCCTCAGCCGACACCCTGCGAATTGCGCCGGCTGCTACGCGACGGTCATTTCGATTACGTGGTGCTCGCGCCGGGCTTCGGGACGGCCTTCGTGCCGCCGATCGAGTGGCTCACCGACGCCTCTATCACGCAGGTGATGCAACACGGCACCCAGAGCGTGCTCCACGTCTCGCCCGCCGCATCCCCGAACCTCGAGTGTTGAGCTCGCACGTCAGGGAACCCAGCTACGGACCTCGTGACACCGCATCTGCACCGATTCCAAGCCGGTGACCGAGTCGGTACGCGTGCTCGTTTCGCATGTCGAACCGTGCGCGAATGGTCCACCACCTTGTGACAGCACCACGATCGCGACCGCAATCACGAATAGCCAGATCCACATTGCCCGAAAGCGGTGGCGGCGTTTTGCGCGTCGCTCAGGACCGGTTTCGTGGTACCAGTTCGGCCGATTGGACATGCCACCCCCGGCTGCGATGCCAAAAAGGACTGTATAAGTCCGTCAAGCACGGCGCACTCTGACGCGGGCGGGGCAGGCATTCACCGAGGCCCGTACGAACGCGACCAGATCGCGTCGAGGGTCTTTCGTGGTTTTCGGATCAGGCGCCGGGCGTTGCGAAGGGCTTCTGGCCGAAGGCGCCCGCCCGCCGTTCTTCCTCGACGGCTTCGCCGAACGGATCGGGAGCGACATTGGCGGTCGACGCGGTCCGTTGGCGATGCAGCAGGTACGCGGCCAACGCGACGAATCCGATGGCCGCCAGGAGCACCAAGGGTCGGGGCGCGCGCCGAGACCGGCGGGACCCGCGCGACGCTTTCGCCTTCTTGACCTGCTTGGCGGCCCGCTTGAGCTCCTTGCGGGCCCTGCGGCGGAGGTGTTGCACCACCTCGGCGTCCTTCACCCGTTCGGAGAGCTCGAGCGCGGTTTCGGCGGCGTCCCTGGCCTGCTCGACCGCGTGCTCGACGGCGTCTTTGGTGATGACGTTCTTGGCATCGATCATGAGACCGGTTGTACCCGGAGCGCGCTCGTGACGAAACGGTCAGGCCGGCACCATCGCGCTGGCCCGGCGGAGCGCCCGGTAGAGCACCCCCGAGTCCCCGAGGCGGTGCCGGAGCACACGCTCCAGGCCGCCGATCGGGTACAGGTTCTGCGGTGCACGAGCGTCCTTGTGCGGTTCGGACGCGAACGGCCCGAGCGCGGCGGTCACACGGTCGGCAAGGCGAGCGACCGCCTCGACCGCGAGCGCGCCGGTCGCCTCGCAGCGGACGACGCCCGCCCAGGGACCGCCGGGCGGTCCGGGGAGGCGCACGTACCATGAGGAACGGCTGAACGGTTGGGCGTCGACGCGGAACACCGGTGTGCGGTCACCGTGCTGCAACGCGCTGACGACCCGATCGAGACCCGGCGGCAGATAGCGCACGTGATGCGTCTTCACGATGCCGACCGCGTCGGGGACGTGGGCGCGCTTGCGCAACGGACCGTCGAGCAGGAGCAGCTCATCACCGCGGCGGCGCGCGTGTTCGGCGATGCGCACCTCGGCATCGGCCATGTCGGAGTGCACCGCGTACATCAACGATTCGGGCGTGGCATCGACCGTACGGTGCGCGACGAAGCATCCGGCACTCGTCGTCACGTCATGCATCCGGACCGCGGGTGAATAGAGCCCGCGCCCGACCTGGACGTCGACGATCTCGGCGCGACCGTCACAGCGCACCGCGCCCGCCGCGTACGACGCGAAGATGCCGGTCTCGGAGGCGAGCCCCAGCGGCTGGGGCTCGTCGATCCACGTGCGCGCTTCCAGGCGGCGTACCCCGTCGACGAACACGAGCGCTCCCGGCGAGGGCGTGTCGGGCGGCGGTGTACGGGGCGCCCAGTCCGCGGGCGCGCACTCGACGTCCACGACCACCGGCGCCTCGGACGCGTCCATCTCCGTGTCGAGCGACGCGCCGTACGCGGGATCCCATGGGTCGACGGTGAACCGCATCGTGCTCAGGTCTCCTCGCGGGTCACGGTGCCGTCGTGGACCCGGAACCGCACCGGCACGCGCTCCGCGAGCGCGGGCACGTGCGTGACCAGACCGACGACGCGGCCACTCGTCGCGAGCGACTCGATGGTCGACGCCACCGCGTCCAGCGTGTCCGCGTCCAGACTGCCGAAGCCCTCGTCGCAGAAGATCGCGTCGAGCTTCGCCCCACCCGCGGCCGAGAGCTCCGCGAGCTGGTCGGAGAGGGCGAGTGCCAGCGCGAGCGCCGCCTGGAACGTCTCGCCGCCGGAGAGCGTGCGGACCGAACGGGTCTCGTCGGCGTTGTGATGGTCGACGACCACGAACTCCTCGTCGCTGCTGTAGCGCAACGAGTAGTGGCCCTGGGTGAGCGACAACAGGGTGCGGGAGGCGGCGTCGACGAGCACGCCGAGTGCCTCTGCGAGCACCCACTTCTCGAAGCGGTCGGATTTCAGCAGCTCGCCGAGGGCGTGCGCGATGCGGTGCTCGACCCGGGCCGCGTCGGCTTCCTCACGGACCTTCGCGGCACGTTCGAGCGCCTCGTCGATACGGCGGAGCTCCTGGCGCGCGCCGGCACCGTGCTCGAACACCTCGTCGCGCAAGTCGCCGAGGCTCGCCGTCTTCGCGCGCAGCCCCAGTGTCTGTCGCGCGATCCACGAAATCGGAGCAACGGGCCGCTCGAGCAGCCTCGAGCGTGTCGCGCTCGCGTCGTGCGGTCTCCGCGGTCCGTCGCCGGGTCGCTTCCTCGTCGCGTGCCCATGCGGCCAGCGTGTGCCATCCGGCGGCGAGATCATCGATCGCCGGAGGTGGCTCGCACCCACCGCGCAGGAGCTCGTCACGCCGCTCGGCGTACTCGGCCCGCAACGACACCGCCCGTTGCTCGGCGGCCACGCATTGCCCGGCCGCCCGCGTCTCGGCGGCGCGGGCTTTCTTCTCGGCGGCGCGCGCCGCGGCCAGCTGTTGCTGCGCGTCGTCGAAACACTTCAGCGCGCTCGCCACGTCTGACGCATCAGGATGCTGTGCGATCGCGGCCTGCAGCTCGGCGTACCGGCTCTCGAGCTGCCCCTGCGTCGCAGCGGCGCCCGCGTGCAGCTTGGCAACCTCGGTGTATGCGGTCTCGGCCTGCGCGAGCAGCGTGCGCGCCTCGCCCAGCGCCTGCTCGGCCTTGGTGATGGCCGGGGGCCGCCGCCGCTTCGGGACCTCGCGTACCACCGTCGTGCACACCGGGCAGGGTTCGCCGGCAACGAGATGTGCGCGGAGCTCGTGGGCGGCGTGCGCCGCGGTGGCGGCCTCGACTGCCGTCTGCTGATCGGCGACGTGGGCGTGGGCGCGCTCGACCAGCTCGATCGTGCGCGCCTCCTCTGTTTCGAGGCGGGTGACCTCGGTCGTCGCACGCTCGCGTGTTGCCGCGAGGTCGGCCGAACGCGACGTGCGCGTCGCGGGCGCGGGTCAGGTCCTCGCGATCGCCGAGCGCATCGACGCCCGCTTCCGCCTGGCTCAGCGTCTCCGCGACCTTCGCCCGCTCGATCTGAGCCCGGTCACGTGCCGCGGCCGCATCGGTGAGCTCGCGACCGAGCACGTCGACGGGTTGGGGGACGACGACGGTTGAGAGCAGCGACGCAAGGGCATCGGCGGCGCGCGCGGTTGCGTCGGCTTCGGCTCGCGCGTGCGCGTCGCTTTCGTCGTCGGGCCGGGCCTTGTCGATGGCGCGACAGAGATCGAGGAGCTCGTCGACGCGCGCGCCGGCGTAATCGCGCGCGTCGACGGTGGCGAACGCGAGCTCCTCGAGCTGATGTTCGTGGAGCTGGACCGCCTTTGCCGCTTCCTTGGCCGTGATGCGGGCCTGCTCCCCGATGCGCTGGTAGACGCCGAGATCGAGGAGACGCGTGCAACAGCTCGCGCCGCTTGGCGGGCTCGTCGTGCAGGAACTTCGCGAACTCGCCCTGCGGGAGCACGACACACTTGGTGAAGTGCGCGAACGGCAAACCGAGCAGCTTCTCGACGGCGGCCTTCATCTCGCGTGCACCGGAAGCGATCACCTCGGTGCCGCCCGGCACGTCGCGCTCGAGGAGGGCGTCGGCCTTGCCCTTGCCGAGCCGCACGACGCGCGTGGCGTGGTACCTGGCTCCCGCGACGTCGAAGGTCAACGACACCTTCGCTTCGCAGCCACCCACGCTGACCGCGCGCCCGACGAGCCGCTCGTCGCCGTAGCGCGGGATGCTGCCGTACAACGCGAAGCAGATCGCGTCGATGATCGTCGACTTGCCCGCGCCGGTCGGCCCGACCATGGCGAAGTAGTCGACGTCGTCGAAGTCGAGCTCGACGGGGGAGCGGAACACGCCGAATCCCTCGACGTGCAGGCGGACGGGGCGCATCAGGGCACCTCGGCCAGCACGTCGTCGTGCAACCGCTCGAACAGGCGCAGGACGCGCGCGTCGTCGATACCCTCGACCGTGAGGTACTCGGCGAACAGGTCGCGCGCACTTCGCCCGCGGCGCGGGCTCAGGTCGGGCGCGGTATCACCGGCGAGCATGCGGTCGATCCGCACGTCCACGGCGCGCGGCAACAGGGCGCGCACCTCGTCGGCGAGGCCGGCGCGCGGGCTCGCGCACTACGACCCGCAGCCATGCATCGCCCGTGTCGCGTGCCGCGGCCTGCAGCTCGTCGACCGTGCCGGTGAGGGTCCGCAGCGTCCAACCACGGTGCAGCACGCGCTTCTCGACGTGTGCGGGGACTCCCGGCGCGGTCTCGACGACCAGCGCGTGCTTCGCGTCGAGCTCCTCGCCGAAGTCGACCTGTATCGGCGAACCCGCGTACCAGGCCGGGGCGGGCGCCTCGACCCGTTGCGCGCGATGGAGGTGCCCGAGCGCCACGTAGTTCGCCCGCGAGGGGAAGTGCACCGCTTCGACGCCGTACTCGTTGGCGATGTGCGCGTCGCGCTCGCCGCCGCCGAGCCGGCCGCCCGGCACGAAGCAGTGGGCGGCGAGCAGGTTCACGGCACCGGGCCGGAACGACGCGCTCAAGGCGTCGATCAGGACGCGCATGCGCTCCGCGTAACGGCCGACGGCCTGCGCCGCGTCGAGCTCGAGCAACTGCTCGGCTTTCACGGCATAGCGCTGCGACACGAACGGCACCAGCGCGCACACGACCGGCTCCCCGCCCGTCGTCTCCCATTCCACGACGCCGCCCCGCTCGGCCCGGGCCGCGTGGCCGAGCAACGTGATCCCCGCCGCGTCGAACACGGGGGCCCACGCGTCGAACACGTACTGGTTGTCGTGGTTGCCGCCGATGACGACGACGCGCGCGCCGGTGGCCCGCAGGGCGAGCAACGCGTCCCACACCACGCGCTGCGCATCGGGTGGCGGGGCCGCCGATTCGAACAGGTCGCCGGTGACGAGCACGCAGTCGACCTGCTCGGTGGCCGCGAGCTCGGCGATCTCGGCGAGGACGGCGCGGTGCTCGTCGAGTCGCGAGATGCCGCGCAAGAGCTTGCCGACATGCCAGTCGGAGGTGTGGAGGATCTTCAACGCGAGCTCAGCCTTCGCCAGGCAGGCCGGCGTACGGGTCGTCGGGCACCGCGGCCGCGCCGGTGGCGCTCGGGTTCGCACCCCGTTCGGAGGGGCGGGTCGCCCACGCCGGGAACGGGAACTCGGCGACGAGCGGCACCGGGATCTCGGGCTGGCTCACGAACATCGTGCCCGGCTTGGCGATCGTCGCGCGCTTCTGGTGGCTCGGCGGCAAGAACCCGTATTCGGCGCGCGCCGCTTCCGCGGCATCGAGCCGCCCGACCACGCGGATCGACGAGTTCGAGATGATCCGTCTTTCGACCTCGCTCGCGGTCTGCTGCGCGCCGACGAGCACGATGCCGAGCGAACGGCCGCGCTCGGCGACGTCGAGGAGGATCTCCTTGATGGGGGAGTCGCCGTCGCGCGGCGCGTACTTGTTGAGCTCGTCGAGCACGACGAACAGCAACGGCTTCGCGCTGCCGGTCTGCTCCTTGCGATCGAATGCGGTACGCAGGGTGACGCCGACGACGAAGCGCTTGGCGCGGTCGGGCAGATTGTGGAGGTCGACGACCGTGAGCTGGGCATCGTCGGTGTCGATGCGATGGAGCTCGCGTTCGGCGACGTCGGCACGCACCAGGCGGTCGAGCGCGCGTTGCGACGACAGGAACCGCCGCACGAACGCGTTGATGGTGCCCATGCCCGTCGCCGGGCCGGCCCACTCGCGCCGCTCGAGCTCGTCGTCGCTCTGCACCTTGGCGACGACGAAGTCCACGAGATCGCGGTAGGTGCGAAGGGTGCGGCCGTCGACGCGCCACGCGCCGTCCGCCACGGGCTCACCCTCGCGGCGCAGGGCCGCGGTCACGTTGTGGACGACCATCGTGTACTGCTGGCGATCGTCCTCGGCGTCCGCGAACGCGAACGGCAAGAGCTCTTCGGTGACGAAGTCGGCGAGCGTCCAGTAGAAGGCGTGCACGCCCTGCGTGCGCGTGGCGACGTCCGGCCGGGCGTTGACGTCGCCCTTGCGCGCCGGGGCGAACACCGTCACCGACTTGAACGCGCCCGGCATGAGGCCGAGCTCGCGGTACTTGTCGCGGTCGGCGTCGGAGAGCTCCGTGTTGTCGTGGTCGAGGAACAGGAGATCCTCGCCCTTCACGTTGAACACGAGCGCCCGCGTGTTCAGCGTGTCCTCGCCGAGCGCGCCGGAGTTGAACAGCGCGTACAGCAAGAACGTGGCGTAGGTGGTCTTGGTTGCCACGCCCGAGATCCCCGAGATGTTGACGTGCGCGCCACGGCGTGCCGTCGAGGAAGTCGAGGTTGGCGTACAGCGGACGGCCGTCACGGCCGAGACCGATCGGCAGCTTGCGCGGCATGCGGTCGAAGTAGAGGGCCTCGTCGCGCTCCTGGCCCGCGGCCCGGCGCACCTCGGTGCCCGGGCGGGGCGGTACGAAGATCTCGGGCTCGACGCGCGTGGTCAGCACCTCGGCCGCCTCGACCGCGCCGGCCGGCAGGACGCCGTCTTCGATGAGGAAGACGTCCGAGTCGAAGCGGGCGCCTTCGTGCCGGGCACGGACCTGGGTCACGACGCCGGACAGCCGGACCGGCTCGTCGTGCGCCGGGAGCTGCCGGTCGCAGACCACGACGTCGTCGAGCTGGAGATACTGGTCGGGCGCGATCGCCACCCAGTACGAGAGCGGGGTGGCGTCGTCGGTGCCCAGCACCCGCCCCACGGCGCCCTGACCAGCATGTTCGCCGGTGTCCGCGAGCGTCGGTGCAGGTGCGTGTTCGGGCGTTGATTCCACTCCTGCGACGGTAGCGGGGGGGTGAGACAGTTTCGGTGGATGCGCCCGGCCGGCAGCGCCTGCGGCGATCACGGGTTGAGCGCGGCGACGAACGCGTTGACCCCCGCGCGGGCTCGACAGCACGAGCAGACGCGCATGCGGCGCGTGCTCGGCGATCGCGGCGAGGACCCGCGGCCTGGACCGTCGCCGGTAGGTCGCGATCCAGCGCAGGAACGTCAGGTCGACGTGCTCGGGACAGCCCGCGGCCTGGAGCGCCTCGCCGCGATGCCCGACCGAGCGGCGCAGGGCGCGGGGGCCCGCACGCCAGGCCGGGAAGTCGAGCAGCACCACGGTGTCGGCCCGCGGGAGTCGTTCTTCGAGCGTCCCGCTGTAGTTGCCGTCGGCGATCCACGCGTCGCCCGCGAACAGCTCGCGTTGGCGCACGCGCCATTCGTCGCGCGGCGTCTCGACCCAGCCCGGTTGCCAGAAGTGTTCGTCGAGATGGACGACCGGCAGGCCGGTGCGAGCGCCCAGCCGGCGCGCGAGCGTCGACTTGCCCGCGCCGCCCGGGCCCACGATGACCACCCGTTGCACGGCGGCCATTGTGTGGCGCCCGCCGGCCCGCCGTGGGCACCGGATCCGACGTGTGGGTCGGGATTCGTGCCCACGCTGGACAGCCGGAGCGCGGTCCTCTACGATTTAGAACACGTTCTAAAAACGTGTCCGCTCGACCCGCTCGACCCGGAGGGCCCGCCCGCATGGAATTCGGCCTCTTCCTCGGCGGCTTCGTCCACAAAGACGTGGCGGCTGCCAACCCCGATGCCGAGCACGACCGCCTCATGAGCGAGGTGGGGTTGTGCGAGGTCGCCGACCAGCACCATTGGAAGTACGCCTGGTTCACCGAGCACCACTTCCTCAAGGAGTACTCGCACATCTCGGCGAACGAGACGTTGATGGCGTGGGTGCTGGCGCGTACCGAACGCCTCCACGCGGCGTCGGGGATCATCAACATCACCCCGCCGGTGAACCACCCGGCACGCGTCGCGGAACGGGTCGCGATGATGGATCACGTGTCGAACGGCCGGTTCGAGTTCGGCACCGGCCGCGGGTCGTCGACCACCGAGATGGGCGGCTTCGGCATCACCGACCCCGAGGACACAAGAGAGATGTACGACGAGGCGATCCGCGAGATCGTGCGCATGTGGCGCGACGAGCCGTACTCCTACGACGGCAAGTACTTCTCGATGCCGGAGCGCAACGTCATCCCGAAGCCGTACGTGAAGCCGCACCCGCCGTTGTGGGTCGCGGCCGGCAACCCCGAGACGTTCGAGAAGGCCGCCCGTATGGGACTCGGCGTCATCTGCTTCACCGGCGGCACGCCCGAGAAGATGGCGCCGCTCGTCGAGACGTACAAGAAGCACATCGTGAACGCGGAGCCCGTCGGCGCGTACGTGAACGACAACATCGCGATCACGACGAGCTTCATGTGCCTCGAAGATCGCGACGAGGCGCGCAACCTCATGGCGCACTCCGGCAACGGCCGGCAGCAGACGCTCGTGTTCCACTACCTCGACACGTTCCCGAAGCCGCCGTTCGTGCCCGAGTGGCCCGAGGAGATCCCCGATCCGAGCCCGTCCACGATCGAGAAGGGCTTCCAGTCCGGCGCCGCGATCGTCGGCACGCCCGACGAGTGTGCGCAGGGCATCGAGCGCTGGAACGGCATCGGGATCGACCAGCTGATCATGGGCCCGTCCGGCAGCACCTACGGCCACGACGTGCTCGAGCGGACGGTCAAGCTGTTCGGCGACGAGGTCATTCCCCGCTTCGACACCGATCCCGAGCACTCGACGTCCCGCTACCGGGCCGCCGCCGCCGGGAGCTGACGGATCTTCCTCAATACCGGGCCGATTTTTCCGATCATCCAGGTGATGGACGGCCTCGAGCACCCAGACCTGGCGGGCGTCGCCTCCGAGATGCGCGCCGAGTGGCGCGCCGAGCAGGAGGACGCCACCGAAGACGCGGCCGCGCAGTGGCGGCACGGTCGCACGCTGGAGGACTGGCTCGGCGAACGGATGCATGCCGGTGACCGCGTCGCGGTGCTCGTCGGCGATCAACGCTTCGCGGGGTTCGTCGAGGAGACCGGCGACGATCTGCTCTCGATCCGTGCCGCGTACGGCCGGGTCGACGTGCACCTGGTCGCGGGGTTGCCGATCTCCATCGAGATGTACGACCACGCGACTGCGGGCGGGGAGCGGGCAACCCGCCGGCGCACCTTCCACGACGCGTTGCTCGAGCGCGACGGTCAGGACGACCAGACCATCGGCTGTCTCAGCGAGTTCGAAGGCCTCGACGGCAAGGTGTACGTCGGCAAGGACTTCGTGTCGGTCGTCGCCAAGCTCGGCGCCGAGACCGTGGTGCCGTTGCGATCCGTGGCCTGGGCCGCGGCGCGCCGCTCGTAGCCGTCAGCCGTTAGTCGATCAGCTGACGTCGGTCAGCTTGGCGCTGATGTCCCACAGGCGCGCGGCGGCGTCGTCGTCGAGGGCGGCGGCCGTCGGGCCCGTGACCTTGCACTTCACGAAGTACTGGCCCGTGATGCCTTCGACGTCCGGTGACGACGCGACGTACACCGGCGTGATCGCGCCCTGTTGCACCGAGATCGAGAACGGCCGCGTGAGCGGCATACCGACGTTCCCCCACCAGCCCAGGTCGCCTTCTTTGGCGAAGTTGCTCGCGACGAAGCCCGGGTGCACGGCATTGGTCGTCACGTGGGTGCCGTCCCAGCGCTTGGCGAGCTCGCGCGTGAACAGGATGTTCATGAGCTTGGTCTCGCCGTAGACCCGGAAGCCCCGGTAGCGACGCCGGTCGTAGTCGAGGTCGTCGAAGTCCAGGCCGTTGCGCGCGCTCTTGTGCGCGACGGACGCGACGTTGACGACCCGGGCGGGCGCGCTGTGCTCGAGCCGGTCTCGCAGCAGGTTCGTGAGCAGGAAGTGCGAGAGGTGGTTGATCTGGAACTGCGACTCGTGCCCGTCGGCGGTGACGCTCCGCTTGGCCAACACGGCGCCCGCGTTGTTGAGGAGGATGTCGAGCCGGTGGTGCGTGGCGGTGAACGTGTCCGCGAACGCGCGCACCGACGCGAAGGACGCGAGGTCGAGCGGGATCGTCGTCACGCGGTCGCCGGCGCCCGTGCGCTCCTGGATCTCCTTCACCGCGGCAGCTGCCTTCGACGGGTTGCGCGCCGCGATGACGACCTGTGCGCCCATGCGCGCGACCTCGACGGCGGTCTCCTTGCCGATGCCGCTGTTGCCGCCGGTGATCACGGCGACCTTGCCCACCAACTCCGTCATCGCCGCGCAGGCTATGACCCTGCGCCGGTTCAGGCGTCGGCCGGTTCCTCGGACGAGGGCGAGCGGTCGTGGCCGGGCTGGTCGGCGACCCACTGGATGAGCTCGTCGCGCAGGAACCTGATCTCGCGCCCGCCGGGGAAGCGGTGGGCCGGGACGCGGTCCTCGCGCACCATCCGCCGCAGATACTCGACATGCACGTGCAGCATCTCGGCGGCCATGGCCGTTGTGAGTATCTCAGGATAGTTCGAGCCGTTTGAGGCGCCCGAGTCCGGCATATCAGACGTTGTGCCCACGGCGAGCACGTTAGCCGCGCGGTGCGACAACGTCACGTGAACCTTCGTCGCCCGAGACAGGTCCTGGCAGGCCGCACGGCATCCCACTCGCCGGACAATCGTCCGCCCAATGTCCGTCCCCTGGTCACGGCGTACAACGCCGACGCGGGCCGCTCGGGCACCGGCTTCCGGGACAATGTCACGCCATTCTTCGCAGTTCTAGACGTGAATTGGCTGAACATACCGCTTGTCGAGACAACCTTTCGGTGCTTCCATCCGCCCGAGCCTGACCGTCCCTGAAGGGCGAGGCCGTGGGAATCGCGCAATCGGCGCTACGTGGTCGCACGCGACGAGCCCTCCCCGCGCGCGTCTCGTCCGGGCACGTCGTGATGCTGCTCGCGGGGGCGCTCGGTGTGCTGTTGACGTTGAGCGTGTTGCGCGCCGCCGACGACACGCAGCCGGTGCTCGTCGCCGCGAAGGAATTGACTCCGGGCACGGTCCTCGGCGACAGCGAGCTTCGGGTGGCGCACGTCCAGGTGGACGGCGAGGTGCTCGCGACGCTGTTCGGCAGCGCCGACGTCGCGGCGCTGCGCGGGCAGGTCGTCACGAGCACGATCCGCGAGGGCGCACTCGTGGCGCGTGGTGACGTTCGGGAACTGGGAGCCCACGCCGCGACGCGCGTCATGAGCTTCCCGCTGCCCCGCGCGCACGCCGTCGGCGGGAAGCTCATCAGTGGTGACCGTGTCGACGTCGTCGCGGTCGAGCGCAGCACCGCACGATCGGGCTACGTGCTCGCAGATGCCGAGGTGATCGCCGTCGAGAGCCGCAGCGGCGGTCCACTCGCGGGCGCGTCCGACGACGTCACCGTGTCGCTCGTCGTCGACGCCGGCGGCGCGCCCCGGCTCGCCGCCGCGCTCGACGCGGGCACCGTGACGCTGGTGCGCGCAACCGGCGCGGCACCGCTCCCGGCGTCCCCGCCCTTCACGCCGACCGGCGGAGGCGGCAGGTGAGCGAGCCGGAGGTGGCGCTCGCATTCACCGCCGATCCGTGGGTCGAGGAGCTGCACCGTCATCTTTCCGATCACGGCGGCGCGCGGGTCCGAAGCCTTGTCGTCGAGCCCGGGATCCTCCTCGAGGAGTCGTACGACGTGCTCGTCGTGGGCCATCGTTGGGCGCCGCTGACGCGTGCCCTTGTTGCCGATGTGCGCGCCGGCGGTCATGCGGTGCTCGGTGTGTACGACCGCGAGGAGCCGGCGAGCCGCAAGCATCTCGTCGGGCTGGGCGTGGACGCGATCGTGGAGTCGGACGCCGGTGCGGACGGCTTCGTGCGAGCGATCATCACTACTGCGGGCAACCGTCCCGAACATCCCGTCGAGGCCGCGACGGTCACCGATCGACGAGCCGGCCGGCTCGTCGTGGTCGGTGGGCCGCCCGGCGTCGGCCGCACAGAGGTTGCGATCGGTCTCGCCGTCGCGTGCATGCGCCACCATTCCGTCGCGTTGGTGGATGCCGACGACGTTGCACCCGCGGTGGCGCAGCGCCTCCACCTGCCGATCGAGCCGAATCTTCGGACCGCGATCGATGCGGTCGAGCATGGTCGCGGCGAGCTGGACGCGTGCGTGATCTCTGATCGGCGGTCGAGCGTGTCGGTCGTCGCCGGCGTCCCGAACCCCGGTGCGTGGGCCCAGGTGCGCCCCGGCGAAGTGATTCGTGTCATCGACCGTCTCGCAGCCGCCGCGGACATCGTCGTCGCCGACGGCGCCGGCTCGCTGGAGGAGGTGGGCGGCTCGGCAAGTCGAGGACGCTTCGCCACGGCGCGCGCGTTGGTCGCGGAAGCTGATGTCCTCGTCGCGGTGTGCGACGCATCCCCGCACGGGATCACGCGGTTGCTCGCCTGGGTCGTCGAAGCACGAGCGCTCGCGATCGAAACGCCGATGGTGGTCGTCGTCAATCGGGCGCCGGGCGCGCGCTTCCGACGCGGTGAGATCTACGAGGAGATCACGACGAGCCTTGGCGCCCGCGAGATCGTCTTCACGCCGAACGAGACGCGTGTGAACGAAGCCGCATGGAACGGCACGAGCGTCGGGACCGGCGCATTCACGCGTTCCGTCGTTCGGCTTGCCGAGGTGGTTGCCGGGCTGCGGCGACGCGTCCCCGATGCGTCCGTTCTGGACGTCGCATGAACACGCGCACGGATGCGTACGACGTCATTCGACGAGAAGCGCTCGCGGGTGTCGAGCGCAAGCGTCTGGCGCCGGAGCGTCAGCTCGACGACGTGCGGGCCGAGATCGAACGCGCCGTCGACGAATACCAGCGCCGGGCGCGCATGGGTGACGAAGTGCCGCTCGGTGATCCGCACGCGATGGTGCGCCGCGTCCTGCGGTCGATCACGGAGCTCGGGCCGCTCAGCGAGCTCCTCGCCCGGCGCGATGTCGAGGAGGTCTTCGTCGAGGGCGCGCGCGTGACGTTTCTCGACACGGACGGCCGACTGCGCGGCCTCGCCGAGCCGACGACCGAGGAGGAGAACCGTCAGATCCTCGACCGGCTGCTGGCCGCGACCGAGCGACAGCTCAACGCGAAGCATCCGATCGTGCAGGCGCGGGTGCTGGACGGCACCGCGCGTCTCACCGCCGCCATCTCACCGATCGCCGACCGGCTGTCGGCGACCGTGCGCCGGTACACGGTGCGCGACGTCACGCTCGAGGCTCTGGTCGCGCGTGAAGCGCTGAGCGAAGAAGCGGGCGCGTTCCTGTGGGCGATCATGCAGCTGCGCAGCAGGATCACGATCTCCGGTGAGCCGGGTGCGGGAAAGACGACACTCGGCGCCGCGCTCCTATCGGCGGTGCCGGCCGCGCACTGCGTGCGGAGCTGCGAGGAGATCCGCGAGCTCGCGGTGCCGCTCCTGCATGGGAGCTACTACGAGGTGCGGCCGCCCGGTCTCGACGGCTCGGGCGAGATCTCGCTGCGAGATCTCGTCAAGTTCGTGTTGGCCATGCGCCCGGATCGGATCGTGGTGGGAGAGGTGCGGGGCGCAGAAGCCTTCGAGCTCACGCGCGCCGTCAATGCGGGCTGCGGGTTTCTTTGCACCATCCACGCGAACAGCGCGCGCGATGCGGTCAACGCGCTGGTGAATGCCGCGCTCATGGCGGGTGAGAACGTGAGCGAGCGAATCGTGCGGAGAATCTTCGTAGAGGCGCTCGACCTCGTCGTGCACGTCGACCGGGACGATGTCGTGCGCGGAGAAGACCGGGTGCGACGGCAGGTCACCGAGATCACCGCCGTGGTGCCGAGCCTCGGTGATGGAGAGACGTGCGAGCCCATCTTCGTGCGCGAAGGTCTCGGACAGCCGCTCGAGTGGACCGGCGCGCTGCCACCCGGCCTCGAGCAGCGCGTCGATCGGGCACTGCCGCCGGACATGCGGCTGCGCAAGCTCGTCGAACGCGGACGGATCCCCGCGTGAGCCCGCGACGATGAACGTCGTCGCGGCCGTCTGCATCGGCGCGTGCTGCGCGTTGATGGCGGGGGCGTTGATGGGCACCTTGCCCGAGTTCCACATGCAGCACAGTCGGAAACGTCGGCAAAACGAGTCGCACCGACTTCGGGCCGCAACGTGGTTGCAGCAAGCCGGTGTCGGGCTGTCGCCGGCGCGCTTCTGGACAGGCAGCGTGGGCGCGGGGCTGCTTGCCGTGCTCCTGCTGAGCGCGTTGACGGGCTCGGTGTTCGTGGCGTTGGTGCCCGCCGCGGCGGTCTCGCTCCTTCCCCGCGGCTATTTCGCGCGCCGGCGCCGGCTCCGCATGCGTGAGCTCCAAGCGGCATGGCCCGACGGGTTGCGCGACCTCGTCGCATCGATCTCCGCAGGACGATCCCTCACGCAGGCGGTCAACGCGTTGGCAGCACAGGGCCCGCTGCCTCTGCGCGCCGCGTTCGCGCGCTTTCCCGAGCTGGCCCGCGTGCTCGGGACGGGACCCGCGCTGGAAATCGTGAAGGAGGAGCTCGCGGACCCGACGAGCGACCGGGTCATCGAAGTGCTCCTGCTCGCGCACGAACGGGGTGGCTCGATCGTGCGCAGCATCCTGGAAGACCTCGTCGACGCGACAACGCGTGATTTGAAGCTGCTCGACGAGCTCGAAACCGAGGGACTCGAGATGCGCATCAACGCCCGTGCCGTGGTGGTGCTGCCGTGGCTCGTGCTCGTCGCGCTCACGGTGCGGCCCGGACCGTTCCGCGCCTTCTATCGCTCGAGCGGTGGCGTGCTGACACTTGTCGTCGCGGGCGTCCTCACGGCGCTCGGTGTGCTCGCGCTCGGACGGCTCGGCCGCGATCCCGCCGAAGAGCGCGTCTTCGCTCCGAAGACGGTCCGGTGAGCGCGCTTCAGCTGCTCGCGGCCGGTGCGGTGGGCGCCGGCCTCGCCGGGGTCGCGTCACTGTGCCTCCCGCCGACGCGGCGTCTGGCGCCGCGGGTTCGGCCCTATGCAGTGGTCGCTCGGTCCGCGCTCGGTCATGCGCCGGAGGTGGCTGCCGGCGATGCCGGTGGTTCGCTCGCGACGGCCGCGACGCTTCCGCGCCTCTTCGGGCCCCCGGCGCGCGCCGCGTTCCGTCGTACGAGCCGGGTCATCGAGTCGCGCGGTGACGAGCATCTCGCCCGATTGCTGCGCCAGGCCGGCGATTCCTCCGTGACACCCGACGTGTACCGTGTGCGCCAGGTGTCGGCCGCGGCATTGGCGCGTTGCTCGGAGGAGCCGCGGCCGGGCTGACGTTGCGGACACCGATCATCGTGCTCGTCGGCGCCGTCGCCGGATTCCTGTACGGGGCGACTCGCGTCCGTCGCCAGCTCGAGCGCGCGATCGCGACACGCGCCGCGCGCATCCGTCTCGAGCTCTACACGGTCAACCACCTCTTGGCGATGCATACGCGCACCGGTGCGGGTGCGATGCAGGCGGTGCAACGCGTCGTCGATCGCGGCCGCGGCGCGGTCGTGGAGGAGCTCGGCGACGTGCTGACGTGGACGCGCAGCGGCATGGCCGAACCGCAGGCGTTCCGCCGCGTCGCCGAGCTCACGCCCGAGCCGAGCGCCGCGCGCACCTATCAGCTCCTCGCCGCGGGGGTCGAGCGAGGTGTCGACCTCGGGGGTGGCCTCCTCGCGTTGGGCGCAGACATACGCGATGCCCGCCGTGAACAGCTTCACAAGGATGCGGTACGACGCCGGGCCGCGATGCTCGTACCGACGATCGCCGTGCTTGCGCCGATCATGCTCCTTTTCATCGCGGCGCCGCTTCCCTCGATCGTCCTCGGACACCACTGACCTGAATCGTCGACCAGGGAGATTCCAATGAAGCTCGTACATCGTGATGAAGCCGGCATGACGACCGCGGAACTGCTCGGGAACGCCGCCCTTGGTGTCCTGGCACTCGTCGTCATCTGGGGCGCGCTCCAGGCCCTCGGCGTCGACATCATCAACATGATTCGCGACTCGCTGATCCACTGACGCCTGTAGTGCGACGCGATCAAGGTGGCTTCACGACGTTGCAATACGTCGTCGCGACGGGCTTCTCGCTGATGCTGTTCGTGCTCGTCGCCAACCTCTTGGTGGACCTCTATGCCCGCGGCGCGGTTCGGGACGCGCTCGACGAGGGCGTGCGGGCGGCTGTTCCCACGACGTCGACGCCGGCCGCGTGTGAAGCGCGTGTCCACGAGGTCATTCGATCGATCGCGGGCGGGTCGCTCCTGCGCGTCGACGAGCTTCGCTGCGAGCGCGACGGCGACTCGGTCATCGCGCGCGCCGACATCTCGCTACGGTCCTGGCTCCCGATGCTCGTACCGGACTGGCAGTTGCGGCTGCGGGCGTCGGCGCGGCAAGAACGATGATGCCGTTGTCGTGGGCGCAGCGCGAGCGCGGTTTCGTGGCGATCGAGTGGGTGGCGGCGGTCGCGCTGTTGCTGTTGCCGGTCGTCGTGCTCGTCGCCACCTTGCCGGAGTGGGCCGAGCGCCGGCACGCGGCAACTGTCGCGGCGCGGGAAGCCGCCCGCGAGCTCGTGCGCGAGTGGCCGAACGCCGATACGGAACAGGCGGCCGCAGTGGCGCGTGACGTCGCGGCCGACCATGGCGTGCCGGCGAGCGACGTCGTCGTGGAGGTGCTCTCGGTCGGTGTGGCACGCGGCGACGTGGCGCGGGTCGCGGTCAGGGTGAGGATGCCGGCCATCTCGGTCGCCGGAATGTCGGCGGGCGAGTGGCACTACACGGCCGTCGAGCTGCGCCGCATCGACGACTACCGGAGCCGGTGATGGAGGAGCCCCGGGTCAGGCTCGGAGAGCGCGGCACGGTGACGTTGTCGGTGCTCGGGTTGTGCATCGCGCTGATGTTCCTCGGTGGGCTCTCGCTCGATCTCTGGCGGGCGGTGGCGGTCCGGCGCGAGATGTCGGCGATGGCCGACGCGGCCGTCACCGCGGGCGCCAACGGCGTCGACGAGCCCGCGCTGCGTGCGGGTGTCGTGCGACTCGACGGTGATCGCGCGCGTGGCCTGACCTCGCAGACGCTGGAGGAGTATCCGCGCATGCCGTCGCTGGACGCGGCGCGGATCGATGTCGCCGGGGCTCGGGTCACCGTGACATTGCGGGATCACGTCGATTTCTCGCTCCTCGGCATCTTCATGGGCGGCGACCACTTCGACGTCGAGGTCCACGCTTCCGCGGAAGCGCAGGAGATCCCTTAGCGACAAGGCGCGCTCATGACGCGTGGCGATGCACGCCGTGTCGGCTCGCGATGAGTTTCGTGTCCGGGGACCGTCGTGTGTTCATCGTCGTTCGTCTCATCCAAGCGAGAGGAGTTGCCCCCCATGACGAAGCAACTCGATCACCAGGCTCTGGTGGACTTCAGCAGGCGATGGTTCGCGCTCTGGACCGAAGCCGATCCGCACGCGCGGTCCAGGCAGGTCGCCGACCTGTGGGCGCCCAACGGTGCGCAGGTACTGGTGGACCCGCCCCAGGAGGTGCGGGATGCGGCGAACGCGTTGGCATTCCCGGTGCCTCGTCTCGAGGTGCGCGGCCACGACGAGATCGATCGTCGGGTGACTCGGGCGTACGCCATGTTCGTCGAGCCCGGCGTACACACATTCGTGGCGGCAGGCGATGCCGTGCTCCTGGCACCCGCGCTCGTCGGGTTGGGATGGGCGATGGTCGCCGTCGCTGACGGGACCGTCGCCGGGAGCGGCTACGACGTGATCGCACTCGATGACGACGGCCGCATCCTGCTGGATCACCAGCACATCGCACCGAGCTGAACCGAGGTCGTCGTTCAGCGCGAACCACTGTCCGGAGGCGTGGTGAAGCTTGACCGCACGACGCCGCGCCGTAACTGCCGCGCGCGCCTACCCAAGGGGCGACGTCAGAACCGCCAACGCGTTGAACCCGGCGTCTCTTCGGCCGTACCGACCGCGGTGGCGGTGCGCGGCTTGACTTCGTAGACGAACCACGGCGGCGGACCGAGCGTCGGCGCGTTGAATGGCGCGGTGATGCCGGTTCCCGAGTCGTCGGGCTGCGCGGGCCATCCGCTCTTCGCCCACAACGCCGCGATCTCGGCCACGATCTTCGGGTCGGTCACGCGCCGGGCTTCGCCGGAAACCATCACGTCGAAGCCCTTCGTGGCGACACTGATCGTGCAGCGCGGGTCGCGCGCGACGTTCTTCGCCTTGCGGGTGCGTTCGCCGGTCTGGAACCAGCATGAGCCCGCGTGCCAGAGCGCGCCCACGCTCGTCACGTGCGGGCTTCCATCGGCGTTCAGGGTCGTCAGCCAGAACGTCGAGCGGTTCGGCGACCGCGGGTCGTCGTGCGTCAGAAGGTCGGCGAGCTGCGTTTCAACTTCCGACCACTCGATCGTGGGCAGGCCTTCGGCCTCGGCAAGGTTTGTTGTTTTCATGGTTCTTCAGACTGCACCCCTTCCCGAAACTCATCGCGAGAACACCATCCGGAGAGAAGCGCCCGTGCGGCGATGAGTTCGGGCCCGGCGAGCTGTCGCACTGGCATGGAAACCGAGCGCATCACCGTGTCCACGACGATCGAGGCTGCCCCGGAGGCGGTGTTCGCAGTGCTGGCCGACCCGTCGGCCCACGCCGACATCGACGGCACCGGCTGGGTGCGCGAGTCCCTGGACGGCGATCGCATCACCGCCGCCGGCCAGGTGTTCCGGATGGCGATGTACCACTCGAACCCGAACTTCCCGGTCAAGGACTACAAGGTCGCCAACCTGGTCGAGGTGTTCGACGAGCCGCGGGCCATCGCGTGGAAGCCCGGGACGGAGGCGCCCGAGACCGGGGAGCTCAGCTTCGGCGGCTGGATCTGGCGCTACGACCTCGAGGCGACCGGCCCGTCGCGTACGACGGTGAGGCTGACGTACGACTGGTCGGCGGTCCCGCCCGAGGTGCGCGAGCACATCCAGTTCCCGCCGTTCGAGCACGACCACCTCGACAACTCGCTGCAGCACCTTTCCGACCTCGTCGCCCGGCACGCCGCGCCATGACGATGGAGCTCTGAGCGATGCGGTAGCTGATTGCGTAGGTGTTCCACGCGGCGACGCAGGCGAGGGGCCGACATGAGCCGACCCCTCGCCACCCGTCTATGAGTTGGGAGAAGAGTCGCAGCGCTGTACCCAGAACACCTTGTGCTTCGTGTCCGCGCCCTGCGAGCCATCGGCGTGCACCGTGAGCTTGACGTGGAATCCCTGCTGAGGGTGCGGTGTCATCGAAACCAGCGCACTCGACAGGTCATAGGTCCGCTCGGCGTCGAGGTCGGTACCACCGCCGGCCGCGTCCTGGCCGATTGCCACGGTGTCATTGAGCAGCACGACGCCTTTTCCTGTCGGTGGCTGCACCACGAACTCGACATCGGCGTTCATGTTGCCTTGGTCGAAGCCGTAGAAGTCGACCTGGAACTCGCAACCGACGTGCGGTTGGTTGTCGGGGTGCGTGTCGAATGCTTCCGCGTCGATCTTTATGGTCCCGTTGTTGCCGGCTGGGTCCGCGTGAGCTGCTGTGGCGAATCCGCCCAACGACAACGTCACTCCGGTCAACGCGGCCAACCCCATACGAATATTGCGCATACCTTTGGTTCCTTCCAATCCGCCCGATCATCCATGAGGCGCAGCCTCGGCTGCGCGCACGAAGCGTAGAAGCGGCCACTCGGTGCAGTCAAGAGTGGAGCAGTGCTCGGCGCGGCGCGCAGTGAATCAACGCAACCGACGTGCCGCGCATACGACAAAGCGCGCGCAGCGCTTCGTGTGAAAGAACGCGTCGCGATCACCATTGTCGAGACGCGCTTATACGAGTGTTTACGGCAGATGCCTCGCGAAACTGCAACGCTTCAGCAACCCCGATGTTGTTGCGTTCGATTGTTCATGAATCACTACTGCATTCACGACCCGCCGTCCTCGCGCGCTTGCGACTCACCCCCCGACATCGCCGAGCGTGCATCGGTGTATCTCGCGTGCGCCGAGCATCAGGATGCGCACCTTTGGTGTGCTCGTGGTCTCATAGACGGCGACGCTGAGGGCATCAGCCAACCTTGACAGTTCGAGGTCCGCTCCGCATTTGGAGCATTCGTATCTGCCATCTCGGATGCGCACTGCTCGCTCGACTCGTCCGCGGAACCGTCAAGGGAGGCCGGTGGCAGTGCCCGACCGGAGGCGGCTGGGAAAGCTGCAACAGCCGAGGCCGCCACCGGCCAACCCACAGCCATGAACGCACCCACGCCCCCGCACGGTTCGGCCGGTGACACTTGTCACACCTGCGCGGCAACAACGAAGGGCGACGAAGTCGCTCGTCTTCTCAGCGACGACGGCTTGTCACGGGTGCGACGTCGAGCCGCTGTTTGGTTCTCTCGGTGCGACCCGTACCGAGCCGGACGAATCCGGTGACCGCTTGCGCCTTTCCCACAGCGTTCGCCGCGTGGTCGGCGTCGGCGCGCTTCACGAACCACGTCTGTTGCGATCCGTGCTTGAGGCGAAAGGGAAGTTCCTTGTTCGGCCACCATGGCGACGGCACGAACGTCAGGCCCCGGCCATAGTCCAAGCCCCAACCGACGACGTCGATGTCGGTTCTTCCCGAGTTGGTGACCTCGACCGCCACAACCGGGAGGTCGTCGGGAGACAGCTCGGCGCCTTCGGGACCAACCTCCCAGAGGATCGCCCCGCCCGGACCGAGACCGCCGAGCAGCAGCTTGGTCTTCACGCGCGCACCGCTGAGGAAGAACGTCACCGCCTGCCACGCCAGCGACACCACCGCAAGCACGACGCCGAGCAGCGCGAGGACGAGCGTGACGACGGTGAACGCATCGTGCGTGGCCGCCAGCATCTGCACTTGTCCAAGCATCGCGCACCTCCCTCGTGCGGCACCCTAGGGGCGCGGCGTCACGCCGTCTTCTTGCTGCGGCCGCTGTTTGGGCGGCGACCATATCTACAGGCGCAGGCTTACGCGGCAGCGTGGGACATCCCGTCGCGAACGTGCCCCACGGGCCGGCCTTCGGGCGCGGGCACTACTCTGCACCGCACCACACAGGCCTTGAAGGAGTTGTCATGCCGGACGCCGTCATCGTTGCCGCCGCTCGCACGCCGATCGGTACTGCACGCAAGGGCACGTTGCTGGATGTGAGTGCCTTCGATCTTGCGAAGTACGCGGCCGGCGAGGCATTGAAGCGGTCGGGCGTCGACCCCGGCGACGTCGACGATCTCCAGATGGGGGAGTCGCTCCAGGGTGGCGGCGACATCGCCCGCTACGCCGCGATCGAGCTCGGGCTCATCGAGGTGCCCGGTGTCGCGCTCAACCGGCACTGCGCGTCAGGGATGGCGTCGGTGCAGGGCGCGGCCGCCAGCATCATCGCGGGCATGGATCGCGTGGTGATCGCCGGTGGCGCAGAGTCGATCTCGACGTCACCGCAGACCTCGAAGCGCACGCTCGGCACCGACGACTGGGCGCAGTGGATGTCGCCGTCGCATCCCGCGACACCGGATGCGCCGGCGTTCGACATGTCGATCACCGTCGGATACAACACCGCGAAGTCGGCCGGGCTCACGCGTGAGGACTGCGACGCGTGGGCGATGCGCTCGCACCAGCGCGCCGTGCAGGCGATCGACGATGGCCGTCTGCAGGAAGAGATCGTGCCGATCGAGGTGAAGCTGCGGGACGGCACGACGAAGGTCTTCGACACCGACGAGCACCCGCGCCGCGACAGCACGATGGAGAAGATGGCGTCGCTGAAGCCGCTGCACCCGGAGATCGAGAACTTCCCGATCACGGCCGGGAACTCGAGCGGGCTCAACGACGCGGGCGCGGCTTTGATGCTCGTGAGCGCCGAGTATGCGCAGGCGCACGGCCTGAAGCCCTTGGGCAAGATCGTGTCGTGGGCGTCGACGGGGATGAGCCCGGCCGACACGGGCCTCGGGCCGATCATGGCCATCCCGAAGGCGCTCGAGCGCGCGGGCCTGCGCATCGAGGACATCGACCTCGCCGAGATCAACGAGGCGTTCGCGTCGGTGCCGGTCGCCGCGTGCCGCAAGCTCGGCCTGAGCGAGGACATCACCAACGTCAGCGGCTCGGGCTGCTCGCTCGGTCATCCGGTCGCGGCAACCGGCAGCCGCATGATCATTACGACGATGTACGAGCTCCGTCGCCGCGGCGGCGGCATGGGCCTCGCCAGCATGTGCGCGGGCGGCGGCATGGGCAGCGCGACGGTCTTCGAGGTCTACCCCGACTGACCACCCCGGACGGGAGGGGGGCGTGTTTGAGGTGCGATTTTCGCACCTCAAACACGCCCCTGGCCCCAAGCCCTGCAGCCCTAGGCGAGGGCGCGGAGCTCGCGGAGGGCGACTGACAGGGTTGCGAGGTCGAAGACGCCGTGGGCGCGGATGTCCTCGAGCAGGGTGAGCACGCGGGCGACGAGCGTCGTGCACGTGGACGCCCACGCGTCGTACGAGCCCGCCTTCATCACCGCGTCGACGATCCGCCGATGCTCGGCCGCCGCGTCCTCCCGCAGCGAGTTGCGTGCGAGCGCGGCCCACCGGTCCTCGCGTGGCAGCTCGACGATGCGGTCGACGAGCCATTCGAGCCGGAGCCGCTCGCCGACCTCGTCGTACACAGCCGCGATCTCGTCGACCTCGGCGTGGTGCGTGTCGGCGAGCTCGACGATGTCCAGCGCGCGCGGCAGACGATCGAAGGCCGCCACCCGCAACGCCACCTCGCGCGGCACACCCTGCGACACGTATCCGGCGGCCGTCGTCTCGCACCGCTCCGACATCACCGCGATCGCACCGAGACGCGCGACGGGCACAGAGAAGAGGCCGACGGTCTCGGCGACCGGCAACGGCTGGCGGCGGTTGCGCAGCAACCACCGGGTGCTGCGCTCGACCAGCCGGCGGCTCGCGAGGTACATCTTCGTCTGCACGTCGACGCCCACGGTGGCGTCGAGGGCTTCGATCTCGCGCCACAGCGCGTCCTGGTCGAAGATCGCGTGGGCGGCCTCGTGGGCGCGGACGACGTCCGGCGCGGTGGCGCCAGTCTCCTCGCGGAGCCGGAACACGAACGTCATGCCGGCCCGGTTGACCAAGCCGTTCACCAGCGCGGTCGCTGTGATCTCCCGCCGCAGCGTGTGGGTGTGGATGCGGTCGAGGCAGCGCTCGCGCACGGCGGTGGGGAAGGAGCGCGCGAGCTCCGGCAGGAAGTCGGGGTCCTCGGGCAGGTCGGAGTCGAGCAATGCTTCTTCGAGCTCGATCTTGGCGTACGCGAGCAGCACCGCGAGCTCGGGCGTGGTCAGGCCCAGGCCCGCGTGGTGGCGGTCGGCGAGCTGTTCGTCGGTCGGGAGCCGTTCCACGGTCCGGTTGAGATGCTTGTTCGTCTCGAGCGTGCGGATGAAGCGCGCGTGCACCTCCTCCATCTCGGGCGACTGCGCCTGCGCGTTGTCGAGCGCACGGTTCTGGCGATAGTTGTCTCGCAGCACGAGCGTCGCGACCTCGTCGGTCATGCGGTCGAGCAGGTTGTTGCGGCCCTCCTCGCTGATCTCGCGCGCCCGTACCGCGCCGTCGAGCAGGATCTTGAGGTTGACCTCCCGGTCGCTGGTGTCGACGCCCGCGCTGTTGTCGATCGCGTCCGTGTTGATGCGGCCACCGCCGAGCGCGTACTCGACGCGGCCGAGCTGGGTGAAGCCGAGGTTGCCGCCTTCGGCAATGCTGCGCGCCCGCAGCTCGAGACCGTCGACACGCACCGCGTCGGTCGCCTTGTCGCCCACGTCGGCGTGCGTCTCGGTGTGCGCCTTCACGTACGTGCCGATGCCGCCGTTGTAGAGCAGGTCGACGGGCGCCCGCAGTATGGCGCGGATCAGCTCGTTCGGCGGGAGCGCGTCGATGCCATCGGCGAGTCCGAGCGCGCCGCGCACCGCGGCCGTGATCGGCACCGATTTCGCCGTGCGCGGGAACACGCCACCGCCCGGTGAGACCAGCGCCGGGTCGTAGTCGTCCCACGAGGACCGGGGCAGCTCGAACAGCCGGCGCCGCTCCTCGAAGGACTTGCCCGGGTCGGGGTTCGGGTCGAGGAACACGTGCCGGTGGTCGAACGCGGCAACGAGCTTGATGTGCCGGCTCAGCAGCATGCCGTTGCCGAACACGTCACCCGACATGTCGCCGATGCCGACGACGGTGAAGTCGTCGCGGTCGGGGTCCAGGCCGAGGTGACGGAAGTGGCGCCGCACGGACTCCCACGCGCCGCGCGCCGTGATCCCCATGGCCTTGTGGTCGTAGCCGTGCGCGCCGCCGGACGCGAACGCATCGCCGAGCCAGAAGCCGCGCGCCAACGCGATCTCGTTCGCGACGTCGGAGAACGTCGCGGTGCCCTTGTCCGCGGCCACCACGAGATAGGGGTCGTCACCGTCGTAGCGCACGACCTGCCGCGGTGCCACGACCACCTGCTCGCCGGCCTCGTTCGTGACGAGGTTGTCGGTGACATCGAGGAGGGCGCCGATGAAGATCCGGTAGCACGCTTCCACCTCGGCCCGCAGCGCGGCAGGGTCGGCCGGCGGCCGCTTCAGCACGAAGCCGCCCTTCGCGCCCGCGGGCACGATCACGGCGTTCTTCACCCGCTGGGCCTTCATCAAGCCGAGGACCTCGGTGCGGAAGTCCTCCCGGCGGTCCGACCACCGGATGCCGCCGCGGGCAACCCTGCCCGCGCGCAGGTGCACACCCTCCACGCGCGGCGTGTACACGAACACCTCGAACAGCGGGCGCGGCAGCGGCAGGTCGGGGATCTCGGCGGGATCGAGCTTCAACACGACCGACGTCGGATCGCCGTCGGGATCATTGCCGTCGGGATCGGTGGAAGCTTGGAACCAGTTCGTGCGCAACGTGGCGAGCACGAGGTGCAGGAATGCGCGCAGGATGCGGTCTTCGTCGAGGCTCGTGACCGCGTCGAGCTGGGCGCGGATGTCCTCGATCAGCGCCGCCGGATCGTCGCCGGCGCTCGTCGTCGCGGTCCACGGGTCGAGCCGGGCGACGAACAGCTCGACGAGCCGGCGCGCGAGCTGCGCGTGAGCCGAGAGCGTGTCCTCCATGTAGGCCTGGCTGAACGGCGTCCCGGTCTGGCGCAGGTAGCGGCCGTACGCGCGCACTAGCGCGACCTCCCGCCACGCGAGCCCGGCGCCCAGGACGAGCCGGTTGAAGCCGTCGTCCTCGGCGCGGCCGTCCACGATCGCGAGGAACGCCTCCTCGAACAGCCGCAGCTTGCCCGCGTCGATCTTCATCCCTTGGGGCAGCTTCAGCCGGAACCACTTGATCCAGCGCAGGTCCGCACCGACGGGCATGACCGTGTACGGGTGTTCGTCCTCGACGATGACGCCCATGTTCCCGAGGCGGGGGAGCACCTCCGACAGCGACGGCTGGGCGCCGATGCCGTACAGCTTGAGGTCGAGGAACGCCTCGCCGGCGACCATCCGCACGCCGAGCGGCACGGCGTCGTCCAACCGTTCGAGCTGCGCGAGGTCGGCGAGCGCTTCGCCGGCACGGAAGTCGTCTTGATACGCGCCGGGGAACGCGTTCGAGCCACATCCGCGACTGTTCGAGGCCGTCTTCTTCGCCGCGCGCGGCAACGAGGGCGTCCCGGAGATCGTCGACCCACGCCCGCGTGGCGGCTGCGACGCGCGCCTCGAGCGACCGGACATCGACGTCGTGCGGCATGGTCGGGTCGACGCGCAGCACGAAGTGCAGGCGGGCCAGCACCGACTCGGGCAACCGGGTGTTCCACTCGCAGCTCAGCGCCCCGAACGTCTGGATCAGGAGCTCGCGCGATGTGCTCGCGGACCTGCGTCGTGTAGCGATCGCGGGGGAGGAACACCAGGCAGGACACGAAGCGTCCGTACGGCTCGCGTGACACGAACACGCGCACCTGCCGCCGTTCTTGCAGGCGCAGGATCGCCATTGTGATCTCGTACAGCGTGTCGACGTCGAGATGGAAGAGGTCGTCGCGGGGATAGGTGTCGAGGATCTGGGCGAGGTCCTTCTGGTCGTGGCTCGCGGGCAGGAACCCGGCGCGCTCGATCACCCGCGCGACCTTGCGCCTGAGCACCGGCACCTCGCTCGCGCTCGACGTGTACGCGCCCGACGTGTACAGGCCGAGGAACCGGTGCTCGCCGATGACGTTGCCGGCGTTGTCGTAGCGCTTCACGCCGACGTAGTCGAGGAAGGTCGGCCGGTGCACGGTGGAAGGCCGGTTGGTCTTCGTCAGCACGAGGAGTGTGCGCTCCCGCGCCTTGGCGCGTATCTCGAGCGGGAGCCGGGCGAAGCTCGCCGAGGGCACGTCGGGCGCGCCGCGTAGCAAGCCGAGGCCGGTGCCCGGCACCGGGCGGAGCGTGTCGTCGGGCAAGAGGTCGTACGCGCGGTATGCAAGGAAGGTGAAGTGCTCGGCGCCGAGCCACTGGAGCAGCTTCCGGCCCTCGGCAAGCTCGTCGGCGTCGATCGGCGGCGGGTGCGCCTCGAGCTGGCTGCAGACGTGGTGCAACGCCGACTGCATCTTCGACCAGTCGTTGGTCGCGGCGCGCACGTCGGCCAGCACGCTTTGCAGGTCGTCGTGCACCGCGTCCAGCGCGGCCTCGTTCGTCTCGCGATCGACTTCGATGTGCACCCACGACTCGAGGAGCACCATGCCGCCACCGAGCGGCGATGCGTCGTCGGGCGCGAGGCCGATCAGCTCACCTGTGGCGGTTCGCCGCACGCGCATGATCGGGTGGACCACCAGGTGGATGCCGAGATCGCGGCGCTCGAGCGCCATCGTCACCGAGTCGACGACGAACGGCATGTCGTCGTTCACGATGTCGATCACCGTGTGGCCGTGCTCGGGTGCGGTCACACTGATGATCGCGGTGCCGCGCGTGCGCCAGTGCGCGAGCCGCCAATGGGCGAGCGCGCGCTCGGCGAGGGTGTCGACCCCCTCGGAGGCGAGATCCGTCGTCGTCGACGCCCGTGTAGTAGCGCCGGGCGAACTCGCCGACGTCGGCCGCGTCGGTGTCGTCAGCCAGCGCGGTGACGCGGGCTGCCACACGCTCGACGCGTGCCGTCGGCGTCTGCCACAATCCCGACCATACCGTGCTTATCGGCACGTGCGCCCGCCGACGTTCACCCTCCTATGCTCCGGCGATGGACGTCGCCGCCGCTCTGACGCTCGCGCTCGAGCTCGCCGATCTGGCGGACGGCATCACCACCAAGCACTTCCGCGGCGCACGACCTTCGCGTCACGACCAAGCCCGACCTCACGCCGGTGAGCGAAGCCGACGAGGCGGTCGAGCGGGCGATCCGCGCCGCGCTCGCGGCCCATCCCGACCACGCCGTCCTCGGCGAGGAGTTCGGCGACCACGTGCCGGACGTCGACGCCGAGTACCGGTGGATCATCGACCCGATCGACGGCACCAAGAGCTATGTGCGCGGCGTGCCGATCTGGGCGACCCTCATCGGCCTCGAGCACGAGGCCCGGATGATCGTCGGCGTGGTCTCGGCACCCGCGCTCGCGATGCGGTGGTGGGCCGGTCGAGGCCAGGGCGCGTTCCGCGACGGTGACCGGATCACCGTGTCGTCGGTTGCGACTCTTGCCGATGCGCAGCTGTCGTTCGCGTGGGACACCGCGGACCGCTACCACGCGGACGGTATCGGCGAGCGCATGCTCGCACTCTCGCATCGCTGCTGGCGGACGCGCGGCATCGGCGACTTCTGGCAGCACGTGCTGGTCGCCGAAGGCGCGTTCGACATCGCCATCGATCCCGTTGTGTCGCCGTGGGACATCGCCGCGCTCGTGCCGATCATCGACGAGGCCGGCGGAAGGTGGAGCACGCTCGACGGCCGCGTCGATACGAACGGTGACAGCTTCGTGTGCACGAACGGCCTGCTCCACGACGAGGTCGTCGGAGCGCTCGCAGTGACGCCCGGTACGTCCGAGGTCACCGTCGGGATCGACATCGGCACGTCGTCGGTGAAGGCGGTCGCGGCCGACGCCGACGGCAACGTCGTGTCCCGGTCGCGTATCGCGCACGAGTTCCACGTTCCCAGCCCGCTGCGCTTCGAGCACGACGCAGAAATCGCATGGCACACCGGCCCCCAGCGCGCGCTTGCCGATCTGGGCGACATCAACCCGCGCGCGGTGTCGGTCGCGGCGATGGTGCCGTCGCTGACCGCCGTCGACGACGACGGCGTGCCCGTGACTCCCGGGTTGCTGTACGGCGACGAGCGTGGGCGCACCGAGCGCGTGACACCCATCGCCGAGGCGGGCGAGCTCATGCAGTTCCTCGTGTGGCAGGCCGAGCAGAAGCCCGACGCGCGCGGCTACTGGATGGCGCAGGCGGTCGCGAACCACACGTTGAGCGGCCACGCGATCGTCTCGACGACGGTCGCGGCGACCGCGAACCCGCTGTTCGACTGGACGACGTGGGATGCCGCGCTCCTCGCCGAATGCGGCGCGCGCGCCGACCAGATGCCCGAGATCGGGGTGTCGGGCCAGGCGCTCGCCGATGTGCGCGGCCGTCCGGGATGTGTGCTCGAGGGTGGCACGATCGACGCGATGGCCGAGCAGATCGTCGCGGGCTGCGACGACGTCGGCGACGTGCTCGTCATCTGCGGCACGACGTTGATCGTGTGGGCCGTGACCGACGAGGTGGCGCAGGTGCCGCGTCACTACACGATCCCCAGTACCTCGCCCGGCAAGTTCGTGGTCGGCGGGCCGAGCAACGCGGGCGGGCTCTTCCTCAACTGGGTGGACCGCATGGTCGGCGCCGCGGCCGGCGACGCAGTCGACCCCGGGCGCGTGCCGGTCTGGGTGCCGTACCCGCGCGGCGAACGTGTGCCGCTCCAGGATGCCGCGCGCCGCGCGCAGCTCGTCGATCTCGATCTCACGCACGACGTGGCGTCGGTGCGGCGGGCCGCGTTCGAGGCGTCGGCGTTCGTCGCGCGCCGCATGATCGACGCGTCGCCCGTACCCGCGCGTCGCATCGTCGCCACCGGCGGCGGCACGCGGGTCGATGGTTGGATCACCGCGCTCGCCGATTGCACGGGGCTGCCCGTGCACGTGTGCGCGGTGCCCGAGGGTGGTGCGCTCGGCGCCGCGTATCCTCGCGCGCCTCGCGGCCGGGCTCGAGACCTCCATGGCCGATGCCGCCCGCTGGGCGCGCACGGCTCGCGTGGTCGACCCCGACCCGAAGTGGGCAACCGCAGTCGAAGATCGCTACGCGCGGTTCTGCGAGGTCGCGGGCTGACGAGCGCCTGCCCGGGGGCGGGGTTCGGGGCAGCCGCGAACGCGACATTGGTAGCGTCGGAGTCGTGGCGCTGGACATCCGGATCGACCGCGACGCGTGCATGGGCTCGGGCAACTGCAGCTTCTGGGCGCCGGACGTCTTCGACCTCGATGACGACGGCATCGCGGTCGTCCTCGACCCGACCGCGCAGCCCGAGGACAAGATCGTGCTGGCGGCGCAAGGATGTCCGACCCAGGCCATCGCGGTGTTCCGCGACGGCGAAAAGATCGTCTGACCACCACCAGTCGGTGCTTCTCCCTCGAGTCCCGACATCTGCGAGCATCACTCCATGCCGATCGGGATCACCGAGGAACACGAACACCTGCGGCAGGCCGTCCGCCGCTTCGCCGAGACCCGCATCCCCGCGGCGGTGCTGCGTGCCGCCCTCGACGCCGAAGTCGAGACCCGGCCCGAGTTCTGGAGCGCGCTCGCCGAACCGGGCTGGGTCGACCTGCACGTCGCACGGCGCCGGCTTCGTCGAGCAGGCGGTGGTCGTCGAGGAGCTCGGACGAGTCTGCGCGCCCGGGCCGTACGTCCCGACCGCGATCGTCGCGGCACTGCTCCATGCCGACGGCGGGCCGGCCGCAAACGAGCTCCTGCCGCGCCTGACCGCCGGCGAGCTCGACGGGCGCGGTCGCCGTCGACGGCGCGTCGCTCGTGGTGGGGGGCGCGATGCGCGAACGTGATCGTCTGCGAGGTCGGCGGTGCCTGGTACGCGCTCGACGCCGCCGACGTGCGCCCCGCGGAAGTTCGGAGTGTCGACCTCACGCGCCGGCTCGCCCGGATCGACCTCGAGCACGCGACCCCGACGCGCCGGCCGGCAACTCGGTTCGCTCAGCTCCGACCGCGTCCGCGCGGTCGCCGCGGTGATGTTCGGCGCCGAAGCCATCGGCATCGCGCAGTGGTGCGTCGACACCGCGGCCGAATACGCGAAGGTACGCGTGCAGTTCGGCCGGCCGATCGGGCAGTTCCAAGGCGTGAAGCACCGCTGCGCAGAGATGCTCGCCCGCACCGAGCTTGCCCGCGCCGCGGTCTGGGACGCGGCGCGTGCCGCCGACGACTTCGAGGACGGGGGCACACCGCTCGCGATCGCGGCTGCGGCGCGCTCGCGTTCGACGCCGCGTTCGCGAACGCGAAGGATTGCGTGCAGACGCTCGGCGGCATCGGCTTCACGTGGGAGCACGACGCGCACATGTACCTGCGCCGCGCGATGACGTTGCATCAGCTCACCGGCACGACCGACGACTGGCGTGTCCGCGCCGCCCAGGCGGCGAGCGGCGGCGCCCGGCGGCGACTGGCGGTCGACCTGCCACCCGAGGCCGAGGCGTACCGCAACGACGTGCGCGCGTTCCTCGCCGAGGTCAAGGAGCTCCCGCGCCCGGAACGGCTGACGCCGGCTCGCGGACGAGGGCTACATCACGCCGGGCTGGCCCGCGCCGTGGGGCCGCGACGCCAACGCGCTCCAGCTGCTCGTCGATCGAAGAAGAGTTCCGCGCCGCGAAGGTGCCGCGCCCGAACATCGGCGTCGGCGGGTGGGCGTTGCCGAACCTCATCGTGCACGGCACCGAAGCCCAGCACGAAGCGGTGGATCCTGCCGACGCTGCGGGGCGAGATCGGTTGGTGCCAGCTGTTCAGCGAGCCGGGCGCGGGTTCCGACCTGCGCGTCGCTGTCGACGCGAGGCGCACGCGGTCGAGGGCGGCTGGGTGCTCAACGGCCAGAAGGTCTGGACGTCGATGGCGAAGGAAGCCGACTGGGGCATCTGCCTGGCCCGCACCAATCCCGACGCGCGCCAAGCACGACGGCATCTCGTGCTTCATGGTCGACATGCAGACGCCCGGCATCGAGGTCCGGCCGCTGCGCGAGCTCACCGGCATGGCGATGTTCAACGAGGTGTTCTTCGACGACGTGTTCGTCCCCGAGGACTGCCTCGTCGGACGGGAGCACGACGGCTGGCGCGTGCGCGCGCACGACGCTCGCCAACGAGCGCGTCTACATGGGTTCGAGCAACACGATCGGCGGCGGCGTCGTGGGCGTGCTGGCGTTCATCGAGGCGCGCGGCCAGGCCGACGACCGGCTCGCGCTGGCATAGGCGGGCGAGCTCGTCGCCACCGGCCACGCCCTGTCGGCGCTCGGGTTCCGGCTGACGCTGTTGGCGCTGCGCGGGCGCCGACCCGTCGGGTTCCGAGGCCGCCGTCCGCAAGCTGCTCGGGCGTCCAGCACGACCAGCACGTCCAGGAAGTCGGCATGACACTCGCCGGGCTGGACGCGATGGCCGACCGAAGGTGACGCCGCGGCGTGGTCGTCGTCGTTCCTGTTCAACCGGTGTCTGACGATCGCGGGCGGCACCAGCGACATCCAGCGGAACGTGATCGCCGAACGACTCCTCGGCCTCCCGCGGGATCCCTGAGCGGCCGAGAAGGAGACGACAGCGCAGCCGGACCGTAGGGGAGCGGAGCGTGGAGTCGACCCGGCAGATGCAGTTTGCACGTCACGTCCGCAAGCCGGTAGTTCTTCGCGCTCCATGGGATTGCACACCCTCTCGTTCGACGACGTCGCGGTCGGAGACGTCGCGCCCGCGAGCGCGCATCCGCTGACGCGGACCGACCTGGTGATGTACGCGGACGCGAGCGGCGACTTCAATCCCGTGCACCACGACGAGGTCGTGGCCCAGGCTGCGGGCCTGCCGTCGGTGTTCGGCCACGGCATGTACACCGTGGGGCTGCTCGCAACCGCGGTGACGAACTACGTCGGCGCGGGCAACCTGCGCTCGTACCGGGTGCGGTTCACGCGCCAGACGTGGCCGGGTGAGGTGCTGACGACACACGTGGCGGTGCGCGACAAGCGCGCCGGCAACGAGATCGTGCTCGACTGCGCGGTCGTCAACGAGCACGGCGAGACGAAGATCCTCGGCGAGGCCGTGGCGGTGCAGCCGTGAGCGCGCGGCCCGGTCCACGTGGGCGTGCGCGATGACGTCGATGCGCTTCGACCTGCCGACGCCCGACTTCGAGACGCAGCCGTTCTGGGACGGATGCCGGGAAGGCAAGTTCCTGATCCGGCACTGCAACGCGTGCGGCCGCGACCACTTCTACCCGCGGCCGTTCTGCCCGACCTGCTGGAGCGACGACGTCGCGTGGAAGCAAGCGTCGGGCCGCGGCACGCTCTACACCTACTCGATCGTGCACGTGAACGACCTCCCGCCGTTCAACGAGCGGGTCCCGTATGTCGCCGCCATCGTCGAGCTCGACGAGGGCCCGCGGGTGATGACGAACATCGAGGGCGTCGCCGTTCGACGAGCTGCGCGTCGACATGCCCGTCGTCGTCGACGTTCAAGCCGATCTCCGACGACGTCACGATCCCCGTGTTTCGTGCGGCACCGTGAACGATCACGAGCAGGACTGGAACTTCCCGTTCGAGGAGCCGCTGCACGAGGTCTTCCCGCAACTCCACGCGGCGCAGAACGCGTGGATGGCGCAGATCGATTCGTTCAAGGCGCCCGATCGCAAGACCCACGAGCTCATCCGCCTGGTCGTGACCGTCGGGTTGCGCAATCCACCCGGTGTGCAACGTCACGCCCGGCTGGCGCGTGAGGTCGGCGCGACCTGGGAGGAGATCCTCGGCTCGATCATGCTGACCGTGCCCGGCCACGGGCTGCTGCCCGCGGTCGAAGCCATCCCGCACGCGCGCCGCGGCTACGAAGAAGCGCGCGAGGCCGAACAGGAGTGACCGTGCCGGAGACGACCGTGCCGTTTCGGATCCTGCCGAAGCTGGACGACAACAACCGCGACTTCTGGACCGGAGGCGCGCGGGGTGAGCTGCGGTTCTGGCGGTGCCAGGACTGCGGGTACTACATCCACCCGCCGCAGCCGATCTGCCCGCGGTGCCACTCGAAGAACATGAAGACCGAGGCGGTCTCCGGTCGCGCGACGCTCGCGACCTACTCGGTGAACTATCAGTCGTGGATGCCCGGCCCGGACCTGCCGTACATCGTTGCGATCGTCGAGATCGTCGAGCAGCCCGCGGTGCGGCTGACGACGAACCTCGTCAACTGCGCGCCCGACGACGCGCAGATCGGCATGCCGGTACGCGTGACGTTCGAGCATCATCCCGACCCCGACGGTGACATCTATATCCCGCTCTTCGAGCCGGATGCGGGAAAGGCCTGAGCACTCCATGGACGTGAACGACATCATCGAGCGGCGCGCGTGCATCTGCGGCGTCGGCCAATCCGAGATCGGCCGGCGGCTGTTTCGCGATCCGTTGGAGCTCACGCTCGACGGCTGCCTCGCCGCGATCGAGCACGCGGGGCTGACGACCGAGGACATCGACGGCCTCTCGACCTACCCGGGCCCGATGGCCGTGCCGGCCGGCTTCTGCGGCGCGGGCGCGTACGAGGTCATCAACGCGTTGCGCTTGAAGTGCGGCTGGTACAGCAGCGGGCTCGAGACGTCGGGCCAGCTCGGCTCGGTCATCAACGCGTGCCTCGCGGTCGCCGCCGGGCTCGCGAACCACGTGTTGTGCTTCCGCTCCGTGTACGAAGGCACCGCGCAGGGCGAAAAGGGCCGGTCCTCGGTGATGCCGGGAGGCGGGGGAGGGAGCACCTTCAAGGCCTCGGGCTACACGGAGCACAACCTGCCGTTCAGCGCGCCGTCGGCCGCGATCTGGATCGCGATGTTCGCGCAGCGTCACTTCTACCAGTACGGCACGACGCGCGAGCAGCTCGCGTGGATCGCGCTGAACGGCCGGCGCAACGCCGAGCTCAACCCGAAGGCGATCTACCGCGACCCGATGTCGCTGGACGACTACATGTCGGTCCGCATGATCTCGACGCCGTTCTGCCTGTACGACTGCGACGTGCCGTGCGACGGCGACGACCGCGGTGATCGTGTCGCGCCGCGATCGGGCGAAGGACATGCCGAACACGCCGCTGCGCGTCGAGGCCGTCGGGACGCGCATCGACGGCCGCCCGTCGTGGGACCAGTTCGACGACCTGTCGACGATGGCGAACCGCGCCGCGGGCAAGCAGATCTGGGAGCGCACCGACCTCAAGCCGTCCGACGTGCAGATGGCGCAGCTCTACGACGGCTTCTCGTGGATCACGATGTCGTGGCTCGAGGCGCTCGGGCTGTGCGGCATCGGCGAGAGCGGGCCGTTCATCGAAGGCGGCCGGAACATCGCCCGCGACGGTCGCCTCCCGCTGAACACGCACGGCGGCCAGCTGTCGGCCGGGCGCCTGCACGGCTACGGCTTCCTGCACGAAGGCGCGACCCAGATGTGGGGCCAGGCCGGCGAGCGCCAGATCGCGACCCCGCCCGAGGTCGGGATGATCGCGGCCGGTGGCGGCAACACCTGCGGCTGCCTCCTCTTGGTGCGCGAGTAGCGCGATCAGTCGATCGCGATTGCTGCGAGCTCTTCGAGGTGGTCGCCTGCGCTGCCGAGCGCGACCGAGAGCGTGAGCAAACGCTTGTAGTACAGGTGGATGTCGTGCTCCCACGTGAAGCCGATGCCGCCGAAGACCTGGATCGCGGTGCCGCCCACCTGCGGGAACGTGTCGGCCGCAAAAGCCCGTGCGAGCGTCGCGGCGCGGTGCGCTTCCTCGGGTGATGCCTCGTCGAGCGCCCAGCACGCGTAGTAGGCGGCGGCGCGCCCGAGCTCGACCGTGCGCAGCATGTCGGCGCACAGGTGCTGCACCGCTTGGAACGAACCGATCGGCTTGTCGAACTGCACCCGTTCCTTGGCGTACTCGACCGCGAGCTCGAGCGCACGTTGCGCCGCGCCCACGCCGTCGACGACGTACGCCACGCCGAGGCGGTCGAGCATCCGCGCGACCGCGGTCCGCGGGTCGCGGTGCGGCACGAGCCGGGCGGGTGACCCGTCGAGCGTCACGTGCCTTGCTTCCGGGAGCCGTCGATCGATGCCGATGCCTCGACGGCGCCGGCCTCGGTCTCGAACACCTGCAGCTCGTCGTCGTCATCGCGAGCGGTCACGACGAACATGTCGGCCGCGCCGGCGTCGGCGACGTGCACCTTGGTGCCGTCGAGGCGCCACGCCTCGCCGTCGCGAGTCGCGCGTGTGGCCGGCCGCGCCCACTCGTAGCGGGTGCCGGCTTCGTAGATCGCGACCGTCCCGATGCCGGAGAGGTCCGGGAGCAGCGAGCGCGCGCCGATCACCGAGGACGCGTACGGCGCGGGCGACACCGCCCGTCCCAGCTCCTCGAGCACGACCGCGGCATCGACCATGCCGAGCTCGAGGACGCCGAGCTCGGTCGAGACCGTCCCAGACCGAGGGGTCGAAGGTGTCGGCGTCGTACGCGGCACGGACCGCGCGATCGGAGACCTGGCCGCGAGGAACGCGCGCACCGAAGTGCGCAACATTTCCTGCTCTTCGGAGAACTCGAAGTCCATCGGCGCCGGAAACTACCCTCCGGGCCGTGCGGACGCAGCGGAGCCAGGGATGGCGCAGCGAGGGAGCCATGTGAGCGTGCGGACGCAGCGGAGCCAGGGATGGCGCAGCGAGGGAGCCATGTGAGCGTGCGGACGCAGCGGAGCCAGGGATGGCGCAGCGAGGGAGCCATGTCGTCGTGAGGTTGCAGTATGCGCCGGAGGACGAAGCGTTCCGCGCCGAGCTCGATGCCTGGCTCGACAAGCACCAGCCCTCGGAGGACCGAATCCGGCAGCCGAAGCTCTCGAGCGCGGACATGCCGGAGTGGGCACGCGCGTGGCAGCGCACGCTGTTCGACGCGGGCTGGCTCGTGCCGGGATGGCCACCGGAGCTCGGCGGGCGCAACGCGACACCGACGCAGCAGATGATCTACTTCGAGGAGATCAGCAGCCGCGAGATCATGCGCAGCGCGAACCCGCAGGGCCTCGGCATCATCGCACCGTCGATCAACGACTACGGCACCCCGGAGCAAAAGGAGCGCTTCCTGCTGCCGACGTTGCGCGCCGAGATCTCGTGGTGCCTCGGGATGAGTGAGCCCGGCGCGGGCAGCGACCTCGCCAGCCTCAAGACCAGAGCCGACCTCCAGGGCGACGAGTTCGTCGTGAACGGCCAGAAGGTCTGGACGTCGGGCGCGCACCACGCCGACTGGTGCCTGTGCTTCGTGCGTACCGATCCCGAAGCACGCAAGCACAAGGGCATCAGCGCGCTCATCATCGACACCACCTCACCGGGCATCGAACGCCGGCCGTTCCCGGAGCTCACCGAGCCGCGAGTTCTGCGACTTCAACGAGGTGTTCTTCACCGATGTGCGCGTGCCCAAGGAGAACCTGATGGGCCCGCTGCACGGCGGCTGGCCGATCACGCAGGGCTCGCTCGCGCACGAGCGCGCGATGCTCTGGATCACCTACGCGTACGAGGTGCAGCGCGTGGTGAAGGCGCTCGTCGAGCTCGGCGATCTGGAGACCGCGGACGGCACACGCCTCGGCGACGACTCGCGCTACCGCGACGCGGTGGCCGGCTTCTACGTCGACGCCCAAGCCCTGATGACGATGGGGTACCGCGGGTTCTCGAAGTTCCTCCACGGCAAGTCGGCACCCGAGCACTCGCTGCTGAAGCTCTACGGCAGCGAGTCGTTGCAGAAGGCGTTGCTGTTCGGCTCCGAGGCGCTGGGTGTCGAGGGCCTCAACACCGAGTGGCTGGGTCCGCAGCTGTGGAGAGCCGGATCGTGGGCCAACCAGTACCTGCGGAGCTTCGGCGCGACGATCCCGGGTGGCACGAGCGAGATCCAGCGCAACATCATCGCGGAGCGGGTGCTCGGTCTTCCCCGGGCGTGACGATGTCGACGCGCAGGATGTCGGTGTGCGCGATGCCACGCTCCCGCAGCTCTGACAACGACCTCCGCACCGGATCATCCATGTACTGGTCGAGCGTGTCCTCGGACGGGAACTCGAGGATGTGCACCTCGAAGGGCGCACTCTGCGGATCGGTCGCGCGCACCCGCTGGACGACGCGTGCACCGTAGGTTGCGAGCCGGTCGAGCACCTGGTCCTCGTACTCGATCAGCAGCTGCTCGTTGCCGGGCATGCCCGAGAGCAGGACGCACAGGTTCAGCGGCACCCGCGTCACATCCCGCCGTCACGGGCTGAGAGCACGCAGAACTCGTTGCCCTCGGGATCGGCGAGCACGACCCACGACTCGTCGCCGGTCTGGCCGATGTCGACGCGTGCCGCACCCTTGGCGACGAGCCGCTCGACCTCGGCATCGCGGTCGTCGGGCACGAAGTCCAGATGCAGCCGATTCTTCACCGTTTTCCCGTCGGCGACGCGCAGGAAGACGATGCCAGGGAAGCGCTCGTCGCCCGTCGTGACCACGACCTCGTCGCCGTCGTCGTCCTCGAAGAAGATCTTCCAGCCGAGCGCGTCCGCCCACCAACGACCCAGCGTGCGCGGATCGGCGGCGTCGACGTCGATGGTCCACAGTCGCAGGCTCATCCACGGAAGCTAGCGTTGCCGCCGCATGGACTTCACGCCGCGGGAGACCGACGAGGAGCACGCGCAGCGGTACGTGCGCGAGGGGTTCTGGAACGACGAGAGTCTCGGCGCGCTTCTCGCCGCCGGATTGCACGACGCGTCGTCCCAGACGTTCAGCGTGCGATCGGAGCGCAACCCGTACCGAGGCACGCTGGGCACGGTCGACGTGCTCGCGCGTCGGGTCGCGACGGGGTTGCGCGCACGCGGCGTCGGACCGGGCGACGTGATCGCGTTCCAGCTCCCGAACTGGGTCGAGGCCGCGGCCACGTTCTATGCAACGACGTTCCTGGGCGCGATCGTCGTGCCGATCGTGCACTTCTACGGTCCCAAGGAAGTCGGCTACATCCTGCGCAAGACGCGCGTGAAAGCGCTGGTCACGGCCGACCGGTTCGGTCACCAGGACTTCCTTGCGAACCTCGACAGCCTCCGCGCGGATCTTCCCGATCTCGAATGGGCGGCGATCGTCGGCGAGCCGGCCGGTCGCGACGTCATGCGGTTCGCCGACCTCGTGGCCGACGAGCCCCTCGACGCGCCCGCGCCCGTCGACCCGCGCACGCCGGCGCTCGTCGCCTACACCTCGGGCACGACGTCGAACCCCAAAGGCGTCGTGCACTCGCACCGCACCATCAATGCCGAGATCCATCAGCTCGGCACCATGCAGGCCAACCGCGGCACGCCGCCGTCGTTGACGGGCGCGCCCGTCGGCCATGGCATCGGCATGCTCGCCGCGCTGCTGATCCCGGTGTGGCGCCGGAGCGCCATTCACCTCATCGACGTGTGGGATCCGGCACGTGTCCTCCAAGCGATGCTCGAAGACCAGGTGTCGGCCGGGCAGGGCTCGACGTACTTCCTCACGAGCTTGCTCGACCATCCCGACTTCGACGCCGAACGGCACACCAAGCTCATGGCGTTCATCGGGCTCGGCGGCTCCGCGGTCCCCGCCGCGGTCGGCGAACGGTGTGCCGCCCTCGGCATCGAGACGTCGCGCAGCTTCGGGTCGACCGAGCACCCCTCGATCACCGGCAGCTATCAGGACACGCCGCACGAGAAACGCGTCACCACCGACGGCCGGCCGTTGCCGGGCGTGGAGTTGCGTCTGGTCGACGAGAACGGCAACGACGTGGATCAAGGGGAGCCGGGAGAGATCTGGTCGATGGGACCGGACCGGTTCGTCGGCTACACCGACGCGGGGGAGACCGCGGCCGCGTTCACCGCCGACGGCTGGTTCATGACCGGCGACGTCGGCGTGCTCGACCCCGAGGGATATCTCACGATCACCGACCGGAAGAAGGACATCATCATCCGCGGCGGCGAGAATGTGAGCGCCGCCGAGATCGAAGAGGTGCTGGTGCGCATGCCGGACGTCGCGGAAGTGGCGGTCGTCGGTGCGCCCGACGCCCGCCTCGGCGAAGTCGGTTGTGCGTTCTTCCGGATGCATCCTGCCAACCAGGTGCCGACGCTCGCGGAGGTACGAGAGGTGCTCGACCGCGCAGGACTCGCGAAGCAGAAGTGGCCGGAGCACATCCGCGAGGTCTCGGAGTTCCCGCGCACGCCGAGCGGCAAGGTGCAGAAGTTCGTGCTGCGTCAGCAGCTGCGCGCCGAAGCCTGAAACCGGCGCGGTCGACCCGAGGTGCGCGCCGCCGATGCAGTGCGGGATCTCGTCGAGCAGAACGAGTTCCGTACCGCGTGCTGGTGGGGGCTGGCCGGCCTCGGAATCGCGATCGCGCTCGGCATCGGCTCCCGGAGGTTGCGGGACGGGCGACCGGCACCGGTGGCCGGGCTCGCGGTCGCGGGGGCCGGCGCGATCGCGCTGCGGGCCACCTTCGGGCTGCCGGGGGACGTGCCGCTGGGGCTGGTTCTGCTCGCCGGTGCGGGGATCGTCGCCGACCTGGTCGGCCGGCCCGTGCTCGTCGGCGCGGTGCTCGCCATCCCCGGCGCGCTCCTGATCGGCGGGACGGTCCCGTCGAAGCCATCGTGGTCAGCATCCCTCGTCTTCGTCGCGATCGTGGGCGGAGGCGCGGGCGTGGCGTCCTTCGACGCGCGCCACAGCGCACGGGGCTCGGGCCACCCCTGTTCGCGCTGGCGGCTGCCGGCGTGTACTTCACGGTGCCCGATACCGAGCACGCACTCGTGTTGCTCGGTGCCGCGCTCCCGCTCGCGTTGTCGAGCTGGCCCGTGCCGCTCGCTCGTCTCGGGAGCGGCGGTGCGTACGCCGCCACCGGACTGCTCGCGTGGACCGCCGCGATCGACGGCGTCGCGCGGCCCGCGTCGATCGTCGGCGGGATCTGCTCGCTGGGGCTTCTCGTCGCGGAGCCCGTCGGACGGTTGATCGGTCCGACCGGGCCCCGCCCCGGCGCACGACGACCCAGCCCGATCGATCGTCTCGCGAACACGTGGGCGGCGGCGCTGTGGATCGGCGTCGCGCAAGCGTGCATCGTCCTCGTGACGTCGCGAGTCGTGGGACTGCGCGACGAGGTGTGGCCCGCGGTCGCGATCTCGGTCGTCGTGCTCACGATCGTCGCGGTCGCTTGCGCATTTCTGAGCCCGACGGGATTCCGCGACGACGCCGTCGTCTGACGGAGACCGCGATGCGGTCTCGCACGCTACGACCGGAGCAGCTTGCCCGGTCGCGTGCGCGAGCGCGTCGTCGTTCGGTGCGCCGTCCTCTCGGATGACGGTGCCGTTCACGATCACATGGCGGACGCCGACGGGGCGATCGGCCACGAGGCGTTCACCGTTCGCGGGGAAGTCGCGGATGCGCCGGAGCGGTCCGGGCGCGACCGTTTGGTCGTCGAACACCACGACGTCGGCGGCCTTGCCGACCTCGAGCGTGCCGCGGTCGTGGAAACCGAACACGGAGGCCGGCTCGCCGGTGAGCTTGTAGATCGCGTGCTCCATCGGCATGACGTGCTTGTCGCGCACCCAGTTGCCGAGCAGGTCGGTCGCGAAACACGCGTCGCACAGCTGGCTCACGTGCGCGCCGGAGTCGGCCAGGCCGAGCAGCACGGTGTCCTCGGGCAGGAGCTCCGCGATCGCATCGGGGTCGTTGTTCGCGAGCACGCTCGAGAAGCGGGTCTCGAGGTGCTCGTCGAGCGACAGGTCGAGCATGACGTCGAGCGGTGTGCAGTTGCGTTCGGTCGCGAGGTCGCTGACCTGGCGATCGACGAGGCCGGGATGCACGCTCGACTCCGCCACTGCCAGCGCGTCGAAGTTGAGCGGAGCGCGCCCTTGCGGCCCGACAGCTCCTCCCACGCCCGCGCCCGCCACGCCGGATCGCGATACGCGGTCATGCGTTCCTCGATGGAGCGGTCCATCAGCTCCTGGAACGTGCTGCGCATGTTCAGCGTGAACGGCTCGCGCAGGTTCATCTGGAACGTCAGCGGCCGGCACGACACCTGCGGCCATACCTCGACACCCTCGGCGCGCGCGGCCTTGTTCGCCGCCATGATCTTCACGTGCCAGGGGTAGCCCTTGACGGTGAGCAGCGCCGTCCACGTGACGGGTCGATGCGCGTGCCGTTGGAGGTCGTACACGTCGTCGTGCTTGACCGTCTCGCCGGGGAGCAGCGCGATCACACCCTTGTGCGCGTCGCGCACCGGTTCGAGGAGCGACCGTACCTCGGCGAGATCGGCGACGCGCGACGGCACCGGCCGGCCGTTGGCGCCGCTGTGCGTCGGCGACGAGCTCGTCGCGAACCCGGCCGCGCCGGCCTGCATCGCCTCCGCGATGACTCCCTGCATCCCGCGGATCTCGTCGTCGGTCGCGGGTCGTTCGTAGCCCTCCTCGCCCATGACGAAGATGCGTACCGCGGTGTGCCCCACGTAGCACGCATAGTTGAGCAACGTGCCGCGCTGTTCGATCGCATCGAGGTACTGGGGAAAGGTCTCGAAGTCGTCCCACGGCACGCCCTCGAACAACGTGTCGGGCGCCATGTCCTCGACGTGCTGGAGCGTGCGCACGAGGAGCTCGCGGTGCTGTGGTCGTACCGGTGCGATCGAGAAGCCACAGTTCCCGGCGACCACGCTCGTGACGCCGTGCCAGGACGACGGGGTGAGCGCCGGATCCCAGAACACCTGCGCGTCGTAGTGCGTGTGGATGTCGATGAAACCGGGAGTGACGCAGTGGCCGCTCGCATCGAGCTCGTGCGCGCCGTCGAGCCGCTCACCGATCTCGGTGATGACGCCGCCGGTGATCGCGATGTCGGCGCTGCGTGCGGGCGCACCCGTGCCGTCGACGACGGTGCCTCCGCGAATGACCACGTCTGCACCCATCGGGACTCCTCACGCGTCGTCGATCTCCGGCGCCCGATCCTACAGTTGACGTGCATGTCAGGTTCGGGCGACGCTGAGGTGCATGCCGGCAGATCAGATGAAGCCACCGCCGACGCTTGACCCTGCAGTCCCCGCCACGATGCCTGTCGCGGTGTTCATGGGCCTGCGCGACGTTGCCGTCGAGGAGCGCCCGACTCCGGCCCCGGGTCCCGGTGAGCTGTTGCTCGAAGTCAGCCATTGCGGCATCTGCGGGTCCGATCTGCACTTCCTGCTCGAGTGGGGCGGTCGCACCGGCGCCATCGAAGGGCACGAGTTCTCCGGGACCGTGGTCGCGGTCGGCGACGGCGTCGAGGGCTGGCAGACCGGCGACCGTGCGGTGGGAGGCCCGTCGCCCAAGTGCGGCCGGTGCGAGTACTGCCTTGCCCAACGTACGTCGCTGTGCGCCGAACGCGGTCGCACCGGGACGGGTGAGAACGAGTGGCAGGGCGCGTTCGCCGGATACAAGATCGTCACCGCGGCCGAGGCGCTCCACGTGCCGGACCAGTTGTCGTTGAAGCACGCCGCGCTCACCGAGCCGCTTGCGGTGGCGTTGCACGGCATCACCCAAGGCGGCGGTGCGCGCCCGGGCACGCGTTGGCTCGTCACCGGCGGCGGCCCGATCGGATTCCTCAGCGTGGCCGCGCTCCGCGCCCTCGGCGTCGACGACATCGTCGTGAGCGAACCGAAGGAACGCCGCCGCAAGCTGTGCGAGCAACTCGGCGCGCGCACGGTCGCACCCGAGGACCTCACGACGCCGCAATGGCCGCACGACATGGTCGACGAGCCGTTCGACGTCGCGCTCGAGTGCTCGGGCAACGGCCGCGCCCAGGAGTCGGCGCTCGCGCAGCTGAAACGCGCGGGAACGCTCGTGCTGGTCGGCGCGGGCATGGCCCGGCCGAAGTTCGACCCGAACCGCATCCTGTTGAACGAG
Source organism: uncultured Actinomycetes bacterium (assembly GCA_963781425.1). GTDB lineage: Bacteria > Actinomycetota > Acidimicrobiia > IMCC26256 > PALSA-610 > DASQHW01. Next base: position 90,315 of record CAWAGX010000018.1, on the reverse strand, counting down.
CTCGTCATCACCGGCGCGTTCGTGTACGACCACGACGGGTTCCCGCAGGCGCTCGAGCTGCTCGCATCGGGCAAGATGCCGAACGACCTCCTCGTCGAACAAGATGACTATCCGCTGAATCGCCTGCTCGACACCGCGGTCGGACTGCACGAGGGCGACCTGGCGGCCAAGGCGATGATCGTCCCGAGAACGGAGGGTTGATGACGACGGGTCCCGCATTCACCTCTCGCAAGCCACGCTTCAACCATGTGGCGATGAGCCTGCCGGCCGAGGACCTCGACGACGAGCACCGGAAGCTGCGCGCCGACTTCTACGCGGACGTCTTCGGGTTCTTCGACATCCCCATGATGACGATCGACCGGAAGCGCCAGGTGTTCCAGGTGCACAACATCGAGCAGTTCCTCTTCCTGATCGCAGACGACGGCGGCTCGTCGATGAGCTGCCCGCGTCTCGATCACTTCGGCCTGTCGGTCGGTGCGGAAGCCGAGCTCGACGACATCCTCGACCGGGCGAAGAAGTGGCAGGCGCGCGACGACCGGGTCGACATCATCGACAAGAAGACCGAGGACCACGGCATGCTCGCGATCACGAGCATCTATGTGAAGTACCTCCTCCCGATGATGCTCGAGATCCAGTACTGGGACTACAAGGAGAACGCGCCGGAGCCGGCCACATGACAGAACTCCGATATGGCGCGTTCGCGCCGCAAGGGAGACGACAGCGAAGCGACCGTAGGGGAGCGGAGCGTGGAGTCGACCCAGAAGACAGGAACGCGCGGTGACAGAACTCCGATATGGCGCGTTCGCGCCGCAAGGTTGGAAGCTCGAGTACAACGGATGGTCCGCCGCCGACGCGTGGGCCCGTACCAAGGAGCTCGCGCAGCTCACAGAGCAGCTCGGCTACCACCACCTCTGGGTGTACGACCACTTCGAGACCGTGCCGACACGCGAGCCCACGCACGTCTTCGAGGCGTTCACGACGCTCTCGGCGCTGGCCCAGCACACCTCCACGATCAAGCTCGGTCAGATGGTGACGTGCGCGGCGTATCGCAACGCGGGTTTGCTCGCCAAGGAAGCAGCGTGCGTCGACGTGTTCTCGGGCGGCCGCCTCATCCTCGGGCTCGGTGCGGGATGGTACGACCGTGAGTATCAGGCGTACGGGTTGTCGTTCCCGCGCCCGGGTGTACGGCTCCAGATCCTCGAAGAGACGCTCGAGGTGGTGAAACGCCTCTGGACCGAGGAGACGGTGACGTACCAAGGCAAGCACCTGACCTTCGACGGCGCGTATTGCGATCCCAAGCCACTGCAGAGCCTGCCCGAGCTGTGGATCGGAGGCGGCGGCGAGAAGGTCACCTTGCGCATCGAAGCGCGTCACGCCGACAAGACCAACTGGCAGGTCGGGCTCGACGGCTTCACGCGAAAGTCAGACCTGCTCCGGCAGTACTGCGACGAGATCGGTCGTGACTTCGACGCGATCGTCCGCACGCATGGTCCCGACTGTCGGATCTTCGACACCGAAGCCGACATGGACACGTGGCTCGACTCGCCGAGCGGCGGCTCCCTTCGGCGCGGCGGCCCACCGCACGCCGACTATGTCCGCGACAACCTCGTCGGCACGGTGCCGCAGGTTGCGGAAAAGGTGCAGGCCTTCGTGGACGCCGGGTGCCGGGAGTTCGTGCTGTGGTTCCGGGACTTCCCGTCGTCGGAGAGTCTCGAGGCGTTCGCACGTGACGTCACACCGATGATCCGTCCTTGAGGAGCGACGAACGCTACCGTTCTCGACCGTGACGGCTCTCTCGGACGCGCCTGCACAGGAGTCCACGCGGCCGTCACCACTTCCGGAGCCTCGCTCGCGAGTGCTGCTCGGTGCGGGCGCGGTGGTGCTGGTCGGCGGGCTCTTCTTCTACTTCTACACACGCTCCGATCTGTGGCTCGACGAAGCGCTGTCCGTCAACATCGCACGGCTTCCCCTGTCGGATCTCCACGAGGCCCTGCGCCACGACGGCGCGCCGCCGCTCTATTACCTCTTGCTGCACTTCTGGACGGCGGCGTTCGGCACAAGCGACGCCGCGGTGCGATCGATGTCGGGCGTCTTCATGCTCGGCGCCGTGGTCGCGATCTGGTTCGCCGCGAAGCGCCTCGGTGGCCGGCAACTCTCGTGGTTGGCGGCAATGGTCATGCTCGCGAGCCCGTACGCGATGCGGTACGCCACCGAGGCGCGGATGTACGCGCTGGAGATCCTCCTGATCGCTTGCGGCATCGTCGCCTTCCAGCGTGTCGTCGACCGCCCGACGTACCCGCGCGCGGCGGTCTTCGGTCTCGTGGTCGCGCTCGCGCTGTACACGCAGTACTGGTCGTTCTATCTCCTGCCCGTCGTCGGCGCCGTGCTGGTCTGGATGGTGTGGCGCGACAGAGATCGCGACGCGGCGATTCGACTGTTGGTGGCGACGGGCGTGGGAGTCGCCGCGTTCCTGCCGTGGCTGCCGACGTTCGTCTACCAGGGAATCCACACCGGCACGCCGTGGGGAACGCCGATCCTTCCGGCATTGCCGTTCGGCTACACGATCCGGGATTTCGCGGGCGGCGCGAGCTACGGGATCGAGGTGCAAGAGGGCTGGCTGCTGTTCCTGACCCTGTTCCCGATGCTGCTGCTCGGCATCTTCGGGCGCGGGCTCGACAACGGCCGCATCGAGGTCGACGTGTTGCCGCAGCGCGAGGTGCGCCCGATTGCCTTCGTCGGCGGGGTCGGGCTCGCAATCGCGCTGTCGTTGAACTATCTCGCCGGCGGCGCGTTCCAGTCGCGCTATAGCGCCTTCGTCTTCCCGTTCTTCGTGCTGCTGGCGGCACGCGGGTTCACGACATTGCGTGATCGGCGGGTGCTCGCCGGTGCCGCCGTGTTCGCCGTCCTGCTCGGCTTCGCCGGCGGTGTCCGGAACGTGTTGACGCAACGAACGCAGGCGGGCGAGGTCGCGTCGGTCCTGCGGAGCGACGCGCATCAAGGTGACCTCGTCGTGTACTGCCCCGACCAGATCGGGCCCTCGGTCCACCGGCTCGCGCCGACCGGGCTCGACGAGGTCGTGTACCCGAGCTTCGCGGGCCCGGAACGGGTGGACTGGGTCGACTACAAGAAGCGCCTCGAACGCGCGGACATCCCCGCGTTCGCACGCGCCGCGCTCGCGCGGGCCGGCTCACGTCCGCTCTGGTACGTGAGCGCCCCCGGGTACATCACGCACAAGAACGTGTGCGAGGCGATCGACAACATCTTTGCGGCCGCTCGGCATCGGGTGCCGCGCACGCTGCCGGACCCGAAGATCTTCGAGAAGCCCTCCCTCGACGAATTTCTGCCCCGACCCGCGAGCAGCTGAGTGTCGACCCGTGCCGGCACCGCCCGGGCGGTGCTCGTTCCGTACGTGCTCTCGCGGGTGATCGTCGTCGTGACGCTGGTGGTCTGCCGGCACGTGCTGACGACCGTGCAGGTGGCCGAACGATTTCGCATGCAGGCGAGCCTGTTTGGTTGGGACGGCGGCTGGTACCGCGACATCGCGCGGGGTGGCTACGACGCCGTCGCACGCGATGGATTGCGCTTCTTCCCGCTGTTCCCGTTGCTCGGGCACGTGGTCGCATGGTTGCCGGGCGTCGACGCGGCCGTTGCAGTGGTCGTCGTCGCCAACGTCGCGGCGCTGGCACTCGGGTTCGCGGTGCACGCGCTCATGCTCGAAGAGCGTGCCGACGAGGCCCTGGCCCGGCGCGCGGTGTGGCTCGCCTATCTGCTTCCACCCGCGTTCGTGCTGGTGATGGGCTATGCGGAAGCGCTGTTCATGACCGGCGCGGCCATCGTCCTGCTGGCGCTTCGTCGGCGCCAGTGGTGGCTCGCGGCGGTCGCCGGCGTGGCGGTCGGTCTGACCCGGCCGGTTGGCATACTGCTCGCCGTGCCCGCGTTCGTCGAAGCAGTTCGCACGCGCGACCGCACCGCGCTCGCGGCCGTCGCGGGGCCCGTCGCCGGCACGTTCGCGTACCTCGGTTGGGCCGCGCACCGCACGCACGACTTCTGGTATCCACTGCGCGTCCAGCAGGACCCGACGCGGCGGGGACACTGGCTCGATCCGGTTCGGGCCGTCGCGCATGCCGTGCGCGAGCTGTTCTCGGGCGATCATCTGAGCGCGGGCGTGCACGCGGTTTCGGCGGTGCTCCTCGTCGGGCTGCTCGTCGTGTTGTGGAAGCGCTGGCCCCTGTCGTTCTCGGTGTACGCGACGGTGGCGCTCTTCGTCGCGCTGAGCAGCCGCAACCTCGACTCACTCGAGCGCTACGGACTTGCGACGGTTCCGTTCGTGCTGGCGGCGGCCGACATCGTCGCCGACGTCGCGTGGGAGCGGGTCGTGCTGGTGCTCGCGAGCGCCGGCCTCGTGCTTGCCAGCGTCCTCGCCTTCACCGGCGTGATGGTGCCGTGAGCGCCGGTGGCGCGCCGCGAGGGTGCGGCGGGCGCGCGGTTCGGGCGGGTGCTGCTGCTGATCGTGCTCGTTGCGCTCGGCATTCGGATCGCCTACGTCGCGGGCGCGAAATCGGGACCGTGTCGCATCGCGCTTCCCAACGGCGTGGTCGTCGGCAGCTCCCCGAGCAAGTGCACGGGACCGAACGACCAGGTCTATTACAACGGTCAGGCGAACTCCGTCGCCGACGGCGACGGCTTCAACGAGCCGTTCTGGACGGTGTCGCATCCCGGCGAGAAGGCACCACCGGCCGCCGATCATCCGCCGCTCACCGTCTTCGTGCTCACGCCGGTGTCGTGGCTTGTCGACCACCCACCGCTGTCGTGGGTGATCGACGAGCCGCTGCACGACCACGTGCGCGAGCACCGCTACACGATGGTCTTCCTCGGCACGCTGGTCGTGCTGCTGATCGGACTCCTGGGCCGACGGATCGGCGGTGACGCCGTCGGTCTCGTCGCGGCAGGAATCGCGGCCATCAATCCGAACATGTGGGTCAACGACGGTCTCGTGATGTCCGAGACCGTCACGGTGCTCACCGTCGTCGGCGCCATGTGGGCGGCGCTCGCACTGTGGGAGCGGCCGACCCTGCCGCGCGCGGCCGTACTCGGTCTCGTCTGCGGGCTCGCGGCGCTTGGCGCGCGCCGAGCTGATCCTGTTCGTGCCGTTGCTCGCGATCGTCGTGGCGTGCACGGTGTCGAAGCCGTGGTCGGACCGATCTGCGCTTGCCGTCGCAGCCGTCGGGATGTCGGTCCTCGTGATCGCGCCGTGGGTCGGCTTCAACCTTGCCGCGCTTCCACGACCGCACGTTCATCTCGACGAACGACGGCATCGCGTTGCTCGGATCGAACTGCGACCCGGTCTACTCCGGCGACGGCATCGGCCTGACGTCGCTCGGCGAGTGCCTCGAGTCCCCGCCCCCGCCCGGCGACCAGTCACAGGTCGCGAGTCGCTATCGGAGCAAGGCGTTCGACTACATGCGTGATCACAAGGGCCGTGTGCCGCTCGTGGTGCTGGCGCGCATCGGGCGGACGTGGAGCGTGTTCCGGCCCGGCGACATGATCGAGTTCAACGTCGGGGAGGACCGCGAGTCGCTGGGTGACGCGTCTCGGGCTGATCTTCTACTACCCGACGTTGCTCTTGGCGCTCGTCGGTGGCGTCGAGCTGTGGCGCCGCCGGCGACGCGTCTGGTGGGTGCTCGTCGTCCCCGCGATCGTCGTGACCATCGGCGTCGCGTCGACCTACGGGCAGACGCGGTTCCGCGCGGCCGCCGAGCCGTCACTCGCCCTGTTCGCGGCCGTCGGGATCGTCACGTTGGTGCGGGCCGCGGCCGCGCGACGAGCGAAGGAACCTGCACGGGACCCGGGGCCCGCGGTGACGTGTGACGTTTACACGCTGACGGTCTGCGGCGGGCTCTCCTCGGCGAGCGAGACCGTCTGGTGCACCGCGGCCGGAAGCCGCGTGAACGCGAACACGGCGACGGCGTAGACCAGGAGCGCGGCGAACTGCACGATCCGGAAGCCCAGCGCCATCGACAGGATCGTCGTCAGCACCGAACCGACGACCGAGAAGAAGCCGTTCACCGCCCACGCCCACGCGACGTACTCCTCGCCGTGGTCGGTCAGCGCCGCGACCCGGCCGAGCCCGAGCGGCATGAACATGCCGAGGCAGAGGCCCAGCGGCATCAGGACGGCGACCGCGAGCAACACCCGGATGGCGAGCCCGGTGGAGAGCAGCGGGCCGGTCAGCAACGGCGGCAGCACGAACAGATAGAAGACCGTCAGCACCGCGAGCGTCGCGAGGAGCAAGGGCATCGCCCGAGCCGGGTTCCCGGCGAACCGCCGGCTGAGGAGCGCGCCGATGCCGGTGGACACCAGGATCGACGCGAGCGTCACGGTCAGCGAATAGGTGGGGTAGCCGAGGAACAACACGAGCCGCTGGATCATCGTGATCTCGAAGAACATGAAGCCGAGACCGAGCGCCGCGAAGTACACCGCCGACGTGCCCTTCGCCGGGAGCGCGCGCCACTTTCGCCGCACGGCGAAGAACGGGGCGAGCAGGAAGACGGCCGCGTAGACGAGAGAGATCCCGAGCAGCAGCAACAAGACCCGTTCGCCGATGACATCTTCGGGGTTGGTGACGTCAAGCGGCTCGGCGATGTGCGAAAGGACGTCGCGGAAGCGCGAGAAGTGCCAGAAGTAGGGCGCGTCGTCGGAGATCGGGCCGATGGCCCGGTCCGCGTGGTCGACGATCGACGTGACTTCTCTAGGTGAGCCGCTGGCGAGCCGGCTCACGATGGATCCGTCGGGTGGACGGCCCGGCACCGCGACGACGTGATGGTCGGGCAGGTTCTTGACGCCGGCGACGAAGCCGTCTGCCTCCGCGGACGTGATCGGCGTGCGCTTGACGATGATCGTCGAGAGGTCGCCGTGGTCGGTCAGCTCGGCGGCGACGAGGAGATGGTTGTTCGCGTCGCGGACGCCGAGCTCCTCGAGCGCCTTCCGCGCGGTGACGACGTACCGGCTCGTGCGATTGGGTGCCTGCGTGAAGTTCAGCTCACCGAACTGCACCGCCATGATGCCGTCGGGGGTGAGATGCTTCAGCGTCTCCTTGATCATCTGCTTCGTGTAGAGGTAGCTCTCCGAGAGGACGAACGCTCCCGACGATGCGGCATTGGTCGCGGCGTAGCTGTCGGGCGCGACGTACCAGACCAGGTTGTACTTGGTATCGCTGCGAGCAAGGTACGAGCGGCCGTCGCCCTGGTGGAGGTGCACGTCGGGCCGTTCCGCGAGATGACCCGTGTAATCCTTGAAGTGATCCGTCAACAGCGAGGTCGTGACCGGGTTCAACTCGACCGCTTCGATGTCCGGTGCATGGAAGAACAACGAGGACAGGATCTCCTGGCCGCCCGCGGAACCGATGATCAGCTCGTGGGCGGGCGGCGTGGGGCCGAGCGCGCGGAACGGGAGAGAGCGCGAATCCTTGTCGTAGTCGAGGGTGCTCGGGTTCCCGTTGAAGCGGCGGATCCCGGACCCGAAGGTGCCGTCGTGCACGAGCAGATAGTCCGAGGCGTCGGGCTTGATCTGTACGACGTCGACGCGGAAGACCGGCCCCCAAGCCGAGTACTTCGACTCCCGCACGTGAAGCTTCGTCTCCTCGGTGCGTACGTTCGGGAGCTTGAGGATGCCGCCGCCCTGCACTGGGAAGACGAGCACGACGGCGGTCACTGCCGCGAAGCCGAACAGCACCGATCTCGGCGTGGCGTACAACAATCCCACGACCGCGAAGACGAGCGCGGCGAGCATGATCAAACGCGGCGGACCGATGCGCGTGATCAGCGGGATCGCGAGCAGGCAGCCCAGCGCCGCGCCGACGAGGTCGGAGAAGTACATCCGGCCCACCGCATCACCGGCTCGTCCGAGGATCGCGGACACGATGACGCCGAATGCGATGAAGGTCGCGAAGATGGCGAAGCATATTGTTCCGAGCGCGAAGAGGTTGCTGAACGAGGCTCGGGATCCGTAGTCCCAGATCGCGACCGTGTTGACATGAATCTTCGCAACGATGAGGTAACCGATCGCGATGCTCGCGGCTCCCCAAACCGAAGAAACCGCGACGATGCGTTCCGTCGACCACGTCCGCAGCCGCGAAGAGACGGCGACCAACACGCCGCCGGAGCCGATGCCGAGCAGCGCGAGCCCGATCACCAGATAGGTGTAGTAGTACCAAAGCTTGTACGAGACGATTCTGGTGTAGCCGACCTCGAGAAGGAGGCCTGCGAGACTGACGAGGAAGATCGCGAGCCAGCGGGGCATGCGAGCCGTGTCGCCGCGAACCGCAGTCATCGTCAGTGTCCCCCAACCGGTATGCGAGCGATGGATCCCGCCTGGATGGCAGGCGGATGGTACTTCAACGACCGGCGAGCCCAAGTGCACTGCACGAGCGGATGACTGTCGCCGAACAACAGGCACCGAGCGTACGCGAAGCCGCCTACATCGGCGGACTCGATGGGTTGCGCGACGATCGCGGTCGCGGCCGTGATCGTCTATCACTTCTCTCCGTCGGCACTGCCCGCAGGCTTCCTCGGCGTCGACGTCTTCTTCGTCGTCTCGGGCTTCCTGATCGCGCGGCTGCTCGTGAGCGAGGTCGCGCGGAACGGGCGGCTCTCCACGACGAACTTCTGGGGAAGACGGGCGCGCCGCCTCCTTCCCGCGCTCGCGACGATGACGGTTGTCGTGTGCATCGCCTCGGCGATCGATTTCACCAACCTCGAGATGCACGATGTGCGATCGCACGCGTTGGGAACGCTGTTCTATTGCGCCAACTGGGTGATGAACGCGGGCCACCAGAACTACTTCGCGACCGTCGGACGGCCGTCGCCGTTCCTGCACATGTGGTCGCTGGCCGTGGAAGAGCAGTTCTACATCGTGCTCCCGCTCGTCTTCCTCTGCCTGGGCGGTGTGCTCGTGCGGCGGCCGGTGCGCATCGCGATCCTCGCCCTTTGCGGTGCGGTCGCGTCGACGCTGTGGATGAACGCGCTGGTCGGGCCCGGAGGAGATCCTTCCCGCGCTTACCTCGGCAGCGATTCTCACGCGATGGGGCTGCTCGTCGGCGTCGCGCTCGGTGTGCTCGCGGGCGCCGGCCACCCGTGGGAGGCGATCGCGGCGCGTGTGCGGCGGCGCGAGACGACCGTCCGGTGGTCGTTCGGGCTCGGCGTGGCAGCCCTTGTCGGGATCGCGTGCACGATGTGGTTCGCCGACGACCGGACCTACGGGTTGTATCGCGGCGGGTTCCTGCTGTTCTCGCTCGCGTGCGGCGTGCTGATCGCGAGCGTGGTGCTGACGCCGACGACGCCGCTGGCGCGGTTCCTCAGCATGCCGTGGCTCGTCGCGATCGGACTGCGGTCGTACTCGCTGTACCTGTGGCACTGGCCGGTGCGCGTCTTCATCGGGCCGGACCGTCTCGAAGGGTTCGCGTTGTTCGCCGTGCGTCTGGCGGTGTCGGTCGCACTCGCGGAGGTGTCGTTCCGTCTCGTCGAGCGACCGTTCCGCAACGGTGTGATTGCCCGGCGCTCCGGGAGTCGGGGAGCGGTTGCCTATTTCGCGGCGCTGGTCATGCTGACCGGCGCGCTCGTGCTCACGGTCGCCGCGCCCACGTCGCGTCCGAGCCTTTCAAAGCTGCAGAGCGTCGCGAGCGACCCCAACGCGCTCCACGTCGATACGTTCGGAGACTCCACGGCATTGGTGTTCGGCTACAACGGCGCAGTCCACGGCCGGGAGCTCGGCATCAAGGTCGGAGGAGACGCCGACCTGGGGTGCGCGATCGTGCAGGCCGAGCACTACAACGGCAGCGTCGTGTTCCGCGATCCGGACAAGTGCGAGGGATGGGAGGAGCGATGGCCGCGCAAGCTGCAAGCCGATCCCGGCGCGGTCGTCGTGCTCATGGCGGGCGCGTGGGATTTGCTCGATCACCGGGTCGACGGCGAACGCGTGCGCTTCGGCACGCCCGAGTGGACCGAGCTCGTCACGTCGTCATATCGCGACGCGCTCCGGGCGCTGAGCGGGAGCGGCCGCACGGTCGACGTGTTCGAGGTGCCGTGCTTCGGCACCGGGGATCCGGCCGCACCGTTGCCCGATCGGGGAACGCGGCGCGGATCGCGGCGGTCAATGCGATCTACGAGGAACTTGCCCGTGAGATGCCGCGCGTGAGGATCGTGCATTGGCGCGAGCTCGTGTGCCCCGGAGGGAGACGCGCCGAGCGGATCGACGGTGTCGAGATGTGGGAGCCCGATGAGGTGCACCTCACCGAGGCAGGCGCCGTCGTCGTGTGGAAGTGGTTCCTTCCCCAGGTGCGCTGACCGTCTAGCCTCCCGGCGCAGTCTCTTGCGATGCACACCTCCTCCGCAACGTTCATGAACGATCGCCTCCGGCTGGCCGCGCTCAGCTTCCTCATGCTGTTCGTCGAGCTCGCGCTCATTCGCTGGGCGGGGTCGAACGTCTTGTACCTCTCGTACTTCTCGAACTTCGTGCTGCTCGGGAGCTTTCTCGGCATCGGCATCGGCTTCCTCCGCGCGCAGAAGGTGCGACAGCTCTTCCCGTACGCGCCACTCGCTCTCGCCGCGCTCGTTGCGTTCGTGCGGTTCTTCCCTGTGAAGCTGCGAAGCAGCAGCAGCGGCGACGTGATCTTCTTCGGGGAGCTCCAGCGGAGCGGCCCGCCTCGCTATGTCGTGCTCACCGTGATCTTCATCGTGGTCACGGCGGCGATGGCGTTCATCGGCGAGGGCGTCGCGCGCGCGTTCGCGAAGTTCTCGCCCCTCGAGGCCTACCGCCTCGACATCCTCGGCAGCCTCGGCGGCATCGCGGCCTTCACACTGCTGTCGTTCATCGGCGCGCCGCCATTGGTATGGGGCGCGATCGTCGCGGTCGTGCTCCTCGCGCTCTACTGGCCGCGGGTCAACGCCCTCCAGGTGCTCGGCCTCGCCGCGTTCCTCGTCATTCTCGGTGTCGAGTCGTTCGCGTCGGGGACGAGCTGGTCGCCGTACTACAAGATCGAGGTGAAGTACGACAAGAACCTCAGCTCGCAGCTCGTCTACGTGAACGGCGTCCCGCACCAGGCGATTCAGGCTCCCGACGGCCCTTCCCGCATCGTCTACCAAACGGTCTACGACCGCATCTCGGTCGGTGCGCTCGACGACGTGCTGATCGTGGGCGCGGGCACCGGGAACGACGTCGCCGGCGCGCTCGCCCGCGGTGCGCGCCGGATCGACGCGGTGGAGATCGACCCTCGCCTCTACGAGCTCGGCAAGAAGTTGCACCCCAATCATCCGTACGCCGACCCACGCGTACATGTGCACATCGACGACGGGCGCGCGTTCCTGCAGCGCACCGACCGTCGCTACGACTTGATCCTCTTCGCCCTTCCCGACTCGCTCACGCTCGTCGCGGGCCAGTCGAGCCTCCGGCTCGAGAGCTATCTGTTCACGAAGGAGGCGATGGAGGCAGCGCGGGATCGTCTCGCACCCGGTGGCGCGTTCGGAATGTACAACTACTACCGCGAACGCTGGCTGGTCGACCGTCTGGCCGGCACGTTGGACGAGGTGTACGGCCGCGCCCCGTGCATCGACGATCTCGGCAGCGCGGTCAGTCATCTCGCGTTTCTCGAAGCGGCGACATCCGCGTCGGCGTTGCGCTGTGAGGGAGTGTGGACGAGCGAGACCCATCCCACCCCGAAACCCGCCACCGACGACCACCCGTTCCCGTACCTGCGTGACCGCTCGCTGCCCGGCTTCTATTTGGCGACCATCGGGCTGATCCTGCTGGCCTCGTTGGTCATGATCCGCGTCGCCGCGGGACCGTTGCGGCCGATGGCGCGGTACACCGACCTGTTCTTCATGGGCGCCGCGTTCCTGCTGCTCGAGACGATGAACGTCGTACGATTCGCCCTGTTCTTCGGCACCACATGGTTCGTCAACGCGCTCGTGTTCTTCGGGGTGTTGTTGAGTGTGCTGCTCGCGGTCGAATTGTCGAGGCACGTCTCGTTCAAGAGACCGACGCGCTTGTATGTCGTGCTGATCGCATCTCTCGTCGTCGCGTTCTTCGTGCCCTCGAGCTGGGTCTTGTCGCTCCCGGTGCCGGCGCGGTTCCTCGTCGCGGTGGTGCTCGCGTTTGCACCGATCTTCATGGCGAACCTCGTGTTTGCCCAGCGCTTCAAGGACGTCGGGTCGTCGACAGTCGCCTTCGGCGCGAACTTGCTGGGAGCCATGGTCGGCGGCCTACTGGAGTACGGTTCGCTCATCGTCGGGTACCGAGCGCTGCTGATCGTCGTCGCGGCCCTCTATGGGCTCGCCTTCGCGTTCGGGCGTCAGTACCTCAACGCGACGGCCGCGCGCGTGTAGCTGGTCGCGTGTCGTCGCCGCCCCCCGTTCGCGCGAACGTCGAGCAGTTCCCCTGCTTCAACGGCCTGCGCGCGATTGCGGCCCTGATGGTCATCGTCTACCACGCCGTGTTCTTCGCCTCGTGGTTCCGGACGCCCGGCGGCACGCTGCTCTGGAACCTGAACTCCGGTGTCTGGATCTTCTTCGTGATATCCGGGTTCCTCCTGTACCGCCCGTTCGCCGCGGTCCATCTGAGCGACCGGCCGCCGGTGGACATACGGGGTTACGCGATCCGTCGGTTCGCGCGCATCTATCCCGCCTATTGGGCGGTGCTCGCGTTCTTCACGTTCGTCGTGTCGCGCGCGAGCTTCGAAGGCCGTGGCAGTGGCGTGCTGAGCGTGACGCTCACGAAGACGTACGTGCACGAGAGGAATCCGTTCCTGATCGGTCTGCCGCCGGCGTGGAGCTTGGTGGTCGAGGTGACGTTCTACGTGTTCCTCCCCGTCTACGCCGTCGCGATCGGCGCGTTCGCCCGCAAGTGGCGGCCCCTCACCGTCGAGTTCGTGGGCCTCGCCGTGCTCGGTGCGATCGGGATCGGCGCGATCGTGGCGATCGCGGCCGGTTACGACGGAGCGTGGATGACGGTGCTGCCGCAGCACATCGCCGCGTTCGCGCTGGGCATGCTGCTGGCGGTCGTCACCGTGCAGCCGTGGAGCGAGCATGTCGCGTCAATGTTCCAGCGCATCGGGCGCCCGGCATGGATCTGGTGGACGCTCGCGCTCTGCGCCTTCGTCGCGATTCCGGTCATCTTCCGGGTCGAGCCGTTCGAAGAGCTGAGCACGGCGCAGGCGATCGGCGTGAACGTCCTCGAGACGCTGCTCGGCTTCTTCGTCGTCGTGCCGGCGGCCCTCGGGCCGCAGCAGCACGGCGCGATTCGCCGGCTGCTGCAAACGCGGCCGCTCGTGTTCCTCGGTCTGATCAGCTACGGGCTATTCCTGTGGCACTGGTTCCTGCTCGGCATCGTCCTCGGCGACTGGCTCGGATGGCCCCTGCAGAAGGGCAACTGGCTCACGCTGTTGGCCGTGGCGCTCCCGGTCATCGTCGCCGCGGCGACCGCGAGCTGGTACCTGCTCGAGCGCCCGGTGATGCGGTGGACGCGCGCGGTGAGCCGCCCGGCGGCGCGGCGCGTCCCGACCTCGACGGGCCGCGGCCCGGCGCCCGGCCGTGCGCACGACGCGTAGCGCGAACGGTGTCGGGGACGCCCGATCCGACCCACCCGCGAGCGAACCGCGAACCCGCCGGGCGCTCGGGCGAGTGCCGGCCGGCGCGCTCGCAGAGGTCGCGACGTACGTCGTGGCGATCGGGCTGGTGCTCTGGCCCGCGCTGATCCACGGGCGCGACGAGATGCTCGGCGGCGGCGAGGACGGCCGCTACTACACGTGGCTCGGTTGGCGGGTCGGGCGGCTCATCGCGCACGGCCATCTCGTCCCCGTCCGGATCACCGACGTGATCACGCCGTTCGGGCTCGATCTGCGACTGCTCGACGGCTATCTGCCTTCCTACGTGGCGGGTCTGTTCAACCTGGTCACCGGCCCGACGCTCGCGTACAACCTCACGTTCCTCACGGGCGCGGTGTTGAACGTCGTGCTGCGCGCGTTCCCTCGCCCGCCGGCTGAGCTCGTCGCGGCGTCGTGCACACCGTGATTGCAGTGGCGTTTCTCACCGCGCCCCCGCTCGTGCTGTGCGTCCAGTCCGGGCTCCTGCCGCTCTTCTGGGCGTTCACGGTGCCACTGCTCGTCGGCGAGGCGCTCGCGGTCGCGACCGGCGAGCATGACGTCAGGCCTCTACGGCTCGCGCTCCTCCTCGTCGTCGCGTACCTCTGTAGCGTGTACTTCCTCATCTTCGGTGGCCTGGCCTACGGGGTCATCGTCGGTGTCGCCGCCTTGCGGACGCGCAGCTGGCGCATCCCCGTCGCGACCCTCGTCGCGACCGCGATCACTGCGGTCGCGCTCCTGCCGTTCATCGTGCCGCGTTTCAACTTCGACCGGAACGAGAAGGAGCGGGGCACCAACACCGAGCTCCTCGCCGACAGCGAGCTGTTCTCCGCGGACGCGCTCTCGATCGTTGCGCAGCCGACGCGAGCGACGGTTCTCCTCCCGAGACCCGACATCGTCGATCGCAGCATCGTGCGGCTTCCCGATCGGTCGCGCGCGCTCGAAGCGACGATCTTCCCCGGGTTGCTCCTCCTCGCGGGCTTCGTCGTCTTCCTGTTCGCGCGTGACCGGCGCCGGCTGTCGCTGGCGTTGGCAGCACTGTTCCTGTGGATCCTCACGCTCGGACCTTCACTCAAGGTCGGCGGCGATTTCGTGTGGGAGCACGGGGACGGACCGGTCGCATGGTTGCCCTACCGGCTGTTGCTGGCCATACCCGGCTTCGGCGCGCTGCGGGGACCGATTCGGGCCGGCGAGGTGCTCCTCGGCCCGCTCGCGGCCGGCACCGCCATCGCGCTGCATCGCGTGCTCTCGAGCGGGCGGGTGCACGCGGTCCTGTGCGGCGCCGCGTGTGCCGTGCTGCTCGCGCCGAACCTCTTGGTGCCGCTCCCGACGTTGACGATGGGCACCACCGCGACGAGCGAGCACGCGCTTCGCGAGATCGGCCGTCTCGCGCAGGCGGGCGACACGGTGTTGAGGGTGCCGTCCGACTGCGACCCGGCGTTTGCTCGCCTCCAGGTCTTCCATCACACCGCGATCGTCGGCTGTGCGGGATCGTTCGCGGCGAACCCGTGGTCGAAGCTCGACACGTTCGCGCGATCCGAGCCGCTCGCCAAGCTCCGTTGCGACCGGGAGCAATACGGCCGGATCGAGACCGCGGAAGGTGCGCTGCCGCCGTTCGGTCCCGACGACCTTGCCCAAGTGCGCGAGCAATTCGGTGTGCGGTTCGCCGTCGTCGACCGCGCCGCGCTCGCGTTTCGTGTGCGGAACGGTGCGCGCGTCGCTTCCCTTCCTCGAGCAACACCGGTTGCTCGGTCGGGACTACCGGCTCGAGGTGCTGGACCTGTCGGCCCCTGCGGACCGGTGAGCAACTAGCCGCCGGACGCCTTCGCCGAACAGCGGAGGAAGAGCTTGTAGCCGCTGCCGAAGTCACCGCGCAGGCAGAACTCGTCGCGCAGCACCTCACCCGGACCGGGATCACCGGGCTGCATCGATGTGTTGGGCTCGGACCATCCGATGATCCAGCGGTCGGAGGCGATGAACGCATCGGCGCGGCGCATCTCGCGCGTGAGCGGTGTGCCCCGGCGGTTCGTGAGACCGGGCTCGAACTCGACGGAGAAGGTGCCGGGCTCGTAGTCCGGCAAGAGGTAGTAGAGGAAGCTGTCCACGTTGGGCACGCGCCGCAGGTCGGTGTTCCCGACGATGAGGCGGCTTCCCGGCTTCACCTCGCGCGCGACGGCGTCGAGCAACGATTCGATACTGCGCGCGAGCGCGGGGTCGTCGGGAATGTAGAACGTGCGGCCGTGTCGGGTGATGGCGATCGCCTCGGGGAGATCGACGGAGTCCTGTACGAGCGCGAAGTAACGCCGGGCCGTGAACGTCGGCAACAACAGCGAGGTCGCCAGGATCACCGCAATGCCGGCGACGGGACCGACCCGCGCGAGGGACCACGCCGGCCTCACCACGGACGCGACTTCGACGATCGCGGCCGGGATGATGACGACGACCACGGCACTCACCCATGCGAAATGCGCGGAATCGGCACGCTGCAATGCCTGCGGGAACATGCCCAATCCGAAGAGCGCACCGGCGAGCAACACGCGCGGCCGGAACGCGCCGGGGACCGGCGCACCGCCCAGATGCCGAGGCCGACGAGCGCGACCGACAGCAGCGCGAGCAGCACGAACCACGCGAACAGTTGTTGCGGTATCGACAGCCTCGGCAGCGGCCACCACCGGTCGACCAGCACGATGACCCGCGATTCCCTCGAGGTGGTCGGGGTTCGGTGGTACCGGAAGACTGCGTCCCGACCGCAGATGGAAGATCGGGTCGATCAGCATCCCGCGCCATACCGTGCCGGGGCCGGCCAGCCCGATGTGCACGACGTAGGGCACGAGGCCGACACCCAGGCCGATGAGCGCGCGCTTCACCGTGGTACGCGGGAGACCCCACAGCGCGGCGGCGCCCGCGAGCACGAGCGCGAGCGCGAGGTCGATCCGGTACAGCGTTGCGAGCGCGGCCAACACGCCCCCCGCGAACGCCCACCGCCTCGCGCGTGTGACGTCGCCCGCGCCAATGTCGTGACGTGCCTGCAAGAGCGACACGATCGACGCGAGGCCGATCGCGGCACCGCCCGTCCACGGGATCGCGGTGAGCAACAGCGTCGGCATGACGAACATGACGCTCAAGAGCACCGCGGACACCGCGACCCACCGGCCCCACCACCGCACGAGCGCGGCCGCAGCGAGTGCCATGCCGCCGATCTGGATCAACCCGACGATTCGCTCGACGACGAGATGCGTGGCGAAGATCTTGTACGCGGCCGCGAGCACCCAGAGCGCCCCTGGTCCGTAGAGCCAGAGGAAGTCCTTGTTCGGGATCGCGCCGTGCAGCACCCGGTCGGGCAGCACGAGCATGAAGCCCTCTTCCATTGCCGGGCCTGCCGCGTGCAGCGCAGCACGCAGCGGAAGCAGCACCGCGACGAGCGTCGCGATCAGGATCGTCGGCCAGCCGGTCCTTCGTGCGGGCGACGCCGGGCGGTCGCAGGATTCGGGTCTCACCGGGGCGGCCGGATCGTGTCGCACGTTGGCGGCATGGATCACACTACCGAGCTTCGCGCCGCGTGAGCGTGCCCGAGTGACACACTCTTGGGGCGCGGGCCGTACACTGCGCCCGGCAAAGCGGGAAGCGTGCGGGGTCAGTCACGCCCACAACCTGAAGACGAACGCATGAGCTCCATCGACGAAACAGCCAACGAAGCATCGACCCCGCCGAAGATCGTTGTTGTCGGCGCCGGCCCCGCGGGGCTGACCGCCGCGTACGTGCTGGCAAAGAAGGGTGTGGCGTCGACGGTGCTCGAGTCCGACACCGTTGTCGGTGGCATCAGCCGCACCGCGGAGCGCGACGGGTGGCGCTTCGACATCGGCGGCCATCGTTTCTTCACCAAGGTGAAACCGGTCGAGGATCTGTGGTTCGAGATCCTGGGCCCCGACGACTTCCTCCGTCGCCCGCGTCTGAGTCGCGTCTACTACCGCGGGAAGTTCTACGACTACCCGATCGTGCCGATGAACGTGTTGAAGAACATCGGACTGATCGAGGCGGTGCGCTGCGTGCTTTCGTACTTGTGGGTGCGCATCCACCCGCCGAGCGACAAGGCGACGCTCGAAGGTTTTGTCGCGTCCCGGTTCGGATGGCGGCTCTACCGGCATTTCTTCAAGACGCAGAGCGAGAAGGTGTGGGGAGTGCCCTGCACCGAGATCCAGGCCGACTGGGGCGCGCAGCGCATCAAGAACCTCTCGCTGTTCCGCGCCGGATTGGAAGCGATCAAGCCCAAGTGGCTGAAGGATCGTCAAGGGAAGTCGAAGCAGGTCACGAGCCTGATCGAGGAGTTCAACTATCCGAAGTTCGGGCCGGGGATGATGTGGGAGCGGTGCACCGAGCTCATCACGGCCAAGGGCACGAAGGTGGTGTTCGACTCGCGTGTGACGAAGATCGAGCACACGGACGGTCTTGCCTTCGCGGTGACGGCACTCACCGACGGCGTGCCCACGCGGTACGAATGCACACACGTCATCTCGTCGATGCCGATCAGCGAGCTGCTGCGCGTGATGGATCCGCCGGTGCCCGACGACGTGGTCAAGGCGGCCGACTCGCTGCGCTACCGGGACTTCATCACGGTGGCGCTCGTCGTACCCGAGGCCGACGGCTTCCCCGACAACTGGATCTACATCAACGACGCGAGCGTCAAGGTCGGCCGGATCCAGAACTTCGGCCAGTGGTCTCCCTACATGGTGAAGGACGGCCGCACCTGCCTCGGCCTCGAGCTGTTCGTCAACGAGGGCGACGAATGGTGGACGATGGCGGACGCCGACCTCATCGAGAACGGCAAACGCGAGCTCGAGCAGCTCGGCCTGGTCGATGCGTCGCACGTCGAGTCGGGCTATGTGGTGCGCATGCCCAAGGCGTATCCGTTCTACGACGCCGAATACAAGCAGAACGTGGCGACGCTCGCGAGGTGGCTCGAAGCGCACGCGCCGAACGTGTATCCGGTCGGCCGCAACGGCATGCACCGGTACAACAACCAGGATCACTCGATGTACACCGCGATGCTCTCGGTCGAGAACATCTTCGGCGCGCACCATGACATCTGGTCGGTGAACGTCGAGGCGGAGTACCACGAAGAACGCGTCGACGGAGCCGCGAGCTAACCGCGGCGTCTCAGCACGCGGTCACGCACGCCCCACCAGGTGACGAGCGCCAGCTCCTCGGCCGCGACGCTCAACGTGATCTTCGACTGGCCGCGCACGCGATCGGTGAACGTGATCGGCACCTCGACGATCCGCCCGCCGTGCCGCCGCACCCGGTACGCGAGCTCCATCTGGAAGCCGTAGCCCTTGGCCCGCGTGCTGCTGTAGTCGACCGTCTTCAGCATGTCGGCCCGGTACGCGCGGTACCCGGAGGTTGCGTCGCGGATCGGCATACCGAGCACGAACGTCGTGTAGCGGTTGCCCCACTTCGAGATCGCGCGCCTGGCCACGGCCAGTGCGGGATCGATCCGCCGGGCACGTAGCGGGAGCCGATCACCGCGTCGGCGCCGTTCGAGATCTCGCCGAGCAGCATCGGGCAGCGCGGCGGGGTCGTGCGAGAGGTCGGCGTCGATCTGCACCAGGACGTCGTAGCCCCGGTCGATGCCGACCGAGAAACCGGCACGGTACGCGTCGCCGAGGCCGATCTTCTTCGGCCGGCGCAGCACGTCGATCCGTCCCAGATCGGTCGCGACCTGATCGGCCAGATCGGCGGTCCCGTCGGGGCTGTTGTCGTCGACGACGAGGATGTCGGCGTCGGGCACCGCGTCGCGCACGCGCCGCAGGAACTCGGTGATGTTGTCGGCTTCTTGGTACGTCGGCGTCACGATGAGCGGCCGCACAAGAGGGAGACGCTACAGGCTCCGGCCTGTGCGCTCAGCGGCACCGTCGGTACAGCTCGTACAGGCCGAGATACGTGCCGACGCGGCAGAAGTGGTCGGCCAGCACCTTCTGCCGCCTTGTCGGAGCCGACCTTGCGAGAGTCGTTGGGCTCCTCCCAGTTGTCCCAGATCCGACGAGGATCGCGATGTCGGACGCGGCCAGGTCCTCGGTCGAGGCCGGAGTCGTCGGCGTTGGCGACGCCCGGGTCCATCTCGATGTAGTACGTCGCAGGCTTCAGCTCCGGGAGCATGTAGTAGAGGTACGCGTCGCTGTAGGGCGTCTTGCGGAGGTCGACCGGCCCGACGAAGAGCCTCTGACCCGGTCGAGAGATCCGCGCCGCCTCGGCGATCACGAGGTTCGCGGCGTCTGCTCGGTCCTTCTTGCCGTAGTAGAAGATCCGACCGTCGTGCTCGATCCTGTACGAGTGCCGGTGGGCGCCGAACGTCTGGAGCGAGTAGTCGGTGTAGCGCGTGACGGTGAAGGCCGGGATCAGGAGCACGATGACCGCGAGCGCGGTGGCGCTCGCGCCGACGACGAGCCGCGACTCGGTCACGCGCGGCAGGCGACGTCGCGCGAGCTCGAACAGCGCAACCGGCAGGAAGCCGAACGGCACACAGCCGACCCAGGCGAAGTGGGCCGAGTCGACGCGTTGTATTGCCTGCGGGAGGATGCCGGCGCTGAATATCGCGACGACGAGCAGCGTGCGCGCCCGCAACGACGTCGAGTCCGTGCGCATGAGCCGCCACGCCTGTACCAGCAGGAACAGCACGACCGCGATCAGCAGGAAGAACCAGATGAACAGCTGTTGCGGTCCCGTCGCGTCCGGGATCGGCCACGACAGCTGCTGCAACGCGCCGGCCTTCTGCAAGAACCCGTCGAAGTGCGACCACGACGGCGGGATCGGGAGGCTGCGCCCGCCCCGCAGGTTGAACACGGGATCGAGCACCATCCCGCGGACGACATTGCCGGACCCGGCGGTCGCGACGTGGATCGAGATACGGCGCAACCGCGATGCCGAAGCCGACGAGCAATCGCTTGCGGCGCACGCGCTCGATGCCCCAGACGAGCGCGACGATCGAGAGACCGACCGCGAGGACGAGGTCGAGCCGGAACAGCACTGCCAGCCCGAGCAAGACGCCGGACGCGATCGCGAAGCGGCGGGCAGCCCGCTCGTCGGCACGCGCCCGCGCCTCGACGCCCGCGGCGAGACCGAGGAGTCCGAGCCCGACCGCGCCGACCCACGCGAGCGCGGTGAGACCGAACGGGATGATGATGAGCGCGGAGCTGACCGCGCCCGACCGTCGCGAGCGTGCGGTTCCAACGGCGCGCGAGCAGGTAGACGCCGAACGACGATCGCGAGCTCCTGCATCAGCGCGAACACGCGCTCGGTGAGCAGCGAGACGCCGAAGACCTTGAACACCCCGGCGAGCGCCCACAGGCTCCCGGGTCCGTACAGGTGGAGGAAGTCGCGATTCGGGATGTCGCCCTTCAGCACCCGCTCGGGGAAGACGAGCATGAAGCCCTCTTCCATGGGCGGTCCCGGGGCCCGGAGCAGGCCGCGCAGCGGGATGGCGAACACCAGCGCGACGATCCCGAGCGCGATCGCCTCGCGTGTCCAGTTCTTCGTGTGCGGCTCCGACGCGCGGAATCACCACCGGCTCGGACGCCACCGCGGCCGGCGGAGCGTCGGTCGGGGCGTCGGGCACGCCGAGACAGTAGGCCACTACGCACATGACGAGTGTCCCGAACGCCTCACAGGCAAGCGGTAGCGTCACGGGCCGTTCAACGGTGCGAGGAGCTTGTGGTGACGAACAACGGTGATGCCACGGTCGCGCCGACTGCGGTCGTCACCGGCGCGGCGGGATGGCTCGGCCAGAACCTCGTGCGCGCGCTCGCCGAAGACCCGACGCGCCGGCGCATCCGGTGCCTGGTTCGGAGCACGGACGATGCCGCATTGCTCGAGGTGGTCGTCATCCCGCGATCGAGGCGATGGCCGGCGATGTGCGCGATCCCTCGGTCATCGATGCACTGTTCGACGGCGTGGGCCGGGCGTCGGTCTTCCACGCCGCGGCCGTCATCCATCCCGCGCGCTTCGTGCGCGAGCTGTTCGACGTGAACGTCGGCGGGACGCAGCTCGTGATCGACCGGGCCCGCCGGGTCGGCGCGCCCCGGTTCGTCCACGTGTCGTCGAACTCACCGTTCGGTGCGAACGCCTCGGCGCACGACGTCTTCAACGAGGGCTCGCCCTTCGCGCCCTACATGGGCTACGGCCAGTCGAAGCTCGAAGCGGAGCAGCTCGTGCGGCGGAGCTACGAGCGCGGCGACCTCGCGACAGTGATCGTGCGCCCTCCGTGGTTCTACGGTCCGTTCCAGCCCGAACGCCAGACGACGTTCTTCGCGTCGGTGCGCCGCGGCACGTTCCCGTTGATCGGGCCGGGCACGCAACGCCGCTCGATGGTCTACACGGGCAATCTCGTGCAGGGGATGCTGCGCGCCGAGGTCGCAGACGCCGCGCCGGGACACGCGTACTGGATCGCCGACGCCGAGCCCTACGAGCTCCAGGCCGTGTTGGCGACGGTACGAGACGCGCTGGCGGCGGAGGGATTCCGTGTCTCGCGCCGTCCACCCGTGCGCATCCCGCCGGTCGGCGTGCTCGCGGAGAAGGTCGACGGCGCGCTCCAGGCAGGCGGGCGCTACGTACAGGCCGTCCACGTGCTCGGCGAGCTGAAGGACACGATCGCCTGCGACATCTCGCGTGCGCGCAAGGAGCTCGGCTACGAGCCGACCGTGTCGCTCTTCGAGGGCATGCGGGCGAGCGTGCGCTTCTGCCTCGAACGGGGCTGGAAGATCTGATGACCCGGTCGGTGCTCGTCACTGGCGGCAGCGGCTACTTCGGCAGCCTGCTCGCCGAGCGCGCGCTCGAGCAAGGAGACGCGGTCCGCATCTTCGACGTGAACCCGCCCGGTCGCGGCCGGCGCGGCGGAGTACGTGCACGGTGATGTGCGCGATCGTGTCGCGCTGCGTGCGGCTTGCGAAGGCGTCGACGTCGTGTTCCACAACGTCGCGCAAGTGCCGCTCGCCAAGGATCGTGCGCTCTTCGACGCCGTGAACGTGACCGGCACCGCGCAGATGCTCGTCGCGGCGCGCGAGGCGGGCGTGGCGAAGGTCGTCCACACGTCGTCGAGCGCGGTGTTCGGGATCCCCGAGCACAATCCGGTGACCGAGGCGACACCCGGCCGGCCTCTCGAGGCCTACGGGCGGGCCAAGCTGCAAGCCGAGCTCCTGTGCCGGGACGCGGCCGCCAGCGGCCTCGACGTCACGATCATCCGCCCTCGGACGATCCTCGGGCACGGTCGTCTCGGCATCATCGCGTTGCTGTTCGAGTTCGTCGCCGACGGCGCGCCGGTGTTCGTTCTCGGCGGCGGCGCGCAATCGTTATCAGTTCGTGCACGCGGCCGATCTTGCCGACGTGTGCATGCGCGCGGGCGATCGAGCGGGACCGTCGGTCTACAACATCGGCGCGGCAGAGTTCGGCACGATGCGGGAGACGTTGCAAGCGCTCGTCGACCACGCGCACACCGGCTCGCGCGTGCGAACACTGCCGATCGGGCCGGCGCAGGTCGCGATGCGGGCGCTGGCGGGCATGGGACTCGCGCCATTCGCTCCGTACCACTGGCTGTTGTTCGGCGAGTCCCTCTACTTCGACATCACCAAGGCACGCACAGAGCTCGGCTGGGAGCCCAACCACTCGAACGCGTCGATGTTGATCGAGTCCTACGAGTGGTTCCTCGCGCATCGAGACCCAGCTCGATGCGACGAGCGGGTCACATCATCAATCGCCCGTACGCCCCGGCCTCCTCCGCGTGCTGAAAATGCTGCCGTGATTGACGGTGAAGAAACGGCCGGCGTGGCGACACGTGGGCAAGCGAGAATCGTCGGTGCGCTGGTCGCAGTCCTGTCGATCCCGCTCGTCATCGCGCTCGTCGTGCTGCACCAGCCGCGCTGGTATCCGCTGCTCGACTGGGCCCAGACCGAGATTCGCGTGCGTGACGTCATCAGCTCCCACCCGCCGCTGATCGGCCTTGCGGGGCGTATCGGCCCGTTCGGCGAGCACGGCGGCAGTCATCCCGGGCCGTTGAGCTTCTACGCGCTCTGGCCGTTCTGGCAGCTCTTCGGGGGGTCGGCGTACGGATTGCAGGTCGGCAACGTCGTCCTCGACATCGCGGCGATCGGGCTCTCGCTGTGGATGGCCTACCGGCGCGGCGGCGTCGTGCTTGCCCTGTCGATCGCCGCCGTCCTCGCAGTGCTGTTGCGGGCCTACGGGCCGTTCATGCTCACGTCGCCGTGGAACCCGTACCTTCCGGTCCTCTGGTGGTTCGTCTTCCTGCTCGCGGCCTGGTCGCTGCTCGCCGACGACTTCGCGGTGCTCCCCGTCGCGGTGTTCGCGGGCTCCTTCTGCATGCAGACGCACATCTCTTACCTCGGGCTGGTCGGCGGCGTCGGCGTGCTCGTCGTCGGGGCTATCGCGTACTCGGCGATCGGGCGCCGGTACGACGCGCGGGCCCGACGGAACCTGTGGCGGTGGGGTGTGATCGCGGTGGCCCTCTTCGTCGTGCTCTGGACACCGCCGGTGATCGACCAGGTGGTGCATACGCCTGGGAATATGACGGTCATCCGCGACTACTTCAGCAGTCCGCCCGATCCGTCGATCGGCCTGGGCGACGGTGTCGACGTGTTGCTCACGCAGCTCAATCCCTTCAAGCTCTTCGGTGCCCAGCTCGTGCGCGACGGCAACCAACGCTCGGTGAGTGGCGCGCAGTGGCCCGGCGAGCTCTTGCTGGTCATGTGGGCCGCGTCGGCGGTGGTGGCGTGGCGCCTGCGCCGGCGGCTGCTGCTCCAGCTCGATCTCGTGCTCGCCGTCGCGCTCGGCGCTCGGGCTCGTCTCGGCCGCCCGCATCTTCGGAAAGGTGTGGTTCTACCTGCTGTTGTGGGCGTGGGTCGTTGCCGCGCTGTTGCTGTTCGCGATCGCCTGGACCGTCGTCACGTTCATTCGCGTGCATGTCGACGGCACGCGCGCGCGCCCAAGCTCGCCAAGGCGGGCGTCGCCGCGCTCGCCACGGGGGTCTTCGCTGCGACCGCGGTGTTCGCGTCGTCCGCATCGCATGTCAACGTGATGTCACCGCGTCTCAACGCCGAGCTCGGCGCGCTCACGGCGCCAACGGTTGCCGAGCTGGCCCGGATCCGTGCCGGCGGCCGGCGCGGTCCCTATCTCGTCTCCTGGCTTCCCGAGGCCCAAGCCATCGGCGCGGAGGGATACGGCCTCCTCAACGAGCTGCTCCGCCAGGGCTTCGATGCCCGCGCCGGCGTCGTGTTCCAACCGGGGGCGACGCGCTACCACGTGGTGCCCCCCGGCCGGGCCACGTTGCAGGTGCACCTCGCGACGGGCATCGACATCGCGCTGCTGGCGCGCCGACACCCGCTTCCGCGAGGTCGCGTTCTTCGAGCCGCGATCAGCGGCTGAACGCGGCGACGTTCGACCGCCTGCACGCGCGAGGTGCTCGACGACCTGCAGCGCGCCGGACTCGGCAAGCTCGCGCCACGAGTGGACGACAACCTGTTCATCCTCGCGCTTGCGCCCGAGGTACCGGAAAGCACGCGGCGCCTGATGGCGCGGATGCTCGAGCTGGGCCTGCCGGCTGCGGTGTTCATCGGTCCACCGGTCGAGCCCCCCATTCCGGCGTGACGCCCGACGCCACCCGCGGTCGGTGGTTCGGCTGGGCGCTCGCAGGTGTCGCGGTCGCCGCGCTCGCGGTGCGCGTCGCGTACGTGCTGGTCGATCGCCGCGACATCGTGCTGGCCGGTGACTCGTACTTCTACCACTCGGCGGCGAATCTCCTCGCGGACGGCAAGGGATTCATCTCCCCGTTCTTCTTGCCCGACCGACGTCAGGCTGCAGAGCACCCACCGCTGTACACGATGTTCGTCGCGATCGCCTCGGTCGTCGGCCTGCGCAGCGTCCTGGCCCACATGTTGTGGTCGTGCGTGCTCGGGACCGGCACCGTGGTGCTGGTCGGGCTCGTGGGCCGGAGGGTCGCGGGCGAGCGCGCCGGTGTGATCGCAGCTCTCCTCGCCGCGCTGTATCCGAACATCTGGGCACCCGACGGCGCGTTGCAAGCCGAGACGCTCAGCATGTTCCTCACGGTGCTCGCGATGCTGCTCGCGTACCGGTACTGGGAGCGGCCGAGTCTCGGGCGCCTGGTCGTGCTCGGCGCGGTGTGCGGCGCCGGGGCGTTGACCCGTTCCGAGCTCCTGTTGCTCGTGCCGCTCGTCGTCGTGCCGCTCGCCCTCCGCACCTCGGACCGATCCCGGCGTGACCGGTTCGTGTGGCTCGGCGCGAGCGTGCTCGCAGCCGTGCTGGTCATCGCCCCGTGGAGCATCTACAACGCGACGCGGTTCAAGCATCCGATCTTGCTGAGCGCGCAGATCGGACCGTTGCTCGCGTCTGCGAATTGCGACTCGACCTACTACGGCGCGTTCCAGGGCTATTTCGACATCCAGTGCCAGCGCGAGGTCAACGACCGCGAGGGGCTCACCGACGCCGATGACCAGTCAGAGATAGACCGTGTCGATCGCCGCGTCGCGCTCGAGTACATACGAGGGCACCTGAGCCGACTCCCGACCGTCGAGCGGGCGCGTCTCCTCCGTATCGCCGGGCTCCGCCACCCCTCGCTCTACGTGCACGTCGACAGCTTGATCGACCAGCGCGAGCTCGAGATCTCCTGGGCGGCGCTGTACAGCTTCTACTGGCTCGCACTGCTGTCGATCGCGGGTGCCGTCGTGTGGTGGCCGCGCCGCAAGAAGGTGCCGCTGTCGCCGGTGGTCGCGCCCGTCTTCATTGTGATCATCACCGTGATGGTGACCTATGCCAACACTCGGTTCCGTACTACCACCGAGCCCTCGCTCGCGATCCTCACGGCTGTGGCGATCGATGCGGTGGTCCGCGTCGTCTCCCGCCCGGCGCGTGCGGACTAGGGCGAGGTCTGCGACAGGAACTGGTCGCTGTTTCGCGCCGCGATCGCCATCACCGGACCCTGGGGGTTCACGCCCGGTGCATCGGGAATCAGCGACGCGTCGTTCACGCGCAGGTTGGTGAAGCCCCACACGCGTCCGAAGCTGTCGGTGCCCGTGCGCGTGCTGTCCTCGCCGATGCGCACGCTCGACGTGAGGTGCACGGTCATCAAGTTCGCGCGATTGCGGGTCATGGCATCCCACCATTGCACGAGGTCCTTGGACGAGTGCGCGGTGATCCCGCCCGTCACCGACGGGTACAACTCGGTCGCGCCCGAGGCGAGCAGCACCTCGCCGAGGTGTATGAGCGCGCGAGCAAGCCGGCTCATGTCGCCTTCGGTGAGGTTGTAGGTGAGCAGCGGTGCGCGCAGCCCCGGGAGCCCGAGCACGCGGCCACCACCCTCGCTGCGAATCGCCGCGTAGTACACGGCGACATTCTCCCAGTTCGCGAGTGCATCGGCGAAGTCCGCGCCCGAGTCGGCGAGTGCGAGCGCCACGTGTCCGCGCCGGCTGGCGGATCCACCGATCGTGAGCGCCGGCGCGAACTCGGTGACGCGGTACATCGGCACCTCACCGTGGTCGATCGGGTGGGGGAACCGGGCCGCGATCTTCACTGTAGGGTGCATCTTCAGCCCATTGCCGATGTTCATGCGGATGCCGCTCCGCTGGAGCAGGTTCGGCGTTTGTGTCGCGCCGGCACACACGAAAACGTGCTCCGCCCGGATCACGAACCTCTCGGTCGATCCGTCGGGGAGCAGCCGGACGCAGCGCGCGCCAATGATGCGGTTGCCGCGCCGTAGCAATCGGCTCACCCGGCAGTCGGCGATGAGCTGCGCGCCCGCCCGTATGGCGCGGGGCAGCATTGTGCGCGCCATCGTCTGCTTGACGGCGCGCCCGCTGGCCTCGTAACGGAAGACGCGCGAGAACTCCACGGCTTGCCAGCCGAGCTTTGCGGCCCCTCGCTCGAGCACGGCTGAGGACGTCGGAGGGGCACCGGGGAGGCGCGAGACTGCCAGCTCGTCCTCGATACGGGCCGCATATCGATCGAGCGCGTCAGCGCCGAACTCGTCGATGCGATACGCACGCGCCCACTCCTCGGCGAGGTCGGAGGGCAGACGGTGATAGAGCCCGCTGTTGATCTCGGTGCTGCCGCCGACGCAGCGCCCTTCGGCGAACGCGATGGCGGGCCGGCCGAGCGCGGCGGACGGGCCGCCGTACCGGTACTTCGCCACCATCTCCTCGAGGGAGAACGGCTCCATCGCATCGGGGTCGACCCAAGGGCCCTCCTCCACGACGGTGACCGCGCGGCCAGCCCGGGCGAGCGTCGCCGCGGTGACCGCGCCGCCGGCGCCGGATCCGATGATGAGGACGTCCGTGTCGAGGGCGGTCATACGACTTCGGGCGCCAGCTCGTTCTCGGCGAACAGCACGAGCGAGTGGAGCAGGCGTACGTACTGGCGTAGGGGATCGATGCGGCTCGTCTTCCAACGCTCGATCCGGCGCGCGACGTCATCGGGGTCGAGGCGTCCGAGCGTGGACGTGATCCGCGGCCATGCGCCGAAGACCAAGGACTCGGCGGCGACTCCCGCGCGCAGATACTCCGGCATCGAACGCAGCGTGTTGTCGACGTATGACTCGACGGAGTGACGCGTGCGCTCGTCGAGGGCGGGGCTCACGAGGGCCGCCACCACCTGACGCTCGAACCAAAGCATCGCGTGGGGAGCCTACTCAGTGGTTGCGTCCGGCACATTTCCCCGGCTCGTCCGGGACCACGCCGGTCCCACATTGTTCTGGCTGCTGGCCCCCTTTCCGGGGTGCGTGCCGTGCGCCGGCCGGGTCTTGCCTACGCCGTCTCCGTCGCCCCGCCCGTACGGAGATCGACGCGGGTCTTGGGCCGGCGCGCGATCGCGAACAACACCGGCGTCGTCGCCGAGATGCGATTCGTGATGTACAGATGCGACGCGTCGATCCCGGACCCGACGCCCGATCGCTTGTTGCCGAGCATGCGGTACACGACGGGGAGCGCGTGCTCGTACGCCCAGACGTATGCGCGCCGAGGCAGACGATGGCGCAGGCCGAAGATGTCCAGCTTCAGGATCCGCTCGCCGCTCGCACGCCGTGCTGCGAAGTCGGCTTGGAGGACTTCGTCGCCCTCGAGGCCGAGACACTCCACGTCGTCGAAGAACAACGACAGCATCGAGGCGAGCTGCTCCGCTTCGAACAGGTAGACGTGGAACGGGTTCTCGAAGTCGGCGGGCGCGTTGGGAGTGATCACGAAGGCGGTACCGTCCGGACGCAGGACGCGCGCAAGCTCGGCGACATGCCGGACGGGGTCGGTGAAGTGCTCGATGATGTGCGAGGACACGACCGCATCGACACCGTGGTCGCGTACCGCGAGACGCGAGCCGTCCATGCCGGCGAAACGGAGCCGGTCGTTGCCGCGCGTGCGCCCGGCGTCGACGACGGTGAGAGGGCTGTAGTCCGCGCCCACCACCCACCGGTCGCTCCCACTGAGGGTCGCCGTCTCGTCGCCGACCCCGCAGCCGATGTCGAGCACGACACCGTCGCCCAGGCGACTCACAACTTCCCGGTACCCCGCGTCGTGCAGGGCGAGCAGCGCATCGGGCGTGGCGCCTTGCATGGGGCGCTCGCCCGTGAGTCCCGTCATCCGGCGGGACATTACCCATCCCGCGCTGCGCAACCGCGAACACGCGAACGCGTTCGCGTAGACTCCTGTCCCGCTCGTGACACGCGACCCACATGCAGGCCGGCTCGCGCACCCCGGATGAAGGCTACGACCTCGTGACCGATCCCCGACGCGTCGACGACGTCGTCACGAAGCTGGGCGACATCGCCGCCGGTGCGGGTCTGCGGCGCATCACGATCCTCGCATGGCGCGACCTCGACGATCCCGAGGCCGGCGGGTCCGAGATCCACGCTTCCCGCGTCGCCGAGCTCTGGGGCCGCGCCGGCATCGAGGTGACCATGCGCACCTCGTACGCGCCCGGCACCGCGCAGGTGAGCTGGCGCGACGGCTACCGCGTCATCCGCAAGGCGGGCCGGTACATGGTGTTCCCGCGCGCCGCGTTCAGCGAGATGATGGGCTGGCACGGCGCGAGTGACGGCCTCGTCGAGATCTGGAACGGGATGCCGTTCTTCTCGCCGGTGTGGGCGCGGCGCCCGCGCGTCGTGTGGCTGCACCACGTCCACGACACGATGTGGGGAATGACCCTCCCGCCCCGGCTCGCGCGCCTCGGGCGCAGCGTCGAGTTCCAAGCTGCGCCGCCGCTCTACCGCGGCACACCGATCGTGACCTTGTCGGAGTCCTCGAAGGAGGAGATCGTCGAGAAGCTGCGGTTCCGGCCCGGCAACATCACGGTCGTGCCGCCGGGCATCGACGCGTCATTCACGCCCGGCGGCGAGAAGGACGCATCGCCGCTCGTCGTTGCCGTCGGGCGGCTCGTGCCGGTGAAGCGATTCGATCGCCTCGTCGACGCGCTCGTCACCGCGAAAGCCCGCCATCCCGGCCTGCGCGCGGTGATCGTGGGGGAGGGGTACGAACGGGACACGCTCGAGCGGCAGATCACCGGCTGCGATGCCGCGGGGTGGATCGCCCTGCCCGGGCGCCTCGACGACAACAGGCTGCTCTCGCTGTACCGGCGCGCGTGGATCCTCGCGGCCTCCTCCGCGCACGAAGGCTGGGGCATGACGATCACGGAGGCCGCGGCGTGCGGCACGCCCGCGGTGGCGACGCGCATCGCCGGCCACGCTGACGCGATCGTCGACGGCACGACCGGCATGCTCGTCGATGACGCGGCGGCGTTCGGCACCGCGCTCGAGCGGATGCTGGGCGACGACGCGTTGCGCGGCCGCATGGCGGAAGCCGCGCAGGCCCACGCGGCGCGGTTCACCTGGGGCGCGACGGCGTGTGGCACGCTCGAGGTGCTCGCCGCAGAGGCACTCCGCCGCACTCGCGCGTGACCACGCTCCTCGATCGCGTCCGCACGACTGTAGGAGCGACCCCCGCCGCCGAGCGACGCTCGCGACCGATAGCCGGATACGTGCTGCTGGCGCTGCTCGCGTACGTGCCGCCACTGCTCACCGCACGCGGCAAGGTCGCCGCCGACACGAAGCAATACCTGTACCTCGATCCCGGACGGCTGTTGTCGCGCGCGGTGTCGATGTGGGATCCGAACATCGGCATGGGCACGGTGACGCACCAGACGATCGGCTATGTGTTCCCGATCGGTCCCTACTACTGGATCGCGGACAAGCTCGGCGTCCCCGACTGGGTGGCGCAGCGGCTGTGGCTCGGCTCGATGCTGTTCTTCGCGGCGGCGGGCATGCTGTACCTCCTCCGGAACTTCGGCTTCCGGGGTCCCGGAGTCGTCGTCGCCGCAGTCGCGTACATGTTGTCGCCGTACGTGCTCGACTACGCGGCGCGCATCTCGGTGTTGTTGCTGCCGTGGGCCGCGCTGCCGTGGATGATCGGCGTCATCCGCAAGGCGCTCCGCGCCCCGCCCCGCGGCCTGGCGAGCTGGCGTTATCCCGCGATCTTCGCGTTGATCGTGCAGGTCGTCGGCGGGGTGAACGCCACCGCGCTGCTGTTCGCCGGCCTCGGACCGGTCCTCTGGATCGTGTACGCATGGCTTGTCGCACGCGACGTTACCTTCCGGCACGCGCTCGCGGTGACCGTGCGCACGGGCGTATTGACGCTGTTCGCCTCGCTGTGGTGGATCGCCGGGTTGCGCATGCAGGCCGCGTACGGCCTCGACATCCTCCGGTACACGGAGACGATCGATGCGGTCGCGCGCACGTCGTCGCCGAACGAGGTGTTGCGCGGGCTCGGCTACTGGTTCTTCTACGGGCAGGATCGCCTCGGTCCGTGGATCGAAGCCTCGACCAACTACACGCAGGTGCTCCGCGTCATCCTCGCGGGTTACGTGCTCGCCGCGCTCGCGTTGTTCGGCGCCGCGTTCGTGCGGTGGCGCCATCGCGTCTACTTCATCGCCGTGCTGACGCTCGGCGTGGTCATCGCGGTCGGCGCGCATCCCTACAAGAGCCCCACCCCGCTGGGCGCGCTCTTCAAATCGGTTGCGTCGAGCTCCACCGCGGCGCTCGCGATGCGGAGTACCGGCCGGGCCGTCCCCCTCGTGCTCCTCGCGCTCGCCGTCTTTCTCGGGTTGACGACGAACGTCGTGAACGAACGGCTTCGCAAGCGTGGACGGCTCGCGTTCGCGCTCGCCGCGCCGGCGGTCGTCATCGCCCTGGTCGTCGTCAACTTCCCCGCGCTCTACGACGGCACGTACTACGGAAAGAATCTGCAACGACCCGAAGAGATCCCGTCGTATTGGAAGCAGGCGGTCGCGTCGCTCGGGAACAGCAGCGACACCCGCGTGCTGGAGACGCCCGGTGCCGACTTCGCGTCGTACCGCTGGGGCAACACCGTCGACCCGATCACGCCGGGCCTGACCGACCGGCCGTACGTCGCACGCGAGCTGATCCCGTACGGCACGGCCGGCAGCGCCGACCTCCTCAACGCGCTGGACCGCCGCCTCCAGGAAGGTGTCGCCGACCCGCGGGGGATCGCCCCGCTCCTTCGGAGGATGGGCGTCGGTGACCTGCTCGCGCGCAACGACATCCAGTACGAGCGTTACGACCTCGTCCCGCCGCGGGAGCTCGCGCGGGTGCTGGCGCGCACCCCCGGCCTCGACGCACCCGCGAGCTACGGCCCGCCGGTGCCCGCGGTGCCGTCGGGGGTGCAGGACGAGATCAGCCTCGCCGCCCCGCCGAACGAGCCGTACCCGGCGCCCGTCGCGTTGTACAAGGTCGAGGATCCTTCGCCGATCGTGCGGGCCGAGTCGAACGACCACGCGTTGATGGTGAGCGGCGACGGCGAGGGTCTCATCGACGTCGCCGACGTGGGCATGCTCGACCAGGCGGGCGTGGTGCGGTATTCGGCGTCCTACACGTCGCCGAGCGCATTGCGCGCCGCGACGAGCCGCGGCGCGACCCTCGTGATCACCGACAACAACCGATTGCGGGCGCGTCGCTGGACGTCCGTGAAGGACAACCTGGGCTACACCGAACAAGCCGGAGAGGCCGACAAGCCGCTCGACCACGACACGGCCGATGCGCGGCTCCCGCTGTTCCCGGGCGAGCAGGCGAGCGCGTACACGACCTCCGTCGACTCGGGTGTGCAACGCGTGGTGGCGTCCGCTTACGGCAACACCATCACCTACACCCCCGAGGATCGCGCCTCGCGAGCACTCGATGGCGACCCGTACACCTCCTGGCGCGCGAATGCGTTCGGCGACGCGCGCGGGCAGCGGATCCGTGTCGACCTCGAGCGGCCGATCACCACCGATCACGTGAACCTCGTGCAACCGCTCACGGGCGGCCGCAACCGCTGGCTCACGCAGATCGAGGTGCGGCTCGACGGAGGGCAAGCCTTCCCGGTCACTCTCGACGACTCATCGCGGACGCCCGCGGGTCAAACCGTCGACTTCGGCCGCAGGACCTTCCAGCACTTCGAGCTCACCGTGAAGCAGACGAGCGACCCGCGCACGAATCTCTTCGGGAAGGACGACGCCGTGGGCTTCGCGGAGATCCGCCTGCGCGACGACACGCGTTCGCGGGACGTCAGGATGCACGAAGTCGTGCAAATGCCGACCGACCTCGTCGCCGCGCTCGGCGACGGCGCCGCGGCCCATCCGATCGTCCTTGTGATGCGGCGCGATGCCGTCCGGCCGGTGCCGCCGCGCTCACAACCGGAATTGAGCATTGATCGCAGCTTCACGCTCCCGGGTGCGCGCACCTTCGTGCTCACCGGAAGTGCGGAGATCACTCCCGACGCCCCCGCGAGCGCGCTGCAGGCCGCGTTCCGGGTTCCCGACGCCGGTCACGGCGGCGTGTCGACCTCGTGGAGCCAGTTCCTCTTCGGTTGCATGAGATGCACGGCGAACAGCGCGATCGACGGTGATCCCGAGACCGCGTGGCAGACACCCTTCATCGGCGTGCGCGGAGAGTGGATGCAGTTCAAGAGCGCGGCGCCGCTGTCGTTCGATCACCTGGATCTGCGCGTCTTCGCCGACGGGCGGCATTCGGTCCCGAAGGTCCTCCGGCTCGATGTCGACGGCCAGACGCGCACGCTCACGCTGCCGCAGATCGCCGACCAGCCGGCCGAGAACGCGTCCGACGCGCGTACGCCTCACGTTCCCGCGCGTCACCGGTCGCACCGTGCGCGTGACGGTGGTCGACGTGCGGGAGGAGCGCTCCCGCCGGTTTGCGACCACCGACACCGACCTCATGCCGGTCGGGATCGCCGAGCTCGGCATTCCGGGTCTGCACCTGCCGGCCGCGTCGCCGCAGGTCGACAGCGGCTGCCGCTCCGACCTCGTGTCGATCGACGGCACACCGATGCCGGTGCGGGTCACCGGCCGCGCCGAAGCAGCGGATCAGCTGATGGCGCTCACCGTGACGCCGTGTGATCCCCGGGATCCACCGCGTGCCCGAGCTGACCCTCGGCGCCGGCCCGCACACGCTCACGTCGGCGCGCGGCAAGGATGTCGGTTTCCTGCTCGACCGGCTGGTCCTCGCATCGGGAACGGCGGACGCGCCCGTGACGGCCGAGGACGGCGAGGTGACCGAGATCGGTGCGCCCGCACCGCCCACACCGCGTATCGCGGTCGTGCGCAGCGGTCGTACTTCGGTACGCGTGCACGTCTCGGGCGCGACGACACCGTTTTGGATGGTGCTGGGTGAGTCGCAGAGTCCCGGCTGGCACGCGCACGTCGTCGGCGGACACGGGCTCGGCACCCCGCAGCTCGTCGACGGCTACGCGAACGGGTGGCTCGTCACGCCCTCCGCGAGACGACTTCGACGTGGCGATGGAGTGGACCCCGCAAAAGCAGGTGTGGGCTGCGCTGTGGATCTCCTTGCTCGCCGCCGTCGGGTGCCTCGTCGTCGTCGGTGTCACCATGCGTCGGCGAGGAGCGGTGGTCGGCGCGAGCAGCGACGCGGATCGCGGGGACGCTGACATCGATATCGCGTGGAATTGGCCTGCGGGGCGCGTCCGCAACGCTTGGATCGCGCCGGTGCTGGCGGGCGCCCTCACCGCGATCACGGTCGCGCCGTGGGCGGGGCTACTGGTCGCGGCGCTCAGCGGTCTCGTGCAATGGCGACCAACTCTGCCGCGGCTACGTCCTCGTGCTGCCCGCGACACTGCTGTTGCTGTGCGGCGCGTACATCGTGGTCCAGCAGGCCCGCTATCACTTTCCCCCTGTGTTCGAGTGGCCGACGTTGTTCGTTCGCGCGCGCACGCCCGCGTGGATCGCAGTGATGCTCCTCGCCGGCGATGCGATCGCGCAGGCCCTGCGGGGGCGCAGGTCCGACCCGGGCGACTTCCCCTGATCTGATCCCGGGAAACCCCGCGATGAGGGGGCCCAGGGTGCTCAGGCGTGTTTGAGGTGCGGAAACCGCACCTCAAACACGCCCACGCGGGGACGCTCGCGACGGTGCGAAGATGCGGCATGGCCACGATCCTGACCGGTGAGGAAACGCACGAGGTCGACGCAGTCCTGGCTCCGGACACGCTGCTTCTCAGCTCGGCGACGTTGCGCGAGGTGACGGGCTGGGAGCTGAAACCCGAAGGACTGTGCCGCGACGACGTCTGCGTGCCGACCCGCGGCCGTCCCGATGTGCAGGCCGCCGATCGCGTCGACCTGCGGGTCGTCACCGAGCTGCTCGGTCGCCCGCTCGCGATCGACGACGGACGCGGGCGTCGCCGCGATCGGCGAATCAGCCGTGACGCGCGCGGCGCAGCTCGCGGCCGGCCGCGTCGACGACATCGTGCTGCACGACGTCGACGGCCGGCAGTTCTCGTGGCGTGCGATCGGGCCCAAGAAGAAGGTCCTCGTGACCTGGGCGTCGTGGTGAGGATGCCGCTACGACCTGCCAGGTTGGCAGGCACTGCACCTCGAGCTCGAGCCCCTCGGCTGCTCGATCGTCACCGTCGCGCTCGACGAGGCCGACGCGGCCCGCGAATGGATCGCGGCCGCGAACCTGACGCACCCGTCGCTCGTCGACCCTGAGCACGTGATCGCGGACCGGCTCGGCATCACCAACGTGCCGTCGTCGGTGTGGATCGACGAGGACGACCAGGTGGTGCGCGCGCCGGTGATCGCGCCCGTCGACGACATGTTCCGAGACTTCACCGGGGTCGACTCGTCGGTACACCACGACCAACTCCACGCGTGGGTGCGTGATGGCGTGACGCCTCCCTCGCGGGAAGTGCAGGGACCCTCGCCCGAGGAGCAGCTGGCGCGTGTGGAACGGCGGCTGGGCGCGTACCTGCATCGCGCCTGGCAGGCCGAGCGCGCGGCGGTTCACTTCGCCCGCGCCGCCGAGCTCGCACCGATGGACTGGACGATCCGGCGCGGGACGCTCCCACTCGTCGGTGACGATCCGTTCGGTCAGACGTTCTTCGACTTCATGAACGAATGGACCGACGCCGGCCGCCCCGGCTACGGCGCCGCCGACGGCCACTTCTAACCCGCCGCTGATCATGGGGCGTGTTTGAGGTGCGGAAACCGCACCTCAAACACGCCCCACGCGGGGGCGCTCGAAATCGGGGCGGAGCGAGCCGGCCCGCCCGTAACCTGGATCCTCATGTTGCAGGTGCGCGAGCTCGCGGTCGAGGTCGGAGGGCGGTACACGCTCACCGACGCGTCGTTCTCGCTGCACGACGGCGACAAGGTCGGCCTCGTCGGTCGCAACGGCGCCGGCAAGACCTCGATGCTGAAGGTGCTTGCGGGCGCGGCGCCGGCGGCGCGCGGCGTGGTGCTGCGCCCCGGGTCGGTCGGCTACCTGCCGCAGGACCCGCCCCGCGTGGTGCGGGCCTCGATGGCAGTGGGCTCGCCCACGTGCTGTCGGGACGCGGGCTCGACGCGGCGGCGCACCGCCTCGAGGAGCTCCGTGCCCGGGTCGACAGTGACCCCTCGGCGCGCAACGTGCGCGCGTTCGCCAATGCCGAAGATGCCTTCACCGCCGACGGCGGCTACGCGGCCGAAGGCGAAGTCCGGCGCATCGCCGCCGGGCTCGGGCTCGCATCCGATCGTCTCGACCTCCCGCTTCGCGCGCTGTCCGGTGGCGAGCGTCGCCGCGTCGAGCTCGCGCGGATCCTGTTCGCGGGCAGCGACCTCCTGTTGCTCGATGAACCGACGAACCACCTCGACGTCGATGCAAAGCACTGGCTGATGACCTTCCTCCGGTCGTTCCGGGGTGCCCTGCTCGTGATCAGTCACGACCTCGCGCTGCTCGACCGTGCGATGACCCGCGTGATGCATCTCGACGAAGGTGAGCTGATCGAGTACCGCGGCACGTATTCGCAGTATCTCGTCGCGCGCAAGGCCGACGAGGAACGGCGAACCAAGATCGCGGGCCGGCAGGAGTCGGAGATGAAGCGCCTTCGCACGCTCGCGGACTCGATGCGGCACCAGACCGCGAAGCGGGCTCGTCTGGCCAAGACCCTCGATCACCGCGTCGAGCGCATCGCGGCGGAAAAGATCGAGGTGAAGAAGGGCGAGCGCACGATCCGGGTGAAGCTGCCGGAACCGCCGCGCGCCGGGCGCACGGTGCTCGAGGTCGTCGATCTCGCAAAGGCATTCGGTGACAAGGTCGTCTTCGAGGACGTGACGTTCGACGTCGGGCGCGGTGAGCGCGTGCTCGTGCTCGGTCTCAACGGTGCGGGAAAGACGACATTGCTGCGCAGCATCATCGGCGAGCTCGATGCCGACCTCGGCGACGTCCGGCTCGGGCACCAGGTGTCGCTCGGCTATTACGCCCAGGAGCACGAAGGCATCTCGGCCGGCCGCAGTGTCATCGCGCACGTCCGCGACGAGTCCGGTCTCGCGGATCAGTACCTGCGCGGCCTGCTCGGCATGTTCGGGCTACGCGGCGACCTCGCGTTCCAGGACGCGGGCACGCTGTCCGGCGGCGAGAAGACGAAGCTGGCGCTGACGATGCTGATCGCCCGGCAGCACAACCTGCTGCTGCTCGACGAGCCCACCAACAACCTCGACCCACCGTCGCGGGCGGCGGTCGGCGCCGCGTTGCGCGAATGGAAGGGCGCGATGGTGCTCGTGAGCCACGACACCGAGTTCGTCACCGAGCTCGCGCCCGACCGGGTACTGCTGATGCCGGACGGCGTCATCGACCACTGGTCCGACGACCTCCTCGACCTCGTCGAGCTCGCTTGATCAACCCAGAATCAAAGTTCGACGCGTTGGTCCGCGGGTGTGTTGCGTTCGGCGTCGGCGGCTCGCTCTTGGATCGCGATGGTGTCGGGACGCATCTGACACTCGATGAACAGGCGGCCCTCGATGCGCAGGCCCTCGTCGAGTGGCACCCGTAGCCCGTCGACGATCGCACGCTTGGCGGCGCGTACCGCGGCCGGCGGCTTGGTCGCGATCGGCGTGACCCATTCGAGCACCCGTTCGACGAACCGGTCGTGGGGGAGCACCGCCTCGACCAGGCCGATTCGATGCGCCTCTTCGGCGTCGACGATGCGTCCCGAGAGCACGAGCTCGGCGGCGCGTCCCGCGCCGATGAGCCGGGGGAGACGTTGGGTGCCACCGCCGCCGGGGATGATGCCGACCGCGACCTCGGGCTGACCGAAGTGGGCGCGGTCGCTCGCGACGCGCAGCGTCGACGCGAGGCAGAGCTCGCAGCCGCCGCCCCACGCCTGCCCGTCCACCGCCGCGACCACCGGCTGCGGCATCGACTCGAGCAGCGCGAACGTGCGCGCCCACGAGCCGGGGTCGCCCTCGACCGCCTCACCGCGTCCGAGCGCCGCCAGGTCGTCGAGATCGGCGTGGGCGACGAAGTAGCCGTCCACCCCGCCGGTCAGCACGAGCACCTGCACGTCGGCATCGACCGCAACGTCGGTCACGAGCTGTTCGAGCTCGCCCATCGCGGCCATCGACATGAGGTTGCGCGGTGGCCGGCGGAAGGTCGCCAACGCGATCGTGCCGAACCGTTCGAGCGTCCACATCGGCACCGACACCTAGCGCTCGGAGACCAAACGCGAGGTGACCGTGGCCGGTCGGGGCGCCGGCGCGGGCGTGTACTCGTACCAACCGTGGCCCGAGCTCGACGTCGACACCACAGTGCGACCGTCGGTGCTGATCTGCGCGCCAGACGCCCAGGTGGGCACGGTGCACGGTGCGGATGAGCCGACGGACCCACAGGTTTGATCGTCGTTGCTCCGGTAGGCGAGGCCCTGCGAGAGCGTTTCGACGTTGCCCGTGATCCAATCGACGACCCTCGCCCCGCCGCTCGACGAAGGGCCGAGAGGCACGCGGTTGGATACGAAGAAGCGCCCATTGTCGCTGGGCGACGACCCGTAGCCGTCTCCCGACCCGGTCGAGAACGAACGACTGCCGAAGGACGCGATCACGACGGCTTCCGACGCGACCACACAACTCGTCGTCACGGGCACCGGGCCGCACGCCGAGCCCTCGATGTCGAAGAGGTCCTGCGACACCCATACGGTCGTGCCGTTGTCCGAGATCGTCAACAGGGTGACCCCGCGGTCGTCCGGCACGGTGTAGTGCCGTCTGACAGTCTGCGTGACGCGATCGACGAGCTCGACCCAGTCGGCGAGCTTGATGACCACGGGAGGGAACTGGGACTCGTCGACATATTGCTCCACGTGATGATGGGCGAAGGCCGAGCCGTCGGCGGACAGCTCGATCGTGTCGCTGAAGTCCGTCATGTGCAGATCGGTCGCGCGGTGGGCCGGCACGTCGACGATGCGCTGGATGAAGTTCGCGACGTTCGGCTGGCGGAGCTCGAATGTCGCGACGTTGCCGTCGTCCGAGATTGCGTCCGGGAACGCGGAGGTGTAGCCGGGTGGTCGCGGGACGGACGTCTCTACGGGCGTGACGGCGCCGGTCAAGACGTTCCAACGTTTCATGACCCCGGCGCTGTCGTGCAGCAAGGCGAAGGTGAGGTCCGGGCTCAGCGCCATGAGCGTGGACGGAGAGCTGAGCACCACGCCGTGCGACCACACGACCGGGTGGCTGTTCACGTCGTTCAACTGCACCCGCATGCCGTCGTTGCTGATCGCCACGGGGTCATATCCGCCGGAGACCGACCTCCCGGGCAGCGCGGCGACCGACCCGTCGCGACGGTCGACGCGCCATGTACCGGGACCAGGCACCATCGTCGACGCGGCGGTCGCCTCAGCAACGACGAAGTTGCCGTTGCCCGAGAGCAGCAAAACCGTGACCGGCGAGGTCGGGCCTTCCCGCGCGGTGAAGATCGGGTGCGTGACCGGCTTGCATGCCGCGGCGACTACCGCCATCGCGGCAACGATCAAGACGGCGCGAGGGCGCACGACCGACAACCTACGCCTCGACGGTGCCTGTCGTACAGTGCGCGTTCATGCGTGGCCGACGAGGTCTTGGCGTGACCGTCGCCGTCCTCACGCTCGCCCTGTCGACCGCATGCGGAAGTGACAAGAAGCAGTCGTCGTCGACTCCGGGCTCCGGAATCGCGTCGACGAAGCTCGGCACCGGCGTGACCGCCGATGCGATCAAGATCGGCGTGATGATGATCGACTTCGACTGCGTGAAGCAGTTCGTCGACGAGCTGCGGCCCGATCAGGAGCAGGCGTTCCAGATCTTCATCGACCAGATCAACGCCAAGGGTGGCATCAACAACCGCAAGCTCGATCCGGTGTACAAGACGTACTGCCCCATCAATCTCGCGTCCGAGCTTGCCGCGTGCACCTCGCTCACCGAGGACCACAAGGTCTTCGCCGCGATCGGTGTCTTCTACGACCCCAGTGGCGACGCCCAGCTCTGCTTCGCCAAGCGCCATCACACGGTGATCGTCGCCAACGCGCTGACGCAGGGACTCGTCGACAAGGCGACGCACGGTCTCATGGTGACGCCCGACATCGTGCCGGAGCGACGCCTCAACGTGATCATGTCCCTGCTGAAGTCGCAGGAGACGCTGCGCGGCAAGAAGGTCGGCACGATCAGCAGTGCCGCGAACCGTTCACGGGTGACGAACGTCGTCGTCCCGGGACTGCGTGATCTCGACGTCGCGCGCGGTGCCGATGCGACGCTGACGATCACCACCGGCGACACCACCGAGGCCCAGGCGCAGCTCGACAGCTTCATCGAGCGGTGGAAGGACGACGGCACGAACGCGCTGATACTCGTCGGCGAGGACGTGGCCAACAAGCAGTTCGTCGAGAAGATCAAGGAGGCGATCCCCGACATGCTGCTCGTCGCCGACACCACGAGCATCCTGAGCAGCGCCCGCGAGGAGCAGAAGGCGCACGTCTCACCCAATCCGTACGACGGCGCGATCAGCGCAGAAGGTCAGACCGGCACCGAGCACACCAAGACACCACACTTCGCGTTCTGTCGCGATATCTGGGAGAAGGCGACGGGCCGCAAGGTGCCGTCGCCGAACGTCGTCGTGAAGCTGCCGAACGGCAAGCAGGACGACATCTATTCAGAGGTCGAGGACGCGTGCCTGTTCACCAACATGTTCGCGACGATCGCCACTCGCGTCGGCCCCGGTCTCAACAACGAGAACTGGACGCGCACGGTGAACACCTTCGGACCGATCGACGTCACGTCGACGATCTACGCATCGCTCCACGACGGAAAGTACGACGCCGACGACACCTACGGGCTCGTCGCCTACGACCCGACGATCCCCGAGACGGGGGACTGGCACGCGGTCACGCCCGTCCAGGACGTCAGCGGCTAGCGGTACACCACAAACTGACGCCTGGCGTCATAGTGTTCCGGCTGTTCGCATGAACAGGGGGATCCACATGCGGGTGCAGGCACACAGGCGGCATCGATCGCGTTCCTTCGTCGCTCTCCTCGCCGTGCTGGCGCTTGTCTTCGCGCTGGCCGGGTGTGGAAGCAGCAGCAAGCCAAAGGCCACGACCGGCTCGACCGGCTCGACGCCGTCTCCGGGTGGCACCGTGGCGCAATCAACCGAGCTCGGTCAGGGCGTCACCGCGGGCAGCGTCAAGCTCGGCATCGCCATCGTCGACTACGACAACGAGGTCATCTCCGCCAACGTCGACTTCACGCGCGGTCCGCAGCAGAAGATCTATCAGGCGTTCGTCGACGACATGAACAAGAACGGGGGCGTCGCGGGCGGCCTGAAGATCGATCCGGCGTACGAGGTATACGCCCCGCTCGGAAGCGATCCGCCGCTTCGGGCCTGCACCAAGCTGACCGACGACCAGAAGGTGTTCGCGACCGTCGGTGTGTTGCTCGACTTCGCCGGCGCCGCGCAGCTGTGCTTCACGAAGCAGCACAAGACGGTCCTCATCACCCACGAGCTGACGCAAGACATCATGGACAAGGCGCCCGGAGGCCTGCTCCTGACCACCGACACGCTCGCTGAGCGTTCGACACGCGACATGCTCGACCAAGCGAACACGAAGGGCCTCTTGGCCGGAAAGAAGTTCGGCATCCTCGCGGAGACCGGCAACAAGTCGCGGATCAACGACGTCATCAAGCCCAAGCTGAAGGAGCTCAATATCCCCGTCGGTACGGCCGGCGTGCTCACGCTCGACCCTTCCGGCGACACGACGCAATCTCAGGCGCAGCTCGACAGCTTCATCGAGCGGTGGAAGGGCGAGAACATCACTGCGCTGTTCGTGTCCGGTCTGGCGGCAGTCTCGAAGGTGTACATCCAGAAGATCCGCAAGGCGCTGGGTGACATCTTGATCATGACCGATGGTGATTCGAGCGCCAAGGGAGCTGGTCAGGACGCGGTGAATGCCGGCCTGGATCCCAACCCGTACGACGGCATGCTCGCTTGGGTCGGTCTCACCGACCAGCAGCAGTTCGAGACGCCGTCGCTGCAGGAGTGCGTGAAGGTCTGGGAGACGGCGAGTGGCACGAAGGTCGTCGCGCCCAAGGATCTGAAGAAGGGCCCGGACGGCAAGCGGGCCGAGATATGGATCACCGTGCGCGACGCGTGCAGCGATCTGAAGTTCTTCAAGACGATCGCCGACAAGGTCGGCAAGTATCTGAACAACGACAACTGGGTCGACGCGGTCAACAACTTCGGTGCGATCACGATCGTCGCGACACCGAAGGCATCACTCGGCAAGGACAAGTACGACGCGTCCGACGGTGCACAACTCGTCGAGTTCGACCCGACCGCCGGCACCACCGGCGACTGGAAGCCGGTGGGGTAATGCGGGCCGCATTCGCTGCGCACCGACACCGCGCACGACGCGGTGAGCGGAGCAGCCCGTAGGGTGCGCAGCGAGCTCGCCGGGAGCAGCGAATCCTCCTCGTCGCGGCGAAGCCGCCGCTCGGAGGTGAGTCGCGACCCAGGATCACGCGTTGGAGCGTTGGATGGCTCGGTCGTCGGTGCCGAGGTAGGACGCGATGACTCTCGGGTCGGCGCGCACGGCGGCGGGCGTGCCGACCGCGATCACGGTCCCGGCCTCGAGGCAGTACACGCGGTCGCTGATCGACAGGATGAGCGGAAGGTCGTGCTCGACGACTATCAAGGTCGCGTCGAGCTCTTGTTGCACGCGCTTGATGAGAGGACCGAACGCCTCGGCTTCGCGTTGGGCGACGCCGGCGGTGGGTTCGTCGAGGCAGAGCACGCGGGGCGCCACCGCGAGCACCGACGCCAGCTCGACGACGCGACGCGTGCCGGTCGAGAGCTCGGCGATGAACCGGTCCGCATAGCGGCCGAGGCCGAGGAAGTCGATCAGCTCGGCCGCTTCCGCGCGCTTGCGCCGCTCCGGCCTGATCGACGGGAGCCACAGCAACGAGCCCCAGAACGAGGTCGGCTCCCTGGCTTCGAGCGCGAGTTGCACGGTCTCGCGCACCGTGAGCTCGGGAAAGAGTGTGGCGGCCTGGAACGTGCGCCCGAGCCCGAGACGCGCGCGTTGGTGGGGAGGGAGCCCGGAGATGTCGTGGCCGAGCAGTGAAACGCCGCCCCCGCTCGGGACGTAGCCGCCGATTGCGTTGAGCAGCGTCGACTTGCCCGCGCCGTTGGTGCCGATCAGCCCGACGACCTCGCCCGGGTTCGCGGAGAAGTCGACCTCGTCCACCGCGACGATGCCGCCGAACCGGACGGTGAGCTGGCGCGTCGCCAGCACACTTCCGTCGGTGTTGGTGACGAGCTCGGCCTCCGTGACCCGGCGCAACGACGCGGGCGGAGCGGTCATGCTCTTCGTCGGCAGCACGGGCAGACGCTTCTCGAGCCACTTCAGGATCTCGCCCCGCACCCAGTAGCCGATCTGCGTGAAGCCGCCGGGGATGTACAGCAGGATGATCAAGAGCCCGATGCTCGACGTGAAGAGCGGCACGGTCGTGTTCTTGGGCCAGAACGCGGGCAGGCCGATCACCCACAACGCCCCGGTGACCGCGCCCGCGAGACTGCCGAGGCCGCCGATCACCGCCATCGACACGAGCTTGAGCGAGTCCTCGACGCGGAAGTACTGGTTCGTGTAGCCGATGTTGACGACGAGGCCGCCGAGCAACGCCCCGCCGATCCCTGCGACGAATCCGCCGAGCGCGAACGCGGTCAGCTTGGTACGAGTGGGCGAGACGGTGAGCGCCGCGGCCGCGGCCTCGTTCTCGCGCACGCCGATGATCGAGCGCCCGACGCCGGTCCGGCGCAGGTGACCGACGAACACGAGGACGATGACGAGGATCGCGAGCACGAACCAGTAGTACGCGCGGTTCCGGAAGGCGAGGTCGATCGGTCCGAGCTTGCCGCGATCGAGCTCGACGAGGTTGATGCCGTCGGGGTCGAAGATCGGGCGGGGGAAGATGTAGAGCTGCGCCGCGATCGCGAACGCCAAGGTGCTGATCGCAAGCAGGAGCCCCTTGACGCGCAGCGCCCCGATACCGACCGCGACAGCAGTCACGCACGCGATGACCGCACCGAGGAACAAGG
Organism: uncultured Actinomycetes bacterium; assembly: GCA_963781425.1. Lineage (GTDB taxonomy): Bacteria > Actinomycetota > Acidimicrobiia > IMCC26256 > PALSA-610 > DASQHW01. The sequence continues at coordinate 45,745 of CAWAGX010000018.1, read as the reverse complement.
CGAGGACGAATGGCACCGGATGCTGTGTGCCCGACCGGTCGGTACCGGCGGGGAACAGCACCGCGGCACCGGCCACGAGCACCACGGCGGCCGCGATCGTGGCCAGGCGCGCCCGGCCCCGGGTTCGTCGGTTCATGGCGAGCCCGATCGCGGTCGCGGCGAGGATGAGGCAGATCAGCGCCAAGAAGAACGGGACGGGCCGGATCGCGCCCTTGATGAGCCGGTTCGAGCGGTAGCCGATGTCGAGTGTGACACCACGCGTGAACGCGGCCGCGCTCAACGCGCCGATGCCCGCGAAGGCCATTTGACCGAGCGAGAGCTGGCCGCCCCAACCGGTGAGGACCGTCACCGACACCGCGCAGATCGCGAACGCGAGGATCTGCGCGTACGTCTGGTGGCGTTCGGACTGTGTGACGAAGACCGGCACCACGATTGCAAGCCCGAGCGCGACTGCGGCGACGAGCTGCGGCATGCGCCGCACCCACCAGATCTGCCGCAGCCGTTCCGGCACGGGCGGAACGCGGCGGCGCGAACGCGAAGCTCTCACCGCCGGTCTCGTCGGCCTTGCTCATTCGCGCGACCAGTACGAGCACGAGGATGAAGAGCAGGAACTGGGTCAGGCCCGCCTCGGTGGGTGAGAAGAAGTTGAAGAACAACACCTGGCGTGCGATGCCGATCGCGATGCCGCCGAGTGCGGCCAGCGGGAACGACTTCATGCGACCGATCAGCGCGGCCGTGAGCCCGGCGAGCAGCGTGTCGGGACCGATCGTGACGAGCTCGGTCGAGCCCTGCTGGGTTGCGTAGAGGATCACCGACATCGTCGAGAGGAACCCGGCGATCGTCCAGATCGCCGTCGACATCATCTTCGGGCTGATGCCGGTCAGCCGCGCGAGGTCGGCGTTCGTCGCCGACGCGCGCACGGCATCGGCGAAGCGCGTATGGCCGAGGAGCCACCAGAGGAACAGCGCGATGACCGGCACGACGATCAGCACGACGAGCTGTGGTCCCGTGACCGTGATGCTGCCGACCTTCCATTCGCTGCTGATGGGCGTGGGGAACTGGCTCTGGAACTTGCCGGTGCGGTACTGCGGGATCGCGAGCGTGACCCCGCGGGCAAGCTCGGCGATCCCGATCGTCGCGACGAGCACGATTACTCGGGGCGCTTTGAAGAGCCGGCGGATCACCACGAGCTCGACGACCGTTCCCGAGAGGGTGCCGACGATCAGGGCGAAGATCAGCGCCGGGAAGTAGGGCCAATCCGACTTGGCGACGTAGAGACCGAGCAACGCGGTCGCGGGGACGCCGAGATCACCGACCGCGAAGTTGATGATCCGGGATGACCGGTAGACGAGCACGATGCCCATCGCGACGAGCGCGAAGCTGAGACCCGCGACGAAGCCCTTGAAGACGATGTTCGCGGTCATGATGTGGAGCGCGAGGAGCGACCCGACCATCAGCCGCCCTCGGTTCCGAAGAACACCGCCCGGGCGAGGTCGTCACGCTGGACGAGATCGCTCGCGGTTCCCTCGAACTTGACTTCGCCCTTCTCGAGGAAGATCGCGCGATCGGAGATCGAGAGCGCGACATTCAACGACTGCTCGACGATGACCATCGTCTGACCGCGCGCCTTCAGCTGGTCGACGATCTCGAGCATTCGCTGTACGACGACGGGTGCGAGCCCGAGTGAGAGCTCGTCGATGAGGAGCACCTCGGGCTGATGAATGAGCACTCGCGCGAGCGCGAGCATCTGCTGCTGACCGCCCGAGAGACTGCGCGCGGGCTGCTTCCGTCGCGCTTGGAGCTCGGGGAAGAGGTCGAGCACGCCGGCGATCCGCTCCTCGACCTCGGCATTGGTCCCCGCGAGGAGCCGGGCGCTGACGGCGAGGTTCTGTTGCACGGTGAGGCTCGGGAACACGCCCTTGCCGCCGGGGAGCTGCACGATGCCCATGCGGACACGTTGCTCGGGCGCGACATATGTGATGTTGCGGCCGCCGAGACGTACGACACCCCGCTCGGGCACCTCGAGCCCGCTCATGACGCGCAGGATCGTGGACTTGCCGGCACCGTTCGTCCCCAGCAGCGCAACGCACTCGCCCCGGAACACCTCGAAGTTCACGTCGAAGAGCACCTGCACCGAACCGTACGAGAAGTCGACGTTCACGACCTGCAGCACGGGGGTTTCCGCGGCGTCGACGGTCCGCTTGCGGTACTCCTCTTGTTCTTCGAGGAGCTCCTCCACCACGAGCGACAGGTCGTTGCGGATGTAGCGCGCGCCATTCATCAGCAGCAGTCCGCCGACGATGCTCGTAGGGATCCCGAGGATGAGCACGGCGCTGCGTACGCCGAACGCATTGGTGAAGAAGTCGGCGAGGATCCCGCCCGCGAACCCTCCGATCAGGATGACGTACATCACGCCCATCGCGACGCCGAGCCCGCGCAAGCGGTATGGGCACACCGCTTGCAGCACGGGCGTCACCATCGCGAACGCGCACGCCGTGAGGACCGATTGCGGGACGCCCCAGATCACGAACCACACGACGCTGTGGGTCGAGACCTGCAACGGCGTGAAGAGCGCCGACGGAAGGATCATGATCCCGACGATGAGCGAGCGCCTTCGCCGGATCCATTCGGTACGTCCGGTCGAAGTAGGCACCGACGGGATACAGGAACGGAACTGCGGCGAAGCCGGAGATGCTCAGGATGAGCCCCCGATGCAGGATGTTCGTCTGGTGCAGGGTGTCGTTGAGGTAGAGCACCTGCAGGCTCCCCAACGCGAACACGCCGAAGCCGAGCGCCGCGAACGCGGCGATCGACGTGCGAATCGTCGCGATCTTCTTGAGGCGCGCGAACGCCGCCTCCATCGAAGGATGCGCGGGGTTGTCGTCCTCGATCACCTCGCCCAGCACGTCGTCCTTCTCGTACTGTCCGCGTGGCGGCTCGCGGATCGAGAACGCGACGAGGGCGATGATCGCGGTCGGGACGCCGAGCAGGATGATCCCCCAGCGCCAACCCTCGGTGCCCCCGATCCATACCGCGATCGCGCCGACGAGCACGGGGCTGAGGTTGCCGAGGACCTGCTGACCCAGGTTCATCACCGCCGACATGCGCGGCTCGGATGCCGATCGGATAGTTGTCGGCGATCAGCGGCGGGTGCACCGCGATGTCGCTCGCCTTGGCGACCCCGGTCAGGCACACCATCCAGAAGAACATGAACGCGCTCACCGAGGCACCGATGAGGATGGTGAAGAGCGAGGAGAGCAGCCCGGCGATCCCGACGATGGGCACGCGCCGCACGCGGTCGGCGAGCCAGCCCAGAGGGATCGCGCCGAGCCCGTAGAAGAGACCGGACGCGGTCGTGATGAAGACCGCCGAGCCGCTGCTGATGTGGAACGTCCTGCGGATCTCGGGCCCGATGAGCTGCACGGCGTTGAGCGTGAGCTGGTCGAACGCGATCAGCAGCCCGAGCACGACGAACATGAGCTTGCCGCCGCGGCGAACGCGTCGTGGAAGGTCACCGGCTCCGAGTTCACGCCCGGGAGCAGGTCGTCGGGGAAGATCACCTGCTCTTTCGCGCGGGCCTGCGCTTCTTGGCGCGCCGCCTCCTCGTCGAGGACGGTCGCGGCGAGCGACGCAGCGTCGGTACGGGTGCCGGTCTCGTCGTTGGCTGTCACCGCGTCCCCCCGACCGGTGGTTCCGTCCGCCCTCGGTCGCAGGATCGTACGCTCTGCCTGACACGCGCGTCGATGAAGTCGACCGAGCGACGCAGAGACGACAGCGAAGCGACCGCAGGGGAGCGGAGCGTGGAGTTGACCCATCGACGTCGCTATCGTCCCGGCGATGGCCGACCCGAAATCCTTCCTGTTGACACCCGAGCTCGGTGACTATCTCGTTGCGCACGGCTCGCCACCCGATGAGGTGCAGAAGGAGCTCATCGCCGTCACGGCCGAGTTGGGTCCGGTTGCCGGTATGCAGGTGGCGCCCGAGCAAGGAGCCTTCCTCACGATCCTCACCCGCGCGATCGGCGCTCGGCGCGCGATCGAGGTCGGCACGTTCACCGGCTACTCGGCGCTGTGCATCGCGAGGGGCCTGCCCGCGGACGGCACGCTCGTCGCCTGCGACGTGTCCGAGGAATGGACGGCGATCGGGCGTCGCGCCTGGCAGAAGGCGGGCGTCGCCGATCGCATCGACCTGCGCATCGCGCCCGCCCTGGAAACGATCGCCAAGCTCGCCGATGACGACATGTTCGACCTCGCGTTCATCGACGCCGACAAGCCGAACTACTGGAACTATTTCGAGGCGCTGCTCCCGCACATGAGAGCGAACGCGCTCATCCTGGTCGACAACGTGCTCTGGAGCGGCAACGTCGTCAACGCGGGCGCCACCGACGACAACACCAAGGCGATCAAGGAGTTCAACGACAGGTTGCCGCGCGATGCCCGCGTCGAGGCGGTGATGCTGCCGGTGAGCGACGGCCTGACGGTCGCGCGCAAGAAGTAAACGCCGCACCAAGCGGACGGCGACCTACATCCCCCGCAGCATCTTGTAGTACGGCGCCATCTTCTCCCGCGTCGTCATCGGGCAGCGGGACGATGGTCCCGAGCTGCCGCGCGCCCCAGATGATCTCGGCCGTGAGCTCGACCAAGTTCGCGATCTTCAGCGCGTCCTTTGGTGACTTGCCGACGGTCAACAGGCCGTGGTTCGCCATGAGCACCGCCGCGCGGTCGCCGACCCACTTCGAGACCTCGTCGGCCAGCTCTTGGGATCCGGTGAACTCGTAGTGCGCGACCGGCACGTCGCCACCCACGAACACCTCGACCTCTTCGATCACGCACGGGATCGGCTCGTGCGTGAGCGCGAACATCGTGCAGAACTTGGCGTGGCAGTGGATGACGGCATGAATGTCGTCATATGCCTTCAGGCACGCGAGGTGCAGGGCCTTCTCGGTGGTCGGTCCGTTCGTGCCCTCGAGCACGTTGGCGTCGAGGTCCGTCACCACGAGGTCGTCGAGCGTCATCGTGTCGTAGGGCAACGTCGACGGCGTGAGCACGACGTTGCCGTCGGGCAGCCGCGCCGAGAAGTTGCCGGCGGTGCCGTGCACCAAGTTCGTGCGGAGCGACTCCTTGGCGACCCAGAGCAGCTCTTCCTTGATCTCTTGGGCAGTCCCCTTCAGCGCGCTCATGTCAGTGCAGCACCTCCGGGTTGACGCAATTGACGGGCTTCTCGCCGCGCAAGAGTCGCACGACGTCATCGGCGATCAGCTTGGAATGGTTCGCTTCGGTGTCGTACGTCGCGCCGCCGATGTGGGGCGTCAGCACGACGTTCGACATCGCGCACAGGGGATGATCGGTCGGCAGGTTCTCGCCCTTGAAATGATCGAGGCCGGCACCCCCGAGGTGGCCGGACTGCAAGGCGGCGACGAGCGCGTCGGTGTCGTGCAGCACCGCGCGGGCGGTGTTGAGGTAGATCGCATCGGGTTTCATCGCGGCGAACTGCCGCGCGCCGATGAGGCCCTCGGTGTCGGGCGTCACGACGGCGTGCATCGAGACGACGTCGCACTCGCCGAGCATCTCGTCGACGGAGTCTCGGTGGGTGGCATCGGGGTTGTAGGGGTCGAACGACAGCACCCGCAGGCCCAGGCCCTCGAACCGCCACTTGGTCGCACGTCCGACGGCACCGAGTCCGACGATGCCCGCGGTCCGGCCCGCGAGCTCCCAGGCGCGATAGCGCTGGTACGGGATCTTGCCGTCGCTGTACACCTTGCCCTCGCGCACGTCGCGGTCCGCCGGCACGACGAAGCGGTTGACCGCGAACAGCAATGCGACAGTCAGCTCGGCGACAGCGTTCGCGTTGCGGCCCGGCGCGCGCAGCACCGGGATCCCAGCCTGGGTCGCGGCGGCGACGTCGACGTTGTTGGGGTCACCGCGGCACGATCCGATCACCCGCAGCGGCAGCTCGAAGACCGGTCCGTTGACGAAGTCGGACTCGACGATCAGCACGTCCGCACCCTCGTCGCGCACGCGGGCGGCGAGCTTCTCGCCGTCGTAGAGGCGGAGCGGCACCTGCTCGATCCACGGGTCGTAGACCACGTCGGCGACCGACTGCAGTGTCTCCATCCCCTCGCCGCGGAACGGCGCGGTCACCAGTGCTTTCGGTCTCTCGGCCGTCACATGACTCCCTCACTGCGCCATCCTTGGCTCCGCTGCGTCCGCACTGTCACATGACTCCCTCACTGCGCCATCCTTGGCTCCGCTGCGTCCGCACTGTCACATGACTCCTTCGCGGGGGACCACGTATCCTCGCACGTCGCTGACGCGTACGTCAGGTCCGGAGGTTGCATGCCCATCCACTTCGACCAGGACTCCGAGCACGTCGTCGTCATCACGATCGACCGGCCGGAGGCGCGCAACGCCGCGGACATGGAGCACTTCAAGCTGCTGCGCGAGGCGTGGGAACGCTTTGCCGCCGACGACCAGGCGTGGGTCGCGATCGTCACGGGGGTCGGCGACGCGTTCTTCTCCGGCGCCGACCTCAAGAAGTACGTCCCGGAGATCACGAAGTTCCAAAAGGAGATCGCCGAGAAGGGGCTCGCGGAGATCAACGGGTACCGGCTCGACGACGGTGTCCGTTCGGTGTTGCGGAACTGGCCGCTCTACAAGCCGGTCATCGCGGCCGTGAACGGGTTCTGCACCGCGGGCGGCATGGAGATGCTCGGCGGTTGCGACATCCGGATCGCGTGCCCGGAGGCGAAGTTCGCGGTCATGGAGCCCAAACGCGGCCTGTTCGCGGGTGGGGGTACCACGGTCCGGCTGCCGCGGCAGATCCCGTGGCCGCAGGCCATGGAGTTCTTGCTGTGCGCCGACCTGGTTCCCGCCCGAGCGCGCCTACGAGATGGGCTTGCTGAACGCGATCGCACCGCGGGAGCAGTTGCTCGACGCGGCGCGGCGAGTACGCACAGCGGATCATCGCGAATGCGCCGCTCGCGGTGCAGGCGACCAAGCAGAGCGCGCTCCAAGGCCTCTACTTCGACGAGGACGTCACCAAGCAGCTCCGCGCCGCGGTGCGCGAGCTGCGCAACGCCGTCGCCGACGGCGCGGACATCGCGAAGGCCGCCGCGATCCTCGAACGGCTCGGCAAAGAGCTCCGGACGCCATTCGAGAAGGAGTCGAAGCTCTCGAGCTACATCTTCCAGACCGAGGATGCCAAGGAAGGCCCCAAGGCCTTCGCGGAGAAGCGACCCCCGGTCTGGCAGGCGCGTTGATCGTCGCGCGACGGGTCTCGACATGAGCAAGGTCGACGGACGCGCGCCGTGCATCATCGGGGTCGCGGCGCGGACGTGGCACCCCGAGGAAGTGGGGGAGCAGGGCGCGCCCGAACCGCTGTCGATGTGGGAGGACGTCGCGCGCGCGGCCGCGGCCGACACGACACGGCCCGAGGTCCTCCAGCAGCTCGACAGCGTCCAGATCGTCTACTGCCAGACGTGGCAATACGACGATGCCGTTGCTCGACTGGCGGAGCGGCTCGGGGTCGATCCGCGGCACCGGCACTACTCGGGCATCGGCGGCACGACGACCCAGAAGCTCGTCGACGCCACCGCGCAGCGCATGCTCGCGGGCGAGCTCGACCTTGCGTTGGTCACGAGCGCAGAGGCGCTCGCCACGCAACGGTTGTACAAGAAGCGGGGCGAGCGCTATCCCTACTCGTACAAGCCCGCCGACAAGCGGCCGTTCCCGTGGGAAGTCGCCGCCCGACCCGGCCGAGATCGCGCACGAAGTGTTCCAAGCGTGGCTCACGTTCGCAGTGTTCGACAACGCCCGCCGCGCACATGCAGGCGCCGGTCTCGACGAGTATCGGGACGGCATCGGGCGGATGTTGGCGCCGATGACAGACGTCGCGGCCGAGAACCCGCACGCATGGTTCCGCGTCGCGCGCGATGCCGCGGAGATCGTCACGGCGACCGCGCAGAACCGCATGGTCGGATACCCGTACACGAAGTACGCAGTCGCGGTGATGGACGTCGACATGGCCGCCGCGCTGGTCGTCGCAACGCACGAGCGCGCCGATGCGCTCGGGCATCCCGCCCGATCGCCGGGTGTACCTGCGGGGTTGGTGCTGACGCGAACGACCCCGTGCTCGTGGCCGAGCACCCCGAGATGTGGCGCTCGCCCGCGATGGAGACCGCGAGCACCGAAGCCATGCGCGGCGCCGGTGTCGATGCCGACGACATCCGGTACTTCGACCTCTACTCGTGCTTCGCGAGCTCGCTGCACTTCGCGTGCGATGCGCTCGGGCTCGCGCCGGGCGATCAGCGCGGGCTCACCGTGACCGGGGGGCTCCCGTACCACGGAGGCCCCGCGAGCGGGTATCTCACGCACTCGATCGCGGCGATGGTCGAACGGCTACGCGCGGATCCCGGAGCCTTCGGACTCGTCTCCGGCGTCGGCATGCACATGACCAAGCACGTCTTCGGCTGCTACTCCTCCGAGCCCGGTGCAGTCAGTCCTCCCGACGCGGTCCCACCACCGGCCACGCGTCCGGTCGTCGCGACCCACGAAGGCGACGCCGAGGTCGCCGCCTACTCGGTCGTGCACGGCCGCGACGGCGCGCCGGACTGGGCGCTGCTCGTGTGCGACCTGCCCGGCGATGCGCGCACGTACGCACATCTGCGCGACTCGGAGGCCATCGACCGCGCCGAGCACGAGGAGCTCGTGGGATCGAGAGTCTCCCTCACGCCGAAGGACGTCGACGGGCCCATGGGCACCGTGCGCCGGAACGTTGCAACCGTGTAACTCCGGGTCCGCGGCGAGTGCGAACAAGAAAGATTGACAGCCCGCGAGCCTCTCCGTAGCTTCCCGCGTTAAAGTCCGCCTGTGACGTGCGTCACAGTTGGCCGTGCCTGTCGGATGCTACGGGGCGAGGGCCCCACGTGAAATCGGGGGGAACCGTGACTCGGAGGAGCTTCTGGCGTGGGCCGCGAGCGGCTGCGTTCGTCTTGTCGCTCGTGATGGTCGCCGCCGCCTGCGGCAGCAGCAGCAAGAGTGGCGGGTCGTACACGGACCCGCGACGACCGGCGGGGTCAAGACCGGCGACGATCCCAACGCGAAGCCCGTGAAGGGCGGCTCGTTGATCTACGGCCTCGAAGCCGACACGAGCGGCGGGTTCTGCCTGTACAAGGCGCAGCTCGCGATCGGTGGCATCCAGGTCGCTCGCACGATCTACGACACGCTGACGCTGCCGGGTGCCGACGGCAAGATCCACCCGTACCTCGCCGAATCGGTGATGGGCACGAAGAACAACACGGTCTGGACGATCAAGCTGCGGCCGGGCATCAAGTTCCACGACGGCAGTCCGCTCACGGCCGCGGTCGTGAAGGACAACCTCGACCACTACCGCAAGGACAACCCGCTGTTCGTATTCGTGTTCCCCGACGTGAAGTCGGTCGACGTCGTCGACGACCTGACGCTGACCGTGTCCACCAAGCGGCCGTGGACCGCGTTCCCGTGGTTCCTCTGGAGCAGCAGCCGCCTGGGGATCATGGGCAAGGCGCAGATGGAGTCGCCCGACTGCAACACCAAGCTCATCGGGACCGGCCCCTTCGCGAAGGTCTCGTGGAAGTTCGGCGACAAGTTCGTGGCCAAGCGGAACCCGAACTACTGGGACAAGGACAAGGACGGCGTGCAGCTGCCGTACCTCGACCAGATCACCTACGTCCCGCAGGAGGACGGGCCCAAGCGCTTGGGTTCGCTCGAAGCCGGCGACTTCCAGATGTCGCATTTCTCGGGGCCGCTCCAGATCGTGAAGATTCGTGACGACGTAAAGAGCGGCAAGCTGACGGACACCGAATCCGACAAGTTCACCGAGGTCGGTTACATGATGTTGAACGCCACCAAGCCGCCGTTCAACCACTTGTCGGCCCGCCAGGCGTTCGCCTACGCGGTCGATCGCGACACGTACAACCGGCTGCGCAACGACAGCATCCTGACCAACGCCTCAGGACCGTTCGCTCCCGGCGTCGACGGCCATCTCGACAGACACCGGCTTGCCGAACTTCGATCCGGAGAAGGCCAAAGCGGCGGCTGCGCAGTACAAGCAGGAGACCGGCAAGGACCTCACGTTCACGTTGAGCCACACCGCCGACCCTGACACCACCCAGGACGCGGTGTTGATCCAGCAGATGCTCGACCAGAACGCCGGGATCAAGATCAACCTCAACTCGGTTCCCGACCAGAGCACGTTGATCAATGTGGCGATCGGCCGTCAGTTCGACGCCACGCTGTGGCGGAACCACCCTGGTGCCGACGACGACACGCAATACGTGTGGTGGCACTGCGGCAACTCGCCCCCGGCGGGTACGGACCCGAACGGCGACGCCGCGTGCGACAACGCCGTCAACTTCGGCGGGTTCAACGACCCGATCATCAGCAAGGCCTTCGACGACGCCCGGGTCAGCGACGATCCCGCCGCGCGGACGAAGCTGTACGAGGACATCAACCGGGAATTCGCGAAGCAGCTCTGGAACCTCTGGGGCCAGTACACGTTGTGGACGGTGGCCAACAAGCCGGACGTGCACGGTGTGCTCGGTCCGCCGCTGCCCGACGGCACCGGCGCGTTCGAGGGGCTGGCGACCGGCCATCCCGCGAGTGGTTTGTGGTGCGACGCCGGCAAGTGCTGACCAGGGCCTGATCCGGCAGGAGCAAAGGAGACGACTGCACGTGCACGTGTTCGTGCGACGCTTGATCCAGCTGATCGTGGTGCTGATCGTCGTCACGTTCTTCACGTCAATCCTCACTGCGCTCTTGCCCGGCGACCCGGTCAAGACGATCGCACCGTTCGGCTCGGAGCAGACCCGCCAGGAAATCCGCGATCAGCTCGGACTGAACGAGAACGTCGTCGTCCGCTACGGCGACTGGTTGGGCAACTTCGTCACCGGCGACATGGGCCGCGAGTACGTCGGAACCGACGTGCGCGGTCCCGCGGTATGGGGTCGGGTCAAGGACACGCTCCCGCGATCGCTGTTGCTGATGCTCTACGTGCAGATCTTGACGTTGCTGATCGCCGTACCCCTCGGCGTCTATACCGCCTACCGGGCGGGCACGCGGATCGACGACGTGTCGAACGGCATCGCGTTCTTTGCGTTGAGCATCCCCGTATACGTGACCGCGACGCTGTTGTTGCTGGTCTTCAGCTACCAGCGTCACATCTTCCCGACGGAAGGCTGGGTCGCGTTCGGCACCGATCCCGTCGAACACTTCAAGCACCTCGCGATTCCCGTGATCGCGATCACAATCGGTCAGGTCGCTGTGTACGCGCGCCTGCTGCGGAGCGACATGGTCGCAACCCTGCAGGAGGACTTCATCCTGATGGCGAAGAGCAAGGGCATCTCGGACCGGCGGATCCTGTGGCGCCACGCCCTGCGCCCTTCGAGTCTCACGCTGCTCACCGTCGCCGGTTTGAACGTCGGGACCTTGATCAGCGGTGCGCTGATCGTCGAAGTGATCTTCCATCTGAACGGGTTGGGATTCGCGATCGGTGATGCGATCAACCGCCGGCAGTACATCGCACTGCAGGACTACATCGCAGTCGTCGCGATCGTGTACGTGCTCGTCAACTTCGCGGTAGACGGTCTCTATCGTGTTCTCGACCCGAGGATCCGTGGTGCTCGAATCGGCTGACACCGACATTGCCCAGCGTTCGGCTGAGGCGACTGCCGTCGCGCTCGAGGAGCCCGACGAGCATTTCGATCGGTCACGCCTCGGCGTGATCGCCTGGATCGCGATCGTGTGGCTCGCGTTCATCCTGCTGATCGCGATCCTCGCGCCGGTGCTCCCGATCAAGGATCCGACGAAGGGCGACTATCTGCACTCGCGGGCCGGCTTGTTCACGCCCGGCCACCCGCTGGGAAGCGACGACTCGGGCAGAGACGTCCTGAGCCGCGTCATCTGGGGCGCGCGTGCGTCGCTCGCCATCGCGCTCGGCTCAGTGGCGTTCGGCGTGCTGGTGGGAGGGCTCCTCGGTCTCATCGCAGGCTTCAAGGGCCGCACGACGGACACCGTCCTCACCGGGTTCTTCAACATCTTCTTGGCCTTCCCGCAACTCGTGCTCGCACTCACGCTGGTGTCGGTGCTCGCACCGGTGAAGGTCTCCGGTGGGGGCGGCGCGAACGACTACCGCCATCGCATCATGGTCGTGATTCTCGCGGTCGGGCTCGTGTCCATCCCAATACTCGGTCGCATTACGCGCGCGAGCGCGCTGTCCTGGTCGCAACGCGAATTCGTGATGGCCGCTCGTGCGCAGGGCGCGTCCGACCCTCGGGTCATGTTTCGCGAGGTCCTGCCGAACGTCCTTCCGGCAATGCTCTCGATCGCCTTGCTCGGCGTCGCCGTCGTGCTCGTGCTCGAAGGAGCGCTTGCCGTGTTCGGCGTCAGCATCTCCGAGCCGAACGCGTCCTGGGGCAACATGATCTACTCACAGATCAGCGACGTGAACCGCGCCCCGGCAGTGTGGATGGTGCCGTCCGCGTTGATCTTCATCACGGTCCTCTCACTGAACTATCTCGGCGACGCGGTACGGGCGAAGTTCGACGTGCGTGAGGGCGTCTTGTGAGTCCCCGTCGCGGGCGAGCCGCTCGCGCCGAGCGTTTCACCGACGCGCCACTCGACGGTGCCCTCCTCGACGTCGACGAGATCAAGACCCACTTCAGGAGTGAGCGCGGCCTGGTACGCGCCGTCGACGGGGTGTCGTTCTCGTTGGAACGCGGCAAGACGATCGGGATCGTGGGGGAGTCCGGCTGCGGGAAGTCGGTGCTGTCACGCTCGATCATGGGGCTCCTGCCGAGCAACGCGGTGCGGCACGGCAGCGTCACGTTCGAGGGCCGGGAGATCGGCAACGCCTCCAGCAAGGTGATGAAGCAGTACTGGGGCACGCAGATGTCGATGGTGTTCCAGGACCCGATGACGTCGCTGAACCCGGTCATGCGTGTCGGCCAGCAGATCATGGAATCGCTGCGCTTCCACCTCGACGTCTCGAAGGAGTACGCCGAGGAGACCGCGCTCGCGTTGCTGCGATCGGTCGGCATCCCCGAGGCCGAGCGCCGCCTGCGCGAGTACCCGCATCAGCTGTCGGGCGGGATGCGCCAACGGGTGATGATCGCGATCGCGCTGGCGTGTGGCCCGAAGCTGCTGTTCGCGGACGAGCCGACCACCGCGCTCGACGTCACCGTGCAGGCGCAGATCCTCGACCTGCTCCAGACCCAGCAGCGCGAGCGCTTCATGGCGATGGTGCTCGTGACCCACGACCTGGGCGTGGTCGCCGGCCGCACCGACGACATCGCAGTGATGTACGCAGGGCGCATCGTGGAGAAGGCTCCGACCCGGGCGCTGTTCGCCCAGACGCGTCACCCGTACACCGAGGCGTTGCTCAAGTCGATCCCGAAGCTCGCGCAGGCGAGTCACACCCGGCTCGAGGCGATCACGGGACGTCCGCCCGACCTCGTGCGGCCGCCGGCCGGGTGCAAATTCGCGCCCCGCTGCCCCTACGCGCAGGACAAGTGCGTGCAGGAGGAGCCCTCGCTCGACGAGGCGGGCACCGACGCGCCCGGCCACGCCTTCCGCTGCCACTTCCCGGTCGGCACCGACGCCGGGCGCGAGGCGCTCGCACGCAACCTCGCCGCGGGCGAGACCGCGACCGGCATGCCGGTGCGCAGGGAGGGCGACGCCCTGACCACCGGGATCGTCGTCTGATGGCGGGCAGCGGCACCGCACATCTCCGAGCGGAGAGCGACTCGCTGCTTCGCGTCGAGGAGCTCGTCGTGGAGTTCCCGGTCGGGCGGAGCGGCCTCAAGGTGCACGCCGTCTCGAACATCAGCTTCGACGTGACCGAAGGCGAGACCGTCGGTCTCGTCGGCGAGTCGGGTTGTGGGAAGTCGACGACCGGTAAGGCGATCATGCAGCTGCCGCGACCGACGTCAGGTCGCGTGAAGTTCGAGGGTCACGACATGACGCAGCTGCAGGGCGAGGACCTTCGTCGCACGCGTACGCGGATGAAGATGATCTTCCAGGACCCGATCTCGTCGCTCAACCCGCGTCGCAAGGTCGAAGACATCATCGCCGAGGGCCTGACCATCTGGGACGTCGGCAGCAAGGCCGAGCAGCAGGAGAAGGTCGACGAGATGATGGCGACGGTCGGCCTCGACCCGTCGTTGCAGCGCGGCCGCCGCCCCCACCAGTTCTCGGGCGGCCAATGCCAACGGATCTCCATCGCGCGAGCGGTCATCACCGACCCGAGGCTGATCATCTGCGACGAGCCCGTGTCCGCGCTCGACGTATCGGTGCAGGCGCAGATCCTGAACCTGCTCGAGGACATGAAGACGCGCTACGGCCTGACGCTGATCTTCATCGCGCACGACCTCGCGGTCGTGAAGAACGTGAGCGACCGGGTCGTCGTCATGTACCTCGGCAAGATGTGCGAGGTCGGCCCGCCCGACGACATCTACAAGCAGCCCGCGCACCCGTACACCGCGGCGTTGCTGGCCGCGATTCCCGTGCCCGACCCCGACGTCCGCCCCGACGAGCGTCCGCAGGTCGGCGGCGAGATCCCCTCACCGGTTGCGCCGCCCTCGGGGTGCCGGTTCCGCACGCGCTGCCCCAAGGCGCAGGACAAGTGCGCGCAGGAGGAGCCGGTGATCGCCGAGTACCGGCCCGGCCAGTTCGTGGCCTGCCACTTCCCGCTCGCACCCGGCGAGACGCTGCCGACGCGCAACGGGCAGACCGCGTCAATGACGGGGTAGGCCGAGAATTCTCGTTGCCACGATGTTCTTGTTCACCTGCGTCGTGCCGCCCGCGATCGTGAGCGCCCGGCTGTCGACGCGGTCCCGTGCCCACGGCCCGTGCAACGCGTCGGGGCCGAGGACGTCGGATGCCGCTTCGGTGACATGTTGCTCGAGCTCGCTCCAGAGCAGCTTCGCGATGCTGCCCTCGGGCCCCATCGCCCGGCCGTGCAACTCGGCCGAGATCGCCCGCTCGGAGATGAGCTTCAGCAGCTCCCCCTCCATGTAGACGCGTGCGAGCCGCTGGCGGAGCACAGGATCGTCGACTGCTGTGCGTCCGTCACCGAGCGGCGTCTCCTTGGCGGTGTCGATGAGCCGCTGGATCTTCGCCCGGCTGCCGAGGTGGAGCTTGGCGACGGTGCCGCGCTCGGTACGCGAGCGTCGTCATGGCCACGCGCCATCCTTCGTGGACGGGTCCGAGCGTGTTCGCGACCGGCACGCGCACGTCGGTGAAGAAGATCTCGTTGAACTCCTTCTCGCCGGTGATCGTGACGAGCGGGCGGACCTCGACACCCGGTGACGTCATGTCGACGAGCAGGCACGTGATGCCGCGATGCTTCGGGACGCTCGTGTCGGTGCGTACGAGCAGCTCGCACCAGTTGGCGAGATGGCCGAGGGTGTTCCACGTCTTCTGGCCGTTCACGACCCAGTCGTCGCCGTCGCGCACGGCCGACGTGCGTAGCGACGCGAGGTCGGAGCCGGCGTTCGGCTCCGAGAATCCCTGGCACCAGATGTCGTCACCGCGCAACATCCGCGGGAGCAGCGTCCGTTTCTGGTCCTCGGTGCCGTGCTCGATGATCGCGGGCGCGATGTTCGAGAGGCCCAAGGGGTTGAGCGTGCCCGGCGCCCGCGCCCGGTGCATCTCCTCGGCGTACACGACCTGTTCCATCACGCCCGCGCCCCGTCCGCCCCACTCCTCCGGCCACGCGATCGCCGCGTACCGCGCGTCCGCGAGCGTGCGGTTCCAGCGGCGCAGCCGGTCGAGGCGCGCACCGCCGAGGTCGAGGGAGCCGCCCAGGCCGTCGCCGCGCAGGTCGTCGGTCAGCTCGGCGTCGAGCCACTCCCGGAACTCCTTGCGGAACGCCTCGGCCTCGGCCGGATACCGAAAGTCCATGCTCCGGTCAGCCTACGCGCCCAGCGTGTCCGTCCAGATTGGACGCTCAGCCCGCGTGTGGCGGTCTGAGCGTCCAAACACATTGGTCATTTGTCGTGGAGGCCGCCGCGGGCGAGTTGCTCGTCGAGCTCGCGTTGCTTGGCGACGTTCTCGGCGTGGAGCTCGTCGGTGGTGCGCACCCGGCCGTCGACCTTCAGCTCGCCCATGATGTGCACCTCGCCGAGGGTCTCGTGCATGTAGCCGGGGCCCTCCGCGGTCGGGATGAACCAGCCGGTGGGACACATCGTCAGCACTTCGACGAACGTGAAACCCTCGCCGCGCAGCTGCGTCTCGAATGCCCGCTTGAACATCTTGCGCGTCCGTGCGACCCCGCCGGCGTTGTGCACCGATCCGCGCGCGACGTACGCGGCCCCTTGCAGCTGGGCGATGAGATCACCGATCAGCACCGGGTAGCCGTGGTACTCGGCGTCGCGGCCGTCGAGCGAGTTCTTCGTGCGTTGCCCGATCACGCTCGTCGCGGTCATGTGGCCGCCGGTCTCTCCGAAGACGCCGTTGTTCAACAGGATGCACGTCAGGTTCTCGCCGCGCGCCGCGGTGTGAATCACCTCTTGGAGGCCTTCGTTCACCATGTCGCCGTCACCCTGCAAGGTGAAGACGAGTGCGTCGGGCAACATCCGCTTGACGCCGGTCGCGACTGACGGCGCGCGCCCGTGCAACGCCTGCACGAGGTCGACGTCCATCGTTCCGGAGAACGACGTGTAACAACCGATGCCCGCGACCGCGATCGACCGGTGCGCGACGTCGAGGTCCTCGATCGTCTCGAGGAACTGACGAACGGCGAGCGGCTCGCCGCAGCCGGGGCACATGTGGTGCTCCTGCGTGAGCAAGAGCGCGGGCTTCAGCTCTTCGACCTTGCGGGCGGGGACCGTGGGTGCCTGCGAGGTGTCGACGATGTGTCCGGTCATACCTGATGCTCCTGCAGCTCGTACGAACAGCTCTCGTATCCGGGGATGACCGGGAGCTCACGGTCATCGTGCAACGCGAGGACGCGGTCGGCGATGACCTCGACGTCCAGCATCCGGCCGACACCGAAGCCGGAGTGGTCGGTGGACACGCCGCCGATGAACGTCACCGGCGCGCGCCCGGCGACACCGATGCGCACGTCGTCGATCATCTGGCCGGCGGCGAGCTCGAAGCTGCCGACGCGCCGGACCGAGGGGAGTCCCGCGGCCTCGGCGACGGCTGCATAGGGGAACGGCCACAACGTGATCGGCCGCACGTAGCCGATGCGGTGGCCCGCGGCGCGGAGTTGCCCGATCGCGTACTTGACGAACTTGGACGGCGAGCCGAACGCCACGACGACGGTTTCCGCATCGTCGAGGAAGCCGGTCTCGACCCGCACCTCGCGTTCCATGTAAGGGATCTTCGTTGCGATGTACTGGGCCTTGCCCTCCTGGCCGAGCGCGCGCTGGCCGAACTTGCTGACGCCGAGCGACGTCACCGAGCCGCTGCGCCCCGTCCCCGAGCGGGATCCGTCGACCGCCCAATCCTTCGCGGGGAGGACCGGGAAGTCCATGGACTCGATCGAGATGGCTTCTTGGGTGTGCGCGAGCAGATAGTCGCCGTAGATGAGCACCGGGTTGCGCCACTTGTCGGCGAGATGGAACGCGAGCTGCACGTGCTCGACACCTTCCCGCACATCTTGGGGGGCGAGCACGATGTGCCGGTAGTCGCCGTGACCGCCACCGCGCGTCGCCTGGAAGTAGTCCTGCTGGCCGCGCGCCATGTTGAAGATGACGAGCGGGAGCTCGGCGAGCGTCATCTCGGAGAACGACTCCTGCATCAACGACAGGCCCTGGCCCGTCGAACCTGTCGCGGCGCGGGCACCGGTCGCGAGCGCACCCCATGCCATCCCGACGGCTTCGAGCTCGGATTCGGCGTTGATGCACGCGCCGCCGACGTCGGGCAGCAGTCGCGCGAAGTGCTCGAGCACCTCGGTGAACGGCGTCATCGGGTATCCGGCGAAGAAGCGGCAGCCGGCGACGATCGCGGCGCGGGCCAATGCCTCCGACCCTTCCATCAGCACGCGTTCGGAGATCGCAGTCGACGTCATCCCGGTACCGGTCATGCCGGCACCTCCGTCACGACCGGCTGCTCGAACCGGAACACCTCGAACACGAAGTCCGGGCACACGAGCAGGCATGCCGCGCACCCGGTGCATCCCGGATGCAGCTCGGGATACTTGTAGCCCATGTGATTCACCGGCCCTGACATGGTCAGCACGTCGGGCGGGCACGCGGGGATGCACAGCTCGCATCCCTTGCAGTGCTCGACGTCGATGGTGACGGTGCCCCGGCTCTTGATCTTCACGAGCTGCGGCTCGCCGCTTGTCTCAGACATCCGCGGTCTCCCACGCGGGGAAGGCGTTCGCCGGCAGCAGCTCGCTGCCCGCACGCAGTGCTCGTTCGTTGGCTTCGATGTGCTGGGTCCGGTAGGACGGGATCGACGCGCGCATCGCGGTGACGAGCGCCTCCATCGTGACGATGCCGGTCGTCGTGGCGAAGGCGCCGAGCATCACCATCGAACCGCCCATCGCGTTGCCGAGATCGGTTGCCACCGTGGTCGCAGGCACCCGGTGCAACGTGACGTCGTCGCGGACGCTGCTGGTGAACGTCGCGTCGTTCACGAGCACGAGACCGCCGGGCCGGAGCTTCGCCTCGACCGGTGCCCAGTAGTCGTCGTGCATCGCGATCGCCGCCCACGCGCGCGACACGACCGGCGGCGCCGCGATCGGCGCGTCCGCGATCACGACCGTGCTGTCGGTGTTGCCTCCCCGCATCATGCCGCCGTAGAGACCGAGGAGCATCACCTCGCGGCCCTCGAGCGTCGCGGCGCGGGCGAGCACCTGTGCCGCGAGCTGCACTCCCTGCCCGCCGATGCCGGTGGTCAACAATTCACGTTCCATGGTGCACGACTCCCGCCAGACAGAAACCGACGAGGCGCTGCACCTCTTGCGGATGCGGCCGCCTCCGGTGGGCGATTGCATCGTTCATACGCGCGAGCACGAGATCGCAGACGAACGACGCGTCCTGATGGGTGCCACCGAGCGCGCGCACCGTTGGTGACAGCGTGTCGACGAGCTCGGTGCGCGACGCCGCGAGATCGCCCGGAAAGCGATCGGCGAGGCGCGCACCGTTCAGGGCGAACGGACGAGTGGCCGCCGCGGCGCGCGGGTCGCGCGCCTGCGCCATCACCCCTTCGATCCATCTGCGCAGCTGCGCCTCGGGCTCCTTGATCGACGCGACGCGGCCCTCGAGGTACTCGACCAGTTGGCGGTGCCCGTCGGCGAGCACTGCAAGGAGGAGCGAGTCCTTCGAGGCGAAGTGCCGGTAGAAGGCCTGATTCGACAGGCCGGCGTTCTTGACGATGTCGCGCACCGGCGGATCGATGTCGCCGGTATCGCGCATGACCGCGAACGCGGCGTCGATGAGCCGCCGGACCTCGGCGGCATAGGTGTCCCGGCGCTCCGCAAGCGTGCGATCGGCCAGTGCCGCCTCGACCGGAACAACGTTCTGCACTTTGAGAACACTATTCCGGCCGACCGGGGCGGTCAACCGGTCGACAGCAGCCGCTCCACGATGAGGGTGCGTTGCACCTGGCCCGTGGCGGGCGTGCGGGGGAGCGCATCGACGACGACAATGCGCCGGGGCTGCTTGAACGACGCGAGCCGGCCGTCGCAGAAGGTGCGGAGCGCGGCCGCGTCCGGCGCGACCGAGCCCGGGCGCACGACGACGACCGCGGTGACGACTTCGCCCCACTGCGGATCCGGCATCCCGACCACCGCAACCTCCGTGATCGCGGGATGGGACGCGAGCACCTGCTCGATCTCGACCGGCGCCACGGTCTCGCCGCCGGTTCGGATGACGTCGCGAGCGCGCCCGACGATCGAGAGAAAGCCCTCCTCGTCGAATGCGCCGAGGTCGCCCGTGTGGTACCAGCCGTCGCGCAGCGCGGCCGCGGTCGCGTCGGGATCGTCGAAGTATCCGTCCATGAGGAACGGGCTGCGCATGCAGACCTCGCCGGTCGCGTCGAGTCGCACCTCGACCCCGGGCTGGGCGACCCCGACGCTTCCCGGCTTGCGAAACAGGTCGTCGTCGCTCAGCTGCACACCGGGCCCGGCCTCGGTCGAGCCGTAGAACACCCGGGTCACGGTGTGCGGAAGTGCGTCCTTGATCGCTCGGAGCAGCTCGGGCGGAGTGGCCGAGGTTCCGGTATCGGCCTCCGACATCGATGACAGGTCGTATCGGCCGACGCCGTGCTCCAGCACGCGAGCCCACACCGCCGGGATGCAGTACAGGCGCGCCGCGCGGTGCCGAACGACGGTCTGCAGGAGGGTCTCGGCATCGGGCGTGCGTACGAAGTGGACCGGGCGGCGCCCTTGCCAGGCGCCCATCGCGATCGTCCAACCCGCCATGTGGAAGAGGGGGAACATGCAGACGGTGCCGGCGCCGCCTGCGCTCGTGGTCGCGCCCACGAACGTGCGCAGCCAGTTCGCTCGATGCGACAACACCACACCCTTGGGCCGGCCCGTGCTCCCGCTCGTGAAGAAGATGACGTGCGGATCGCGCTCGTCGAGGCCGGTTGGAGGCACAGAACCCGCTTCGCCCTCGGGCACGGTGGCCGAGAACGGAACACCGGCGGCCCGCGCGAGCTCGGCGCCGGCATCGACGTGTGACGTGCCCGCGAGCAGCAGCTTCGGTCGTGCGTATTGCGTGACGGCGACCAGCTCGTCGACGGCAGATCGCGCGTTGAGCGGCGCGAACACGGCACCGACCTTGGCGAGCGCGGCGAACAGGGGCACGGCTTCCAGTGCCGTGTCGCTCCACCACAAGACCCGATCACCGCGCGTCACACCCATGGCGCGCAGCCCGTTGGCGAGGCGGACGGCCCGGGCGTCGAGCTCGCCGAATGTGAGCACATCGTCATCGAGCGTTGCGGCGACGGCCGTCGGTGCAACGCGCGCGGCATTCGCGAGCATCTCGCCGATCAACAGCACCGGCGCAGCATCGCGTGGCCACCGGGGACTTGCTTCTCAACAATGATTGTTGATAACCTCTCTTCGTCATGAAGAGCAGCGCCCAGCTCACCACCTTGTTTCGCGAGCAGGGGCTCCGCGTCACGCCGCAACGCCAGGCGATCTTCCGCCTGCTCCAGGCCAACGACGCGCACCCCACCGTCGAGGCGCTGTTCGAGCGCGCCCGGGCCGAGATGCCGACGATCTCGTTGAAGACCGTGTACCAGACCGTCCACGACCTCGAGGCGCTCGGTGAGGTGCAGGTGCTCGACCTCGGCACCGGCAGCCTGCGGGTCGACCCGAATGTCGAAGACGATCATCACCATCTCGTCTGCACGTCGTGCGGGCGTGTACGCGATCTCCCGGTGGCGTTCACCGGGTTGCGCGTCCCGAGTCGCTACCGCCGCGGGTTCACCGTCGATGACATCCAGGTGATCTTCCGTGGCCGTTGTGAGGAATGTGCCAACGAAAACTGATGCTTCAAGGAGCCCCCTGATGCCCGACCTGAATGGAAGCAAGACCCACGAGAACCTCAAGGAGGCGTTCGCGGGTGAAAGCCAGGCGAACCGCCGGTACCTCTACTTTGCGCAGAAGGCAGACGTCGAGGGCTACCCCGACGTTGCCGCCCTGTTCCGCTCGGTTGCCGAAGGCGAGACCGGCCACGCGTTCGGTCACTTCGACTTCCTCGCCGAAGTCGGCGACCCGGTGACCGGCGTGACCGTGGGTTCGACCGAGGACAACCTGCAGTCCGCGATCGCGGGTGAGACCTACGAATACACCGAGATGTACCCGGGCTTCGCGCGCACCGCTCGTGACGAGGGCTTCGAAGAGGTCGCGGAGTGGCTCGAGACGCTCGCACGCGCCGAGAAGAGCCACGCCGGTCGGTTCCAAGCCGGCCTCGAGAACGTCAGCTGATCCCGGCTCAGCCCGGATCACGGTCGAACACTCGCAGCCCCGGGGGGACACTCCCGGGGCTCGCCCGCGCGTATGGCATCGAGGACGGTTCCCAATGAAGAAGCTCACCGTTGACGACATCCAGGACTTCCGCGAGTACGAACGCGAGCGCGACGCGTTCCGCCGGCACATCATCGACATGAAGCGCATCCGTCGGGTGCAACTCGGCCCGATCATGACGATCGTCTTCGAGAACACCGAGACGATGCGGTGGCAGGTGCAGGAGATGGCGCGCGCCGAGCGGATGCTGCGCGACGAGCAGATTGCGCACGAGATCGAGACCTACAACCAGATCATTCCGGACGCCGGCGAGCTGTCGGGAACCCTGCTGCTCGAGCTCACCTCCGAGGTTGCGCTGCGCGAGTGGCTCCCGCGCCTCGTCGGCGTCGAGCACCACGTGCGCATCGTGCTGCCGGACGGCAGCGACGTCCGCGGAGCTCCCTCCGAAGACGACGAGTCACGTCTGACCCGTCCCGACACGACGGCCGCGGTCCACTTCTTGAAGTTCCCGTTCTCGCGCGGCGACATCGACATGTTCGCGAGCGGGCCCGTTCACCTCGTCGTCGATCATCAGGACTACGACCAGGATGTGGTACTGACCGCGGACCAGCACGCCGCGCTGCTTGCCGATCTGCGCGACGAGTCCCCGCCGTCTTAGCCTGCGCGAGTGCGCATCCGGATCAGCCGCCTCGACCCCGACGTCAAGCTCCCTGAGCGCCACCACCCCGGCGATGCCGGCTACGACCTCTACGCACGAACCGAAGCGCGCCTCACACCCGCAGGCGGCCGCGCGCTGATTCCGACGGGTGTCGCGATCGCCATCCCCGAAGGCTGGGCGGGATTCGTGCAGCCGCGATCGGGCCTGGCGCTCCGCCACGGCGTCACGTGCCTGAACACTCCGGGTCTCATCGACTCGGGATACCGGGACGAGATCAGTGTGCTGCTCGTCAACCTGGATCCGCGTCTTGCCTTCGACGTGCAGCCCGGCGACCGCATCGCCCAGCTGGTGATCCAGCGAGTGCACGAAGTCGAGTGGGACGAGGTGGAGTCGCTCGACGACACCGCGCGGGGCACCGGCGGCTGGGGCTCGACGGGTCGCCGCTGACCCCAACTAGGGTCGCATCTCGTGCACGATCGGCGATTCCGCTTCGGTGTCGGTTGCAGCAAGGCCCGGTCGCGCAAGGAGTTCACCGACCTTGCCCGCAAGATCGAGGCGCTCGGCTACTCGACGATGTTCGTCCCCGACCACTTCGTCGCCCACGACCTCGCGCCGACGATCGCGCTCGCGCACGCGGCCGCGGTCACAGACCAATTGCGCGTCGGTACGTTCGTGCTCGGCAATGACTACAAGCATCCGGTCGTGTCCGCGCGCGAGATGGCGTCGCTCGACCTGCTCTCCGACGGCCGTGTCGAGCTCGGTATCGGTGCGGGGTGGATGACCGCGGACTACGAGAAGGCGGGCATGACCCTGGATCGGCCGGGTGTGAGGATCGCGCGCCTGGCCGAGTCGATCACGATCATGAAGGGCCTCTTCGCGGAGGGCGCGTTCACGTTCCACGGCGACCACTATCACGTGACCGATCTCGACGGTCAGCCGAAGCCGGTGCAACGGCCGGTGCCGTTCCTCATAGGTGGCGGCGCGCCGAAGATCCTCGGCCTCGCGGCGCGGGAAGCGCAGATCGTCGGTATCAACGCCAACCTCCGGTCGGGTGACGGCACGACCCACGATGCCGCGATGTCGATGACGCCGGCTGCGACCGATCAGAAGCTCACGTGGGTCCGCGACGCGGCGGGCGACCGCTTCGACGACTTGGAGATCCAGGCGTTGGCCGGCTTCGTCTACATACGCGACGACGCGTCGAAGGTGCTCGACGGGATCGCGAGCTCGTTCGGGATCACCCGCGAAGAAGCGCGGCTCGCGCCGCCGTGTCTGGTGGGAACCGAGGACGACATCGTCGCATCGCTCGAGGAGCGTCGTGACCGCTGGCAGTTCTCGTATCACGTCGTCGACGAGCAGGCAGTCGATGCCTTCGCGCCGATCGTCGCGCGGCTGGCAGGAAAGTAGGGGAGCGATGAAACCGTTCCGGTTCGGAGTGCAGGTGTCGCAAGCCGGCTCGGCGCAAGAGTGGCGCGACAAGGCTCGCAAGCTCGAAGACCTGGGCTTCTCGACGCTGTTCATGCCCGACCACTTCGGCGAGGAGCTGGCACCGCTGCCGGCGATCGCGATGGCCGCGGCGCACACGACGACGTTGCGTATCGGCTCGCTGGTGTTCGACAACGACTACAAGCACCCGGCGATCCTCGCCAAGGAGGCGGCCACCATCGACCTGCTTTCCGGCGGTCGACTCGAGCTCGGTGTCGGCGCGGGTTGGATGCGCACCGACTACGACCAGCTCGGCCTGCCGTACGACCCGCCGGCCGTCCGTGTCGACCGTTTCGAAGAGGCGCTGCACATCATCAAGGAGTGCCTTGCGGGCGAGAAGTTCACCTATCACGGCGAGCACTATCGCATCAGTGACTACACATCGTTCCCGAAGCCGGTGCAGCAGCCGCGTCCGCCGCTGCTCATCGGCGGCGGTGGGAAGCGCGTGCTCTCCATCGCGGCCCGCGAGGCCGACATCGTCGGCATCAATCCGAACCTGCGCGCGGGTGAGATCGGCCGCGAAGCGTCGCTCGATTCCCTGAAGGAGAAGACCGATCAGAAGGTCCAGTGGGTGCGGGACGCGGCGGGTGCGCGTTGGAGCGATCTCGAGATCCAGATGCGTTTCTTCGTCACCAGTGTGCGCCCGGACCGTATGACGATGGCCGAAGCGCTCGCGCCCGCATTCGGCGTGTCACCGGAAGAAGCGTTGGAGTCGGGCGCGGTGCTCGTCGGCACCGAGGACGAGATCGCCGAGCAGCTGCACCGGCGGCGCGAGGAGTGGGGGCTTTCGTACGTCGTCGTCGGCGACAACAACGTCGACGAGTTCGCCCCCATCGTCGCCAAGCTCGCGGGAACCTAAGAATCAGGACGCGAAGCGGTCGGTGATCCAGGTGCGCACGCGGTCGCGGACTTCGTCTCTCGATTGTGTGAGCAGGTGGCCGGTGCCGGGGAGCAGGACGACCTCGCCGTGACCGGCGAGCATCTGGACGACGCCGCTCGTCTCCGGCGGCAGGATCTCGTCCTCGGTGCCGTGCAGCAAGAGCAACGGCGTGTCGCCGAGCTCGGATGCGAGCTCGCAACCGGCGGACTGGGTCGCGAGCCCGATGATCCCCGCGCAATGTTCGCCGAGCACGACGCCCGCCTGTACGGCGACCGCGCCGCCGAACGAATGACCGATCACGACGAACCGGCGTCCGCCGGCTCGGCTCACGAGATCGCATGCAGCCGCAACGTCGTGCACGCAGCGCGACAGGTCGTTCGGCTTGCGGTAGCCGACGCGCACGGTGCCGATACCCTCGGGCGCGAGCTCCTCACCGAGCCAGTGGTAGAGACCTTCGGCGGGACCGAGGAGGCTGCCCATCCCGCCGCCGCAGGTCACCACCACGTTGCGCGCGTCGCGTGCGCCGTGCCACAACAGCGTGAGCAGCCCACGCATCGTGTACACCTCGAGATGCGCGAGGCGAGGGGCGATCTCGACCTCTTCGACCGCGAGCGCCTCCAGCAGTTCGAGTGGCGAGCGGGGCTCGTCCGGCATCGACGCCGCTCAGAGAAGTGTCTCGAGGAGCACGCGAGTGCGGCGGAGCTCTTCGCGGCTGCCGAAGTCGGCTGCGATGAAGTCCGTGACCCCGGCGTCCGCGAGTGCCAGCACTTGCTTCTCGACAGCCGCCTCGTCACCGACGATCGCGACATCGCCGGGCCCCGCCGCCCCCTCGCGGTCGAGCATCGCCCGGTATGACGGCAGGAAGCCGTACACCTGGAGCTCGCGCCCGGCTCGTTCGCGCGCTTTGTCGACGTCCTCGGTCACGCAGATGGGCAACGCGGCGAACACCCGAGGTGCAGGTCGTCCGGCCTGCTCCGCGGCGGACGTGATCGCGGGCACGGTGTGCGACGCGAGCGTCGCCGGCCCGGTCATCCACGTCATAGTGCCGTCGGCCATCGTGCCCGCGAGCTTCAGCATCTGCTCGCCGAGCGCGGCGATCACGACGGGCGGGGCGATGCGCGGCTCGACACCGAGTGTCGCCGCGGCACTGATCGTCTCGCCCTTGTACGAGACGGCGCCGTCGTGCAGCAGCGGCATGAGGACCGACAGGTACTCGCGCATGTGACGTACGGGCTTGTCGAACGACAACCCGAACATGTTCTCGATGACCATCTGGTGCGACAGCCCGATGCCGAGCACGAAGCGGCCCCCACTCGCGACCTGCACGGTGAGTGCTTGTTGCGCCATCGTGATCGGATGCCGCCCGTAGGTCGGCACCACGCCGGTCGCGAGCTCGATCCGCTGCACTTCGCGCCCGACGACCGTGAGCACGCCCATCGCGTCCTGGGCGAAGATCTGCGGGATCACATACGACGCGAAGCCCCCGCCCTCGGCCAGCTCGGCGTCGTCGACGACGTCGTCGACAGTCCGTCCGGCCGTGTCGCCACCAAAGATCCCGATGCGCATGATCGGCCCCCTTCGTCGCCGCGGAGGCTATCCGTGCACCCCTCCCGGCACGAAGGTCGACCTGTATAATGGAGGCTCCACGCGGACGTGGCTCAGTTGGTAGAGCGCAACCTTGCCAAGGTTGAGGTCGCCGGTTCGAACCCGGTCGTCCGCTCTCGACGAATGTGCAGGTGAGGGACGCTATCGGCGTCCCTCACTCGCGTTCGGAAGGTGCGCGATCGCGGGGTCAGTCCGCGAAAAGTCCGCAAGATTCTCCGCGGATGCCCGGAAGGTGTCGTCGAGCGCATCGGCGAGCGCCGCGCGCGCCTTCGGGAACAGGTGGCCGTACCGGTCGCTCGTGACGCGGATCGAGGAGTGGCCGAGGTACTCCTTCACTTCCTCCATGTGTCGGCCGTTCGCGATCAACAGCGCCGCGCAGGTATGGCGTAGGTCACGGAAGCCGTCAGGAAGGGCCGAACGTATGACGGCCGAGCGGTAGTAGCGACGACGGAAGTTGCCGTGATGTACGGCCCGCCTTCGGCGGCCGTAAACACGTACCCGACAGGCGACGGGTACCGGCACGGTGGGCCGCGGCGGCGGGCGCGCCGCAGTACCGCTCCGCGTTCGCGAAGATGCTCGCCGATCCCGTCCGCGGCCACTTGTTGTGGTCTCGGGACGAGCAGCACGCGTATCGGGTTGTGAGCGAAGTGCAGGCCGAGATGCGGACCGCGATGTCAACCACCGCGGGCAATGGCGGCTACATGCTTCCGCTCGTGCTCGATCCCTCGATTCGGCTCACAAACGCGGGTTCCAACAACCCGCTCCGCCAACTCGCGACCGTCGAACAAACGACATCGAACCAGTGGCAGGGCGTCACGTCCGCGGGTGCGACAAGCGAATGGAAAACCGAAGGATCGCAAGCCGCGGACGGTGCGCCCACGATCGGGGGCCCGTCGATCCCGGTCTTCCTCGGCGATTCGTTTGTACCGTATTCATATGAGGTCGGCATGGACGCAACGAATTTCCTCGAGGAGTTGTCGACGGTGCTCGTCGATTCGGCCGATAACCTCATGGCAACCGCGTACACGACCGGCGGTGGCACGACCGAACCGCAAGGGATCGTGACCGGGCTCGCCGGCACGTCGTCGGAAATCAACACCACCGGCACCGAAGCGGTCGACGATTCGGACCCGTTCGCTTTGCAGAACGCGCTCGGCGCCCGATTCTCGGCCAACGCGACGTTCCAATCGCACATCGCGACCGCGAACACGTACAGGCAGATGGAGACAACGAACGGCGCGCTCATGTTCCCCGAGTTGCGCCAGACGCCTCCGATGCTGCTCGGCAAACCGTGGGACGAAAACTCGAACATGGATGGCGCGATCAACGCTGCGGCGACGGCGAACAACTATGTGCTGATCTACGGCGACGTGCGTCAGGGGTTCATCATCGTCGACCGGATCGGCTCAACGATCGAGCTGATCCCGAACCTCGTCGGAGCGAATCAACGACCGACCGGCCAGCGCGGCGCGCTGCTGTGGTTCCGAACGGGCAGCAAAGTCGTCGTGCCCGCGGCACTCCGGCTCCTGGACGTTCCGACAACGGCGTAAGAGGTTCGGCGTGATGCGTGGCTTGTTGGATTGCCTTGCGCGCGCATCACGTCAGCACGGTCAGGTCGCGTCTTGGCGGACGGCCCGACCGTGCATCCTCCGGCGTGCGCGCGGCGTCCGATGCTCGCGCGCACGCCGGACTCGGGGGTGTGCTCGGCCGACACCCCTTCGTTCCCGGAGCCTCACCTCGCAGGGTGATGCGCCCGGCATCTGGGGCGAGGGAAAGTCCACGATCGTCCTGCCGTGCTGGTCACCCGCGCCCGCCGGCGGGACGGCCGGGGAGTCAGGGCGGTTCTGCGCGGGATGACGCAACCCGCAGTCTCTGACTCCCCGGCGCCCGTTACAACGCGGATTCAGAATTGCACGCCGCAGTAGTTGCAGCCGGATGGCGTCCACACGATGCATGGCACCGGGTCGCCTTCGTGTCGTAGTTCGCGGCCGCGGCAGCAGTCTTCGTCGTCGTCGAGCGTGCAGCCCACGATCGTGCCGTCCGCGAGAGAGATCAGGCCACCCGGACCTCAGTGGTTCATGACGTCACGTTCAGCCGCGTGTGCATCCCTTTCGCGTAGTGACTGACCAGCGGAGGACCCTCGTCCACGACGTTGCAGAACACGAGATAGATGCCGGGCGTCAAATCGAAGGTATTCGACTTCTCTCCGCTAACCGCAATGTCCTCGATCTCTCCGACGTTGTCGCCCGCTGGGATCTTCTCCTCGTCGACAGAGCCGTCCGGATTGGTCGGCAGCGGCGCGGACGGGTCCGGCGTGCGGATGACCACGAACTCGTGCACCAAGGTGCCTTCGTTCTTCACGGCGAACTTCACCTTGCCCGCCTTGACACTCCCCGAGGGCAAGCTGATCGTGAATTCCCTTACCTTGACCTTCTTCGCGGAGTCCCCGCCACCGCATCCCGCAGCGATGACGGTGCATACGAGCGCGAGAAGGATCCAGTCAAGCTTTCGACGCATCACGTATTCCTCCCCAGGATTGTTCAGACGCGCCGATACTTGCGGCCGTGACACGACCGGTCCAATCGCCGGCTCGCGGGGCTCAGTGGACGCCGCAGTAGTTGCAGCCGGTCCGCGTCCACACGATGCACGGCACCGGGTCGCCTTCGTGCCGTAGCTCCCGGCCGCGACAACCGTCAGGTTCGTCGTCCTCGGTGCAGCCCGCGACCGTGCCGTCGCCATGAACGATCAGGCCGCCGGGACACGTCATGGGATTCGACGGTAGTCAGCGGCCGCCCGTCCCAGGGTGTGCCCGGACAGAAGTGCACCCTGGGAACTGGGGCCCCTGCGACCGTGGAGAGGCGTCTTTGGCGAGACCGCTCGTGATCGCCGCGTGCAGAGCCTTCCGCGACTTGTGCGTCTGGCACAACTCGAAGCGGCGTTCGGTGGACAGGGTTCGGTTGGCTGCGTGTCTACAATCCGCCGCGATGGTCATGGAAGACCGCGGGTCGCTGTACGCGCTGCTCATGCGTGCGCCTGATCGAAGCGATTGGATCGACCTCCTCGTACCGCCCGGATGGCACCACGACGCCGCGTGCCGAGATAGTGACCCGGCCGTGTTCTTCCCGAGTACCGGCGATTCGCTCGAACCGGCCCGGGCTATCTGCGCGACGAGTCCCGTCGCCCGCGAATGTCTTGACGAGGCACTCCGCGATCGCGACACGCTCGGCGTGTGGGCGGGGACGTCGAAGAACGACCGGCTGAAGATGCGCGCCCAGCTAGTCCGCGAAAAGTCCGCGGGAATCTGTCAGACGCCGTGATTTCACGCGAGATGCCGTGATGTGTTTCGGCAGGTCAGGCGGCGTGTCGGTCGCGTTCTTGCAGGTAGACGACCGGGGTGCAACACCTTGCCAAGGTTGAGGTCGCCGGTTCGAACCCGGTCGTCCGCTCGTAGAGCGCTTGGCGCGCCGGCAGGTCGAGATTCGCGAGGAGCCGCCCCGCCGAGCAGATCAAGAGCACTGAGAACTGCACCAACCAGGGGCGGGCTCAGCGAGACGTCCGCTTTCGCCTGGTGGCGTCAGGCGCGATGCTGAGTCGCGCCAAACGGCGTTTGGTGGAGGCAGCCCGTCATGCATTTCTCTCGTCCCGGGTGGCGGTTGTTGGCTTTGCTTGCGGTGGTCGTGGTCCTGGCGGCGGGCTGTGCCGGTACGAAGGTGTGGGCCAGCCTCTACAACGGCTCGCTCAACTGGGTAGATGCTCCGTCGAGCATTGCCGTGGATCGCAACGCCACGACAGTGTTGGTCACAGGTGGCAGCAATGGTGTCGGGACGGGCGCGGATTATGCGACCGTTGCATACAGTCCCGTCAACGGCCATCAGCGCTGGGTCGCTCGTTACAACGGCCCCGGCAACGGCGACGATGCGGCCACGAGCCTTGCCGTCAGCTCTGATGGCAGCAAGTTCTTCGTCACGGGCCGCAGTGAGAGCGCGCCGCATGGTTCGGCCTACTACGCAACGGTTGCCTACAACCTTGCCGACGGTCACGAGTTGTGGGTTGCCCGTGACAACCGGCCTGGCGGCGGCGGGAAAAGCGTCGCCGTCAGTCCCGACGGCAGCAGAGTGTTCGTCACCGGGATTGTCACGGGCGGAAACGGTCTGGGTGATTACGGGACGATCGTGTATGACGCGACCACCGGTACCGAGCTGTGGTTCGCCCGCTACAACGGCCCCGCTGACTACATCGACTTCGCCGCCAAGATCACGACCAGGCCCGACGGCACCACGGTGTACGTCAGCGGATCCAGTGGTGCGGACTACGCAACCGTGGCGTACAACGCAACCAACGGCGCGCAGAAGTGGGTCGCTCGCTACAACGGCCCGGGAAACGGTTCCGACGATGTGACAGGGCTCGCAGTCACTCCCGACGGCACGAAAGTGTTCGTGACCGGCCGCAGTGCCGGGGCGGCGACGGGGCTGGACTACGCAACCGTCGCGTACAGTGCCGCCACGGGCAGCCAAGTGTGGGCCAGCCGTTACAACGGTCCCGCCAATAGCGACGACGGTGCCTACGCTCTCGGAGTGAGCCCCGACGGCACACAGGTCTTCGTCACCGGATACAGCTTCGACGAACCGACTGGCAACAACGGAGTCTCCGTCGCAACGGTCGCGTACAACGCTGCCACCGGCGGCCAACGCTGGGTGGCGCGTTACAACGGTCCCGACCATATAAGCACCGCCACTGGCCTCGCGGTCAGCCCCGACGGCACGAAGGTTTACATCATCGGAACCGCGGCCGGGGATTACGCGACGCTCGCATACAACACCGCCGTCGGCACCCAGCAATGGGCGGCGCTCTACAACGGCCCCACCAACACGAGCGACTTCGGCACGGCCATCGCGGCAAGTCCAGACGGCAAGAAGGTCTTCGTGACCGGCTTCACCAATGAGTTCATCAACGAAGGCTTCCCGCCGCCCACTTCACCACCACCGGGACCCAGTCAGGACTACGCCACCGTCGCCTACAACACTTCCTGAACAAAAGACAGCACGACACGCCACAGCCGGTAGAGCTCGCGCCGCAAAATCGCGAGTGAACTGGATTTGCGTACGCTGGTTCGGTCGCCGAAAGATCTCGTTCTTGCGGCGACTTCGGAACCCAGATCTTCGCCTCGTGTATCGGGTGCTTCCGCTCGCAATCGGGGCGGTGCTCGCCAAGCTCGCGATTCATGCTCTCAACTGGGACACCGTTTCGCTCAACCCGCTCCACTCGGGCCTCGTCGCGGGGACCGTGTTCCTGATCGGGTTCCTCCTCGCGGGGACGCTCACGGACTACAAGGAGAGCGAGAAGCTGCCGGGGGAGATCGCCGGACGGAGCGAGGCGATTGCCGATGAATGCGAGATCCTCTATCGCGACTCGCAGGCGCCGGTCGCACTGCATTGCCTGCAAACGGTCGGCCGATTCGCGGCCGCGGTCAACGAGTGGTTGCACGGTCGGGCGCGAGTCGACGGTGCCCTGGAGTGCATCGACGAGTTGAACCGATGGTTCCGTGAGTTCCAACCGCTGACACAACCGGGCTACATCGTCCGGCTCAAGCAGGAGCAGAATCTCTTGCGGTTGCTCGTCATCCGGATCGACACGATCAAGGAGACGTCCTTCGTCGGTGCTGGCTTTGTCGTCGCGAAGATCGTCGCGTTCCTGCTCGTCATCGCGCTGCTCGGTGCCGAAAGCACCCCGCTCGCTGCCGACTGCTTTCTCATCGCCTCGATCACATTCCTGCTTTCGTACATGATCGGGCTCATCAAGGACATGGACAACCCGTTCGAGTATTCGGGGGCTCAGCATGGAGCCGTCGAGGTGTCGCTTGCCGCACTCGATCGACTCGAGCAGCGCATCCTTCGAGAGCGCGAGCTCCTGCTCGACGGCGCTGTGCCTGCTGAC
This sequence comes from uncultured Actinomycetes bacterium, assembly GCA_963781425.1. Lineage (GTDB taxonomy): Bacteria > Actinomycetota > Acidimicrobiia > IMCC26256 > PALSA-610 > DASQHW01. The sequence continues at coordinate 13,220 of CAWAGX010000018.1, read as the reverse complement.
GGAGAGTCGAGCGCGACACCGAAGGTTGATCTGACGCGACACGTGTAGGCGCAGCGCGGCCGCCCTTCGGGGCCGCTGATGCGTTTAGAACGCGCCGCGGAGATCGGCGACGACGCGAGGCATCTCGGTGATCATGCTGAGGTGACCGTGCTCGGGGAAGATCGTCAGGGTCGATCCCTCGATCATCTCCGCGGTGTGGCGCCCGTGGCTCACCGGGCACAGCGTGTCCTGCTCACCGTGGTACACGCGCATCTCGCAGGTGATGTTCGCCACGTCGAACGGCCAGGGTCGGCCCTGCACGGTGATGTCCTGCGCGAAGCCGGCGACGCCCGGCCGGAAGGCTTCGGCGAACGTCGGCATGATCGCGGCCATGAACGCCTCGTCCGTGAACAGCGCGGTGTCGGGCGGTGAGAGGTCCATCTCACCGTCGAAGAATCGGGCGCCGTCGGCGCCGTAGTGGTCTACGCACCACGCGAGTGCCTTGTCCTCGTCGCCGATCCGCATGATCGTCTTCTCGTCATCGTCGGGGAATTCGTCGTATGCCGCGCTCCATCCCATGTCGGTCACACCCGCGACCGACGCCGCGGCCACCACGCGATCGCCGAGCAACGCGGCGCAAGCGGCGACATACGGCCCGCCCGACGAGAGTCCCATGACTGCGAATCGGTCGAACCCGAGATGATCTGCGAGCGCGGCCATGTCCCGCGGCCAGTCGGACATCGAACGGCGTGGGCTCGCAGACGACCCGCCGTAACCCGGTCTATCCGCAGACACGACACGTACGTCCGCGGCCGTGAGCGCGTCTTCCATCCATGCCGCGTCGAGCCGGCTCCCCGGCGCGCCGTGGAAGTAGAGGATTGGCAACCCACCGGGCGCGCCCGCATCGGTGAAGGCGAGCGTTCGCCCATCGGCCAGCAGCATCGAGCTCTCAATCACGCGGCCTCCTCGCGTCGAACGACGGGAGCATGATGCCCGCTCGAGAGCAGTGCTCGCCACGGCTGTAGCGAATGGGCGCTCAAAAGGCATACCCGGCGAGTGGTCACTCTTCGAGCTCGACGGCTAGCCCCGCAGGCATCGCCGAGTTCTCGGTATCGAGGTTGGGCCGAAGACCCGTCAAGTAGTTCCATGCGAGCAGCAGCGCCGACAACAAGAACGCGGCAAGCAAGGCTTGATGCATCACATCCAGCAACCGGACCCGGCCGCTTTCCGCGTGGTCGAACCCGGTGATGGGCAGGAGCGATCCGGTGGGGTCGTAGGCCTTCCGTAACAAGTAGTAGACGCCGTTGATCGCCCAGGCAAGGGTCCCGACAAGGACCAAGAGCACGGACCGAGAGGAGAGCTCGAAACCGATGCAGCCGACGATCGCCACGGGCGCGGCGATGCAGAGGTACTCGGGATTCGAAACTGCGAGCAACGAAAACGTCACGAACAAGAACGCGGCTGCAAGCCGAGGTGCCTCCAACGTCCCCTCGCTCCGGTGTCTCGACCACACAAGAGCGCTGGCCAACAGCCCTGCGCAAGCGAACGCGATTGACACGTGATTCGCGGTGTCGGACCCAAGGGCCTGGTGCAGGACCAGCGTCGACCAAAACGACACCGAGAATCCCACGACATCGGTGCTGTAGCTGATCTGCTGGGTGAGGCCGTCGGTCCCGCTCAATGCCCAGGTGACCGCGCCCGTGGCCAGCATTGTCAGGCCTGCCGTTGTCCATGCCCGGCGGCGTGTCTCGCGAGGAGCCGTCAGAAGGAGTGCCGCGACAACCGGCACCAAGAGGATCTTCGCCAAGAACAGTCCAATGACGCACAACGCCACTGCGCTACATCGACGGCCCGCGAACAAGAGCAGCACCACGGCTGCGACAAGGGCTGCAGAGATCGTTTCATCCTGCGCCGAGTACGCGGATGCGGCCCAGAGCATCGGTAACGCCGCCCACATGAGTCCGACGAACACCATGCTCGCCGGGAACCGCCGGGCCGTCGCATAGAGCAGCAGGCACATCCCGACGAGGTCCCAGATGATCGAACCGAGACGCAGCGCCGTTGCATCACTCGCGCCCAACGCGATCCAAGGTTTCGCTGTCACCCACTCCGCGAACCCGAGGTAGGGCGCATACTGAGAGACCGCCGACGCCGAGTGCCGAAGATGCCCGACCGGATCGTGCACGAGCTGCGAGTGGTACACGACATCGCCGGCGCTGTCCGACGGCCCGGCCGCAGTTGCAGCGGCGAGCACCCCGAGCCGAATCGTCAGCGCGAGAGCAACCAGCAGGATGCCGGTGGCGAGGAGGGATCGGCTTCCAACTCCAACGAGCCGACGGACCACCGCGAGCAAGTTATACGAGCCGGCGTCGCGAACGTATACCTCTACGTCACCGGGCAAGCGACGCGGAGGTCGGCGGCGGCAACGCGCTGCGAGCTCGTCGATGCGCGCAGCCCACGGGGCGACGGCCGGGTGCGTGCAACGCGCGCGCTCGATCGAGCAGTGCCACCGCCCGTGCCAGATCCTCGGGACCGCCGAGCCGGATGTTCATCACGGCCTCGTCGTAGTCGACCATGATGAGGAGGCCACTGGAGCCCTGCTCGCCGAGGACGTGGCGAGCTTCGTCGAACCATCGGCGCGCCTCGTCGGTCCGGCCGTCGAGCGCGCACAGGATCGCAAGGATCCAGCGGCCGTCGGTGTCGGGCTAGCGCACGTCGGGCTCGACGACCGTGGGCACCATGCGCGCCACCACCGGCGCTTCGGCACCGAGGATGTCGGCAACGTGCTCGGCCGGAGCTCGGCGTATCCAGTCGGCGATCGCCTCGACGAACGGGGCATTCGCGACGACGTCGCCATCGTGACAGGCGCCGAACAGCACGACGCCACCGCCCGGCCGTACGACCTGCTCGCAGAGCTCTTCGACGAGGCGCGTCTTGCCGATCCCTGGTTCTCCCGCGACGAGCACGAGACCGCCCTTGCCTTGCGGGGCCGCCTGCCACGACTCGGAGAGCAATTCGCGCTCACGTTCGCGACCCACATAGGGAGTCGACGTGCGCAGCACCCGGCCGCGGTGTACGGGTTCCCATTGTGCCGCCCACACCTCCAGCGCCTCGGGAAGGCCTTTCAACGTCATCGAACCGCAAGCCTCGAGTTGATGGTCCGCGCGCCCGTGTGCCAACAACCGCACGAGATCGGCAAGCAGGATCTGTCCCGGCTCCGCGACCGCGCACAGACGCGCCGATTCGATCACCGGCGTCCCGAAGCAGTCGCCATATTCGAAGGTGACGTCGCCGGCCGACAGCCCGACCCGCATTGACAGCGCCACGCCCTCGCGGCCACCGAACCGGTCGAGCGCTTGCTGCATCGCGACCGCCGCCGACAATGCCTCGGCTGCCCCTGCGAACGCCACCAGCAGTCCGTCGCCGAGGCCCTTGATGACGTTGCCCCCGTGCGTCGCCGCTTGCTCGGCGAGCAACGTGTCGTGCGCTCGCCGGAGCTCCTCGGCGCGGTCCTCGCCCAGACGCACGCGCTGTCCCGGTCGAGCCGACCAGGTCGGTGATCAGGATCGTTGCGGTCTGCGCCATGGTTCCCCCGGCGCGCAGGCTACGTCGACTTCTCCCATCGCCATCGACTTCCCGCGGCCGCGATCACCAATGTTCAGATGGACTGTGCCGCGGTCGATCGCGGTGTCCCTGCGCGTGCCGCACGCAGCTTCTCGCGGTCGGGTTCGCGCACGCGCCGAACCCACGCGCCGTGCCACTCCCAAGCGGCTTCACATGTCGTGCACGACAGCATCAGGGATCCGCCCGAGAAGGTCCCCGCACTGATCTCGGTCGCGTCATACGGACACTCGGTGAGTTCCATGTGGTTTCATCGGTACGTGTCCGGACGGGCTTGACGATTCATCGATCGGCCCGCATTCAGGCAGGTGGCGAGGTATCTACCTCGCCCCGGGGGACCGCCGCCGTGGGGTGCCGCCGAACTGCCAACCCGCACATGGTTCGTGGAAAGATCTGGCGTCATGCCCGAGCGAGCCGTTGTGAAGAGACGTCTGGTCCGGCTGCTCCAGAAGTATGTTGTCAATCCGCCGATGAAGGCGATGCTCAGCCTCGGTGCGTTGCCGCCGACTCATGCGATTCTCGAGACGATCGGTCGCACGACGGGAACGCCAAGGCGCAATCCCGTCGGCAACGGTCTCTCCGATGAGGGTCGGACGTTCTGGATCGTCGCCGAACACGGACGGGATGCCGGGTACGTGAAGAACCTCGCCGCCAATCCACGTGTCCGCCTGAAGATCGGCCGCCATTGGCGGACGGGCACCGCGGAGATCCTTCCCGACGACGACGACCCCCATGAGCGTCTGAAGGCGATCGGCAGACCGGTGAACGGTGCCATGGTTCGCGCGATGGGAACAACGCTGTTGACGATTCGCATCACACTGGACGATTGAAGGAGCGTGCGCGGATGACGCTTGTGCATCGGGTGTTGTATCCGACGCCACTGGGTTCGCTGGACGAGTACCTGACGGCGCGCGGTGGTTCGGGCCTGGACGCGGCGCGCCGTGTCACGGCGGAGGAGATCATCGCGGAGCTCGAGGCATCGGGACTCCGTGGTCGCGGCGGTGCCGGATTTCCCACCGGTCGCAAGTGGCGGACCGTACGCGGGAACCGATCCGAGCTGGAGCGCACGGCGGTGGTGGTCAACGCGGCCGAGGGCGAGCCCGGCACGTTCAAGGATCGCACGATCCTCCGAAATGACCCGTACCAAGTTCTCGAGGGCGCGCTCATCGCCGCGCACACGGTTGATGCAGATCACGTCATCCTCGCGACCAAGCAGTCCTTTGCAGCAGAAGTCGACCGCATTCGAGCCGCGATCGGGGAGGTCGAGGCGGCGGGCTGGTGCGACGGCGTCAACATCGAGGTGTTCGAAGGTCCGAAGGAGTATCTGTACGGCGAAGAGACCGCGCTGTTGGAGACGATCGACGGTCGCTATCCCTTCCCGCGTATCGCGCCGCCGTATCGTCGCGGCGTCGACGAGGTCGTGGAATCAGCTGCGGACCTCGGTACGGGCAGTGGCCTGTCCGCACACGTCGAGATGGCCGGTCCCGACCACGAGGCACCACCGACGCTCGTCGACAATGTCGAGACGTTTGCGAACGTGGCGAGGATCCTCGCTCGGGGCGCCGCGTGGTTTCGCACGGAAGGGACCGCGGAATCACCCGGAACGATCGTGTGCACGGTGACCGGCGCAACCCGCGTACACGGCGTCGGCGAAGTCATCATGGGCACACCACTGCGCGACGTGATCGACGCGATCGGCGGCGGTCCGAAACCCGGGCGCCGGATCCGCGCGGTACTTCCCGGCGTCTCCAACGCGTTCATCCCCGATTCGGCACTCGACACGGGCGTGAGCTACGAAGCGCTCGCCGGGATCGGCAGCGGTCTCGGTTCGGGCGGCTTCATCGTCTTCGACGACACCGACGATCTTGTTGCCGTCACGGCCGGCGCCGCACGGTTCCTGGCCGTCGAATCATGCGGACAGTGCACCCCGTGCAAGCTCGACGGCTTGCGGATCGCCGAGCTGCTCGAGTCCGCCGGCAGATCCGAGACCGGCTCACAGGATCTCGACGAGCTCCGAAGCCGGGTCGCGACCGTCACCGATGGTGCGCGCTGTTCATTGGCGACGCAACAGCAGGTCATCGCGTCGAGCCTGCTCGAGCACTACGCCGACGACGTCTCCGCGCACCTCGACGCCACACGACCGGCGGCCGCGCCTCAGGTCGTTGCCGAGCTCGTCGACATTCACGACGGTGTCGCGACGATCGACGAACACCACCTTGCCAAGCAACCGGACTGGACCTACGACCGCACCGACTCGGGCAAGATGCCCGCCGCGAGACTCGGTGAACACCGAGAACCCGAGCAACTCGACGAATAGACGACCCTACGGTGTAGTCGTCATCTGGTCGGACTTCGCTTCGGCGGTGGCGAGGCTCTGCATGAGCATAGGACCCGCATGCGCCACCGCGGCGAGCATCGCAGCCTGCAGCGCCTCGGCCCAATGCCGCGCGCGTTCGAGCAGACGGAACTCATATCCGTCAATGCCGACGTCGTCACCCATGTGACCGACGAACTCCCACAAGATACGGATCGTCTCCTCGGTTTCATCGACAGACAGCCGCACCGGAAACGTGGTGTCGTCATGGATGGCAAGGAGGCGCGCACGCAAAGTGTCCGTCAAGCTGCCGCTGCTGTAGTGCAAGAGACCTTGCGATTTCTTCGAATGATCAGATGTCATTGCTTCCCTCCGTGCCAAGTGACCGACCGTACGCTCAGGTTGGCGGAGCGTCAACGGCCGGCCCGAGCGGGTGTGCGTGTGCCTTGATCCCTCGACGTCGACGAGTCCTCGCGGGACGTTCGAAGGTGATCGCCGGAGACAACGGAAGAACAACCGATCGACCGCCGCGTGATCATCCCAAATAGTTCGGCGACGGCTGCGCGCTGGCCTCGTCGGCCCAATGAGCGGACGTCGTGTCTACATTTCGATGGGATCGGAGTTGTGAGGCGGCGTTGCCTCGGACAGGCTGGGGCCGTACGCGCCGTGTGTGGGAGCGGACCACAGTGGGAGGTCGACCCGTGCGATCGTGCCGATTGGCCGTGGTCCTCGTGGCCGCGCTGCTCTGTGCGGGTTGTGACTGGTTGCAGTGGGGCGGGAGCGCGGGCCACGCCGGCTCCAATCCCGAGGAGGAGATCAGCGAGACGAATGTGGCCGGGCTGGCGGCCTCGAGGGTGACGCCGAACGCTCCGACCGGCCAGGCCGTCATCGCAAACCGTCTCGCGTTCGCGGCGCACGACGGCGTGCTGACCGCGTACGACGTGCGGAGTTACGGCGTCGTGTGGACGGCGATCCTCCCGGCCGGGAGCACGATCGGGACCGTTCCCGCCGTCGATCTCGATGTTGCATCGAGCACCGTATTCGTCGTGGTCGCCGGCGCGTCGCATCCGATACTCGTCGGCTTCGACGTGAACGGTGTGCGCAATTGCAACACGCTGTAGAACACGTGTGCGCCGATATTCCGCTCGAATCTGGGCATGACGAACGGGCCGGCGACACCACCGGTTGTCGAGGACGGCAAGATCTTCGCCAACGGTGGCACCCGCGTGTACGCGTTCGACGTGTCTGGCCACAGCGCGTGCGGGTCGTCGCAGGGAACCCAACTGTGTGCCGTTGTGGTCCGCGTCGACGGGCTTCGCCGCGACCGGCGTCGGTCCGGCGGTCGCGAACGGGATCGTCTACGACTCCGTGAAGTTCGGAGCCGTCGGCTTCCTGGGCGCATTCAACGAGCAAAACGGGAGCCGGCTCTGGCTCGGCTTCTTGGGAACACCGGCTGCGACCGCGACGCCGAGTGTTGCCTCGAGTGGAACGGTCTTCGTTCCTTCGGGCGCAGTCATCTCCGCGTTCGGGGCAAATGGCTGTGGTTCGACGAGCTGTCAGCGCTCCTACGCCCTCGTCGCCAAGACCGGTGATGACGCGGCTCCCTTCTTGGCCACCGCGTCGATTGACGGACCCGACGTGTTTGCGACGAACGGGAACGGCGCGATGTACGTGTGGACGAGGACCGGATGCGGTGCGGCAACGTGCCAGCCGCGCGCGTCGATGCCGGTGAATGCCCCGACCGGCGGATCAAGCACCTATTCGTCGTCGGCGGCACTTGAAAACGGCATCGTGTTCGTGCTCGCCCGGCAGGTCGTGTCCGGCTCCGATCACATGTTGTTGCTGGCACTCGACGCGCAGGACCTCACCGAGCACACCCGCTGGGACCTCGGCGCGGGCGACTTCGGCCCCGGGCTTGCCAGCGTCTCGCTTTCAGGAGGCGTGGTCTATGCACCGACCAGCACCGCGCTCATGGCCGTGCACCCCGCACCGGTACAACCGCTCGCGTCGCTGGCGGTCTCGCCGCTCGCGCTCACGCCGGCGTTCTCACCGTCCACCTTCGACTATGTGCTGAAGTGCGCGACCGGCACGAACGCGGTGACCATCAACGCCACCGCCGTTCCCGGTGGTTCCGTCCGCCTCGTCGCGCCGGTGATCACACAGCCGAGCCCGTCGCAGTCCACCGCCGTCAGCCTCCCCGAGAACAAGGCCGCGATCGTGGAGGCGAAGAACGCGGAGGGTCAGTCGGCGCGCAACTGGATCCGCTGTCTCCCGCACGACTTCCCGCCGATCACCGTCACGCTCCACCCCGGAGCCGGTTCGCCGACGCCCGGTTGGTACGTCACCGCGAACATCCCGGCATCGGGAACGAAGTCCTACGCGATGATCCTCGACACCAACGGCAAACCGGTGTGGTACAAGCGCCCTTCGCAAGGCAGCGCGCTCAACGTCACACCGCTCGGTCGCAACACCGTCGCGTTCATGTCGACGACTGCGGGCGGCTTCACCACTGATCCGGACAGCACGTTCGACGTCTACAACCTCGAGACCCAACAGACGACCCAAGTCCGGACCGTGGGTGTCCCGACGGATCTGCACGAGTTTCGTGCCTTGCCGAACGACAACACGCTCCTCCTGTCGTAACCGCTCAAGAGCGGGGTCGATCTCACCGGCCTCCAGGCCACCCCGCCTCCCGGGCCGAACTCCACGATCGCCGACTGCGAGGTCCAAGAGGTCGATCCGCAGGGAAACCTCGTGTTCAAGTGGGACGCGAGCGATCACATCGATCCAAACCCGTCTTCCAATTCGCGTTCGCCCAAACAATGAGACGAGTGTGGCGACCGGAAGCTTCCGGCGGTACAGCGACGGGCACAGTGTGGTGGGGTGGGGGATCCTCACCTTCGGCGGCCTCAACGACGCACTGTTCAGCGAGGTCGACGCGGCCGGTAACGACGTGATCGACACGGCATGCGGAACCGGCGACGCGGCATACCGCGTGGTGAAGGCGCCGGCGACGCGCTTCGACATCAACGTGCTGCGCCGGACGGCACGCCCGTAGCTGCCGGCCTCAGCGCGGCTGGTCGCTTCCTTCCGGCTCGCGCTCGGGGCCCGGTGGCGGTACGTGCTGCTGCGCCGGAACATCGGGACCGAGGCGCGCGTAGAGTCGATCGAGGGGATCGTATTTCTGCAGGCGGGGCGGCAGAAAGAGATGAACCAGCAAGAGTGCGACCACGATGCCGATCGGCCAGCGCCACGCGGTCTCCGAGACTGCACGACGGAACGTGAACGTCAGCGATTCACCGTTCGTGATGGCCGAGGCGACGTCCCGTCAGACCTTTCAGGTCAACTGCCAGAAGGGTCATTCGGCCGGTCACCCACGAATGCGAAATCAATCTCTCGAAGAGTTGTGCCAGGTTGCCGAGAACCCGGACACCGAGTCGCGCGGGGCGAACGCCGTGTGCCATCTGCAGATGAACATCCGGTCAACGCTGGTTCTGTCGAATGCAGACAGCGCGTCGAAGTACATGGCGCGTCGAAGCACGCGGCGCGTCGAGCAACCTGTCGACGTCGCGGTCAGACCGCGTCGTAGGGCAGTTGCCGACTCAGGTGAAAAGACCTGGCAAGTCCAGCCGGCATCGGGTCGTTGTCTGCGAGGGCCGCGGCCTGAAAACCAACGACCGGTTCAGGCTGACCCAACGACCAGCTTCGGCACTCGTGCCCTTCAACGCGCTCTTGCTGCGGAAAAGTGGGGATCACCTGCCGGTGGGTTTGCTCGACTTCCTCGACGATGGCGGCTTTGAGGTTTTCCCAACCGACAACCACGGTCACAAGAGCGAGGAATATCAGTAATCCGAGGGTTGCGGCGGTCGCAGCGGGCGACCCGGCCATGAAAAGTCCGAGGGAGAAGAGCACGGTCGCGAGCGCGATCGTCAAAATACTCCGCCGCAACATGCTTTCCCCGCTTCCCCGCATCATTCAATTTCTGTGCATCGCACGTTTAGACCGGCGTGGGTCAAGAGTCAAGTAATGGTAGGTAGCGCGTCTGCTCAATGGAGGCAGCGAACACGTGTCATCGTGCGCCTCATATGACTCGCATTGACCGCGGTACGCGACTCAGAGGGATGGCGTCGCCGCCGCGGCGCGCAGCGTGTGATTGCTGCACTCCGCAGCAATCAAGGCGCAGAGGGTCTACAGATTGTCAGGTGCTCCGTGCGTGCGGTCGCAGGCGTGCGCCTCGCCTTTCTTGACCGCGCCGGCGGCAAGCCCGGCGATCTCGGCGAAGGGGCCACAAGGATTCGGCCTGATCCACACGTGCGTCATCGCGTTGGTAAGGCGCCTCACGAGGGGCGGAGTGCACGTGCCGTCCAGCCGCGTGAGGCGCACGAACGTCGGCGCCGGACCGTCCGTCAGACAGAGCTTGTCGTGGATGTGGAACTGCACGAGCTTGCCACCGACGTCGGGTGCGTTCTCGAGGGTGTATCGCTTGGGCAGGATGAACATGGCGGCTTCGAGCACGCGCTCGCCGTTCGGCGCCAGGCCGTACAAGAGCGCCTCAGGTCGGCTCGGATCGAAGATGTCGTCATCCTCGATCCAATCCCAATGCACGTAGTGCCCGAGGCCGCTGCGACTGTCGCCCAGTGGAACGAATCCATCTCTGGTGGCCTGATGGACATCGCTCCAGCGCGGCAGCGTCAGGATGGTTCGGCGCAGGAGGCCTTCCGCGCTCGCTTGCTCCTCGGGTGTGACTCCGGCGATGCCCGACAGGTCGATGTGGCCGGGATCGAGCGTGCCGTCGGCACGGACCGCGAGCGATCGCTGCGGTGAGCGGGTCGCGTCAGGTGTCGCGGCGCGATGAGCGTTCGCGGCATCGCCGCCTCTGCACCCGACGACGAGGAAAGCCGCGGCGACGCCGGCGGCGAGCATCCGCCCGCGTGGAGAGCCCGCGGTTCGCTCGTTGTTCGGCGCCACCGCCGCCACGGCGCGCCTGATTTTGCCCAATCCCACGATCTCTTTCTTCTACCCACATCACCGGCTGTGGCCGACATGAGGTTGGTGTGAGGTTCACGTGAGGTCTTCGGCGAGCAGCGCCGCGATCGCCGCGCCCAGCTCCCAGCACGCGTCGATGTCCGCACGGGTCGGATCGCCGACTACAGAGACAGGGTGCTGTACGGCGCGCCAGTTCAACCCAGTTGTGAAGACCTCGACCGCGTGTATGGCGCCCGTCGTGTCGTTGTTTCCGTGTATGTAGAGCCCGTACGGCCGGCCCTTCGTCGCATCGAGGCACGGGTAGTAGATCTGGTCGAAGAAGTGTTTGAGCGCGCCGGAGATGTAGCCGAGATTCGCCGGCGTGCCGAGGATGAATCCGTCGGCGCCGAGCACGTCGACCGCGGTGGCGACGAGCGCCGGACGGCTCACCACCTCTATACCGGTGATGCGGGCGTCGGACGCCCCGGAGCGAACAGCCTCGAACAAGGTGTGCATCGCGGGCGACGGAGTGTGGTGGACGATCAGGAGCGTTCGCACCTGTCGGTCAGCCACGAAAGTCGCAAATGAAGGAGCCGTACTGCTCCTGTTCGCCGAATCGAATCTGGCGAAGATGATTGTCGAGGGAACATGAGCCCGTTGCCCCCTCGTACTTCCTTGTGCCGCCGGTGATTTGCAATGTGTACGGCTCGCCGGCGCTCGGAAGCCGTGCCGAGTCGCGGAAGCTCCCCGTCAGCGTCGCCCCGTCTTCGAGTGTGAACGTGAAGGTCCCTTGTCCACGCCAGAGGTCGTCATCGATCGTGCCGCAGTAGTCCGAGTGGAACTTCCAGGTCGCTGCGTTGTCGACGGTGAAGACCGAGTCGAGATGATGGTCCAGCAAGGAGCATCGGCCCGTGAAGAGCGCGAAATGCTCGTCGCCCCGGAATGTTCCCTCGACATGCACGGTGCGTGGTGCCGACGGCCGGGACGGACCCGGCGCGCTGGTTGGCGTCGTGCTGGTCGATGTGCTGCTGGTCGATTCGCTGCTGGTCGATGTGCTGCTGGTCGACGTGACGCTGGTCGGTGTGGTGCTCGTGGAGTCGAGAGACGTTGTCGCGGTGTCGTCGCTCAACGATGCGCCGAGCACGGCGACCCGTCGGGTGTCACCCGGCCGGGGAGCCGCGGTGAGGACGCCGCCAATCGCGGCGACGGGGAGACCGACGAGCACCACCGTGAGCAGGAGACGCCGCACTCGAGGTCTCATGGAAAGGACCAGACGATCAAATCACCGAAGGCGTTGCACTTCCTCACGCCTTCGGGACATTAACCGGCAAGCGGTGCGGGCGCCTCGGGCTCGACCGTGGTGTCGATGAGCTACGCCCGCGCCGTTCGATCACTTGGCCCGCGGGTGCCACTCGTTCACGAGCTTGGTGATGCGAGCGGGTACCCGCTCTTCGAGCTTGGCTGCGCGGTCGGCGCTGATCTTGCCGGCCGTCTTGGCGGCTTCGATCTTCTGGGTGGCGGCCTGCACGAGGGCGTCGACCACGTGTTGCGGGTCGACGTTGTGCGCGGTCGCGACCTCGGCGATCGTCTTGCCTGCCCGCAGCTCCTTTGCCAAGTCCTTCGGGGCGATCCCGATCGTGTCGGCGGCGACCTTCACGCCATCTCGCGCGACCTTGCGAACGACGGCTCGCCGGTGCGTCGCGGCTTTGCCCGCGTGCTTGTTGTTCACGAGCTTGCCGAGGGCGTCGGGCAGGCGCTGCTCGAGCTTGGCTGCGCGTTCGGCGCTGATCTTGCCGGCCGTCTTGGCGGCTTCGATCTTCTGGGTGGCGGCCTGCACGAGGGCGTCGACCACGTGTTGCGGGTCGACGTTGTGCGCGGTCGCGACCTCCGCGATGGTCTTCCCGGCCCGGAGCTCCTTGACGAGATCGCTCTTTTCGATGCCGATGGTGGTCGCCGCGACGTCGAGCGCCTTGCGGACGACGACCCGGCGGTGCTGCGCGCGGCCGTGCCGAGCGGTTCCCGCCCGCCGGACTGGTGGCGCTGGCGCTCGGCTTGGTGGCGTTACCTCCGTCGGCGGTCGCGCCGGCGATCGAGACGCCGGCGGTACCGAGCACGGCAGCGGTGGTGGCGGTGGCGATGATCTGGGTGAGTTTCATGCGACCAGCATCGCCCCGGTTTGTGATGGCTTCGTGAAGCCGCGACCAGGCGAAGGCCAGTGTTGGCCGGGCGCAACCGACACCTCGGACTATTGTGACGGACTCGACCGGGGGCGGTTAGCTCAGTTGGCTAGAGCGCATCCTTGACGCGGATGAGGTCAGGCGTTCGAGTCGCCTACCGCCCA
>CAWAGX010000017.1:0-16686 GCA_963781425.1 uncultured Actinomycetes bacterium | reverse complement strand
GTGCCGATCGCCGCGACGCTGCGCGCGAACGTGTGCCGCACCAGATTCGCCGACTCCGCGGCTATCGGCTTGCTTTGATAACGAGGCGTGCCGCCTCGAGCCAATCGAGAACCCGTTTGGGTCCAGACTGTTACCCATGTGCTCGGTATGAACCGGGGGGCGACTGGATCCGAACCAGCGACCCCCTGCGCCCAAGGCATGCCTTCGAGCACACCGTAAGCGCCTGAACGCGCAGAGAATACGCTCTTCTCAGAAGCGTGTAACCACTTTTGTGACCACCCCTCGTGCGACGTCGCACGATTCGCGGTCAGCGATGGCGAATTCGGCGCTCTCAATTCTGAGCCTCGCGCTTGGGTTGCATCGCGACGACGTTGTCGCCGCTGCGCTTGGCGATCGGCAGCTTCACCTGTCGACTCGCCGCGACGAGATCGTCCTTGAGCAGATGCGCGTAATGCGCCTCGGTCACGGCGACGCTCGAATGGCCGAGGATCTTCGACAGTTTGTAGATGTCACCGCCCGCCTGAAGCCACCTCGTCCCGAACGTGTGACGCAGCGCGTGGGGAGTGATGCGCGGAATCTTCGCGCGCTCGGCGCCCTGCGCCAGGACCTCGCGTAACCGCTGCGGGTTCTGCTTCCACAACCGATCCTCGGCCTTGAGCTGCTCGGCGAGCGCGGCCTGAGCGTCGGGCTGCATCGGGATGTCGCGCTCCTTTCTGAACTTCCCGATCACGTGCACGGTGCCGTCCTGCCAGTTGATGTCGCGATCGGGATCGATGCCGCGGATCTCGTCGAGCCGGGCGCCGGTGCCAAGCGCGAAACGAACGAAGCGCTGGAAGCGCACATGCAGCGCGTCCAGCAGCTTCTCTTCCTCGTCCAGACTCAAGACGCGCGTTCGCGGCTTGTCTTGCCGCGCTTGATGCCGCGGAACGGGTTCTTGAAGTCGTGACCTTCCTCGATGGCGCGTTCGAAGATCGCCTGCAGCAGGCTGCGTTCACGCCGGACCGTACTCTCCGAGATCTGCTTCCGTGTCTTGTGTCCTGGCGTCGCCGTCTTCTGCGCGCGACGAAAGTTCAGATACCGGACGATATCCGATTTCGTGATCTCGTCGAGATGTTTCGCGCCGAAGTGGGGCAGGAAGTGCGCGACGATCTGCGCGTCGCGGTTCCTCGCGGTCTTTAGCGGCGTGTACGTCTTCTTGTAGATCGCCCACCATTCCGCGAAGCTCGGGATCGTGCTCTTCCAACCGTGGATCCCGGCGCGGATGTCGTGCTCGATGTCCAAGGCGCGCCGCTCCGCCGATTTTCGATCGGCGAATCCGGTCGACACCACGAACCGCTGACCGTTGATCATTTTCTTCAGATACCAGACCTCGCCGCGCCTCATCAAAGCCATGACGCACTCCTTTCGCCATCCAACGATCGAGCGCGAATCGATCGAATCGAATCATGCGCCCGTGCTTCACGAAGGGAATCTGCCGGCGACCGATGCGGTGATAGAGCGCGTGGACGCTCATGCACAGATAGCGCGACGCGGCATCAACATCGAGCCAACGAGGTTCAACGATCGGATCCTGAGACCGCTCACGGGGTTCCATAACGGCACTCCAGACGCCCGAGCAGTTGTGTGTGGTGAGGTGCCTGCGACCGTGGCCTAAGGCCTGAGTCGCGAGGCGTGTCGGGAGCCGCCCTCGGCTTCAGCGGCTCGGTGTGACTGCATGGGCGCTAAGCGCGTGCGCAACCTCGAAGCGATTCGCTACCGTCGATGTGTCCCGCAATCACGCCCGGGTGGGCGACGTGCGGCTCCTCGCGTCAGGCGACGCGGGGGCAGTTGCCGTTGCAACACAGGTGAGCTGTCTCGGATGGTAAAGCCCGGCGAAATCGGCCGTCAAGGTCAGCCGTTTCCAAGTCGAGGCTCAGAGAGGCTGCGGCCAACGGCGGGTCATGACAGCGCGAATGGCGCGTTCAGCCTTCGCGCAGCTTTTCCTGGCAGCGTCAGATCGCCGATCGCGACGGCGGCACCCGCGCAACCGCCCGTGGCTAGGTCGAGGAACTGCGGCGGCCAGTCCCGCCCGCCTTTCACAGCGCATCGAACACTGGCCGCACCCCGGTTTCGGACGAGTCGCATTTTCCACCAGGCATATTGCCTATCAGTGTGCCTGGATGCCCGGCTAAAGCCGCGGCGGCTCACGATCATACCGGCCCGCGTACGGCGGCAAGCCGCTTTAGACGCCATCCTTGGAGCACACACTCGAAATGTACCGACGCGTCAGGCCCGAAAGCGTGCTGTTCCGTCGTTCGAGAACCTGTCGATACTCCGTGAGATCCGTGAATACCTGGACGGTCTCCAAGACGTTGTCGGCCTCGTCAAGACGAAATGCAAATACTGCCCGTTTTGGGTTGCTATCCAGGGCCGCAGCGCCCCGAGCTTGAGTTGAAGCCAACACAGCGTCCCATGATGCCGCGTAGGGCGCAGCAAGCGTTCTGAGCTCCCCATGGACGTTGCTCAAGCCCTCGACATAATCGCGAACCAGCGGCGTCAGATCAATGCTCTCCCCTCGGGATTGGAGTTCAGCAAGAACAGCAGGCTTAAGCTCTGCGTCCTTGAGTCGCGCGACCTCGATGCTCGGAACCGCCCTGACCTGGAGTCCCTGTCCGACACTCTCATGTGGAAAGCTCAGAGCGTGCACAGGCATGCTTCGATGCTGCATGACATTCCGCAGCGTCTCCATGACCCGATAACCGAAGCGGGCGTCGTACTCTTCTGAGCTCTTGGCCTTGACTGCTACCGGCAGATCGGCCGCGGGCCCAAAAGTCGACCGGAGGTCGTGAGTGACCTGGTCGAGATATAGCCTTGCTGCCGACAAAAGGTTCGCCAGCCGGCGCGAAACCGCCGCTATTTGGTCTTGGAATCCTGCCCATCGGAAATCTTGATGAAGAGAGTGCCGCAGGCTC
The DNA here is from genome assembly GCA_963781425.1 of uncultured Actinomycetes bacterium. Lineage (GTDB taxonomy): Bacteria > Actinomycetota > Acidimicrobiia > IMCC26256 > PALSA-610 > DASQHW01. Next base: position 13,735 of record CAWAGX010000017.1, on the reverse strand, counting down.
AGTTCCAGAAGCTCACGTTCATAATCCGCATAGTTCTCGATGACAAGATCGAACTTTTGCTCGATGCCGATCATTGTGACAAGACCAGACCGCGCCTCTCTCACCTGGACTGTACGCGGTCTCATCCACTTCTACGAGAACGGTGGATCCGAGAGCTCTGAGGGCGAAGTGCATTGGATGTCCAGAGGCGCCTACCGCCCGCGCACCACTGACAGGTACTATCAGAAGTTGATTACTGCTTTCGTCCATGCGTCAACCCGTCGAGCTGAAACAAGCGCGTAGCGTCTTCGAAGTCATCCACGATCGACTCGCTCCGCTGGACGAAATTGAACTCGCCCCGCGTGTCGCGGTCCGTCCAGTAGCGTCCATGCAGTCGGGTCGCTGGACGGCCGCTGACCTCGAGGAATGCAGATCCGTTGTGCATTCGACTGCGGTGCTCGACCATTACGTTCGGTCGATTCAGGTAGATGTAGGAGAGCGAGGCTCCCATCTCGTCCTCTGCCAGGTTCGCCATCATTGACCGAGAGGACGATTCATCGGTGAGTAGCACCGCGGAAATCATCGTTGCTGACTGGCGCACGACAAGAAATACCGGTTTGGATGGCGGCGACAGTCTTGTTTCCGGGTTGATCCACGCCGAGGTCAGGGTGCCGCGCCACGTTCCGCGAAGAGAGCGAGGGACGTGCGGAAGCCTCTGAACCCACTTCCAACGCCAGATCCACTTGTTCCACAGGGCGAGGGCGATCGTCGCCGCCGTCACGGCGTAGGAGTAATAGCCCAGCCAGCTCGGCCTCACTTGGTCGCCGCCAAGAATGACGCCGACTGCAAAGACGAGCACGACTGTCGTTGCGACGAGTTGGATGAGCGCCTTTTGTGTCACCAGTCAAAACCCCAAGTACGTCCACGCGGCCTGCGCGAATTCCTTCGCGTCAGCCCGAGTCCACTGTTGCTGCGGGTGAAAGAGGAAGTAGCACCTATTCACCTCAAGCCAGCGCTTCGACTCTTCTACCGGTTCGTCACCCTGTGTGTTGTTCCAGATCGCGACGAGCATCGCTTTCACAGTCTCGGTCCACGTCGAAGCAGCAAACGCGGCATCAGGGCAATTGAACGCCAGACATTCGACGAAGTAGGAAGCGAGTTCCTTGTAACGACCTTCGGCGACTAGCACGTTCTCGATGCGCTTAAGGACACGCACACTCTTCTTGAAGGCGCCTCCAGTGCGCGTGTTCTTGTCGCGACCCTCCTTCAACTGCTGCTCCGGATAGTTGATGATCGTGTCCCCCGTCTTCTTGAAAATCTTCGTGCCTAGCCGATCGTCTCCGTCCGGCATGTATCGACGAAAACTAAAGCACGGCACAACGTCTGCGTCGACCCGCGCGGTGTTTGACTTGACGAGGATTGCGGTCGAATTCGACGTGTCCACTGCGTCCTTTCCGAATTTCGCAACAAGCGCCGCGGCAAGTTCCGCTCGCAGAAGGTTTGGCGTCCATCTGCCCTTATAGGTGCCAGTGTTCGAAGGACGAAGGCCAGGTTCGGCTTCCTGGGCGCGCCGCTCGGAAATTAGGCCATTCGCCGCTCGGAAATCAGGCCACCTGAGGGTCGAAGGGCGGGTTGCCGAAGCGCAGGGCTTCGGGGTCCGCTGGGAGGATGCTCAGGGTGGACCAAGTACATGTTGTCCGGCACAAGGTGCTGGTGGAAGGGCGATCTCGCCGAGCCGTGGCCAAAGAGCTGGGGATCGCCCGCGACACGGTGCGCAAGTACCTCAGAGAAGCGACGCCGCAGCGAAAAGAGACGGCGCCACGCGGGCGGCCCGTCTGGGCGAAGGTCGGGTCGCGGATTGACGCGATCTTGGCGGCGTCGAAGGACTGGACGGGCGGCAAGCAGCAGTTGACCGCCACGCGACTCCATGAGTTGTTGATCAAGGAGGGCCAGCAGGTTGGCGTGACGCTCGTGAAAGAGGCCGTCGCCGAGTGGAAACGGCAGCGTCGCGAGGTGATGATCCCGCTGACCTATCGCCCTGGCGAGTTGGCCGAAGTCGATTTCTTCGAGGTGCTGGTCGACGTCGCGGGCACGCGGCGGAAAGCGTGGTTGTTTCTCCTGCGCTTGATGTACTCCGGTCGGGACTTTGGCTGGATCTACGAGCGCCAAGACCAAGTCAGCTTCCTCGACGGCCACGTCCGGGCCTTCGCGCATCTCGGCGTGCCGGCGCGGCTGGCCTACGACAATTTGCGCGCGGCCGTCCGGCGCATCCTGGTCGGTGGCGAACGGGCGCTGACGGATCGCTTTGCCGCGCTCAGCTCGCACTATCTCTTTGAGCCGTGCTTCTGCCGACCCGGCGAAGGGCACGACAAGGGCGGGGTCGAGGCGCGCGGGAAAGCCGTGCGCCTGCAGGCCCTGGTCCCGATTCCGAGCGGCGAAACACTGGCGGGCATCAATGCCGCGTTGCTCGCGCAGTTGGACGCGCGGGTGACGCAGCGGCGCGCGGGTACCGACGCGACGATCGGCGCGCGCTTCGCCGAGGAGCAGGCCCAGCTGCGATCCATCGACGATCCCTTCGTCGCCGACGCCGCGACCGTGGCGACCATCAGTCCGCGCGCGATCGCGCGCATCGGAGGCGCCACCTACTCGGTGCCCGATCGCTGGGCTGGCCTGGATCTCACCACCTGGATCGGCGCCACCACCGTCACCTTCGTCGGGCGGACCGGTGAGCGCATCGTGCATCCGCGAAAACGCTTTGGCGAGCGGTCGATCGATTATCGCCACTATCTGCGGACGCTCGCGGAGAAACCGCAGGCCGTGCGCCAAGTCCTGCCGGACCTGCTCGGCGATTTGGGGACGCCGTTTCCCGCCGTCTGGGATCAGCTCACCGCGGTGCACGGTCCCCGCGATGCCGCCCGCATCTTGGCCAAGATCCTCGGCCACCTCGAGACGCGCGGCGCCGTGGTCGTCGTGCCCCTCATCGAGCAGGCGCTCGCCAACGGCACGCCACCGCTGCTGGCCCTAGCGCCGGTGCCGACATCACCCGCGCTGCCCGCCGACGTGGTGCCCGCGGTCCTGCGCGAGGTCGAGGTCGACGCTGGCCGCGCCGCCGACTACGACACGTGGCTGCAGGGGGTCGCATGAGTGCGACGCTCACCCGCGATCTGATCGTGACCCAGACCCGCGCCTTGAAATTGCCCGGCATCGCCCGGACGTTTGAGCCGCTGGCGCGGCAGGCCCGGGATGCCCATTGGCCGCACGAAGAGTACCTGCATGAAGTCCTCTCGGCCGAGCAAGCCTCCCGCCACGAATCGGTGATCCGTCATCGACTCCGCGAAGCCCGGTTTCCGGAAGTCAAGACGCTCGAGACGTTTGACTTCGCGGCCGCCGAGGGCGTGAACGCGACGCAGATCCACGCGCTCGCCCGCGGTGAGTGGATCACGGCCCCGGAGAATCTGATCCTGGCCGGTCCGATCGGCACCGGCAAGACGCACTTGGCGCTCGCCCTCGGACTGGAGGCGACCAAACAGAAGCGACGCGTCCTGTTTGTCCGCGCGGCTGATCTGGTGCGTCAGCTGATCGAAGCGCGCGATGCGCGTGAGCTCGGGCGCCTACAACGCCGGCTCCTCACGCTCGATCTCCTGATCGTCGACGAGCTCGGCTTCGTCCCCTTTGACCGTATCGGCGGCGAGCTGCTCTTCAACTTGATCAGCGATCGATATGAACGTCGAGCAACCGCCGTCACGACGAATCTCGCCTTCGCCGAATGGGTCACCGTCTTCGCCGGCGACGAGAAACTCACGACGGCGTTACTGGATCGGCTGGCGCACCACGCCACCGTCATCACGACCAAAGGCAAAAGCTATCGCATGCGACGGCGGCGCGGCCAGGGGTAACCGCGCGTCAGCAGCCAGGCGGCGCGCTCGGGCTGAAGAACGCCCGATCGCGCCGCCCGGCTGCTGAGAGAACAGGCCCGGAGAGAGAACGAGCGTAGAATGAATATCCCTCAAGTGGTCTACTTTCCGAGCGGCGTACTGGTCTAGTTTCCGAGCGGCGCCCGCAGCTTCCTCCCAATACTCTGCCTCAGTGCACTCCACGGCGATATCGACGTCGCTATCGGCGCGGACATTTGTGTTGTTCGCGTATGACCCCTTAGCGAAGACGGCTAAGGCGCAATCCTCGAACGCCCTGTGCGCGTCGATCGCCTCCCGGATCATCCTTTCCGTGCGATCCTGCTTCTCCTGCTCAGAGTCGCTGGATGGCCCGGTCCAACTAGAAAGCTTCTCTTCCATAGCCCGTTCTCCTGGTCGGAGAGTCCTGCAACGCGCTCCCTGACGTGACGGGTCGCCTGGCCGTGGGCACGTCGACCGATTCAGCGGCTGGAGCGAGCGCGGACTGTTAGAAGGCGCGCTCTTTCCGCGCGGGACAGAGCTTTGGCGACGGCGCGTGCGGCGAGCTTGGGATCTTCATGCGTCCAGAATCGCAGGACGGCCCATCCTGCCGATTCCAGCTTCAGATCAGTGTCTCGATCCCGAAGGCGATTTCCCTCGATTTTAGAGCGCCACCAAGCGGCATTCGCCCGTGGCCACGTGCCATGGATCGGACAGGCGTGCCAGAAGCATCCGTCGACGAACACCGCGAGCTTGGCCCGCGCGAAGACAACGTCCGGCCGTCGACGCGTTCCCGGCACGGGCACGTCCACTCTGTAGCGCAGGCCGAGGGCACGCAAGGCGGCGCGTAGCGCAATTTCGCCCGGCGTGTCGCGGCGCCGGGTCGCCTGCATCCGGCGGCGGACTTCGGCCGACGATGCCTTAGGTTTCGTCCTCTTCGTCGGATGGCTCCTCGTCGACGTCGAGTGGTTCCTCGTCACCTTCAGCCCACGTGAATTCCGCTTCATTGCGCTCGAGATATGCGTGGTAGACCTCGCCGAGGAATTGACGATAGTCGAGCATCTGTGCAGGTCTTCCGTTCTTCGGAGGGGCCTCTTGGACGTCGAAGAAGCGCAGATCGGTTCCGTCCGGCTCGTACAGCGCAATGTAGATCTTCTCGAACCTATCGATCTCGTCTTTCGGATTCTCGCGTCCAGCGTACGGCCGCAGATGTCGGACCCAGGAACCAAGCGAGGAGGGATTGTCCTTCTTGCCGTCGTCCGCACTGTCGAAGGGGAGGAAAAGCACGGCGATCATCACGGCGTACGGCTGTCGCTTGTGATAGCCGCTGGCCTCGATGCGCAGCTCCTCTTCATTTCGCTTCATGTTGTGCGTGTACCGTGCCGCGCCTTGGACATCCCGAAGGTGCACGGACTTCAGCGAAATTCCCAGCGCAAGGCCCAGGCGCGGCGTGCTGAAGTTGATATCGAGCTGCTTCTTGCCGCGGGCCGAACCGGCGGTGCGCTTCGTGGTTGCAGTGATGTCTTCGAGGCGCTCGAACAAATCAGCAGCGATTCGCGTCGCCATGTGCTCCGCGAACCTGACTGCGTACTGATTCTTCTGGCCTACGGGATCGGACCGGTCGGGGCGGGGTGCCGAAGCCTTGAGTACTTCCGCAATAACCGCGACCCCTTCAGATACCGGCTGGAGCGGCGCTTGGTGTGGTCTCTTCTTTGCCATCACGCCGCAGCGGAGCGGGCCATCCGGTCCACATGGCGCCTGACGTCCTCAAGGAAGCCCTCTTCGAAGTTCAGGCTGCTGACCAGTGCGCGACTAAGGAAGCCGGCGGCCGCGCGATGGGACAACGGCTGACGAGGAAATCGAAGAAATTCTCGGAGACTTGGGGCGGGCTGGCGCACTGGAAACGCCGAGACGTCCACGGCGTACACCTTTCCCTTGTGACCCCACGCAGCCCGCGGCCATGCGACGCCACGTTTGAGAAGGGTGCCTGCGGACCCTGACCCCGTCGGCGCGGCCAATCTACGGCCGACCCACTCGGCAACCGGCACGCTCACCGCGTTCCCGACCAACTTCCAACGATGTCCCCGACGGACTCCCTCGGTCTCAACTGCCGGCAGAGTCCAATCTTCGTCGAAACCCTGCAGCCGCTCAGCGTCTCGAATGTCGGGTGTCGAGATGGATCCGTCTTGGGGGTCCCAAATCGCTGGAGGGGACGGAATTCCAATCGTCGAACCCCCTTTTAGCGTAGGCACTGCGTCGACGGCCCACCCGAGACCGCGGAGACCCTCGGTCCAGTAGAAACCGCACAGACGACCTCTCGAAAACGCCGGCGCGTCTTCACCTGCATCGCAGCCGAACAGTACCTGGCCGCGGGTCTTGCGACCGCGACGCGAGGAGCAGTACACGTTGGCGCCTCTGAGGGATTCCAAACGCGCGCGTGTTCACGATCCGGTATGCCCAGGTAAACCCGAGTGCTTCGAGCTCGTCGACGAGATAGCGCATCGCCTTTCCGCGCTGAAGTTGCAGCATGAACGGGACGTTCTCGAGCAACAGCCATCGAGGACCGTTCGTTCGCGATCGGAGCCGCTTGAACACCTCGCCGATCAACCGTGACTGCGCTCCGCGGATTCCGGCGGTACGACCTGCTTGGCTGAGGTCCTGACAGGGGAATCCAGCGGCGATCAGATCCACCTTCGGGAAGGCACCGAGCGTGCGAACATCCGGATGCACCTCGAGATCGAAGCGGCGCTCGAGTACCGCCCTGGCACCCGGATCGATCTCGCAGATCATCTCGGTTTGGTAGCCGGCACGATGAAGACCGTGCTCAATGCCGCCAATTCCCGCGAACAGGCCGATAACCGTCATGTCTTCGCCTTCTATTCGCTTATCGGCCCAAAAGATACCACATGTTGGGGTTTCGTGAGTGTAGGACTCGAGCAATCTGGCGCGCAACAGAAAACCGCCCGACCGGGGCCCTTCGGCCGTGCGCGTTTCCGGCCATGGTCCTCCGGCTCAGGAGTACGCTGCCGTGACCGTGGCACCGACGATGATGCGCGCGGCCCTTTGCGGTGACGGCGGTGCGTGGGAGTGAACGCGAGCCGGCGCAGGTCGATGCCGGCGTCGACGAGCTGCTGGTCGAGACCGGCAGCGGCACCGGCATTCGTGCGCCGCAGGTGGAGGAGGCGACCATAGAGCGCTTTGGCCATCACAAGGGAAGCGCAACCCTTTTCGTTCGCGCGCACCATTTCATGGACAGCGAACCGAATCCGGCGCTGCTCGTGGCGGCACACGCTCGGGACATGACGGTTATTGACGGTGTACCCGGTCACCACGTGCGACGAACTCGGACCGCGGTTGAACGTCTTCTTGTGCCGAACCGCGAATCCCTCGTCGCGAATCGCCGCGATCACCATCGGGATAGCTTCGCGGGTTCGCAGGCCCGAGAGATCGATGTTGTCCAGGTATCGTGAAACGACAAGGCCGAGCGCGTTCGCGATCACGCGCAGTTGTCCGTCGACACGGTCGAGAGTGTGGTTGGCGAGCGCGTCGCTCGTCGGCGCGCCCTGCGGCAGGTGACCGTCAAACGTCGTCAGCTTCGTCAGGAGGTCTGCGATCTTGACCCCGAAGCCGAGGCTGCGCCACAGCATGAAGATCGTTTGTGCCGTGACGCTCGGGTAGAAGTCCTTGATGTCGATGGACGCGACGTTCGGCTGCCCGTTGTGGACCGCGGCATTCGACAGTGGCGATCGCCCGCGCACGCAACCGTGGACGTGGTCCGGCAGATCGAGGACACAGAGAAGCCGTTTTCGGATGTGCCGCTGAACGTATTTCAGAGCTCGATCAGGATTGTCGATCACGCGTTGCTTCGTTCCGCGCTTCAGGATGAATGGCTTGTAGTGCGACGTGGGACCACCGGCCAGCTGGATCAAGAGCTCCGCGTCCAGTCCGAGCGCGCGGGCGAAGCTCTTCACCGACTGCCATTCGCTCACGCGGACTTCTTCTTTCTGATCGGCAACGTCGGTTGTTTGTCGGCCGACACGAGCAGGCGTAGTAGAGTCCGTGCGATTTCCGCGATCTGTTCCGCGTTCTTCGGGTCGTCGATCTCGTACGCGTTCGACGCAAGCAACGTCAGAAGATGCACGGGGACGCCCAGCGCGTTCGCGATCTCCTCAAGGACTTCAAGGCTCGGCTTCCGCCGTTCGGCTTCGATCAGTGACAGATGGCTCGCGCCGACGCTGAGGCGCTCCGCGAGCTGCGCCTGAGTCAGACCGTATGCCGTTCGCGCCAGCTTGATTGCTCGACCGTATCTCATCGTCCTCAAATTCTTGTAGCAGTTACTAGGCCCACTTGCTCACTGTCGCTCCTGAGACGCGCGCTTCACCTCTTCGCAGAGCACCTCGCAGATCACGTTGACGATCACTGCCAGGTCTTCCTTGCGGGCGATCTTTCCTCCTTTTTGTATCGCCTCGAGCTTCCGCACCGCCTTCCGCAGCCGCTCATCGTGAACGAGCCGCGACCCTTCTGAGCTCAGCAATCGCTTGAGCACCGCGATCGCCTCGTTCAGCTCTTTCCACCGAACCATAGAGTTATCCTCCGTCGTGGGCGGGAATGCCCTCGCGCACAGCTAGTTCCCGCACGTAGAGGAAGGGCCGCGACCATGAGCCTAGTCTGCGTCTGCCCGAAAGGCAGACGAACTCGCGCTCGCTCCTTGAAGTGGTCAGCCACGCACTCACGCCACGCCGCTCACTGCACAGGGGGAGAACGAAGGCGATCGAGCGAATTCGCTCGACCGGGATGACCAGAAGATTCTGATCATCAAGTCGGCACGCGAGATTCCGTCCGTGCGCTCGCCGGAGTTCCGATTGGTTTTCAAAGAGCTGGTCTGCCAGGTCTCTGGCAGCTCAGCGTGTAAGGTACTCCAACATTTGCGGTGTGTCAATAAAAATGACTGCAAGTAAATATATGGTTAAACTGCCGCACAGGTCGCAACGCTGGCGCTTGGCGCTTCCTTCGTTGGGCGACACGCTCCACGAAGATGCGGCCTTGCCAATCGAGCCATTGGACCCAAGCGGTTATTTGACGAGGCTACGCATTATGCGTAATATATTACGCACAATGCGTAAGGCTCGTATGCTTGCCACGCTGTTTCCGACGGTGCGCGGGGAGTTGCTGGCCGCAACGCTGACCCGCCCGGACAAGTGGTGGTACCTGTCCGAACTGGCGGGCTACCTCCAGACCACGCCTTCGAGCCTCCAGCGTGAGCTCAAGGCGCTCGTAGCGGGTGGTATTCTGCAACAGCGTCGCGACGGGACGAGGACGTACTTCAAGGCGGAAACGCGGTCGCCGCTGTTCCCCGAACTCCGGGGCTTGATTGAGAAGACAGCCGGGCTGTTGCCAACGTTGCAGCAGACGTTAGAGCCGTTTCGGTCGCGAATCGACTGCGCGTTCGTCTATGGTTCCATTGCCCGGACTGAAGAACACGCGCTCAGCGACGTCGATCTCATGATAATTGGCGACGTCGGTTTGGCTGACCTCGCGCCCGCGCTCCGCAAGGCCGAAAGCCAGATCGGACGCGAGATCAACGTCACCAATTATTCAGTGCGAGAATTTCGGAAGAAGGCAGCCGCCAAGGACCACTTCCTAACGGAGGTGTTGCGCGGCCCAAAGGAATTCGTACGAGGAAGCCAGCGTGACCTGGACGAAATTGTTGGCCGGCAAGGACGCTCAGCATCATCGGACGTCGAAAAAAGAGCTCGATGACATGCGAGCGCTCGTGGCCCGCGATCTCGCCGACGCCAATGTCGAGGGCCTCTCCCGTCGACAGCGTAACTCAGAGCTGGTGGGTATGCGCCTTCCGCGGTCGACGGGCGCGACGGCAGGACGACGACGGACGGGTCAGCCACCCGCACGTGCTGAGAGTCATCGATCGTGCGGCCAGGGAGGCTGTCACCGTGAACGCAGCCGGGCCACCAGCGTTGACGCACGCGCGTCCGGTGCGTGCACCCTGCCGTGAGGCAGGATGCGATCCTGCGTGCACGCAGGGCAGAAGGTCCGACGGGTGCCTGCTGACCGATTCACAACTGACTCATTCGCGGGACGACTGCGACGCGGACAGTCGGGGCGTGAACGACCCGGGGCAGCTGGCTGCACCGCACCGCGAACCCACACTGGGGTCGTTCACGCCCCGATCGGTGTCCCCATTCGACGTCCCGCGTCTGCCGGGGCGGCACAAAACGCCGCCCCTCATCGGCAGTGCTCGACCTGCGCTGCTGACCGCAAATCGCGCTTGTGCAATCGCTTTTCAGGCTGAGATGCGCCGCGTCAGACGCGCGCGCTGACACGGCTCGAGTCGATGGGGCTGACAGAGGCGGGGGGCCGAGGAGCTGCAAGGGTCTCTTCACCTTTCTCGGCCCCCCTCAGACGACGAACTGTCGAGCCAACCAGGGGAGAGACAAGACGGAAGTCACGCAGGAGAACGACGGATTCGATTCGGCCGGCGTCGCGCTCGACCGCGTCCTTCAAACCGGTTGAGACGAGGTCGAAGACACGGTCCCCGTCGGTCAGCCAGCGCCGGTAGAGCAGCTCGAATCGCGCCGTCTTGAACGCCTCTTCGGCGTAATCGAACTCCTCCTGGTCAGGCGTCTCGTAGCCCTTGGCCCCGAGCTTTCGACGCTCGCTGAAGTACCAGCGGAGGTCCCGCAGAATGCGTGGGTCAACCGGGTTGGTGAGCTCCTCGTGCGCGATCTTCAGGTACGGCTCGTCGAGGCCGTGCGGCTTGGGAGGAACGACAATCCGAAGCGTCCACGCGGGCAAGCTCCGCAGCAACTCGAAGTGCCGCTGGACGAACAGACGGAACGGTCGGATGTCATCGTTGGCGCCCAGATACAGGAGCACGACGCAGCCCTTCAGGTCGATGCCGATGGGGAACTTCTCGCTGAACCGCGACGCCGATGTGCCGAGCCCGGCAGCAGCCAATGCGCCGTCGGGAAACGACGCGAGCGCGCCGAGATGCGTCGTCTTGTCCTCGTCGGTCGCAAGCCAGACGAAGTCACGGTCCGCGACCAGCGCGTCGAGCAGCATCAGGCGCTCGACGACGCGCGCCGGCGAGAGCGGGCGGCGATGCCGGCTGTCGGTCTGGCCAATCGCGCGATACAGCGCCTTGTGACGTACTTGGTAGACGCGCCCTCGGTTGTGACGGCATCGGTAGGCGGACGCGTAGCGGAGCCGCACGAGCTTGGCGAAAAACTTCCGCGTCTTCTGGCCTTCGACGATGCCCGCGAAGGTCGCGTACTGGCGAATCATGCAGACGCCCGAGTGCAGCATCACGGTGACCAGGAAGCGTGCTTGACGCTCTGTGAAGCCGAACTCGGCAACCGCTCGGACACGCTCTTCGAACCGCATCAGACGAACTCCTCGTCCAGATCCGGATCGGATGAACGGCCGCCCGTCCGGGCGCTCGAATCCTCCGTGACAACGGAACCCCGACCGCGCTGCCGCGGCCGCGCGTCCGCCCCGGTAGTGGACGGTCATCACCTCGACATCGTCGTGGTCATAGCGCCCTTCAACGTCCCTGTACTCGATGCGCAGATCGGGGAAGTGCACCTGCTCATCGAAGTACGGCAGATCGTGCTGGTACGCCCAGTCGCGAATCTCGTCCTCGTCGCGATTGGGCCGGCCATCGCCGTTATCGCGCTCGTGCAACCACTGCTGGTAGTCACGCTTGAGCTCGTAGTCCAGGATAACCCGCTCGATGCGCGCGCCGCGCTCCTCGAGCCGCTCGGCTTCGCGCAGGTACGCGCTGTAGATCTGCGCGTCGTGCTCCATCTCGCGCGGCTTCTTGAGGTCGGCGTAGAACTCCTGCTTGTGGTCGCGATCCCGGTCGTGTCGATGCGATTCGAGGACGTGTCGACCGCGCTCGGTCAGGACGACCGCGACCTCCTTGCGGCCTTCCATTGGAATCGTCCGGACGAGCCCCTGCTCGCGTAGGTGTCGGAGATCGCCCGACTGCGGATCAGGTGGGCGCCCGTCGTGATCGCGAAGGTCTCGCGACGACACAACGCGAAACGCGCCGACGGTGGACAGCGTGCGCGTCTCGACTCGCGGAGCGTGTACTCGCGGTCGCGGTCGCGATCGTGGACGCGGTCGCGTTCGTGCCCGCGCGGCAGGTCGAGGTTCCGCATAAACACGTCGCGGGGATCCGACGGCTCTCGATCGCGAGCGTCGATGTCGCGCGGATCCTCGGCTCGATCTCGGCTATCGTCGGAGCGCGGATCGTCAAGCACGAGACCGTCCTCCCCGGCGGCGAACCCTTCTCGCGACATCGCCGCTTGCGCCCGCTCCTTGCCGTCTGTAACCACTCTTGGCGGCTGCTTTCCAACAACCACCATGATTTGCATCACTTAGGCGTGGTTTCGCTGTAACCACTTTTGTACCCACTGCGGTGCAAAAACCGGCGATTAGCGGCGACGCGGGGCAGATTGCGAGTACCCGCTGAGGGTTCAGCTAACTCGCGTACTTTCTGAGTGTTGTGAGGATTTTCGTGTCCTTCCTGAGACATAGGTAACACGGTATTCCGGACACATGGGTGACACTTTTGCCCCTTCAGAGGAGGGGGCATGCCTTGGAAGGAGTGTCACGTCATGGACGAGCGTCTCCGGTTTGTCGCCCGCCTGCTCGAGGGCGAGAAGATGGCCCCGCTCTGCGCGGAGTTCGGGATCTCGCGTAAGACGGGCTACAAGATCTACGACCGCTACAAGGACTGCGGGCTCATGGCCTTCAACGACCGGAGCCGGCGCCCGTATCGCCAAGCGAACCGGCTGCCGGCCCCCGTCGAAGCCGTCATCGTGCGGCTGAAGCGGGAGTATCCCGGCTGGGGCGCCCCGAAGATCCGGGAGAAGCTCCGGCAACAAATCACCGGCCCTCACCTGCCGGCGATTAGCACCGTCCACGCCGTGCTCGACCGCCACGGCCTGGTGCACCGCCGGCGCCGCCGACGATCGGGCGCGCCCGGGACATGCCTGTCCCGCCCGACCGAGCCCAACGCGCTGTGGTGCGCCGACTACAAGGGCGAGTTCATGCTCGGCAATCGGCGGTACTGTTATCCGCTGACCATCACCGACTTCGCGAGTCGGTACCTGCTCGCCTGCGACGCGCTCTCCACGACCAAGGCCACCTACGCCTTCACGGTCTTCGAGCGCGCGTTCAAAGATTTTGGGTTGCCGCACGCGATTCGCACCGACAACGGCGTCCCCTTCGCCGCGCCCACCGCGCTGTACCGGCTCAGCCAGCTGTCAGTGTGGTGGCTCCGCCTCGGGATTCAGATCGAGCGCATTCAACCGGGCCATCCCCAACAGAATGGCCGGCACGAGCGCATGCATCTCACGTTGAAGAAGGAAGCCACCAAACCCGTGGCGGCGAACATGCTCCAGCAACAGGCGCGCTTCGACGCGTTCCTCGCGCAGTACAACGACGACCGGCCGCACCAGGCGATCGGGATGAGGGTCCCGGCCGACCTCTATACCCGCTCATCGCGCGTCTATCGCGGCCTCGACGAGCTGAACTACCCGTTCCACGACGCGACCCTCACGGTGACGCATTGCGGCCGGCTCTGCTTCCACGGGCGGAAGATCAACCTCTGTCACGCCCTGGCAGGACAGAACGTCGGCGTGACGCAGGTAAACGAGCACATCTGGCTCGTCACCTTCATGCAGTACGATTTGGGGTATTTCGACAGCGAGACCTGTCGTCTGAGCCGATCGAAAACCCGTTTGGTCCGAAACTGTTACCCATGTGCTCGGAATAAACCGTCACCCATGTGCCCAGAATGGACCTGAGAAATGGTCGGGGCGACTGGATTCGAACCGGCG
>CAWAGX010000016.1:0-8949 GCA_963781425.1 uncultured Actinomycetes bacterium | reverse complement strand
GACGCGGTGGAACACACCGCCGATGCTGCGGGCCAGTGCCTTGGCGAGCAGGGTCTTGCCGACGCCGGGCACGTCCTCGACGAGGAGGTGGCCCCCCGAGAGCAGCGCGACGAGCGCCAGGGTGACGGGTTCGGGCTTGCCCCGGAGGACGGCTTCGACTCGGAGCCGGACGTCGCCGGCGAGCCGGGTCGCGGCCTCGAGCCCGAGATCGGGCGCGACGGGGGCGGGGGTCGGCGTCTGCACGCCTTGTCTTCGGCGCCCCGGTGCCCGGACCGAAGCGGAACCGGCACGTTTGCCCGCGATTCGCGGGGCGTCCGGCGTCCCACGGGCGGGGCGATGGGACGAGCACCTGTCGAACGTTCCGACGGCTCCGGTCGCGCCGCCACCCCGTACGATGGGTCCCGAGTCACCCCGCGGGGACGTAGCTCAGCTGGCTAGAGCACCTGCTTTGCAAGGCTGTCATCTAGCGGGGAAGACGACAGGGAGTCCGTCGAAGACAGGTGGCGTCAGATCGAGCTGGACGCGGCGGCGTGGCGCTTGCGCTGACGGACGAGGAGCTGGGAGAGGGCGCTGACTAGTGCGACCACGATCAGTGCGATCGCCACCAGCCTGAGGGCCGTGTTCGAAGAAGCGCTCACCGACGAGGACTTGGGGGCCAACGTCTGCTCATCATGGGCTGATGCTGGCTTGAGCGGGCGGGGAGGTGTTGTGGAAGAAGATGGTGTCGAAGCGATACCCGGGCTTGGGGCAACGAGGGGACTGGCCGGTGCGGCAGCCGGAGCTGGAGCTGTTGACGTGCCCGAAAGCGAGGTTGCAGAGCCGGAGGACGAGTGGCCAGAGCCAGAAGTAGAGCCATTAGGAGAGCCAGAAGTAATGACAGTGTCGGGAACGTGCTGTCCAGTGTCACAGGGGTAGTTGCCAGCACAGATGGGCGGGGGCGTCCAGCCCGGTGGCGAGGTGGCGGGTGGCGGCGTCGTCGTGAACCCTCCCGAAGAGGACGGGGTACCGTCGTAGGTGGGGCCGTCAGCGTGAGCGGGGGGTAGCGATTACCAGAAAGGACAGACAGGCCAGCAGGGCCACTACCGGTGCTGCCAGCAGGGCCGAAGCAGAGGAAGAGGGTGTGGAACCTCGGGTGCGCTGGGGGGCGGTCATGGGCCTGATCATGTCCTCACGCTCCAGGTAGTCGGATCAAGTGTGCTGTGACTTGAGCATCGGAACCCGTTCGTCCTCGGCCCGCTCCGGAACGCGCGCACCTTCGCGCTCTAGAACACGTCCGGTCGGGTGAAGATGGGCGTGAACATGTCGGACGTGATCGGCTGGCACTGTTGTATTGGCGCAAGGTCGCGCCGGGCGGTGAAGGGTGCCGGGATGAGGCCTCACCGTTCCCGTCCGATTCCGGTAGTTCCGAGCTTGGCGTTCAAGGGCGTCCGGTTCCCGCCCGAGATCATCGTCCTCGCCCTGCGCTTGGTATCTGCCGTATGGCCTGTCATATCGCGACGTCGAAGAACTGCTCACCGGGCGTGGGATCGAGGTCGATCACGTGACCATCTACCGGTGGGTGCAGCGGTTCACGCCACTCGCGGATGCCGCCGGGCCATGCCGCCGTGCCGTCGGCGACCGCTGGTTTGTGGACGAGACCTACGTGAAGGTCGCCGGCAAATGGCGTTACGTCTACCGGGCCGTCGACCAATACGGCCAGATCATCGACGTCTACGTCTCCGCACGACGCGATTTCCGGGCGGCCCGCCGGTTCTTCACCCGGACGTTGCCGCGCGCATGGCGAACCGGTCGAGGTCGTGACGGACCGGGCCCCGGCGTTCCGAGCTGCGATCGAAGGGCTCATGCCTGCCGCGTTTCACAACACTGAGCAGTACGCGAACAACCGCGTCGAGTGCGACCATGGCCGACTGAAGTCCCGGCTCCGTCCGATGCGCGGCTGAAACGCGACCACTCCGCGCGGGTGATCATGCGCGGTCACGCGCTGATGCAGAACATCCGATGCGGCCATTACGACCTGGGCGTTGACGATCGTCCTCATCGACGGATCGAAACCGCGTTCAGCGAGCTCGCCCGCACGATCTAAACCCGGATCGGGACGGCAGCTCGAACCCGTCGACCCGATCCGCGTCAACGCAACAGCGCCCCCCGGGACAACCCTCGTCAACTCCAATCCGAGTGATTAGGTTCCAGAGACGTATCGGGCAAGACCTGCTTCGAGCGCAACGGCGATTCGCTGGCGAAACGTCGGGTTCTCGAGGAGTGCGGCCTCGGTCGCGTTGCGCATGTTCGCCGTTTCCATCAAGACTTTTGGCACGTCCGACAGGTTGAGCCCACCGAAGTCGCGTCGCTCGACGAGTCCGTCCGAGCCGATGTAGTTCGACGGCGGCAATCCAGTGCCCGCCTCGAAGGTGTCGCGCAGGTCGCGGCCGAGTATCGCGGAGGCAGTGTAGATGTCGTTGGTGTAACCGGGGATATTTGCGGGCATGTTGACGTGGAATCCTCGTCCAGATGGTGGGCCGCCGTCCGCATGGATGGAGATGGCGACCTCCGCGTGCGCTCGGTTGCCGATATATGCGCGCTGGTCGATACACGGACCGACTCCGGTGTCGGTATCTCGTGTCATCACGACGGTCGCTCCAGCCGCCGTGAGCAACGCGCGCAGTCGTTGCGCAACGTCGAGCGTGTATGCGTGCTCCGGATAGCCGTCTGATGTTTGGGTACCGGTCGTGTCGCACGCTCGGTACTGCGTGCCGATCCAAATCGGCCGTGCGATGAAAGACGAAGCGGCCGCGTTGCCACCATTGTGACCCGGATCAATGACGATCGTCCTTCCGGCGAGCCCGCCGCGCAACGGATCCGTGGTTGACGTCGTCGTTGGCACCGAGGTTGTCGTTGAAACCGTCGCGGCTGCGGACTTCGGCGCGACCGTCGTTGGAAGTGTTGGACGCCCCGTACGCCGTGCGGAAGCTGAACTCGCCTTCGTCGAGTGCTTCGACCTTCCATCGCCACGCATCAAGAAGACGAGCGCGGCGATCATCACAAGGGCCGCGACCGCCACGATCGCGTACCACGCGTTGCCAGAGAGGACAGACGATCGAGACCTGCCAGTCCGCGTCATGCCGCGGCGGGCGTGAGGCCGGTCAGAACTGGCCCGCTTCCCACGTCCCGAGCCCGAATTGCTGGGCAACCGGATTGAAGGCGGCGACAAACTTCCCCTTCGCCGTGCTCGAAAGCCCATCCGTCGCCGTCGCTTGCCCGTAGGCCGGGTACATGTCAGTCGGCGCGTGGTTCGGGCACCAGTAATAGTTGCCGTACGACCCGTAGTCGGTCGTCATGCCGTCCATCCATTCCTTGTAATACGTGTCGGCCGTGATCGAGTTCTGAAGCGCCGTCTGCAACAGGGACTTCAGATTCGCCGCGTCAGCGTTCCCCGCTGGGACCGCGAGACCGGCGAGCTGATTCAACACGCTCGTGCGATTATCGACAACGGCACGAATCTGCAATGAGGCATTCGCGGGAGTGATCACGCAGCCATTCGCAACTTGAGAGATCACCGTGCCGAGATCCCCGCGACCAGTCGAGGACTGCGAAAGCAGTGTCTCCATGCTCCCGATGAACGCCTTGTACTGGGCTTGTGCGACGGCCAGTTGCGCGGCCCGCGCCCGCTGCGCCGGCGAAGTCGTAGAACTCGCAACGGGCGCAGCCTTGGCGCGAGCCGTACCCGTCTGATCGCCGCCCCGGCCCACAAGCACAATGGCCGCCACCGCAACCACGACCACGACGAGTCCTGCACATGCCGCGATGATCAGACCGGTGCGGGACCTCGCAGAACCGCCAGCAGCGCTCGTTCCTGCGACAACCGGCGAAGGCTGTGTCGGATTTCCGTCCGAGGGGCGAAGCGCGTCGTCAGGCGAGCTTGGCGCACCAGCGGGCCTTGATTCAGGCCGACTCAGCGCTGATCCACAGTCCGGGCAGAACCGTGCGCCATCGCCCAAACGGGCTCCGCAGTCGGTACAGAACATCGGTTCCCCCAATCCACACGAAACTTCGCGTGGGAAAGCTTCTCGCTCTCATCGGCAAACACCGGGGGAACTTGACCCGGGCGGGCGCTGTTGCATTTGGTTGCATTTGGCGGAGGCACGGGTCGGTCGTGCCCCGCGGTGTGGTGTAACTCGACGGCGTGCGCGTGATGCTCAGCGCGGTGGGTCGGGTTGTCAGGATGCGATCTTGGCGGGTGTGACCTCCTTCGGCAATGGCTGCTCGTCGCTGACGGGCACGTAGAGCTTGTTCATGGAGGCTTCGGAGAGGTAGCGGCGGTCGGTCACGGCCCATTCGTCGTGTTGTTCGGCGATCACCGCGGTGGTGAGGCGCACGACGGCCGCGTCGTTGGGGAAGATCCCAACGACGTCGGTGCGGCGTTTCACTTCCTTGTTCAGACGTTCGAGCGGGTTCGTTGACCAAACCTTGCGCCAGTGCGCGGTCGGGAAGCCCGTGAACGCGAGGAGCTCAACGCGCGCGTCGGTGAGCATGGCGGCGACGGCTGGGAACTGCCGGCCGAGCATGAGGGTGATCTCGTCGAACTGGGCGTGCACATGAGCGGCGTCAGGCTGGGAGAAGATCGTGCGGATCGCGGCGGCGACCATCTCACCGTTCGCTTTCGGCACCCGGGACAAGACGTTGCGCATGAAATGGACGCGGCATCGTTGCCACGCCGCGCCGAGGAACACCGCTTCGATCGCGCCGACGAGGCCCTGATGCGCGTCGGAGATCACGAGCTGCACGCCCGCCAACCCACGGGCGCGCAGGGAACGCAGGAACGCGGTCCAGAACGCCCCATCTTCGGAGTCGCCGACTTCGCAGCCCAACACCTCCCGATCGCCGCTGCGAGCGACCCCGGTCGCGATGACGATCGCCTTCGACACGACCCTCCCATTGCTGCGGGCCTTGACGTAGGTGGCGTCGCAGAACACATACGGGAACTCGACATGGCCCAGCGGGCGGGTCCGGAACGCCTCCAAGCTCGAGTCGAGCTCACCGCAGATGCGGCTCACCTCCGACTTGGAGATCCCCGCCTCGAGGCCCAACGCAGCGACAAGGTCATCGACCTTACGGGTCGACACGCCATGCACGTAGGCCTCCATCACCACCGCGAACAGGGCCCGGTCGATCCGCCGGCGCCGCTCGAGCACCGAGGGGAAGAACGACCCGCGGCGCAGCTTCGGGATCCGCAGCTCCACGTCACCCGCTTTCGTCGACAACAGCCGCGCCCGAGCACCGTTGCGTTGGTTCGTGCGGGTGTCGGTCCGCTCGTGCAAGCCGGCGCCGATCACCTCCGTCGCCTCGGCGTCGATGAGCGCCTGGAGCACCATCTCCACGCTCGAACGGATCACGTCCACATCGCCACCAGCGCGGATCGCGTCGAGCAAATCGGTAAGGTCAGACTGGAAGAGGGCCACCGTCGTGTCTCCTTTGCGTGAGCCTTGGTCGGATCACGCTGAGGATCACGCGGTGGCCCACCTCAACGGTGGACCCCGCCAGTTACACCACTCCCAGGGACGTCAACCACGGGTCCGCGGTGAACATGGCGGGATGACATTTCGCCGTTCGGCACTGTTGCGTTGAGCTGGATGGGTCCGCGCGGGACCGTGTCCCGTCCGGTTTCTCGCTCAGATTGTCCAGCGCGAGTTCCGCGAATACGGCCGCGACGCGACGATGGGGTCGCGCGTCGCACCCGAGTTCGTAGTGGTCGCGCCGGAGGTTCTGCATGAGCGCGTGGCCGCGCATGATCACTCGCGCGGAGTGGCCCCGTTTGAGACCGCGGCGCCGCCATGACCGAGATTCACCATGAGCGCGAGATGGACAGCGCTCCCGTCCGGTATCGGTGCCCGTCGTGCGAAGTCACCTTCGAGCGGGAGCCTCGGGCCTGCTGTTCGCGGTCGACGGCTGAACGAGCTGCGCTGCTCGCTTATGCGCTGCTCTTCGGGCGTTGGATCAGGTCGAGCGAGACGGCCACCACGCCCGCGCCGAGGCCCGCGCAGATACCGAGGGCCGCGAGCCATCCCGCCGGCCCCGCGATCGCGATCGTGAGCACGGTTCCGAACAGCAAGCACGGCGCTGTTGCGGTGATTCAGATCAGGCCGCGTGGGATCGCGCTGTCGTGCCGCTTCGGGTTCAGATCGTGCGGGCGAGTTCGGTGAACGCGTGCTCGACGCGCCGATGGTGGTGCGCGTCGACGCCGAGTTCGTAGTGACTGGAGTTGACCCGCGATCTTGGACACGGGTTTCTGTGATTCACGCTGCCTTCGCGGGAGCGTAGGCCTCGGCGGGGGTGCGGTGATCGAGTCTCGCCTGGTGACGCTGGCGGTTGTAGAAGACCTCGATGTATTCGAACAGGATCGTGCGGAGCTGTGAACGGGTGAGCTGCTCCCACGGCCCCCAGATGTGGCGGATCTCCTTCTTGATTGTCGCCCAGGTCGATTCCATCGCGGCGTTATCGATGCAGTCACCGACCGTCCCGTAGGACGCGGTGACGTTCCAGTCGGCGAGCCGGTTCGTGAACTCGAGCGACGTGTATTGGCTGCCGTGATCCGCGTGGTGCAGGAGGTCACCTTCGGGCACGCGCCGAGCGAGGGCCATCACGAGGGCGTTCACGACGAGGTCGGTGGTCTGGCGTTCACCCATCGACCAGCCGGGCAGACCTTGGTCGCAGAGGTCCTTGATGCCGGCGAGGAACAGCTTGCCGTCGAGGCAGGCGAACTCGGTGATGTCGGCGACCCACCGCTGGTTGGAGCGCTCGGCGGTGAAGTCGCGCTCCAACAGGTCACCCGCCGGCGCGGTGTCGGCCTTGCCGCGACGCCAGTGCTTGCGGCCGTGCACGCCGACCAGGCCGCACTCGGCCATGATTCTGGCGACCCGCTTGCGGCCATGACGCCGACCCCGGTTCCGGAGCTGTCCGTGGACTCGCGGTGACCCGTAGGTGCAGCGCGACGCGACATGAATGTCGTGGATCTCGTTCGCGAGCCACGCATCCTCGAGGGCGTGGTCCGAGAGCGGCCGGCTGGCCCACTCGTAGAAACTCGAACGAGCGACCTCGACGAGCGCACAGAGCCGCTGGACCGGGAACTGGTCGACGTGCTCGGAGACGAACCTGCGGCTCACCTGTTCGTCTCCCGCGCGAAATACGCGGCTGCTTTGCGCAGGATCTCCCGATCCATCCGCAGATCCTTGTTCTCCTTGCGCAACCGCTCGAGCTCGACCCGCTCGTTCGCGTCGAGCGCGCCCGGCGCATCGTCACGTTCAGCCGCCCTCACCCACGCGGCCAACGACCCGTCGCTGATCCCGAGCGACTTCGCGACCTCGGCCCGAGAACGATCCGACGAGCGGAACAACGCGACCGCTTCACGCCGGAACTCCTCGGGGTACTTCGCTGGACGACCCATCGTGGGCCTCCTTCCCCTGGGCAACGCCCAGGATCAGGTGTCCAACAAAGCGGGTCAACTCCAGACCGCGGCGGATGTTCTGCATGAGCGCATGACCGCGCATGATCACTCGGGCCGTGGGAATCGGAATCCCTTGAAAGCTGAGCTCGGAACGATGGGTATCGGACGGGAACGACGAGCCATCATTCCGGCACCCTCACCGCCGAATGCGCTCTTGCGCCAATGCAACAGTGCCCCCACACGGGCTCGTCGTCCGGTGTTGATCGCGATGCCGCAGCGGAGGCAGTCACCCGCGACCTCGGGCGCGATCACCACGGTGAGCTGGTTGACGCCATCATCGAAGTCAATGCCCACGTGTCGACACGCTGGCCTGGGCGGTTGAGGCGCTGTGCGAGACTGGCCGCGGCCCCAGAATCTTCCCAGGTATGCCCAGGAATCCACGGGGCCACAGCAACTCAATCGGGGACGTAGCTCAGTTGGCTAGAGCACCTGCTTTGCAAGCAGGGGGTCGTGGGTTCGAGTCCCATCGTCTCCACCGAGAAAGTCCTGGTCACGGGGTTGCGGTTCGTTGGTGACGCTCTCCGGATCGGCGGGCGTGCCCACTGCGTGCCCACCACGGACGGTCTCGGGCGTGTCCTCCTGGGCACGGGAGGGCACGGGCGGTTCATCACCGAAGCGCTCGAGGTACTGGACGATCTCCGCGTCCTGGCCGTCGATCACGTGTTGGTACCGGAGCGCGGCGGCGGCCGACGAGTGACCGATGCGCGCCATGAGCGCCTTGAGGCTCGTGCCGCGCGGGCGGCGAGTGTCGCGGCCGTGTGACGCAGGTCGTGGAAGCGGAATCCGCTCATGCCGACCCCGGCCGTCGCCGGTTCCCACACCCGCTGCCGGAAGTTGCTCCGGCGCATGGGCTGGCCGTCCGCACTCGGGAACACGAGGCCGTCGGCGCCGGGCAGCGCGTAGAGGTCGATGTGCACGGCGAGGCAACGCGCCACGAACGACGGCATGCCGATCGTGCGCTTCCCGGCCGCGGTCTTCGGCGGACCGAACGAGAGCTCACCGCTGACCTCGCCCAGCTTGCGCGTGACGGTGACGACGTTGCGCTCGAGATCGACGTCGCTCCGTCGCAACCCGGCGAGCTCGCCCCACCGCAGCCCGGTATACGCCGCGGCGAACACGAGGGCCTCCCAGCGCGGCCCACCACTGCCGCGAGCTCGGCGACCTGCTCGGGTGTCGCGATCTGCATCTCCGCATGACGCTCGGTGCCGGCGCCCTTCAGCGTGCACGGTGATCGCGGATGAGCCCGGCGTCGACGGCGCCGTCCATCGCGCCCTTGAGGCAGCGGTACGCCTCGCCACGGTGTTCGGGCTCAACTCGCCGCGATGCAGGTCGGCCAACCAGGCCTGGACCTCGCTCGCCGTGATGCGGCCGATGGCCATTGAGCCGAAGCGGGGAACGACGTGCTTGCGCAGGAGGTATCGGTAGAGATCCTGCGTGGCGACGCCGAGCGT